>CAJXNC010000007.1 GCA_913056125.1 uncultured Altererythrobacter sp.
ACACACCGTGGTAATGCCTACGCCAGAACAAAGGGCCATGACACAGACACTGGGTATCATTACCGCCTTCGGGGCCGTTGCAGTGCTGGCTTGGCTGGCCGTGCTCTTATACCCTCGCCTGATACCCTCTGCCGCGCCCCTTGCCGGGGAAAATCGCGTGCGCCCCGCTATCCTGTTCATCGTCGCGGCAGCCCTGGCCTTTGGCATCGCCATGACGGTCGGCGCGGGCGGGCCGCTTGCCGGTGACGATCCGATCTCGCTGACCCTGGCGCAGGTCGCCATCTATACGCCTTTCATCGCCCTGGCCGGATTCTTGCGCACGCGCGCCTCCCTGCTCGTCCCGCAACGCAACACGCTGCGGTCCGTCGCCATCGGGATCGGCATTACCGTTCTCGCGCTTGCCGCGTATTACTCATCCACCGATGGATGGAAGCACGTGCCATTGCTGGGCGACGCTCTGCTGAGCGGGAATGCGGCGGCGATTGCCTTGCGTTCCACCCTGCGTTGCCTCGTTGTCGGTATGTTCCTGGCGATATTCTCCGCCGCATGGTCGATGCGCGCAGTCCTCTTGATCGGGGCCGTGGCCATCGCGCTTACGCAGGTTCCCTCGCTCCTGGCAGAAGGTTTCTCCGCCGCCTGGCTCGGTGTACTTATTGCTCATATCGCGCTGGTAACGGGCCTGCTCTCGGCCATTCTCGCCACCCGCAACATCGTATGGTTCTGGCCGGTCCTGGCAGGCCTGAACCTGCTGTTGTTCTCCCTTCCCTAAAGCTGACCTACAGCCCTGCCAAACCTTTCTCACTGGCAGTCTGGCAGCAGCGGGCGCAGTTAGGCCCGCATGGAAAAAGGGAAAATCTTTCTCGTCGGCGCAGGTCCGGGCGATCCTGACTTGCTCACGCTGCGCGCCGCGCGCCTGATCGGCAGCGCGCGCCTGATCGTGCATGACGGTCTCGTCGATCCGGAAATTCTCGAAATGGCGCGGCCCGATGCGCGCCTCGTCAGCGTCGCCAAGAGCCGTGCCCGCCACACCCTGCCGCAGGACGACATCAACGCCCTGCTGGTGCGTGAGGCGCTGGCCGGAAACGACGTGGTGCGCCTCAAGGGCGGCGATCCCTTCGTCTTTGGACGCGGCGGCGAAGAAATGGAAGAAGCCCGCGCATTCGGCGTGCGCGTCGAAGTGGTGCCCGGCATCAGCGCCGCCAATGGCGCGGCGGCCGCAGCACAGATCCCGCTCACCCATCGCGACCATGCCTCGATCGTCAGCTTCGTCGCCGGCCAGTGCAAGGGCCTGGCCGAGCAAGACTGGGCGGGCCTCGCCGGCAAAGGCCGCACGCTGGTGATCTATATGGGCGTGAAGACCGCCCCGCAGATTGCCGACAAGCTGATGGCGGACGGGCTCGCTCCCGATGTCCCGGTGGCAGTGATCGAGAATGCGGCTCGACCCGATATGCGCGTGCTGCGCGGCTTGCTCGCCGCCCTGCCCGACCTCGTCGAGCATGAAGAAGTGAAAAGCCCCGCCCTGATCGTGATCGGCGATGTCACCGCACAGGTGGTGGCCGAAGGCGCGAAACTGGCAATCGGAGTGGAAGAACAGTGAAGATCCTTACGGGTAACGACCTCAAGACCGGTGCGGTCGTGTGGTGGGACGGCCAGAACTGGTCGCTCCATGTCGAGGACGCGGTCGATGTTGGCGACCGGGCAGAAGAAATCCTTGGCCGCGAAGAAGCCGCACGCCGGGTCAATGCCTCCTATGCCATCGATGCCACGCGCGACGAGGATGGCGGCGTGCGCCCGGCCCATATCAAGGACCGCGTGCGAGCACTCGGCCCGACCGTGCGTCCCGACCTGACGCTCAAGCCGGCCGAACCCGAAGCGCTTAACTGGGTGATCTGATGTACAAGTACGACAATTACGACCAGGCGATGGTCGATGCCCGCGTGGAGGAATTCCGCGACCAGGCCCGACGCCGCCTAGAAGGCAAGTTGACCGAAGACCAGTTCAAGCCGCTGCGGCTGATGAACGGCCTCTATCTCCAGCTGCACGCCTACATGCTACGCGTCGCCGTGCCTTATGGCACGCTCAATGGCGAGCAGATGCACGCGCTGGCCGATATCGCCGACAAATATGACCGCGGTTATGGCCATTTTACCACCCGCCAGAACATCCAGTATAACTGGATCAAGCTGGAGGATGCGGGTGATATCCTGGCCGATCTCGCCAAGGTCGAGATGCATGCCATCCAGACCAGCGGTAATTGCATCCGCAATATCAGCTCGGACCATTTTGCCGGTGCTGCGGCAGACGAACTGGTCGATCCGCGCCCCTATGCCGAAATCCTGCGCCAGTGGTCGAGCTTCCACCCGGAATTCAGCTACCTGCCGCGCAAGTTCAAGATCGCCGTGATTGCTTCGGACACCGACCGCGCAGCCATGCGCCTGCACGACATCGGCATCCAGATCGTCAGGAACGAGGCAGGCGAGATCGGCGCTGCCTTTTACGTCGGTGGGGGGATGGGCCGCACGCCCATGGTCGCACCCTGCATCCACGACTTCGTGCCACTCGACCAGCTGGTAACCTATTCGGAAGCTTGCTTGCGGGTTTATAACCGATATGGACGGCGCGACAATAAGTACAAGGCGCGCATCAAGATCCTCGTCCACGAGCTGGGCAAGGAGGAATATGCCCGCCAGGTCGAGGAAGAATTCGCCCATATGCTGGAGCAGGGGATTGAACCGCCCCTCGCCGAGCTGGAGCGGATCAAGACCTATTTCGCCGACCCCGCCTTCAAGACCGACCTGCCGACCGAGGCAGATCGTTCGGACCCCGAATTCGCGCTGTGGATGGATCGCAATACCCATCCGCACAAACAAGCTGGCTATGTTTCTGCGGTGATAAGCCTCAAGCCGGTTGGTGGCATCCCCGGCGACGCCTCGGCCGAGCAGATGCATTTGATGGCGGAGCTGGCAAAGGAATACAGCTTTGACGAGTGCCGCGTCATGCATACGCAAAACATCGTCCTGCCGCATGTCGAGATCGGCCGCTTGCACGAGCTGTGGAGCAAGCTGGAAGCTGCCGGCCTCGGCACGCCCAATCTCGACCAGATCGACGATATCATCGCCTGCCCCGGCCTCGACTATTGCAGCCTCGCCAATGCCCGCTCAATCCCGGTCGCGCAGAAGATTTCGAAGCGCTTTGCCGAGACCGGCAAGGGTGACGAGCTGGGCCAGCTCAAGCTGAAGATTTCCGGCTGCATCAATGCCTGCGGGCATCACCATGCCGGCCATATCGGCATCCTCGGCGTCGATCGCAAAGGCGTCGAGAACTACCAGCTGCTGCTGGGCGGCAGCGAGGCCGAAGATTGCTCGCTGGGCAAGATCACCGGCCCCGGCTTCGATGAGGACGGCATTGTCGACGCAGTCGAAAAGGCCACCGATGTCTATCTGGCCAACCGCGAAGGAAGTGAGCGCTTCCTCGATACCTATCGCCGCATCGGCATGGATCCGTTCAAGGAGGCGCTTTATGGCTGAGGACTTCACCAGCCCCGACGACGTGCAATTCCGCTTCCGCGATGACGAAACGGTCGCGGTCCCGGCAGTGACGGTCGATTCCTTCATCGACCAGACCAATGCCAACGCCGTGCGCATCGAGCCGGGCGACGATGCCCGCGACCTGCTGCCTCATCTCGATCACATCGCTTTGGTCGAAGTGAACTTCCCCGCCTTTGGCGATGGTCGCGGCTATTCGGCTGCGCGGATCCTGCGCGAGGCCGGCTATGAAGGGGAATTGCGCGCAGTGGGCGACGTGCTGGTGGATCAGATCGCCTATATGCGCCGCTGCGGCTTCGACAGCTTCGCCCCGCAGAAGCGACTGGACGAGGCCGATGTCGAGCGCGCCCTGTCGCACTGGCCCGAAGTCTACCAAAAGACCGTCGATGGCCGCGCGCCGATCTGGAAGCTTCGTCATGGCTGAAGCCGCCCGCCAGCGTGACCTGATCGATACCGCGCCTGCTTTCACACAGGCCGAAGCGGACGCGCTCAATGCGCGCTTCGCGGGCGTGGATGCGGGCACCATGCTGGCCGAACTGTTCGCCGAAGGCTCTTTGGGCAAGGTCGGCGTGGTCTCGAGCTTTGGTACTGAAAGCGCCGTATTGCTGCACCTCGTGGCCAAGGCCGACCGGACGGTACCGGTTGTCTTTGTCGATACGCTCAAGATGTTCGAAGAGACGCTGCAATATCGTGAAACGCTGATCGAAACCCTCGGCATCGTGAACAGCGAAGTCGTCCAGCCCGATGAGGCAGTCCTCGCCGCCAAGGACGAGAACGGCCTGCGCTGGAGTTGGGACCCCGATGGCTGCTGCGAGATCCGCAAGGTCGAACCGCTCAAGCGCGCCAAGCAGGGCCTCGACGCCTGGATTTCGGGCCGCAAGGCGTTCCAGTCGGTAACAAGGCAGAACCTGCCGCGTTTCGAAGTCGAGGACGGACGGCTCAAGATCAACCCGCTCGGCGATTGGACCAAGGACGATCTCGAAGCCTATTTCGAGGAGCACGACTTGCCGCGCCATCCGCTGGAGGCGCAAGGCTATCTTTCTGTCGGTTGCGCACCCTGCACCAGCAAGGTCAAGCCGGGCGAGGATCCGCGCGCCGGACGCTGGCGTGGATGGGACAAGACCGAGTGCGGAATCCACTCGCCCAACAACCCGCAATCGGGCGGCAATGATGGCGATGGGGGCGAACTGCCACCCGGTTATGAGCCCGCGTTCTGAACGCATTGTGACGCATCAAATTCCGCTGTTGAAAATTATGCAACAGCAGGTGCGTTTATCTCGTTTGAGTGAATCGGAGAGGGTCCGCATAAGGAACGGGCCTTTCAGGCATCCTCTCCCAAAACTTCCCAGGCCCGGTTGGCGACAACCGGGCCTTTTTTCTTCGCCTCTGCCCGGAGGGCAGGATGTCAGGCGCGTTCGAGCAGGCCGAAGGCGACGAGGGTTTCCACCGTGTCGCGCAAGTCCTGTTCGTCCTCCACGCTGAAATCGCTGATCGCGAGGTCGCCCCTGGCCAGCCGTTCGGCAAGCTGCGGTGCCAAATCCTCGGCCAGCGGGATGGAGGAACCGGCGATGGCCAGTTGCGGCTTCTCGCCCGAAACGTCGAGCGAATAGAGGATGCTTTCACGCAGCTTCAGGCGATCATCCCGCCCGATACCCTTGATAAGCGCATTGAGCGCTCCGCGCACGCGCGGCCCCTGGTCGCTGACGAAATTGCTGCCAAAGGCCGACAAGGTGGCCTCGAAATCGGCCTTCTCCCGAATCTTGTCGACCATGGCGTGGAACATGGCGGCATTCTCTTCGCGCCTGCTCTCGTCGAAATAGAGCGAACGCGGCAGCGAATGGCGCATTTCAGGGATGCGCAGGCTCGCCTCTGCGACCGCTTCGAGCATGAACTCCGCCCAGGTCTGCACGAGGATACCCACGGTGATGTGCAGGCTTGCCTCGTCCCCCTCGGTCAGTGCGCGATGGGCCAGGCCCCGCGGCACGTAGAGGCATTGGCCGGGTTCGAGCACGAAGGTCTCCTTCAGCTCGCCGACATCGTCATGGTCCTTGCGGAAGTTCTCTCCCTTGTAAGGAAGCTCATCGCGCTGGCCGTAGATCTCCCACTTCTTGCGCCCGGAGACCTGCAGCACGAACACGTCATGGTCGTCATAGTGAATGCCGAAGCCATGCGCATTACTCGGCGTGAGGTAGATATTGGTCTGGATGCGCGCCCCGAAATCGCGCTCCAGCGAGAGGCAAAAGGTGTAGAGCTTGCCATCGGCAAAGTGCAGCTGCGGCAGGACGATAGTTGCCCCTTCACGGAAGTTGTCGAGCACCGATCCGCGATCGATCACGCCATTGGGATGCGTGTAATCCTCCGGCGGCAGGCCCTGGCCTGACTTGGCCATGGTGATCGAAGTCGGCGGCAATTCGGAATCGGAGATGATCTCGTCGATCCGGTCTATGCTCAGCAGGTCGCCGAGTTCGGCCACGGGCTCCGGCGTGCAGTACCAGTCCCGCTCGTAATATTGCTCGAAGAACTCGTCCGGCGAGAGCGGCGCGATGAGGCTCTGCAACGGGCTGTGCCCGGTAACGATCATGGCAGTGGAACTCATTCCCGGTGGTACCGGCACGCTCTCGCTTAGCGACCCGTCCCGCGACCGCGGCCATAACCGGCATTGTCCGAATCGTCGGAATCGGTCAGCCCGCTGCGGCCGTAGCCGGCGCGATCATTGGGATCGCTGTCGGTGCGCCCGGTACCCGAACCGCGTCCGCGGCCCGCAGCATCCGAATTGGAACCGGAATCGGCATCCGTGATGCCCGAACCGGACGACTTGCCGCCGCCGCGGCCATAGCCGGCGCGATCATTCGCATCGGCATCGGTAAAGCCAGTACGTCCGTGACCGACGCTGTCATTGGGGTCGCTGTCGGAAACGCCAGTACGGCCATAGCCGGAACGGTCATTGGGATCGCTGTCCGTGCGGCCGGTGCGCTGTGCCTTGGCAGGAGAAGCGACCATTGCAGTCGCCGCAGCTCCCGAAACGAGTGCAACAAAGGAACGACGCGAAACGCGACTGGCTTTCTTCGACATGGCAAACCCCCGATTATGCCCCGGAACGCGCGTGCATCCCCTTTCTCAGCGACCTCGCGGTCTTGCATACCAGTTAGCCACCGAAAAGCGAACTTTGTGTGAAATTTTCGGATAGTTTTGCTGGAATGAGGAGAATGAATCATGCCCGGAGCATGATAGATCCCGTCAAAGCCACTCCCTATCGCGATACCATTGGGCCGTGGCGCGGATCCCCTCCTCGGTATCCACTTGCGCCTGCCAAAGCTGGGCAGGAACAGCGCGCTCGGTGCGGCAGACCCAGTCGGGATGGCACATGTAGCGCGCCCGGTCGGGGGTCAGCTTGGCGGATTTGCCACGCAGCAAACGGTCTGCCCGCGCAGCCAGCTTGAGCAGGGCAGCGGGCATGGCAGGCGCCCAAACGTCTTTCCCCATGGCCTTGCCGATCAGGCGGGCCAGATCGGCATGGGCCCAACCGCCATCCGCACCGTCATCAGGTTCGAAGATACGGTGCAGCGAATGTTCCCCTTCTCGCGCAATGGCGAGCAGCAACCGGGCGAGATCATCCACCTGGATCATTGAGGCCCTGCCCGGCGGTGGCATCGGGATCACGCCGAACTTCGCCGCGCGGTAGAGATCGAGCATCTCGGTGTCGCGCGGGCCATAGACGGCCGGCGGACGGACAATCGTCCAGTCGAGACCGCTGGTCTGCACCGCTTCCTCCGCCAGCCGCTTCGAGCGCCCGTAATCGGACAGGCCCGGCTCTCGCGCAGACAGGCTGGAAACACACACGAAACGCGTGACATCTGCGTCGCGCGCGGCCTGCAACACGTTCTGCGTACCCGCCAGGTTGCCCTTGAGAAAACCTGCTTCGTCGGGGGCATTGACGAGGCCGGCAATGTGCAGGACCGCGTCGCTGCCGTCGACCAGTTGGAGGAGAGCGGCATTGTCATGCAGGTCACCGCGAATCCACTCTATGCCTTCGCGATGCTCCTGCTCCCGGCGGGTCAGCGCCCGGACCGCGATCCCCTGCTGCACGGTGGCATCCAGCACCGCCTGACCGACGAAGCCCGTCGCACCGGTCACGGCAATGGTCAAAGCAGCACCAGCTGGTCGCGGTGGATCACAGCGGAACGCGGCGCATAGCCGAGCAGGTCCTGCTGCCCTTCAGTCCTTACGCCGACGATCTTGGCAATTTCGACAGCGCCATATTCGACGAGGCCCTGCGCCAGCGGGCGCCCCTGCATGTCGCGTACGCCAACGGCATCGCCGCGCTCGAATTCGCCTTCGATCGAGGTAATGCCCGTCGCCAGCAGGCTGCCGCCCTTGGCCAGCGCCTTGGCACAACCGCTATCGACAACGATCACCCCAGCCATGCGCTGCCTGCCACCAAGCCAGGCCTTGAGCGCTCCGTCATTGCGGCGCGGCAGGAACAGCGTACCCCGCCCCGCCCCCAAAGCGCGGGCGAGCGGCCTGTCATACTTGCCATTGACGATCGCCAGGGCAATCCCGGCGCGTTCGGCAATCTCGGCCGCCTGCAGTTTGGAGGTCATGCCTCCCGATCCCATGCCGGAAGAGGAATTGCCACTCGCCATGTCATGAATCGCCTGCGTCACGCCTTCCACAAGCGGCAACAACTCCGCTCCCGGCTCGCGCGGATCGCGATCATAGAGGCCGTCCACATCGGACAGGAGGACCACCGCATCGGCCCTCGAGGCCTGCGCCGCTCGCGCTGCCAGCCGGTCATTGTCACCGAAGCGGATTTCCTCGGTAGCAACCGAATCGTTCTCGTTGATTACCGGCACCGCGCCCGCCTTGAGCAGCTTGCCGATCGTAGCCGAGGCGTTGAGGTATCGCCTCCTGTCGTCGAGGTCTTCCAGCGTCACCAGCAATTGCGCGGCAACCAGCCCGCTCTTGCCGAGCAGGTCGGACCATAGGCCAGCCAGCGCGATCTGCCCGACCGCTGCAGCTGCCTGCGCATCGGCAAGGCTACCCCTGCCACCCTTGGCCAGCCCCAGCCGCGCCGCGCCCAGCGCCACTGCACCCGAACTGACCACGATCACCTGCTGTCCGCGCCTGCGTGCCTCGGCAATCTCCTGCGCCAGCAATTCCAGCCAACCGCGATTGGCTTGCCCGTCCTTGCCGACCAGCAGGGACGAACCGACCTTCACCACGAGGCGCGGTGTCTTGGCAGGATCGGCCAGGTCAGGGAGGCGTTCGATACTCATGCGGATCGCTTAGCGAATGGCGAGGACAAGGCAAATGGCCCTGCACAGGTTAGGCACCGCTCAGCCGAGCGGGTCCCACTCCGGTTCGCCATCGTCCAGGTCGTCCTGATCGGGCATTCTGCCCGGCGTTTCGGTGGCGGTGTGTGCGGGCAGGTAGCCGAGCACGGCATCGAGCAGGTCCTCCATCCCGGCACCTGTCGCGCCCGAAATCGGGAAGACCTGGTCCGCCCCTGCCTTCTTCAACTCTGCCGCGAACCCTTCAACCAGTTCGGCATCGGCCAGATCAACCTTGTTGAGCGCGACGAGGCGCGGCTTGTCTTCCAGGCCTGCACCATAAGCCTCCAGTTCGCGCTCGACGATTTCCATCGCCTCCACCGGGTCCTCGCCACTGATATCGATCAGATGGATCAGCACGCGGCAACGTTCGATATGGCCGAGGAAACGGTCGCCGATACCGGCGCCTTCGGCTGCGCCCTCGATCAGGCCCGGAATATCCGCCAGCACGAATTCACGACCCTTGTGTGTCACCACGCCCAGCTTGGGGATCAGTGTGGTGAAGGCATAGTGGCCAACCTTGGCCCGGGCATTGGAAACGGCATTGATGAAGGTGGACTTGCCCGCATTGGGCAGGCCGACCAGCCCGGCATCGGCGAGCAGCTTCAGTCGCAACCAGACCCACATTTCCTGCGAGGGTTCGCCCGGCTGGTGCTGGCGCGGAGCCCGGTTGGTGGAAGTCTTGTAGCTGGCATTGCCGCGCCCGCCCATGCCACCCTCGAGCAGGACCACGCGTTGCCCAACCTGCGTGAAATCGGCCAGCACGGTCTCGCGGTCTTCGTCGAGAATCTCGGTCCCAACGGGCACCTTGATGACGAGATCGTCGGCGCTCGCTCCGGTACGGTCCTTGCCCATGCCGTGGCCGCCGCGCTTGGCCTTGAAATGCTGCGTGTAGCGGAAGTCGATGAGCGTGTTGAGGCCGGGCACGGCTTCGAAAACGACATCGGCGCCCTTGCCGCCATTGCCGCCATCGGGTCCGCCGAACTCGATATATTTCTCGCGCCGGAAACTGACCGCGCCCGGTCCGCCGGCGCCGGACTTAATGTAAATCTTGGCCTGATCTAAGAAGTGCATTGTGTTCTTTGGTCCCTCAGACGCCGGGCGCGAGCCATCCGGTTCGCTTGGCTTCCGGCCTGACCGGCCGACGCGCAGTCGCGCTTGCGAGCTGCTGGTTGCAGCTCGGAAAACTTGTTACCCGGCGTTACGACCAAGATCGGTTCACGACAAGCGAACCGCAAGGCCTACCGGCCGTCCGCAGCTGCCCCGCAGCGAAGGCATAGCCGAGCGCAAGGAATAGCAGCGAGGATGATCGCGCGGATGCGCGATCGCAATTCAAACTGGTGGAGCCGAGCGGGATCGAACCGCTGACCTCGTCATTGCGAACGACGCGCTCTCCCAACTGAGCTACGGCCCCGTTCCAGTATTCGTGCAGGCGCTGCCGCACGCGAAGAGCGAGGCTATTAGCGAAACGGAAAAGCGCTTGGAAGAAAAAACGTCGCGCCTATTCGGGCGCGGCATTGACCTCTTCACTCTGCGGAATTGGCTGGATCACGGGGGTCCGCACCGCATTTTCGGGCACTGGTACGATTGGGACGGCAACGCCCGTATCCGGATCGATCACGGTGCCTGCAACCTCCGGCTGGTCTCCCACCAGCGCCTCACCCACCGTGCGCTGTTGCGAACCGTAGATCGCGACATAGCCCGGCTGCGAGGCACCATATTGCGCGCCGTATTGGCGGTCCCATTCACCGGACAACTGTTGATATTCCTCATAAGCCTCGAAGAACTGGACCAGGGCGTTCTCGAACAGCGGCAGATGTGCGGCCGCATAGTCCTTCACCTGGTCGCCTTCCCAATTGGGGAATTCGACGGAGATCTGGCGCGCGACGGCGCACAAATCCGCCCGGGCCCCTGGCTGAGTGAAGTAGTTGTAGACCTGCGTCGAATGGGTTTCGCGCGCGCGAATGGCCTGCGTGCCCCCGCCCACCTCCTCGCGGAAGCGCTGGTCCAGCGCGCGATTGGCCGAGGCAAGCCCGTTGGGGAAGCTGCGCAGGAAATCGCCATAGGCATCGACGATCACCTGGTCTTCCGGTCCAAGGCAATTGAGCGCAGCGACATTCCAGGCGGAACGCAGGTGCCACACGGTCTCGGTCTCATCGAGGCCGTGATTGATCGTAAGCCACTCTCCCGACGCGTTCTTGGCCGGCATTTCCATCCGGTATGCCGCACCGCGCGGCGGGATCGGCCGGTAGGGGATCGGTTCAACCTCAACCACGGGCGCCGGAGGAGGCGGTGGTGGCGGTGGCGGTGGAGGAGGCGGGGGCGGAGGCGGCGTGCAGCCTGCGAGCAACGCCAAGCCGGCTGCGATGACGGCGAATTTCCAGTTCCTGGTCAACATGCCCAAAGCTTGTCCTCTTCCAGTGCGGCCACGACAGAAATGACCAACCGCACATGAATCATGCGTGACTGACTAGCTTGGGGATTAACCAAAAGAAATGCCCGGGATGCTGTAATGCACCCCGGGCACGTCCAAATGAATCGCTATTGCGACGAAGTGCTGGCGATTACTCGCGTGCCGCACCCATGAAGCGCAGCAGGAACAGGAACATGTTGATGAAGTCGAGATAGAGGCTCAGGGCACCGAGGATCACCATCTTGCCCAGCGGAAATGCTGCAGCGACGCCGGGATTGGTCACCTTGAGGTGCTGAATCTGCAAATACTCGCTCTTCAAACGCTGCGTGTCGTAGGCCGTCAGGCCGGCAAAGATCAGTACACCGATCGCGCTGATGGCCCACATGAGGGCAGGCGACTGCAGGAAGATGTTGAGCAGGCTCGCCACAATCAGGCCGACAACGCCCATGATCAGGAAGGTACCGAAGCCCGAAAGGTCCTTCTGCGTCGTATAGCCGAACAGGCTCAGGCCCGCGAAAGCCGCTGCCGTAGCGAAGAAGGTCAGGGCGATCGAAGCGCCCGTGTAGACCACGAAGATCGTCGACAGGGACAGGCCCATCAGTACGGCAAAGCCCCAGAACATCGCCTGTAGCGTACTGGTCGAGAAACGGTCACGCCCGAAACTCATCGCGAACACGATCGCCAGCGGCGAAAGCATCACGATCCAGCTCAGAAGACCGCCCGACATGATCGTGTAGACGAAACCGGTATTGGCGGTGAGCATTGCGACAATGCCCGTCAGCAACACACCCGATGCCATGTAATTGTAGATGGACAGCATGTGCTTGCGCAGGCCCGCATCCATGGTGGTGCGGCCGGCGACATCGCCTGCCTGGGCCGGCGACACGCCGAAACCCTGGCGGGTCGTCTGGTCGTCGTTCCAATTTGCCATTTGATCCAAAACTCCATTTACCCGGCCTCACAAAGCGGGCCGGAATGGACACAATATCGAGCTTGCGGGACCGATTTTCAAGGAAAACCGGACTCTCGGGCATTAACCGTGAAACTGGCTCAGTCGCGGGCTTCGCGGGCCATTTCCGCGCTGCGATCACGCGCTGCGCGCAAGCATTCGGTCACCAACCTGAGCAGCGCGACGTCCTCGTCGAGCACGTCCAGCCCGGCCCTGGTGACCCCGCCCTTGCTCGCCACCATGTCGGCCAGTTCGCCCGGCGAATGCTCGGATTGCGCAGCCAGCGCCGCCGCGCCTTCGACCATGGCGATGGCCAGCTCGCGCGCCTGAGCTTCGGACAGGCCGAGCCGGGTCGAGGCTGCACCCAGCGCATCGATGAAGCGATAGACGAAGGCAGGTCCGCTGCCGGCAAGCGCGGTGACAAGGTCGAACTTGTCTTCCGCAATCCATTCAGGGGTGCCAAGCGGGTCCATCAGCGCCTTGATGGTACCCTTGTGTCGCTCCTCGAGGCTGTTGGCGGCGAGCGCTATTGGCGCCTTTCCCAGCGAAACGGCAAGATTGGGCATGACCCGAACATGGCCAAGGGCATCGGGAAAACTTGCCTTGAGCGTCTCTAGCTCAATCCCGGCAAGGAGCGAGAGCACTACCGTCCTTTCACCCGCCAAAGGCGCAACCTGCGGCGCTACCTCCTTGAGGTTCTGGGGTTTTACGCCGAGCAGAATGGCATCGAACGAACCGCTGGCCGGCAGCTCGCGCGCCACGGCAATCCCGCCGGGCGCCTCCTCGCGCAGCGGATCGACCACAGTGAAATGCCCGGCATCCACGCCGGATGCCAACCAGCCCTCCAGCATGGCACCCGCCATATTGCCACAACCGACAAGGAGAATTTTCTCGAACATAGGAAGCCGATTATCAGGCTTCGCCCGCTGCATCCACCAAAGCTGCAGACAGCGCCTCGCGCGCATCCTTGTCGCCCCACAGCACGAACTGGAAAGCGGGGTAGAAACGGTCGCATTCGGAGATCGCGGTCTCCACCGCCAGCTGCGCGGCGGAAAGGCTCAGCATGCCGTCGTTGCCCACCAGCAGGCCGTGGCGATAAAGCAGCACGCCGCCCTGCGACCAGACATCGAAATGGCCGAGCCAGAGCTGTTCGTTGACCAAGGCCAGCAGCTCGTAAGCGGCACGCTTCTTGGCTTCGGGCACGCGCACTTCGGGCAGGCACAGCAATTGCAGCACCTGGTCCTCCTTGCGCCAAATTCCGCGCAGCTGGTAGGTGGTCCAACTACCTGGAATCTCTCCACAAACTTCATCGTCATTGACGAATTCATAGGTCCAGTCATGCGCCTCAAACATGGCTGCGAGCATCTCAACCGGTGCTGCGTCTTCGCCTACGTCAATCGGCTCGGGGCCAGTCTTCATATAGGTAATGTCCCGTCGTCTTCCTGCGGGCAGTCAATGCACAATGCCATGGTAAAAGCGCAATGAACCACCCCATCCAAGCGGGGCAAAACTCGACTAGCCTGTTGGCAATATGTGCACAAATTTCTGGGGAATTGCCGCGCAAATCGCCCAGAAGCCCTTGCGCCCCTCAGTCGAGCGCGAGGACTTCTTCGCCCTCGCTGCTGGTCCATCGGAAGGTCCGCACGCCTTCGCGCCGAAGTGCCGTGACAAGGTCCTGCGCCTCATCCGCGTTCTCGAAAGGACCGGTCACTAGGCGGTTGGTGCTGTTCCAGCGTGCACGGTACGGCTCCTGATCGTCGAGGAGCCCACCCGCATTGCGCACGATTCGACGCCAGTCGAAACGGAAGGCGGAAACATTCTGCCCCGTCGCCACCTGCACCCAGTGCCTGCTCGGATGGACCGGCGGCGGCGGTGCCTCGCGTGCCGGCTCGATCGTGGTGATGTCCACCGCACCTGCTGCGTTCACCGGAGCTGTATCGGCAAGATCGAAATCGGCAAATGCGTCGGCGAGATCGGCCCGCTCTTCTGCGGCCAGCAGGGCGGGCAATTCCTCGCCCGAGACTGGCGCAGGATCGGCCACCGCAAGCTCTGCGGACTGGCTGCTTGATGGAGCCAGCGGCTCGCCCGTCGGTACGAGCCGCGAATCCGCTGTTCGCGATGGCGTCGCGGGAGGTTCCGTGCGCGCCAGGCGCGGATCCTCGATGCCGATTTCCGCTGCGTCGGGGAAACGGCCGAGATTGGCCGCCATCGCCTGTTGCGCCGGCGTCAGGCGCGTCATGTAGCGCAGGTAAGGCCCCATGCGCCGCGCGAGCCGCGCAGGTAACATGGTTTCGGCAATGGCAACGGCCTCGTCCTCCCGACCGAGAATGGCCAGCGCAAAGGCGCGCGTACGATAAGCCGCCAGATCGCGCCTCTGCAGCAACGGTAGAAGAGTCGCCTCGGAAGCGTCCTGGTCACCCGAAATGGCATAGCTGAGCGCCAGTCTGCGAACGGTCTCCGAACTGTCGGGATTGCGCGACAGGGCAATGTCGTAAAATTGCCTGGCCTGCACGTTCTCGCCAACAAGGTCATAGGCAAGGCCCCTGTCCGCGGCGTGCTCCGGAACCGATGCGCCCGCGGCATCGGCAAGGTCGAAAAAGTCGAGCGCCAATCCCGGATCGCCTTGCTTGAGCGCAACCAGCGCCAGCCCGGACATGACGCGGTGATCGGAAGGATCAACACCCCTCGCACGGACAAAAAAGCCCTCCGCCGCGTCGGGGTCATCGAGTTCGATCGAAGCGCGCCCGGCGGAGATGAGTGCGGGTAGCGATTCCGGGTTCTGCGCGAGGCGTCGCAGCGCCTCGTTCAATTGCTGTGCGGCGGCACTCGGCATGGGCTGCACCACTTCCTGTGCAGCAAGCGTGACGGAACAGAGCGGTACTGAACAAGCAGCCGCCAGCGCGATGAAACGGACAATCACCGGTCGGAAAAAGGACATTGCGGTCAATTAGGCGCGTACACCTGAACCGCAACCTACCATGCGACTACTGGTTGTTCTGGCGGCCCAGGAAGCGTGGAATCCGCATAGCACGGCCGACATCTTCCTCCTCGCTTTCGGCAGCTTCTTCCTCGGCGGTGCCGCGCGAGAGATTGGCCATGCGTTCGAACAGCGTGCTGCCACCTGGCGGAGGTGCTGCGGAAGCAGCCTTCTCCTCCTTCGGCGGAGGCGCAGCCTTGACCGATTCGCCGAACATCCGGCGTTCGCCAGTAGGCGTTTCGGGCTCGGCTACAGGTTCGTCCGCGTCAACGAGGCGGCTTGCATCGAGCAGTAACTCGTCCTGCTCCTCGTCCTCATCGGCAGCCGGTTCCTCGGCCACCTCCTCGGTCAGTTCGAACATGTCGTCAGCACCGGACGATTCTTCGTCCTCGTGGAATCCCGGCCTGGGCGTTGGCGCGAAGCCATGGCCGCCAGTCTGGCCGAACCCCGCATCCTCGGCCGGAGGCGTGAGCGATTTCTCTTCGGCTGGTGCTGCCTCCTCTTCGGATGCAGCAGGCTCTTCGGAAACGTCGGGCATGGTGAAGGAGACATCGACACTTGCGCTGTCGTCCACTTCCTCTTCTTCAACCTCGTCAACTTCCTGCAGCGGCAGGACCGGTTTGCGCGGCCCGCTGGAAGTCGAGAGGCTCGGTGCTTCGCTGGCGGGACGCGGGCGCTCGGCACCCTGCTCGATACCCGTTGCCACGACGGATACGCGGATCTTGCCGTCGAGCTCGGGATTGAAGGCCGAACCCCAGATAATGTTGGCTTCGGGGTCGACCAGTTCGCGAATGTGGTTTGCCGCTTCGTCTACCTCGAGCAGCTTCATGTCCTCGCCGCCGATGATCGAAATGATCACACCCTTGGCGCCTTGCATGGAAACGCCATCGAGCAGCGGGTTGGCAATGGCCCGTTCGGCCGCTTCGAGCGCGCGATTGTCGCCCTCGCCTTCGCCCGTACCCATCATCGCCTTGCCCATCTCGTTCATCACGGAACGAATATCGGCAAAGTCGAGATTGATCAGGCCAGGCATGACCATGAGGTCGGTGATCGAGCGAACGCCCTGCTGCAGCACCTCGTCGGCCAGCTGGAAAGCTTCCTTGAAGGTGGTTTCCGCCTTGGCAACCAGGAACAGGTTCTGGTTGGGAATAACGATCAGCGTATCGACGTGCTTCTGCAATTCCTCGATCCCTGCCTCAGCAGCGCGCATGCGGCGCGTACCTTCGAACAGGAAGGGCTTGGTCACCACGCCGACAGTCAGGATGCCCTTCGCGCGAGCAGTCTCGGCAATCACCGGCGCAGCGCCGGTACCCGTACCGCCCCCCATGCCGGCGGCGATGAAGACCATGTTCACGCCTTCCAGCGCCCGTTCGATATCATCGACGGTTTCTTCGGCCGCTGCCCTTCCGACCTCGGGACGCGAACCCGCGCCGAGGCCCTGCGTGATTTCCGGGCCGAGCTGGATGCGGTGTTCCGCCGCGGCGTTGTTGAGCGCCTGGGCATCGGTGTTTGCGACGATGAAATCGACACCTTCGATTTCCGACGAGATCATGTTGGCAATGGCATTGCCGCCGGCACCGCCAACACCGATCACGGTGATGCGGGGGCGAAGTTCGTCAACCGAAGGGGGACCGATATTGATACTCATGGCATGGCTCTCCTGGGGAGCACGTTGAAACTGGTCAGTCGCGCTTGTGCCACAAAGCGAATCGCGAGGTTAATAGGCATTTCGATGTATCCACAGCCATGCGCGGCGAAGCAGCAGGCTAAAAGTAGTCCTTCATTGCGGTCCAGACATGGCGCACCAGCCCCAGTCCGGACATTCTTGTCGTGTCGGTGAAGCGCGATCCGACCGAGCGGATGTCAACCGGGTCTTCCGCCGCGTAAAGCACCAGCCCCGCCAAGGTCGCGAATCCAGGCACGGAATGCGCCTCGGGAAGACCACGCAATTGCGGCGGCCTGCCGATCCGAACCGGTGTACCGAGCACGCTCTGCGTATAATCGGCAAGTCCTGCCAGCTCCGCCCCGCCACCGGTCAGCACGACCTGGCGCGGCGTCGACTTGCCTCCCGTGAAGCCCATGCTCTCGAGCGCGCGGCCGACATCGCGCATCAGCAGGTCGAGCTCTCCCGTCACGACCGAAATCAGCTCCGCACGGGGGATGCGTCCGCGATCGTCCGCCCCGCGCGCATCGCTGGCGCTCCCTTCCTCGCCCGGCCCCGCCACGGGAATCATCTCGCGATGGTCGGTCGGACTGGCAATGGCCGAGCCGGACACGCATTTGAGCCGTTCCGCCTGAAAGCGACGGATACCGAAGGCCGACGCGATGGAATCGGTAATGTCACCCGCGCCGCGGGGAATGGACTTGAGGCCCACAAGCATACCGCCTGCATAAACCGCAACATTGGTAACCTCCCCGCCCAGCTCGACCAGGGCGACGCCAAGATCGCGCTCCTCTCCGGTCAGACAGGCATAGCCCGCCGCCAGCGGGGTGGCGACGATGCCGTCCACTTCGAGATGAGCATTCTGCACCGCCTCGGTGACGTTGCGCATGGGTGCGCCCTCGGCAAACATGACATGCACGTCCACGCCCAAGCGCTCGGCATGCAGTCCCTTGGGATTCGCCACGCCATCCGCGCCATCGAGGAAATAGCAGGCCGGCTGGGCGTGGAGCACCATGCGGCCATCGGGATTGAGGCTCTCGCGGGCGGAGACGAGCAGGTGCTCGATATCCTCTTCCTCGATACGCCTGCCGCCAATCTCGATCTCGACAGGCATGATGGTACTGGTCAGGCTGGCGCCCGAACAGCCGATCCACACGCTGGAGACGGACGTGCCGGCCATCTTCTCTGCCCGCTCGACGGCATCGCGCACGGCATAGGTCGCCGCCGCCATGTCGGTTACGTAGCCACGCTTGATCCCCTGGGCGGCGCGGTGGCCGCTGCCCAGCACCTGCATCTCGCCATTCTCGGTCAAGCCGGCAATCATGGCGGATATGCGGAAGCTGCCGATATTCACGGCGCCGAAAATGCGGGCAATGCGCGACTGGCTGGCCATCAGCTTTCCTCTCCCACTTCGAGTTCACGATCCGCCCTGCCGGGCACGCGCATATACATGCGTGGCGGGTTACGCATGTCGAATGCGACAACCTCACCACCGATCAAGCGGTGCACGCCATCGGCCTCGGCAAAGCTGATCAGCGCAGCCGCAGCGCGGTCCTCGCCTTCGGGCAGGGCAAGGCGCTGGTCGGTCGAGAAGGTGATGTTCCAGCGGCGATTGCCGACCCATTCCGCGCCCACAATCTGCGGGCGCAGGGCCGGTGCGGCATCGAGCAAGTCGGTGAGCGCCTCGACCTGGCTTTGCGCGCCTTCTCCCTCGATCAGCAGCATATCCTCTGCGTTCTCGGCGGAGATCGGCTCCAGCTCGACTCCTGTCGGATCGATCAGCATCAGCCGGTCAGCACGGCGCAGCACGGCATGCGGCTCACGCTCGACGATATCGATCACCAAGGTATCGGGAAGCTGGCGCGAGACCCGCGCATCCTTGACCCAGGCAATGGACAGTAGCTCGTCGCGCAGTTCGCCAAGGTCGACCAGCGCCATCGACAGATCCGTGCGCGCCATCGCCTTTTCATAGACGCGCATTTCGTTGAGGCGATTGGTCCCCTGCGGGCGAATATGGACGACCTTGTAGCCGGCATTGGCAGCCATCTGGGCGAAGCGCTCCTGCGCCACGGCGGTCGCACCCGAAACGCTGGCGACGAACCAGACGAGCGCCACACCGGCAGCAAGGATCAGCACGGTGAAGAATTTGTGCCACTGCTCCTCGGTAAAAGGCAGCGCATTGATGATCCGGTCGAGCAGCGAATTGGTGGTCGCGCGCGCCTTGCGCATCTGGCCCTTGCGGCCCTGAGCCTTGGCCTGCCTGCGTACCCCGGTCGCCTTGCGCTTGATCGTCTGCGCCATCAGCCGACCTCCGCCTCTGGTGCGGGCAGCTTGCCGAAGAAGCGCAGCGCGTCCTCAATGATCAATTCGACCAGCTCGGGATAGGAAATATCGCAATAGCTGGCCTGTTCAGGCACGAGGCTGAGCGGCGTCATGCCCGGCTGGGTATTGGTTTCGAGCAGGAACAGCCCGTCCTCACCGCGCTCGTCGTCCCAGCGATAGTCCGAGCGGCTGACGCCGCGACATCCCAGCTTCTTGTGCGCGCGTTCTGCATAGCGTCGGCACAGGGCGGCGATATTGTCGGGCACGTCGGCCGGAAAGACATGGGTCGTCTTCCCGTCGGTATATTTGTGCTCGAAATCGTAGAAGCCGCTATCGATGATCAATTCGGTCACGCCCAAGGCTCGCGGGCCGTCCGCCGTATCGATGACGGCGGTGGTGAGCTCGCGCCCGCGAATATAGGGCTCGGCCAACAGGCTCTCGAATTGCTGCCACGGACCTGCGGCGTCGCGGCTGATCGGATTGCCGCAATTGCTCTCATCGGTGATGATAGCCACGCCGACCGAGGAACCCTCATTGACGGGTTTCAGGACATAGGGCCGCGCGATCGGATCGGCATCGTAGAGCTCCGCGCTCTTGACGATGCGACCGCCAGGCATGGGAACACCGTGCGGGACCAGCGCCTGCTTGGTCAGCTCCTTGTCGATAGCGACGACAGACGTGGCGAGGCCCGAATGCGTATAGGGCACGCCCATCAGGTCGAGCATGCCCTGCACAGTGCCGTCCTCGCCCGGAACGCCGTGTAGCGCGTTGAACACCACATCGGGCGCAGCCTCGGCAATGCGCGCGGCAACCTGTCGATCCATGTCGATCGCGGTGACCTGATGACCGAGGCTCTCGAGCGCCTCGATCACACCTTTGCCCGAGGAGAGCGAGACCTCGCGCTCATTGGCCCAGCCACCCATCAGGACGGCGACATGGAGCTTGGGGAGGCGACTTGTGTAGCTCATGGCCGCCCCACCCGCTTGATTTCCCATTCGAGCGTCACGCCCGTCTTCTCTGCCACGCGGCGGCGCACTTCCTCGCCCAAATTCTCGATATCCGAACTGCTGGCCTCGCCTGTATTGATGAGGAAATTGGCGTGCTTCTCGCTCACCTGCGCTCCGCCCATCTTGAGGCCACGGCAGCCCGCCTCGTCGACCAGTTGCCAGGCCTTGTGGCCCTCGGGGTTCTTGAAGGTCGAGCCACCGGTCTTGGTGCGCAAAGGCTGCGAGGCCTCGCGCTCGGCGGCGATGCGATCCATTTCCTTGCCGATTTCCGCCGGGTCGCCCGGATCGCCCTGGAAGCGCGCGGCAACGACAATGGCATCGTCGGGCAGCTTGGAGTGACGATAGGTATAACCAAGGTCCTGCGCCGGGATATTGACGCAATTGCCATCGGGAAACACCACGTCGCAATCGACGAGGATGTCTGCCACCTCGCGGCCATAGGCCCCGCCATTCATGCGCACGAAGCCCCCCACCGTGCCGGGAATCCCGCGCAGGAATTCCAGCCCGGCGATGCCCGCATCGCGGGCCGTGGTGGCCACGAGGATACCCGGGGCACCGGCCCCGCATTCGAGGATATTGTCGCGTCGCACCTCGACGCTGGCAAAGGGCTTGCCCAGACGCACCACCACGCCGGGAACCCCGCCATCGCGGATGATGAGGTTGGAACCCAGGCCAAGCGCCATGACCGGCGTTCCCTCATCCAGCTTGGAAAGGAAAGTGGTCAGATCCTCAAGGTCGGCAGGTTCGAACAGATAGTCCGCCTTGCCGCCACTCTTGAACCAGACGAGCTTGTCGAGCGGTGCGTCCTTCTTCAGTTCACCGCGCACCTTGCTTTCGACGACGCTGCTTTGCGGATGGACTTCGTCCGACCCGGGTGCATTCTGGCCAATAAACTGCTCGTCGATCTGCATTGCTCCGCTCATGCCGCGCGCGCTCCGGCCTTGGCTATCGCCTCGGCAAGGCCCGCGGCCCATTTGGTAATATCACCCGCTCCTAGGCAAACGACCATGTCCCCAGCCTGAAGCAGGGCAGAAAGCTGGAGCGCGAGGTCTTCAGGCCCCGTCACTTCGGAAGCCTGTCGATGACCGCGCGCCTTCATACCGGCGACGAGTGCGGCGGAATCGACGCCTTCGATCGGCTCCTCGCCTGCAGGATAGACGGGTGTCGCATAGACGATGTCCGCATCGCTGAAGGCGCCTTGGAATTCCTCCATCAAGTCGCGCAGCCGCGTGTAGCGGTGCGGCTGGACCACGGCGATCACCCGGCCTTTAGCGGCATCGCGCGCAGCGGAGAGGACAGCGCGAATTTCCACCGGGTGATGGGCATAGTCGTCGATAATCTTGGCGCCCTCGACCTCGCCCACCAGCGTAAAGCGTCTCCGCACGCCGCCGAAACGGGCAAAACCGGTGCGGATCGTATCGTCGCTGCAACCCATCTCCACCGCCACGGCAATCGCTGCGAGCGCGTTCTGGACATTGTGCTTGCCCGGCATGGGGAGGAGGACGTCGGAAATTCGCCTTTCCTTGCCATCGCGATCGCGCATCACCGCATTGAAGCGCGAGGCGCTGCCATCGGTGCGGATATTCTCCGCACGCATGTCCGCATGGGGCGAGAAGCCATAGGTGATCACGCGCCGGTCGCGCACCTGCGCGATCACGTTCTGCACTTCGGGATGGTCGATGCACAAAACCGCAGCGCCATAAAAGGGCACGTTCTCGATGAACTGGACGAAGGCCGCCTTTACAGCGTCGAAATCGCCATAATGGTCAAGATGCTCGGGATCGATATTGGTGACGACAGCGATCGTCCCATCGAGCCGCAGGAAGCTGCCGTCGCTCTCATCGGCCTCGACCACCATCCAGTCGGAATCGCCGAGACGGGCATTGGAGCCATAGCTTTCGATGATCCCGCCATTGATTACGGTCGGGTCGATCCCGCCTGCATCGAGCAGCGTGGCGACCATGGAAGTCGTCGTCGTCTTGCCATGCGTACCAGCCACGGCAACCGTGTTCTTCAGCCGCATCAGCTCGGCCAGCATTTCGGCGCGGCGGACCACGGGAATGCGCTTTTCGAGCGCGGCGGCCACTTCCGGGTTGTCGCGCTTCACCGCGGTGGAAGTCACCACCACGGCAGCATCGCCAATATTATCCGCCTTGTGGCCGATCATGACCTTGATCTTGCGCCCCCGCAGCCGCTCGACGCTGGCGCCCTCGGCAATATCGCTGCCCTGCACCGAATAGCCGAGATTGTGCATCACCTCTGCAATGCCGGACATGCCGATGCCGCCAATGCCGACAAAGTGGATCGTGCCGATATCGGTGCCGATCGCCTTCATGCGCGATCCTTCGCACTGGCTGTGGCACTGGTCTTTGCGGTGGCAGCGGCGGTTCCTTCACTGGGCTTGGCCTTGCCGCCCACGCGGATCACGTCCTGGATCGGCGTTGCGCCGAAACCCTCGACAAGGTCTGCGAGCTTTTCCGCCGCATCGGGACGGCCACAATTCCACGCGGCATGGGCAGCGGTCGCCAGCGTATCGGGACGCTGCGCCATGGCCTGGATCTGACGGCTAATTTCTGTCGACATCTTTTGAAGGATATCTTCTTGCTGCTTCTGCAACCTGTTCGCCTTTTCCGAAGTGCCGCGACGATAGGGATCGGCGACAGTGCTCATCGGCTGCCTGATTGACCGTGCCCCACCAGCCTTCACCATTTCCCGTGCATTCACGGTCTGGTGATCGTCAGTAGCAATCGGCAAGGGAATGAGGATGGCAGGGCGGCCGACAGCTGTAAGTTCGGCAATTGTCGAAGCACCCGCGCGGCCGATAAACAGATGCGCGTCGGCCAGCCGCTCCTGCATGTTCTCGAAATAGGTGCCCAGCTCAGCCGGAATGTCATAGTCTGCGTAACGATCGCGAACCCGCTCCATGTCCTCGGGGCGGCATTGCTGCGTCACCTGCAGGCGAGAGCGCAGTGCGGGCTGCAACATCGAAAGAGCGTCGGGGATCACGTCCGACAAAATTCGCGCGCCCTGGCTTCCGCCCGTCACCAGCACGCGGAACAGGCCGTCGGCGGTGAATGCGGGAAATTCCTCGTCTCGCAGGGCGAGTACTTCGGGCCGCACGGGATTGCCGACAAGGTGGACCTTGGGAAAATGCTTCGCCTTGAGCCGGTCGACATCGGGATAGGCGGTCGCGATGGCGTTGACGCGGCCGGCCAGCAGGCGGTTGACCCTGCCGAGAACGGCGTTCTGTTCATGGATCACCGAAGGGATCTCCATGCTTTTTGCCGCCAGCAGGGCAGGCAACGCCGGATAGCCGCCGAAGCCGACGACGGCGCTGGGCTGGAAGGTCTCGTAAAGCCGCTTGGCCATGCTGCGTCCTTGCATCACGGCAGAGATTCCCGCGGGCCAGCGCAACGGGTTCTTGCCGAAGCGCCCGGCGGGCAGGACATGGGCAGGCAGGAAATCGGGCTTGCCGGGAATGGCGGCGCCGCGCTCATCGGTGATCAACGCGACGTGATGCCCGCGCTTTTCGAGCTCCGCCGCCAGCGCGAAGGCCGGCGTCAAATGGCCGCCGGTTCCGCCTGCGGCGAGGACATAGTGGCAGGAAACCGAACTCATCGACCCGTCTCTTTCTCAAGCGAACCGCGCAGGTTGAACTCCTCGCGGCTCAAGAACGGATTGCGCCGGGTGATCGCCAGCAGCAATCCGATCGTGAAACACTGCGCGATGGTAGACGATCCGCCATAGCTCACCAAAGGCAGCGTCATGCCCTTGGAGGGAAAAAGTTGCAGGTTGACGAGAATGTTGATGAAAGCCTGCCCGCCGAACAGGGCGACAAGGCCGGTGGCGGCAAGGATGATGAACAGGCGATCTTCCTGCACCAGCCGCACCAGCACGCGCATCACGATGGCGAGGTAGAGCACCACGATTACCCCGCAAGCGACGAGGCCGAATTCCTCACCCACGACCGAGAAGATGTAGTCAGTATGCGCTTCGGGCAGGCGCATCTTGTTCGTGCCGAGGCCGAAGCCGGTGCCCGTCCAGCCGCCACCCATCAGCGTCCTGCTGGCAAGATCGACCTGGTCGTATGCCGTGCCTCCGCCAAGGAAGGAATCGATGCGCATGCGCGCATTCTCGTAGAAGGCATAGGCCATGACGAGGGCACCCAGCCCCACGCCGGTAAGGATGCCGATCCGCTGCATGGGCAGGCCCGCCAGCATGACCAGCACGAACCACGTCCCAACGAAGAGGATTGCGGCACCCAGATTGGGCTGGGCCATCAGCAGGATCACGATGGTACCGAGCAAGGCGCCCGAAATGCCGATCACCGGCAATTGCGGGTCACGCACCTTCCAGGACAGGATCCAGGCAAGCAGCACGGCAAAGGCTGGCTTGAGGAATTCCGAAGGCTGGAACGCAATGCCAAGGTCGATCCAGCGCGTCGCGCCGTTGCGCTCGAAGCCGATCAGCGGGACGAGGACGAGCAGTGCCAGCATACCCGCGCCGAGCAATATCCCGCCGCGCCGCGCCAATTCGCTTGGAACCATGGATGTGCCAACCAGCACCGCGATGCCAAGCACCTGCCAGCGGATATGCAGCCAGAAGAAGTAAAGGTCCGAAAGCTGGACCTCCGAAGTCGATAGCCGCCTCGCACTGGCCGGCGACGCGGCAGCGACCGCGATCGAGCCGAGCACCATGAGGATGATGACCAGCATCAGCAGCACGCGGTCGATTTCACGCCACCAGACCTGCACTTGCCGCTTGCGGTCCTGCGGAAACTGCGCCGGTTTGGCGACGCCGTTGCCTGGCCTGGGAATATAGGGGCGCGCGGCGCTCATGCGGCCGACCTCGCGGCGAAGCCCGATGTCGTGAGTTTCTCACCCGTCAGCTGGGAGACGATATCGCGGAAGATCTTGCTGCGTAGCTCGTAGTCGCGGAACTGGTCGAAGCTGGCGCAGGCCGGAGAGAGCATCACCACCTCGCCCGGCTTCGCCGCGGCGAGCGCGCGGGTAGTCGCCTCGAACAGCAATTCACAATCTTCTACCTTCATGTGTGGCCGCAGGATCTCCCCGAACATCGGCCCCGCCTCGCCAATCGTGTAGGCGGCAGCGACATTGCCGAAATAGGGCGCGCAATCGTCAAGATTGTCTTCCTTGGGCAAGCCACCGCAAATCCAGTGGATGCGCGGCTTGGGATTGGGCGGGAAGGCAGCCAGCGCCGGAGCGGTCGAGGCCGGATTGGTCGCCTTGCTGTCGTTTATGATCGTCACGCCGCCGAAGGTACCGAGCAGCTCCATGCGATGCGGCAGGCCCTTGAAGCTCGCCAGGCCGGAAAGAATCTGCTTGTCGGTCAGGCCCAGTTCGCGGGTCAGCGCAGCGGCGATACCGGCATTCTGAAGGTTGTGCGGGCCCTGCAGGCTGGGCCAATCCTTTTGGAACCTGGCCAGTTGGACGGTGGTGAGGCAGATCGCGCGGCCATCCGGGCGGCGAGCGGCCTCGACCTTCTGCACGGTTCGCGTGGGATCGTCCTCGCAACCGAAGACGGCGAACTGATCGTCCTCCTGCATGGCGAACAGCCGCCCTTTGGAGAAGGCATAGTCGGCAAAACCTTCATAGCGATCGAGATGGTCCGGCGTGATATTGGTCAGCGCCGCCGCATCGCAGGCGAGCGTGTGGGTCAGGTCGATCTGGTAGCTCGACAATTCGAGCACATAGACTCCGCCTTCAGGCAGGGGCTCGCTACCAAGGATGGGCAGGCCGATATTGCCGCCCATGCGCGCGGCTACGCCAGCTTCACTGAGAAGGTGATGAACCAATGCGGTGGTCGTCGACTTGCCGTTCGTGCCGGTAATGCCGACGACCTTGTGCGACGGCAGTTCGGCACGCGCCATCGCGAAAAGCTCGATATCGCCGATCAGCGGAACGCCTGCCTCGCGTGCCTTGGCAGCCAGCGGATGGGTGTTGAGCGGCACGCCCGGCGACATGACCACTCCGAAGTAACCGTCAAGGTCGATCTCCATCGGATCGGCAATCTGCGCACGCCCTTCCAATTTCTTGCGCGGACCATCCTGGCGATCCCAGGCGGTGACCTGTGCGCCGCTCGCAAGCAGGCTTTCGACGACAGCCATTCCCGAGCGCGCAAGGCCGAGAACGGCAAATTTCTTGTCGGAGAAGACGCGTGCCGTGATCACCTGAGCTTCAACGTGGCAAGTCCGATGACTGCGAGGACGATGGCAATGATCCAGAAGCGGATCACCACCGTGGACTCCTTCCAGCCAAGTTGTTCGAAATGATGGTGGATGGGCGCCATGCGGAAGATTCGCCGGCCAGTGCGCTTGAACCAGAATACCTGGATGATGACCGATGCGGTCTCCATGACGAACAGCCCGCCAATGATCAGCAATACGATCTCGTGATGGCTCGCCACAGCGACCGCGCCTAGAGCTCCGCCCAGGGCTAGGCTACCCGTATCTCCCATGAAGACGGCAGCGGGCGGCGCGTTGAACCACAGGAAAGCGAGCCCTGCCCCCATGATCGCCGCGCAATACAGCGCCAGTTCGCTGGCATAGGGGACGTGCGGAATTCCGAGATATTCCGAATAGTCGACGCGGCCGACCAGATAGCAGATGACCATGAAGGCACCCGCGGCGATGACCACCGGCATGGTCGCCAGCCCGTCCAGCCCGTCGGTCAAATTCACCGCATTGCCCATACCCACGATCACCGTGGCAGCGAAGAGGTAGTAGAAGGGCCCGAGCGGGATCACGCGGTCGCTGAAAAAGGGCACATAGAGATTGGTGCTTATTTCGCCCACGATCAGCCAGGAGGCGATGCCGGCCACGATGAATTCGGCAAGCAGGCGCACCTTGCCCGAAACGCCCTTGTGGCTGCGCTTGGTGACCTTGTCGAAATCGTCGAGGAAGCCGATCGTCCCGAAACCGACCGTCACCGCGATGCAGGCCCAGACGAAGGGATTGGCAAGGTCCATCCACAGCAGCATGGACAGGAGCAGCGAGGTAAGGATCATCAACCCGCCCATGGTCGGCGTGCCGACCTTGGCCTGGTGCGATTGCGGGCCGTCGCTACGGATCGGTTGCCCTTTGCCCTGGCGGACGCGGAGCATGGAAATGAACTTCGGCCCGATCACCAGGCCGATGAAGAGCGCGGTCATCATCGCCGCGCCCGCACGGAAGGTCTGGTAGCGGACCAGGTTCAACAGGCCTTCGAAATCCAGCCATTGGGCAATCAAGTAGAGCATCGTACCGCGCGATCAGCCTTCCCTGGCTCCGAAATGCGCCACGAGGCGCGCCAGTCCAACCGAATTGGAACCCTTCACCAGCACTGCATCGCCACCTGTGAGCCCGAATTCCTCCAGCTCGGCGATGGCTTCACCGGCATTGCCGCAATGGGCAAAGCGCAGGGGCTTGCCAAGCGTATTGGCAGCGCCTTTCCCCAGTTCCCGCGCAAGGGCCACCATCTCCTCGCCCACCAGCACGGCGAAGTCGGTATCGCTGGCGAGCAATGGCTCGAGAAGCTGCGCGTGGAATGCCGGGGCGAAATCGCCCAGTTCCTTCATCGCGCCGAGTACGGCGATGCGCCGCGTGGCAGGCGTCTGGCCCAATTGCGAGAGCGTGGCGCGCATTGAAGCCGGGTTGGCGTTATAGCTTTCATCGATCAGCAGGGCATGGCCGCCGGGAACCGGAACACGCAGCCGTGCGCCTCTTCCCTTCAGCCCCCCCATTTCGGCGAGGGCAAGCCCGGCAGAACCGAGGTCCCCGCCTGCTGCATGGACAGCGGCCATCACGCAGAGCGCATTGGCAATCCAGTGTTCGCCCGGCTCGGCGACATTGAAACACAGGCGGTGCCCGCCCATCGCCGCTGTCACCAGGGAGCCACCGCTGGCGAGAGGGATCGCATCGAGCAAGCGCATATCGGAATGATCAGCCTTGCCGAAGGAGATAACACTGGCGCCCTTGGCTTGCGCCGCATCGCGCAACCTTTCGAAATGCGGGCTATCGGCCGGGATCACGGCGGTGCCATCCTTTTCCAGCCCCTCGAAGATTTCCGCCTTGGCATCGGCAATCGCTTCTTCGCTGCCGAGGTTCTCGATATGCGCGGGCGCGATCGTGGTGATGACCGCGACATGCGGGCGTACCTGTGCGGTCAGTCCGGCGATTTCACCGGCGTGGTTCATGCCCATCTCGAAGACGCCGAATTTGCTGCGCGGAGTCATGCGCGAAAGGCTCAAAGGAACGCCGACATGGTTGTTGTAGGACCGGATCGAGCGATGCGCCGCACCCCTGCTGGTGCGTTCGAGCGCCGCAAAGATTGCCTCCTTGACGCCGGTCTTGCCAACCGAACCGGTAACGCCAATCACCTTGGCGGAGGCGCGGTTTCGCGCGGCTTTCGCAAGAAGTTCAAGTGCGCTTGAGGTGTCTTCGACAAGCACATGCGGCTGTTCGATCGGCCTGTCGACCAGTGCTGCGACCGCCCCATTTGCGAAAGCCTTGTCGAGGAACTTGTGCCCGTCCATGCTTTCGCCCTTGAGCGCCACGAACAAGTCCCCCGAGCGCACATCGCGCGAGTCCATCTCGACCCCGGAAACCTGGAATTCACCATAAGCGGTCCCGCCGGTTGCTTCGGCGATCTCGCGCGCGGTCCACAAGGCCAGGCGCAAACGGTCCGACGGTGCGGACGGCCAGCGAAGGATTTCTGCAAGCGCGTTCATTGCGGAATTGCTCCTGCCAGTTCGGCCGCACATTCGCGTGCCACTGTCACGTCGTCGAAGGGCAGAACCTTCATTCCCTCTCCCCTCCCGATAATCTGTCCCTGTTCGTGGCCCTTGCCGGCGATGAGGACGATGTCCTGCCCGCTCGCTTCGGCAATGGCCGCGGCAATGGCCTTGCGCCGGTCTCCGATCTCGCGCGCCTCGGGCGCTCCCTTGAGTACTTCGAGGCGGATCGATGCCGGGTCCTCCCCGCGCGGATTGTCGTCGGTCACGATCACCACATCGGAACCTGCCATGGCTGCCGCACCCATCGGTGCACGCTTGCCGGTATCGCGATCCCCGCCGGCACCGAATACGGTGATGAGGCGCCCCATCACATGCGGGCGCAGTGCGGCAATGGCAGCCTCTAGCGCATCGGGCGTATGTGCATAGTCGACATAGACCGGCGCACCGTTCTTGGCGATGACCGCCCGCTCCAGGCGTCCGCGCACCGGCTGCAGGCGCGCAAGCGCATCCATCACCTGCTCGGTCGGTGCTCCCGTCGCCAGTGCGAGGGCGGCAGCGACCAGTGCGTTCGCCACCTGGTAGGCCCCGATCAGCGGAAGGCGGATCGAATAGGCACGGCCATCATAAATAATCTTGAGATCCTGCCCCAAGGGGCTGGGAGTCCGCGAGATGAGGCGAATGGCCTCACCCGCCTTGCCTACGGTCATGAGCTTCAGACCGCGCGCCTTCGCCACTTCCAAGGCACGCTGCGACCAGGGATCGTCCGCCCAGATAACCGCTGTTCCGCCATCGTCCACGACCTCCGTGAAGAGGCGCATCTTGGCGGCGAAATAGTCTTCCATGTCGGCGTGGTAATCGAGGTGATCGCGCGACAGATTGGTGAAGGCGCCCGCCATCACCGGCAGGCCTTCATTGCGATATTGCGAGAGGCCGTGGCTCGATGCCTCATAGGCGACATGGGTCACGCCCTCGCGCGACAGGCCGGTCATGTTGGACAGGAAGGTAACGATGTCGGGCGTGGTCAGCCCTGTCGAAACGCTCTCGTCCGGCGTGGTTACGCCCAGCGTACCGATACTCGCCGCCCGTTCGCCACAAATACGCCAGATCTGGCGCGTCATTTCGACCGTGGAAGTCTTGCCATTGGTCCCGGTGACGGCGACCACATTGGCGGGGACGGGCTGGAAGAACTTGGCAGCGAGGCGGGCAAAGGCGCGGCGCGGCAAGGGATCGGCAAGGTGCAACGCACCCTCGACCCTGGCCTGTGGCGCGGCAACAACAGCAATCGCTCCCGAAGCCACCGCGGCAGGAATGAAGTCCTCTCCATTCACGGCCATTCCCTGGAAAGCCCCGAAGACATTGCCGGGCGCCACTTTGCGGTGATCGATCGCGAAACCGGTCACGCGCTCGGCCCCTGCCTCGCCGGCTTCGATACCCAGTTCGGAGGCGAGATCGGACAGCAGCATCAGTGGTCCCCTGCCTCGGGTTCGTTTTCGACGAGCGGGCGCAAATCGGTAAGATCGATATCGCGATCGGCGTCGGGCAAGATGCCAAGCTGGGGACCGATACGCGGGATCAGGCGGCCAACGATGGGCGCGGCGTTCCATGCGGCGGTACGTTGGTAGGAGCTGGCGATGGTACCCTGGGGCTCATCCAGCATGGCAATGACCACATAGCGCGGACGATCCATCGGGAAGGCCGCGGCAAAGGTGGAGACCAGCGTGGTACGGCGATATCCGCCGGCACCCGGCTTTTCAGCGGAGCCGGTCTTGCCGCCCACACGGAAACCCGCGGCATCGGCATTGCGGCCCGTACCGTAGACCGCGATCATGCGCAGCAACTGGTTCATGCGCGCGCTCGTGCTGGCCTTGAACACGCGACGACCGCGCGGGGCATCGCCCGGCTCGATCCGCTGCAAGGTGGCCGGGCGCCAGATCCCGCCATTGACCATCGCGGCATAGGCGCTGGCAAGGTGAAGCGGGGTCACGGCGATACCATGTCCATAACCGACCGTGTGCGCCCGCAAGCGCCGCCAATTGCCGTCGACCCAGAGCGGATGGCCGCGAGCGGGAAGCTCGATATAGGGCCGCTCGTTCATTCCCAGTTGCCGCATATAGTCCTGCAGGACCGACGGAGTCATCTGGTCGACGATCTGCGCGGTGCCGACATTCGAGGAATGGATCAGGATTTCCGGTACGTTGATCGTCTGGCCGATCACGTGGCTGTCGCTGATCGTATAACCGTCGACGCGCATGGGCAGGCCCGAATAGCGGCGCGAAAGATCGGTCACCGCGCCGGAATCGATGGCGGCAGCCACGGTCAGCGGCTTGAAGGTCGAACCAAGTTCGTAGACCTGGTTGGTGACGCGGTTGAAGACCGGCGGCGTCATGCCCTGCGCATGCTGCTCCTCGGTCACGCGAACATCCGACTCCTGCACGCGATTGGGATCGAATTCGGGCATGGAAGCCAGTGCCAGCACCTCGCCAGTGTCGACATCGAGGACGATACCGGCAGCACCTACGGCGTTCACCGCCAGCATTCCGCGGCGCAGTTCGTCTTCCAGGGCGCCCTGCACGCGCACATCGATCGACAGGGCCGATGCCTCGCCGCGGTGGCTGGGGCTGAGCAATTGCTCGTCGAGCACCGATTCCATACCCACGCGGCCATGGCCATCCGCCGCGACATAGCCGAGGATATGGGCCGCCAGCGTGCCTTGCGGATAGTGCCGGTCGGTTTCGCGCGGAAGTTCCAGCGCCAGTTCGCCCAGTTCCATCACGCGGTTGGCATCTTCCGGCAGGACGCGGCGGCGCAGATAGGTTGCCTCGCCCGCGCGCAGCTTTTCGGAAAGCTCCACCTGATCGAGATCGGGAAAAATCGATTTGAGCGCGGCGGCAATATCTTCCGGGTCCCGGACCAGCGGCGGGCCGCCATCATCCATCGCAGCCGGGTTGAACCACAGCGCATAAGCAGGGAAGGCGCGCGCCAGCGGCACGCCATTGCGATCGGTGATCTCGCCGCGCGGTGGCAGCAGTGCATCGGCCATGCTGCGTTCTACCGGGGCGGGCTGGACCACGCCGATCCAGGCGATGCGCATGATGGCGGCGAGCGCGACGAGCAGGAAACCGAGCGCAATCAGCAAAACACGAAGCCGCGCGACCAGGAGTGCGCGGCGGCGGAAGTCGACAAGGCGGATGCGCCCGGAGCCTAGCGGCCGCGGAGCGGCATAGGCGGTCACGGCACGACATCTCCCAATGAAGCCGAAGCGGCGAGCGGGATTCGCAAGGTCGCCTGCGTGGCACTTGCGGCCAGCGTCACGCGGCGGGGCGCGGGAGGTTCGACAAGGGCAACATCAAGCGCTTCCCCGGTCAGCGGAGAGACCAGCGCAGGAAAGGCCGGCACTTCCTCATCCGCATCGAAGCGGGCGAGGCGCACTTCAGCCGACCGGCCATCGCCCTGCGGACCGGAGAACCGTGCCAGCTGGCGTTCGCCTTCGATGAATTGGTCGGCCGCAGGAGCAACATAGCCGAAATCGACGCGGTTCCAGCTCGCCAGCTGGATCTGGCTCGAGCGGGTGAGGAATTCGGTTTCGAGCAGCATGTTCTGCTCTTCCAGCTGGACGATCTGGCGTTCGGCCTTGACCACTTCGCTGACCACGGAATGCACCTTGAAGTGCAGCATCAGGTAGAGCGCGGTACACAGGGCAAGGGCTGCGAACCAGCCGATGCGGCGGATGCGTGCTTGCGGTGTCATGCGACCTTCTCCTGATATTGTGCGGGGGCAGCGGTACGGGTGGCGGCCCGCAAGGTGGCGGAGCGGGCTCGGGGGTTGCGCTCGGTCTCCGCACGCGAGGGGCGGATCGCCTTGGACAGGTCCCCGAAGCGCGGAGGGGAAAGGGATTGCGCCTCGGGGAGATGACGCGAGCCGCGTGGGTTGGCATTCGCAGCGTCGCGCAAAAAGCTCTTCACGATACGGTCTTCAAGGGAATGGAAGCTGACCACGGCAAGGCGCCCGCCTTCGCGCAGCAACTGCTCCGCAGCGGAAAGGCCCGCCACCAATTCGTCCAGTTCACCATTCACATGGATACGGATGGCCTGGAAGCTGCGCGTGGCCGGATCCTTGGGAGCGCCCGCGTGATAGCCGAGCGCCTTGCGCACGACATTGGCAAGCTGCCCCGTCGTCTCCAGCGGGCGGGCCGCGACGATGGCCCGGGCGACACGGCGCGACTGGCGCTCCTCGCCATATTTGTAGAGCACGTCGGCGATTTCGCTTTCGCTCGCCTCGTTGACGAAATCGGCGGCATTGGGACGCTGGCGATCCATGCGCATGTCGAGCGGACCATCCATGGAGAAGGCGAAGCCGCGCTCGGCCTGGTCGAGCTGCATGGAAGACACGCCGATATCCATCGCAACGCCATCGACCTGCGCCACACCGGCCTCGGTCATGGCCTCGACCATTTCGGAGAAGCGGCGCGGATGCAGGACAAGGCGCGGCGGGTCTTCGCGGGTCTCGGGCCAGGCCTGCCCTGCGGCGATGGCATCGGGATCGCGGTCGAAGGCATGGACGGTGGCGCCCGCATCGAGGAAGGCTCTTGTATAGCCGCCTGCGCCGAAGGTTGCGTCGATCAGCACGTCACCGGGCTGGATGGCGAGCGCCTCGATCACTTCGTCGAGCAGGACGGGGATGTGCGGCGCTTCGGTCATTTCCGTTTCGCCTCCGCCGCAGCCATTTCGGCGCGGCACTTCGCCTTGGGGCTGGCAAAAGCCTTGCCCTCCTGCGCGAACAGGATGTCCGGAACCCAGATGGCGAAATAGTCGCCCATGCCCTGGAAGTAGATAGCATCGCCGATATCGCCCACTTCGCTGACACTGCCGGGCATGACGAAGCGGCCGCTGGCATCGAAGGGAACTTCCTCGAAATCCCAGAGCTGCATCATCATTTCATCGCGGTCGAAGACATGACCGAGGCTGGTAGCCTTGGCCTCTTCTCGATCGAGGATGGAATCGAAGCGCAATTTGCGATCGACACCGAAGCCGATCATGCAGGGCCAGTTGACATGCGGGCCGATGCAAAGAGTTCGCTCGCCGCTCTGTTCGGCCAGCGGGTTACGGAGCTTGGGCGGCAGCACGAAGCGGTCTTTCTCGCCACGAAGCGAGAAGCCCTGTCCTCCATATCCTGTCGGCCGTTCCGCCACGTCCCCAAAACCCCCACTGGCACCACACCATCCGGACAAAGCTTCCCTTGACGGTGCCGCGCAGATGCGCGGCCCGTCCGCCCCAGCCAAGGGACGCAACACGGGCTACATGTCCGATTCAGTCGTTACTTAACGCGCGCCGCTTCGGGATGGAAGGGGAAATTACGGGAAATTTGGGGAAACGCCTACAATTGACTGTTTTTACGTAGCTTTCATGCAGGTCAATGCTCCATTCCATGCGCATCGCCATGATGCGAAATCGGCGGATTTCCGTGGGTTCCGACGTGCTGTGCAGGCGCTTGGACGGTGCTTCCCGCATTTTCCCCGAAATCTCCGAAAATATGCAAAGCCAGCATGCTCACCGCCTGCTCCGAGGAGGGATAGGGCCCGGCAATATCGAGCATGGCAGCGTCCGCCACCACCAGCACCTGACCCTGGCCGACCACACAATGGGCGAGCAACGCCTCTTCCATGGGAATCGAGCACTCCTGGTGTCCGGGGAGGACTTCCAGCCGTCCCGGAAGATTGACGGGAAGCGCGTCACCGAAATGGTCGAGCATGTGCAGGCCCGGCGCCTGCTGTTCGTCAAACTGCAGTTCCAGCCCCCAGCGCGCGAGAATCGGGGAAAGCAGCGCCACATCCTGCGGCCTGCGCCTGTCGCCCAAGCCAAAGCGCGAATCCCCGGTCATCATCGGGTCGACGAAAAGCAGCAGTCTACCGCCCGCGCGTACCCATTCATCGAGCGCGACATTCTCTTCCGCCGCCAGCGCGCGCGGTTGCGCCAGCAGCAGGAAACGCTGCCCGGACAGGGCCTCCGCACTGAGGAAGTCCAGCGGCTTGAGCGTAAAGTCCTGTTCGATCACAGCGCGCGCCCAATGGGCATGGTCGGCACTGTCGAGTAGCTCGGCAAAGCCGTCCGCCTCCCCCCAGTAGATAGGGATCGTGCCCATCAGGGCGAGCACGGGCTGCACTTCGACATCGTGCTCTTGCTGTGCAGCAAGCGGCATGGCGCCGAGCAGCACCGCACTCGCCAGCGCGAGACTAGTCTTGCGCAGGTGGAGGAACATCGCCGGTCAGCGGCAAGCTTGGCGCGGGCGCGGGAGCAACGGTCGGCTCGGGCTCGGCCGGCAAGTCGGGCACGACTCCCGCATCGGCCAGCGGATCACGCGGCGGAGGCGGCGGCACATCCTCGGTCGGTGTTGCCGCCAGTTCCTCGGGTACGCTGGCCTGGTTCTGTTGCGCAGTCGTCATGATGATATTGGCGAGCCCGACCAGCAGGATCATCGAGCCAAGGCCGAACAGGCCGATCTGCAGACGCTGGACGCGCTCCTGCCGCGACCCACCCAGCGGGGCGGCCTTCGCGCCGCGTTTGCCGATGCCGGCGCGCAGCAATTCCCTTGGATCGAATGCCATGGCGGGCATTCTAGCGATGCTAGATTAACGCAGCCAGTCGAAAACGGGCAGCTGTTTGGAAGCCAGCCATTCGGCATTGTAGAGACTGGAGAGATAGCGGAATCCGGTGTCGCACAGGATCGTCGCAACGCGCTTGCCGGATCCAAGTTGCTTGCCCAGGGCCACGGCACCGGCGACATTGATGCCAGAGGACAAGCCAAGGCACAGCCCTTCTTCCCGCAGCAGGCGAGCGACCCATTCGAGGCCTTCCTCATCCGACATGCGGAACTGCGTATCCACCGGCGCGCCTTCGAGATTGGCGGTGATGCGCCCTTGCCCGATTCCTTCGGCAACCGAAGACCCTTCCGCCTTCAGCTCGCCATTGGCGTAGTAATTGTAGAGCGCAGCGCCGAAGGGATCGGTCAGCGCGATCTGCACATTCTCGTCGAAAGCCTTTAGGCCCATGCCCACGCCGGCCAGCGTCCCGCCCGTGCCCACGGCGCAGGTAAAACCGTCGATCCTGCCTTCCATCTGTTCCCAGATTTCGGGAGCCGTTCCTTCGATATGGGCGCGGCGATTGGCGACATTGTCGAACTGGTTGGCCCAGACTGCGCCCTCGGTTTCCTCGGCAATTCGGCGCGAGGTGTGCACGAAGTGATTGGGGTCAGCAAACTTGGTCGGCGGGACGAGAACCAGCTCCGCGCCCAGCGCGCGCAGAGTGTCCATCTTTTCCTTGGACTGGTTGTCCGGCATGACGATGATCGTCTTGTAGCCCTTGGCATTGGCGACCAGCGCAATGCCGATGCCGGTATTGCCGGCCGTGCCTTCGACAACCGTTCCGCCGGGCTTGAGCTCACCGCGCGCCTCGGCATCATTGATGATCCACAACGCCGCGCGATCCTTCACGCTGGCGCCCGGATTGGCGAATTCGCACTTACCCCAGATCTCGCAACCAGCCGCCTCGCTCGGTCCCTTGAGCAGGACGAGCGGCGTTTTCCCGATGAGGTCTAGCGTATTGGTACGAACGGCAAGGTCGGTCATGCGATGTCAGCTAGGCGCTCCAAACGCGTGACGCAATGCAGATGCGCTTGGGAGTGGTTTACTCAGTCTTCCTTGGCGATGGTAACTTTCAGACCGTCCAGCTCCGCAGTGAAGGGAACCTGGCAGGACAGGCGCGAATTCTCATCGCGGTCGTCGGAGGAATCGAGCAAATCGTCCTCGTCCTCACTCATCGGCGGCATCTTGTCCTTGAAGGCCGGATCGACATGGACGTGGCAGGTGGCGCAGGAACAGCAGCCGCCGCACAAGGCCAGCAGCTCATCGAACCCGTTATCACGAATGGCTTCCATCACGGTCAGGCCATCCCCCACTTCGACGGTGGACTCTTCGCCTGCACGATTGACGACGATCAGCTTTGGCATTGTGACAAATTTCCCTATTCCGGTTTGGACGGGCTGCTAGGCAATTGCACCCGATTAGGCAAGCTGGAGTGGATATGGGCCTGAGTGCCGAGCAGTTGAAGTCGGGGATCGACGCCATTGCCGAGCAGGAAGCTGCCTTTGCCCGCGCGCTCGAGCTGGCAGGCTATCCCGAACCGCGCATCCGCCCGCGCGGCTACAAGACGCTGCTGCGCACGATTGTCGGCCAGCAGGTCTCCGTCGCCGCCGCCAGCAGCGTGTGGCGCAAGCTCGAGGCCGAGCTGGGCGAGGACATCCACCCGCATGAATTGCTCGCGCGCGATTTCGACACTTTGCGCGCTTGCGGGCTGTCGCGGCAGAAGCAGGGCTATGCCCGCTCGCTATGCGAGTTGGTGGCGGGAGAAGAGCTCGACCTGCACAATCTGCCCGAAGACGACGAGGAAGCGATTGCCGAACTCATCCGCATCAAGGGGATCGGCCGCTGGTCGGCGGAGATCTACCTGCTCTTTGCCGAAGGGCGACCCGATATCTGGCCCGCCGGCGACCTCGCCGTGATGGCCGGCCTGGGCAAGATTCTCGGCCTGCCCGAACGGCCCGACGAAAAGGCCACGCGCGCGCTGGCAGAAGAATGGCGACCGCACCGCGGTGCGATCGCCATCTTCACCTGGCATTGTTACGACAATCCGGCGTTATAGGGCCACAGATTCCGGTAGCCCCATTTGCGCCAAATCCTTAGCCGCCGAGCCCTTCCCGGCTGGCCGTGATGCTGGCCTGCATGTTCAGCGGACGAATAGGAAATTCCGGAGGACCGGCCACCAGCTTGACCCAGAGCGTGTCCCCGTCCCGGAAATAGGAAGTTTCGTTCGCTGCGCGCAATGCGGCCATGCTGCTCTGCTCGGTGCCGGTGTCCGCATTGGCAAATCCGGGCAGTTCCAGCACGACCCAGGAGCCCTCGTCCATTTCGCTCACGCTCAGAGTTACTTCCGGCCTTTCGGTCACGACCTGGACCTCGGTGCCGGCCTTCACCGTGCTCTGGTTACCGGTAATGTTGAATTCCGTGCCATTGCGCATCAGCGAGATCGGCTGCGGAATATTGGTCTGGGCGCCGATCCGGCCATTTCGCTGTGCGAGATAGAGGCGCCCGACATCGCCCGTGCATACAGAGGCATTCCAGTCAGGATGAATCTCGCAGCTTTCGTCGGTGACAACGGAGTTGTTCTCCCCGTCATGGAGCATGATGTGGGAATCGGGAATGCCGGTCACCGAACCGTCGAGGTCATGGATCGACAGGGTCCGGTATGCCACGCCGCCGCGATTGTCATTGTCGAAGCGGAGTGTGATGGGCGGGAAATAGACCGGCTTGGCATCGACAAACTCGGCACCTTCGATGGTGCTTGCCGTCGTGACGCCCGAACTGGTGAACAGCAGCCAGGAAAGCGCACCTGTCTTGCGCACGTCATTGTCCTGGTAGTTGACGAAAGTCGTGTCCACCACTTCATTGCGGTAATCGTAATATTCGTAGCCTCGGATCGGGAAGTCGGGGACCGCGATCTTCGGCAGGCTACGGCCATGGGCGATCTCTTGGGCCGTGGTGGGATTGCCGACATTGTCGGTCTCACCCACGACCAGCGAATTCTGAAGGCGCGAGGTAAATGCCTGGCTGCCGAAATCGCCCGATGAAATCGTCATACCGATGGCGTTGTCGGCGAACTTCATGTTGTCAAAGATCATCAGCTCGCCGCGGCCCCAGAGACCGCCATTGCGGTTCTTGTAGCTGGTAAGGTCGCTGATGAGCGTTTCCACGAAGGGGCTGTCCGGATCGGAAGGATCCACCCGCGGCATGAAGGCGTTGCCGGCTAGGCCGAACGTGTTGTCCTCATTGATGTTCCGGTCGAACATGAAGCCGTCGAAATTGGAATGGGCCACATTGCCCCTGAATTCGCCCAACGGCATCCGGCGCGGCCAGGTGTTGAGGGCAGCCTCGGTGCCCAGATGGGCGCCATTGGGGTGCTCGGGCAGGGACAACCAGAAGCCGTTTTGGTCGGAACCGGCCGCCACATTGTCGATGTAGTGGTTGTTCGGATTGGTGATCCAGTAGGACGCCACCGTATTATCCGAAGGCAGCAAGGTGCCGCCACCGCCGAAGCTCACTGCCCGGACGGCCATGCGATTTTCGTAGGTGTAGTTGTTCTCGCCATTGGCGGCGAGGTTGGTGGGGATGCAGTCCAGCGTCGGATGACACTTGGTCTGGATCGCCAGATTGCGTTCGAAGCGGTTGCCCTGCTCGATGCCGTCCTCGAGGAAGAAACAGTGGCCGACCGTGTTGTAGGTGACGTTGTTCTCGATCTCGAGATTGTCGGTGCCGTGCACCGTCACGCAGCGGTTGAACGTATCATGGATCGAGGCATTGCGGACATATTGCCCTGCGCCTTCGCCGAGGATGTGGAAGTGGATGGGATAGCGCGCCAGCGTCAGGTGCTGGCCCATGCGCGCGAGCTCGACACTGTCGATATAGAGTTCAGCGCCGGACATCGCCATGATGTGCCCGCCGAAATGGCTGTACGCCGCATCGTCAGAGGCCTGGATGCGGATATTGCGTGTGAGGTTCGCAACCTCGCCGCGTTCGTCCACGCCGAACGTGATCTCCCCGAAATGCATATATTCGAAAGGCGCATCCACGGTGACCGTATTGCCGTTCACTGCCGTAACGGTGCGGCGCTCTGCCTGGCGCGGGTTGAAGTCGGTCGAGGCGAGAACAACCTCGTCGCCGGCACGCCAGCCGCTCGCATCGAGCACGGTGAAGGAGGTGCTGCCTGCTTCTACCGTAGCGGAAAGCTTCGACCAGGTATGCTCGCGATTGCCATGCAGGTTGAGCGTGCCCTGCATCAGCATGATGCCGCGATCGCCCATCGTGTTGATGTCCTCGCCCGTCACATCGTCGGTGAGGGTGATGCTGGCATTGTGCTGGTAGGGATTGTCCGCCGTGCCGATGGTCAGCGAGCCGCCCGGAACGTAAATCCACTCGCTTGAGAGGCTGATATCGCGCTCGTCGGAGAAAGTCAGGCTACCCTGGATGGTCAGGCTGCGCAGGCCCGGTGCATCCTGATCGAGCACCACATCCATGTCGCGGGTGATGGTAACGGCATCGCCCTCACCCGGAACCTCGCCCGAGGGCCAAGTGGCCGGATCGGACCACATGGACTGGGCATTTGCGGCAGTCCCGGCTCCCAAAAGGGCCGTGGCCGGCAGCAGCATGGAACTCAAGAACAAGCGAGATTGCAGGCGCATAAATTGATCCCCTCCCCAGGAAACTTTCTTTACCTAACGAATTTGCAGGAATTCATTCGCCTTGCCAAGTTGGGATTTGCCAGACGCGCATGCAGACTTAAGGCTGGCACCCGCATCGCGGCGCAGGCGCCATCTTCATTGGGCAATACTGCGATAATCCGGCGCTTTGACACCGACGGTCAGGTGAACTCCGCTTGTCATATTGGGGGGCTTGCGGAATAAGACGCGAATTCCATCGACCAATCGACTGGGGACAAGATTGGCAACGCCCGACGTCTTTATTTCCTATGCCAGAAACGATGCCGGTACCGCGCGCCGCTTCGCAGAAGCGTTCGAGGCCGAGGGGCTCAATGTCTGGTGGGACAATTCGTTGCAGGCGGGCGAAGTCTTCGACGAGGTGATCGAGGCTGCGCTGAGCGGCGCCAAGGCGGTAGTGGTGCTGTGGTCTCCCGACGCGGTCGCGTCTCGCTGGGTTCGCGCCGAGGCCACCATGGCCGACCAGAATCGTACGCTCGTCCCGGCGATCATCGCGCAATGCAAGTTGCCCATCGTTTTCGGGATGACGCAGACGGCGGACCTGTCCGGCTGGGATGGCGACCGGTCGAGCCCGATCTGGCAGCCATTCCTTGGCACCGTGCAGCAGATGGTCGGCTCTTCATCTCCAGCCGCGCAGACACTGGCACAAGCCGAGCCTGCCAAGGCGCCGACGCGCAAGAAGGGCGCATCGATCATCGTCCTACCCTTCTCCAACATGAGCGGGGACCCGGAGCAGGAATATTTCAGCGACGGGATTACCGAAGATATCATCACCGACCTTTCCAAGGTTTCGGCGCTCAGCGTGATCTCGCGTAACTCCGCCTTCACCTATAAGGGCAAGGTGGTCGATATCCCGGAAGTGGCACGCCAGCTTGGTGTCTCGCACGTGATGGAAGGCAGCGTGCGCAAGGCTGGCAACCGCGTGCGCGTGACCGCGCAGCTGATCGACGGCCTGAACAATGACCATGTCTGGGCCGAACGCTATGACCGCAACCTCGACGATATTTTCGAACTGCAGGACGAGCTTTCGCAGGCAATCGTCAAGGCGCTGAAGGTGCGCCTCCTGCCCGAAGAGAAGAAGGCCATCGAACACCGCGGTACCGAGAATGTGGAGGCCTACAACCTGTTCCTCATGGCGCGGCAGGAAGTGGTCAACAATGTCGGGAGTACACGGCAGATCTACGAACCTGTCGTGCGTATCCTGCGACGCGCGATCGATATCGATCCGGGTTATGCGGACGCCTGGGCCTTGCTGGCCAGCGTACAGGCGATGCTCAATTTCAGTCTTGGCGGGTTCGAGGATGATGGCCTCGCCGCTGCGAAGAAGGCCCTCGAACTTGATCCTCACCATGCAGAGGCACATTCGGTCATGGCCCATATCGCCATGGAAGCTGGCGACGTGGAAGCGGCCGACACGCTCGTCGACAAGGCATTGCAGCTGGGTCCAGAATCGTGGGAAGTGAACAATCACGCGGCGACCATTCGCTTCCGGCAGGGTCGCTTCGATGAAGCTACCACGCATTACGAGAAGAGTGTGGCGCTCGAAAGTTCGAGCTACAAGTCATGCGGCATGCTGATGACCTGCTATCGCGCGCAGGGCCACGAGGACAAGGTGCTGGAAGCGGCGCGCATGACGTTGGAACGTTGCGAAAAGGTGCTGGCCAAGGATCGCAACAATGCCGGCGCCATGGCGATGGGTAGTGACGCATTGGCCGAACTCGGCGAACAGGACCGCGCCAAGGACTGGATGAACCGCGCCATGCTGGTCGACCCGGACAACCTTACTGCGCGCTACAACTTCGCCTGCACCCTTGCTTCGGGTATCGGTGACATCGATGGCGCGATCGAAATGCTCAAGCCCGCGTTGGAGAAGATGGGTGCTGGTTACCTGCGCCATGTCGCGATCGACCCGGACATGGATCCGCTGCGCGACGATCCGCGCTTCCAGGCCATCTTCGCAGAAGCCGAAGCACGCACGGCGTCCGAAAGCGACAGCTGAGCACAAGCCGGTTTGCATTCCCGCCTGCGCTCCCTACCTCGGTGCGGGACCTGAACTCCGGGAGAAGATATGAATTCCGTCACCACCGCCGCCGCCAAGGCGGCTTCGCGCGTCGCCGACATTCCCCTGATCACGCGTGACGACCTGTTCGGAAATCCCGTGCGCTCGGGCGCGCAGATCAGCCCCGACGGCAAATGGCTCAGCTGGATGGCGCCCTGGGAAGGGGTGATGAATGTCTGGCTCGCCCCGTCCGACAAACCCGATGACGCAAAGCGTATGACCAGCGTCACGGATCGACCGATCCCCATGGCCTTCTTTGCACCCGACAGTTCTTCCCTGCTGTACCTGCGCGACAAGGAAGGCGACGAGAATTACCTGCTCTACAAGGCCGATGTCCTCGGCGGCGAACCGGTCTGCCTGACCCCGTTCGAGAAAACGCGCGTCCAGTTCATCGGCTCCTCCGAAACGATCAGGGACAAGGTGCTGCTCGGCCTCAACAATCGCGACGAGCGCTTCCACGATGTCCACTTGCTCAACCTGACGACCGGCGAACTGACACTGGTGCTGGAAAACAATGAAGGCTGGGCCAGTTTCGATGCCGATGACAGCCTGACCCTGCGCTGGGCGCAGCGCCAGAACGCGGCCGGCGGCGTGGACATGCACGAGATCATCGATGGCGAGATCGCCGAAGCCCCGCGCGAAGTCGTGGGCATGGACGATGCGCTGACCACCGGCATGGCCGGCTACACGACCGATGGCAAGACACTGTTCTGGCTCGACAGCCGAGGCCGAAACACCGCCGCCCTGTTTGCGGAAGACACCGCGACCGGTTCCCGGAAGCTCATCGCCGAAGACGACCGCGCGGACATTGGCGGCACGATCCGCCATCCCAAGACCGGCGAGATCCAGGGCTATTCGGTCACCTATCTCAGGACCGAACGCCACTTCTTCGACAAGGATATCGAGGCGAGCTTCACCTGGCTGCGCGAGCAGCTCGACGGCGATTTCGGCGTCCAGTCGCGCACCGATGACGATACCAAGTGGCTGGTGTGGAACGATCCGCTGACCGCGCCGATCCGCTGTTTCATCTTCGACCGCACGGCGCAGACGCTGGAGTTGTTCTATGTCGGCAAGCCGCAGCTCGAAGGCCAGCCGCTGCAACCCATGCATCCGCGCGAGATCAAGGCGCGCGACGGGCTCACCCTGCCCTCCTACCTCACCCTTCCGCCTGCCAGCGACGATGATGGCGACGGCGTGCCCGATGCGCCGTTGCCGATGGTCCTGCTGGTCCATGGCGGTCCCTGGGCGCGCGACGGATACGGCTTCAATCGCACGCATCAATGGCTCGCCAATCGCGGTTATGCGGTCCTTTCGGTCAATTACCGCGGCTCTACCGGCTTCGGTAAGGACTTCATCAATGCCGGCAATCTCGAATGGTCGAAAAAGATGCATGACGACCTCATCGATGCTGTCGAATGGGCCGTTGATGCGGGCATTGCCGACAAGGACCAGGTCGCCATCATGGGCGGTTCCTATGGCGGCTATGCCACCCTGGTGGGCCTGACCTACACGCCGGACGTCTTCGCCTGCGGCGTCGACATAGTCGGCCCGTCAAACCTCGAGACGCTGCTCGAAACCATCCCGCCCTATTGGGAGCCGATGGTGAAGCAGTTCCACGAGCGCATGGGCAATCCCGAAACGCCCGAAGGCCTGCAGCTGCTGCGCGATTGCAGCCCGATCCACAAGGCGGACAAGATCGTCAAGCCGCTGCTGATCGGACAGGGCGCCAACGATCCGCGCGTCAAGCAGAGCGAGAGCGACCAGATCGTCTCCAAGATGGAGGAGCACGGCATCCCGGTGACCTATGTGCTGTTCCCGGACGAAGGCCACGGCTTCCACCGCCCGGAAAACAACATCGCCTTCAACGCGATTGCCGAGGGATTCCTTGCCTCCTGCCTTGGCGGGCGCGCAGAGGCGATCAGCGACGTAGTGAGCAAATCCACCGCGCAGATTCCCACTGGCGAGGAATATGTGAAGGGGCTTGGCTAAAGCTCGCGCTAGGCGATCCTGTCGATCGCCTTCGCCAGCTTCATGTCGCGGGCGGACAGTCCGCCCGCATCGTGCGTGGTGAGCGTGATCGACACGCGGTTGTAGACATTCGACCATTCAGGGTGATGGTCCTGTTTCTCTGCGAGCAGGGCCACCTGGCTCATGAAGCTCCACGCGGCGCGGAAATTCGCAAATTTGAAGTCACGACTGATGGCGAGCCCGTCTTCGCGCAGCGACCATTCGGGCAAGCCCGCCAGCGCTTCTTCGCGTTCGGCCTCGGTCAGTTGTTCCACAGCCATGCCGCATCTCCTCCGCTTGTAGCGATCGGGACTCTGCCCTAACGCTCCCCGCCATGGAAGCCTGCCGCCTGTCAGCCAAGGATATTGCCTGCCGTCGCGGCGAGCGCCTCCTGTTCGCCAGCCTCTCACTGAAACTGGAAAGCGGGGAGGCACTGCAAATCGCCGGACCCAATGGCATGGGCAAGTCCAGCCTGATCCGCATCCTTGCCGGCCTGCTGCGCCCCTTCAACGGAACCGTCGAACGCGAAGGCATGGCCGCGCTGCTCGACGAGAAGCCCGCGCTCGACGAATATCTTCCGCTCGGCAGGGCGCTGGCCTTCTGGGACAGCATCGACCGCGAGCCTGCCCCGCTCGACAGGTTGGGACTGGCCGATCTGGTCGACGTCCCTGTGCGCTACCTCTCGACCGGCCAGCGCAAGCGCGCGGCAATCGCCCGCATGATCGGGCAACAGGCGCCGATCTGGCTGCTCGACGAACCTCTCAACGGGCTCGACCGCGATGCCGTTTCGATGACCGAGGAACTGGTCGCGGATCATTGCCAGGCGGGCGGGATCGCCGTGATCGCCAGCCACCAGGCCTTTGACTTGCAGGGTATGCGGACCATGAAGCTTGAGGAGTTCGCGCTGTGAACGCGCTCGCCGCACTGCTCAAGCGCGACCTTGCGCATTTCCTTCCCGGCACACGCAGCGGGGGCACCCTGCTGCCGCTGCTCTTCTTCCTGGCCGTGGCCATGCTCTACCCCTTTGCCATCGGCCCCAACCCCACCCTGCTTGCCGCGACGGGCGGCGGGGTGATCTGGGTCGGCGCGCTGCTCGCCGCGATCCTCCCGCTTGACCGCTTGCTGGCGGCCGATGTGCAGCAGGGCTTCTTCGACCAATGGGCGCTACGCGGCATATCGGAGGAGGTCGTGGTCGCCATCCGCCTGCTCGCGCACTGGCTCAGCTTCGGCCCCTTCCTCATGGTGGCTGCCCTGCCCGCCTCGGCGCTGGTCGGAATTGACGGAGAGACCTTGCACACGGTCGAACTCGGCCTGCTGGCAGGCACTCCGGGCCTTGCGGCCATCGGCGTCATTATCGCGGCAATCACTGTCGGCCTGCGCGGCAATGCTGCCTTGTCCGGCCTGCTGGTCATCCCCCTGGCCGTGCCGATCCTGATCTTTGGCGCAGGCGCATTGTCGACCGGCGGCGAAGGCGGGCTGGCCCTGACCGCGGCAATCAGCCTGCTTCTGGTCGCCATCACGCCCTTCGCCGGCGGCGCGGCGATCAGGGCCGCGCGCGAGAGCTAGTGTGCGGCAACGTATTGAGCCTCGGAATGAAGCGTGACTAATGTTCCTCATGGAGAGGCTGCACGAGATATTTCCCGGCGCAGAGTGCTGGTCGGATAGCAACCATACGCGGGCCCCTGCGGCGCAAGGTTCTTATCTGCTCGTCATCGATCTTGATGAACCGATCAGTGCCACGCTGGCCCGCCGGGCGATCGTGATCCTTGGCGGGCGCTATTTCTATGCCGGAAGTGCGCGGGGATCAGGAGGCATCCGCGGCCGCCTCAGCCATCATTTCCGGAGGGACAAGAAAACCCATTGGCACGTAGACCAGCTGACATTGGCAGCCGGCCAGCTTCATGCTCTTTCCTTTCCGGGGCTCACCGAGTGCGAATTGGTGGATCGACTTGTCGGCGCGGCCGCCACCATCCCCCACCCCGGATTTGGCAGCAGCGATTGCAAGTCCTGCAAGTCGCATTTGCTGCAACTGCCTACATGATCGGCGGTTCGTAGTCCTCGCTCTGCATGGTGAGCATGTAGGCAACGAGATCCTCGACTTGCGGAGCATCGAGGTCGAAATCCATTTCCTCGGGATAGTTATGCGCATCGACCAGCCAGGTCGTCAGCGTCTCTTCATTGAGGCCCGAGCGGTTGACGATAAGCGGCCATTCGGGAGCCTCCGGATTGGGCGAGAGCGCATTCGCTTCCACTGCATGGCAGCCGCCGCAAGCCCCTTGGGCGAAGGCCAGCACCTGCCGGTCCACCGGCGGTGCGGAAGCCTCGGGTGCAGGCGCAGGCTGGCATGCCGCCAGCCCGGCCATTGCGACAATCGGGAATGCGCGTCTCATCGTCGGCATATTACCGCTCTGCGTAAGTCAGGTCGACCCAGACATCACGGTCGAGCACCCATTCCTCGTCTTCCAGAACCCAGATATGAGCGAAGCGTCCGCCGCCCAACGGCACACCGGTGTTGCGGTCGAGAACCTGGTAATTGCCGTGTACCAGCTTCATCTCCGGGTCGGAGACGGAGTCGGTCACCTGCAAGACGGTGATTGGATTGGCGCGATCCATATCCGCCGCCCAGTAGACGGAAATCATTTCACGCCCGACATAGCGCCCGTCATTATGGATGTAGAGCTCGGCATCGTCGGCATAGAGAGCCGACAGGGCGGGCACGTCCACGCTGTTATAGGCGGCGGTCCAGCGATTGGCGAGCTGCTGCACCTCCGGTTCGGACTGGGCTGACGCAGGCAGTGCGAAAGCGGCGGCACCCATTGCGATGGCGGTAGCGAAATTGCGAAATGTCATGGCGATCCTCCTATGCTGTTCTTTGCAGCTTAGGCGGGCCATGCGTCACGCACATTGCTACGGATCAATAAGGTGGCTTGTGCAGTCCCTTGGGGCTGGTGGTAAAAATCTCGCAGCCATCATGGGTGATGCCGATCGAATGTTCGAACTGCGCGGACAGGCTCTTGTCGCGCGTCACCGCGGTCCAGCCATCGTTGAGCAGCTTCACCGGCGGCTTGCCGAGGTTGATCATCGGCTCGATCGTCATGAACATGCCGGGCTTGAGTTCCGGGCCGGTGCCCGCACGCGCCGCATGCACGACCTCGGGGGCATCGTGAAACAACCGGCCAAGCCCATGTCCGCAGAATTCGCGCACCACGCCATACCTGAATGACTCTGCATGCGCCTGGATCGCCGCGCCGATATCGCCCAGCCGGGCGCCGGGGCGGGCCTGTTCGATCCCGATCATCAGGCACTCATAGGTCACATCGACCAGCCGCTTCGCCTTCAGTGGCACATCGCCGACGAGGTACATGCGACTGGTATCGCCGTGCCAGCCGTCGAGCAGCGGGGTCACGTCGATATTGACGATATCGCCTTCCTTGAGCCGCTTGTCCGAGGGGATGCCGTGGCACACGACATGGTTGATCGAGATGCAACAACTATGCGTGTAGCCGCGATAGCCGAGCGTGGCCGGAACCGCGCCCGCATCGAGCGTCATCTCGCGCACCACGCGATCGAGTTCCTCGGTCGAGACACCCGGTTCGACGCGGGTCGTCAGTTCGTCGAGGATTTCGGCAGCCAACCGGCCAGCCTTGCGCATGCCCTCATATCCTTCGGGACCATGCAGCTTGATCGTGCCGTCGCGATAGACGGACATGTCTTCTGTTACGTGCTGATATTCAACCATGCTCCGCCATGTAGCGATTGCGCGCCCTAATTGCGAGCCGCGAAGGCGGAACGGTATTCCTCCTTCACAGCATCGAGCACCGCCTGGTTCACATTGAGGGTGAATTCGTAGGAGCCTTCGGTATAGGGTCCGGCAACATAGGGATCCATGATGAAGCCTATCCGGTTGAAAGCCCGGCCATTGGATGAGCCGAGCAGCACGGTGCTTTCGGAAGGCTTGACGCACAAATCGAAAATATCGCCGTCTGCCTCCACCGGCATGCCGCGCCGCTTGGCGCGCTCCGCGTTCAGCAGTGTGCAGAGCTGTTCGCCCAGCGCCTCGTCCAGCGCTGCGGGAGAGGTGAACATGTCGATTGCCTCCACCTCGATCTCGTTCGCCCTGTCCCACACCAGCGCGGAGGAGCCGTAATTGCCATGCGCCCCGCCCGTATAGCTCGATATGGCAGCGGACATGCTGAGGTAGCCGGGAAGGTCGGTGACGACCTGCCAGACGACCTCTGTAGAATACTTGTTATACGGGAAGCCATCGTCGCTCGCCGCCTCGCGGCCATCGGCGGCCTGCATGGAGAGCTCGCTGCGCGCGCGCGCCAGCCGACCGTCCAGCATGGCAGCCAGTGCAGGGATGTTCCCGGCCTCTGCCGGATAGGAATATTCGAACAGGAAATCGTCCGTCTCCTCGACCACGGCGCGCGCACCGTTGATGACGGTGACAGTCGTTTCGGTCGAGCCGGTTTCCTCGGCCGTGCTGGGCTCGGGCACCGGCGCGGGCTCTTCCCGACATGACGCCAGCACCATGGCTGCAGCCAGCATGAGCGAAACCTTACGCATCTTCTCTTCCCAATGCCTTCCCAAAACGCCCCGGCGCAGGCAGAGAGGCGCCTATGAGCCTAAAGACCGACCTAATCCAGCCGGATCGCGGACAAGATGCCATTGCGATCCATCTCGTCAACAAGGATACGTTCAACGACTTTGCCAAGGGGTTGAGCGGACCACAACGTGCTGCGCTCGCTGCACAAAAGTTCACAGGTGGCGGATACCAGGTCGGTATCGTGCCCGATGGCGAAAGCTGGTTTGCCGTGGGCGGCATCGCCAATCCGGACGATCTTTCGAGCTGGTGCATGGCCAAGCTGGCAGAAGTCCTGCCTGCGGGCACCTATCGCCGTGCGGGTGGGGAGCCGGGTCCTTCGCTGCATGGCTGGCAGACCGCGCAATATATTTATGACCGCTATGTGCAGGACGAAGACGCCGAGGGGCCGCGAATCCTGCTGACCAATGAGGTCGGGCGCATCGCCAGCGCCCAGGCAGAGGCGCAGGCCGTCGCCATGGTGCAGGATCTCGTCAACACGCCGGCCGAGGATATGGGGCCCGAAGCGCTCGAGTCAGAGGCGAAGAAGCTCGCCGAAACGCATGGTGCGACGCTCAGCGTGGTGCGCGGCGACCGGCTGGCAAACGAATTCCCGATGATCCACGCGGTCGGCCGCGCGGCATCGCGCGAACATGCCCCGCGACTGATCGAACTCAACTGGGGTGACGACAAGCACCCGCGCGTAGCGATTGTGGGCAAGGGCGTGGCCTTCGATTCGGGCGGCCTCGACATCAAGTCCGCCAGCGGCATGCTGCTGATGAAGAAGGACATGGGCGGCGCTGCCCATGCGCTGGCGCTGGCTGCATTGGTCATGCAGTCGGGCCTCAAGGTGAGGCTGCAATGCCTCGTCCCCGCAGTCGAGAACGCCATTGCCGGCAATGCCTTTCGCCCGGGCGACGTGCTCAAAAGCCGCAAGGGCTTGAGCGTGGAGATCGGCAATACCGACGCCGAAGGCCGGCTGATCCTGGGTGATGCCTTGACGCTGGCAAGCGAGAGCGATCCCGACCTCATAATCGACTTCGCCACGCTGACGGGTGCGGCGCGCGTGGCGCTTGGTCCCGACCTGCCTGCCTTGTTCACGCGCCGCGACGAGACCGCCACCGAACTGGCCGAGGCCGGAGAGGAGCATGACGACCTGTCCTGGCGCCTGCCCATGCATGCGCCCTATGCCGACTGGCTCAAATCCGAGGTTGCCGACACCAACAACACGCACAACAACTCCTTCGCCGGAGCCAGCGTGGCAGCCCTATTCCTCGACAAATTCGTGGGAGAGGACATCGACTGGGCCCATTTCGATACTTTCGCCTGGCGCCCTGCTGCCAAGCCCGGGCGCCAGAAAGGCGGCGCCGCGCTGGGTTTGCGCGCTGCCTTCCACACCCTGCGCAAACGCTATGGTTGATGCGCAAACTTGCCGAGCGGCACGTCCCCGTCTAAGCGCCGCCGGATGACGACAGAAGGCACGAATACGGACACGGCAGCGGATACGCTGGACCTGCACGCGCAGGGACCATTCGTGCTGTCCGGACCGATCGTGAAACCTGACGAGACCAAGGTCCCGCTTCGCGGCGATCTTGCCCATGTCGGCCTCGCCGGGAAATACTTCGTACCGCACTATGCCGTGCCCCAGCCGCGCAGCGTCCTGCCCGGCGGCGCGGCGCTGCATCAGCGGCCCGACGCCGCCTCGCCGGAATTGTGCACCCTGATGGAAGGCGACAGTTTCGAGGTTCTCGACGTAACCGGCAGCTGGGCCTGGGGCTGCCTTTCGCTCAAAGGCCCGGTGGGCTATATCCATATCGACCTGCTCGAGCCCGTTAGCCATGGCGCATAAGGTCTTCATCGACGGCGCTGCGGGCACGACCGGCCTCGAAATCAACGACCGGCTGGCAGGACGCAGCGAATTCGAACTGCTGGTGCTCGACGATGACAAGCGCAAGGATCCGGCCGCGCGGCGTGAAGCCCTGCACGAAGCCGATTTTGCCATTTTATGCCTGCATGACGATGCTGCCCGCCAGGCAGTCGAGCTTGCCGAGGGCAGCAAGGTACGCATCATCGATGCCTCCACCGCACACCGTACGGCGCCGGGCTGGGTCTATGGCTTTCCCGAAGTTTCGGGTCACGAGCTGGTGGCGCAGGCAGGCCGCGTATCCAATCCCGGCTGCTATTCGACCGGCTTCATCGCTCTGGTCGCCCCCCTGGTGCGCGCCGGCTTGCTGCCCGCGGACTGGCCATATTGCTGCAATGCAGTGTCGGGCTATTCGGGCGGCGGCAAGGCGCTGATTGCCCGTTTCGAGGAAGATCGCGACATCGCCTGGCGCGGCTACGCGCTCGGGCTGGGCCACAAGCACGTCCCCGAAATGCAGGCGCGTTGCGGCCTCGTCCACGCGCCCTTGTTTACCCCGGCCGTGATCCCCGCCCATCGCGGCATGGTGGTGGAAGTGCCGCTGCAGCTTTCCGCCATGCAAAGCGCCGGAACGCCCGAAGCCATGCATGAATGGCTGGCCAACTTCTATTCCTCCAGCCCGGTCGTACATATGGGCAAAGTGCCGGAAGACGGGGAGATTCTGCTGCGTGCATCCTCTGCCGCAACCGACCGGATGGAGCTGTTCGTCCTGCCCGATGCCGATGGCTCGCAAGTGCGGCTGGTGGCCGTTCTCGACAATCTCGGCAAGGGTGCCGGCGGCGCTGCGGTGCAATCCCTGAACCTGATGGCGGGCTGCGCGGAAACGGCCGGCCTGCGCCTCTGAGCGAACACTTCTGCCTAAATTTCAGGCAGCGAGATGCTGCATTTTTAAGCAAGAATAGCGCTCTTTCACAGCAGATTTATTCCAGCACCGCGCGAAATGCGATTCCATTATTGCGAATCTCCCCTTTCGCAACCGCACAACATTGTCTACGCCAGTTATCTCGACATTGGCATGATTCTTGTAACCCTTTGTTAGGAATCGGCTGATCGTTGCAGTTCCTGCGCAGCGAAAGGCGCGAGAGAGAACAGGTAGAACGTGAAAAAAATCGAAGCGATCATCAAACCCTTCAAGCTCGATGAAGTGAAGGACGCGCTTCACGAGGTCGGAGTTTCCGGCATCACCGTGACAGAAGCAAAGGGCTTTGGCCGCCAGAAGGGCCATACCGAGCTCTATCGGGGCGCCGAATATGTCGTCGATTTCCTGCCCAAGGTGAAGCTCGAAGTCGTCGTTCCCGACGCCCAGGCCGAAGCCGTGGTGGAGGCAGTCGCCAATGCCGCGAAGACTGGCCGCATCGGCGACGGCAAGATTTTCGTTTCGGACATCCAGTCCGCCCTGCGCATCCGCACGGGCGAGCAGGACGATTCAGCCATCTGATATTTTAGCTGCCGGAATCGCCGGCAAACCAAACCACGGACTTACACGATCATTCGATCAAGGAAGGAAGTAACATGCCGAGTGCAAAGGAAATCGTTAAGCGGATCAAGGATGAGGAGATCGAGTGGGTCGATGTCCGTTTCACCGATCCCAAGGGCAAGTGGCAGCACCTTTCCATGTGCGCCGGCGTTATCGACGAGGATGCGCTTGAAGAAGGCCTGATGTTCGACGGTTCGTCGATCGAAGGCTGGAAGGAAATCAACGAATCCGACATGATCCTGAAGCCGGATCTCGATGCCTGCTACATCGATCCGTTCAGCGCCACGCCGATGATGATCATCGTCTGCGACATCGTCGAGCCGGGCGACGGTTCGCTCTACTCGCGCGATCCGCGTTCGACCGCCAAGCGCGCTGCCGCCTATGTCGGCTCGCTCGGTCTGGGCGACAAGGTCTTCGTCGGCCCCGAACCCGAATTCTTCATGTTCGACGATGTCCGCTTCGAGAACGGCTATGCCGGTGCAGGCTATGCCATCGACGATGTCGAACTGCCGACCAATACCGGCAAGGAATATGAGAGCGGCAACCTTGGTCACCGTCCGCGTGCCAAGGGCGGCTACTTCCCCGTTCCGCCGGTCGATCCCGTCATGGACATCCGTGCGGAAATGGTCACCACCATGCTGGAAATGGGCCTGCCCATGGACAAGCAGCACCATGAAGTGGCCGCTGCCCAGCACGAACTTGGCCTGACTTTCGGCGAGCTGGTGGAAACCTGCGACCGCATCCAGATCTACAAGTATGTCGTGCAGCAGGTCGCCCATGCCTATGGCAAGACCGCGACCTTCATGCCGAAGCCGATCAAGGACGATAACGGTTCAGGCATGCACACCCACATGTCGATCTGGGATGGCAAGACCAACACCTTTGCAGGCAATGGCTATGCCGGCCTGTCGGAAACCTGCTTCCACTTCATCGGCGGCGTGATCAAGCACGCCAAGGCGATCAACGCCTTCTCCAACCCGACCACCAACAGCTACAAGCGCCTGGTGCCGGGCTTCGAAGCCCCCGTGCTGCTGGCCTATTCTGCTCGCAACCGTTCGGCTTCCTGCCGTATTCCCTACGGCACGGGCGAGAAGTCGCGCCGCGTGGAATTCCGCTTCCCGGATCCGCTGGCCAATCCGTACCTGTCCTGCTCGGCCCTGCTCATGGCCGGCATCGACGGTATCCAGAACAAGATCCATCCGGGCGATGCCATGGACAAGAACCTCTACGATCTTCCGCCGGAAGAGCTGGCCGAGGTTCCGACCGTTGCCGGTTCGCTGCGCGAAGCGCTCGAGGCGCTGGCTGCCGATCACGAGTTCCTGACCAAGGGCGACGTGTTCACCAAGGACCAGATCGATGCTTACATCGAGCTCAAGTGGCCGGAAGTCTATGCTTGGGAAATGGCTCCGAGCCCGGTCGAATTCGACATGTATTACAGCGCCTAAGCGCCAAGGATCATTCGATCAAACAAAGGGCGTCCGGGAAACCGGGCGCCCTTTTCTCTTGGAGCGAAGGGCCAACCGGCTCCAAGTCGTGGGGCGCGTGCCAAGACGCGCCAGCAAGGCCAACCCTTTCCTACAGACTGGTCGTCAGCCTAGCGCGGTTGCGAATCCAACCGTGGAGGTCGAGATGGCCATAGAATGCAAACCCCTTTTCGATGCCGTCTGGCGCCTGATGCGCATGACTGCTCAACTCGATCCCGATATTTCGGCACAGGACAGTGTGTCAGGTGTGAGGGGTTCTACATCGGCCAGGCAGGTCGGGCCCGAAGGCATTGCCCTGATCAAGCAGTTCGAAGGCTGCGCGAAGAAGCGTGCGGACGGGCTTGTCGAAGCCTATCCCGATCCGGGTACGGGCGCCGAGCCATGGACCATCGGCTGGGGGGCGACCGGTCCCGGCATTGCGCGCGGCACCGTGTGGACGCAAGAGCAGTGCGATGGCCGGCTCGAAGCCGACCTGGCGCGCTATGCCGGGGATGTTCGCCGAGCGATTGGCGATGCGCCGACCAGCCAGCCACAATTCGATGCGCTAGTCAGCTTTCACTACAATACCGGCGCAATCGGCAAGGCGACACTCACGCGCAAGCATGTGGCAGGCGATTATGCAGGGGCCGCGCGCGAGTTCGACCGCTGGGTCCATGCCGGTGGCCGGGTGATGAAGGGCCTTGTGCGCCGCCGTGCGGCCGAAGCAGCACTTTATCGGCGCGGCGAGATCGGAATCTAGTAATCCTTGCTGTATTCGGCGGCGACGCTGCCGCGACCGATCGTGCTCACCGTGCCGAGCAGCGAAAGCCAGCTGGTAATACGATACTCCAGCTCGGTCACATTGTAGCCCTGCCCATCGGTGATGATCTCACCGTAGAAGCTGCGCGAGATATTCTTGCCCAAAGCCACGGCAGTACCGCGATCGAGCGCCGGATCGGGCCCGAGGATACGCAGGCGATCGAGTCCGACCGCATCGCGCAGCTGGTTGATCGGTCCGATCCCGCTTCCCCCGCGCAGGCTCGCCAAAGCAGCGCCAAGCTGGACCGCGTCGGTCGCCGAGAGGTCGGTGATCGAACCGCCGAACAGGAGACGCGCCAGCAATTCCTCTTCAGGAAGGGCGGGTACTGAGTTGAAGGCAATGTCGGGCTGGCTTGCGCTTCCTTGCACCGACACGCTCACATCGAGGCCGTCCACATCGGTCTCTGCAATAAGGTCGATCCGCGGATCGATCGGAACGTTCTCATCGAATTCGATGCGGCCGCGCGTGATGTCGAAATAGACGCCGGCAAAGCTGTAGAAACCCTGCCGCGGCACGATCCGCGCCTCACCGCCGATGCGCGGGTCCGAAGTGGTTCCGCGCAGGCGAATATCGCCGCGCCATTCGCTATCGAGACCCATGCCGTCCACTTCGATCCCGCCCTCTGCGCTGGCATCGATCAGGTAGCGCCAAGGCTGCCCCTGGCGCGTGACGGGGGCGATATCGGCAGGCACATTGACCTCGGTAACGGCGAAGTCTGGCAAAGCGACATCTTCCTCAACCGCAGCCAATTGCCAATGCGCGGCATCGACCTGCAGGCGCCCGGCCAGCGTGCCGCCCACACCGCTGGAGACGATGCGCATGGGCCCGGTTACGGTCGCGCTCATTTCGGGCAGGTCGAGGATGCGGGCATTGCGCGCAGCGAGCCGCAAGTCGATCTGCGGACCGCGATTGCCGGTCATGTTGGCGAGATCGACGAAGCCGCTACCGCTCACCTGCCCGCCATTGGGCGCGGTTCCGGAGAAGCTCTGCAATTGCAGGCGCGAGCCGTCGAAGCGGCCGCGCGCCGCGACATCGTTGACCACCGTACCGGTAAGCGCGCTCTGCACGGTAAGATCGTCGCCGCGCAGATTGCCGCGGACCTGCGGTGCTTCCAGCGTGCCGCGAATATCGGTCGCAATTTCCATATCGCCGGTAATGTCGAGCAGGTCTATTGCCGCGAGGCGCCAGAGTGATTCCGCCGGTCCCTGGTAGCGCAATTGCGCTTCCAGGTTGCCGCGATAGAGCCGCGCACCGAGCGCACCATCTCGCGGCAGGTTGGCGATGTGCGTGGTCAGCCGCCCCTCCACGCCCGATCCGTCCTCGATTACCGCGCGACCCTGCAGCAATGTCGGCGAAAGTTCGAAGACGGCAGCCAGGTCAATCGGATGCGAGGTGAGCAGCAGGCCCGAGCGACGCAGGTCCTCGACCATGATGCGTGCCTCGCCCACCGGCAGGCCCGCTTCCTCGCCGAGCTCGATCACGCCCGAGACCGTTCCGCCCAGACCAAGATCATCCAAAGCGATATCGGCCAGCGACAACGGCAGGTTGGACAGGCTAAGCCGTCCTTCGGTCGGGCCTTCGCCGCCAAAGCGACCGCGCATGATGGCATAGCCATCGCCATAGCCGATCTGGGTCGGTTGCAACTGCCAGCCACCATCCCCGGTGGCGAGCAGCACGGCGCGGCGCGGCATGGTTATAGCGCTGCCGGCATGCGAGCCGCTGGCGACCATGGCGATCCGTTCGGGGGAGATCTCCCCATTGAGGAGCATCTCGAAACGGCTTCCCCGCCGGCCTGCAAGGGCCGCATCGAAATGCCCTGTGCCCTCGCTATACGCCGCGTCGGCGGCAAAGCGGCCGAGGAATATCGTGCCATAGCTGATGCCCTGTGCGGTGACCGTGCCGTCCAGGCTGGCATCCTCGCCACCCAGAACGCCTGCAATATCGACATCGGCCCGAGCGATGGAGATGGGAGTGGAACCCCCGAAACGGGCATTGCGAATGGCCAGCTGCGCATCGAGTCCCTGCCCGCCTCCGCGCGGGGCAAGGGTGATGGCTCCGTCCACGCCGCCACGCGCAAAGCCGAGCCTGCCATCCACCCCGCCTTCGACCAGCGCAAGCTGCCCGCTGATGCGCGTCTCAGCCACATCGAGCCGCCGCACATTGATGGTAGTTTCTCCCTCTTCGGCCATGACGAGCGAAAGCAAGCCGTCGAACGGCCCGAGCAGCGAGCCGCCTGACGTCTCGATCGCATAACCTTCGGCAGAAGGCGCAATGGCTACGCTGACATCGCTGAGCCGGGCGGCTGGAAGCGGACTGGCAAGCAGCAGTTGCGCGCGCGGCCCGTCTTCTCCGATTTCGGCATCGAGAGTGAACGGCCCGTAATCGGCATGCTCTCCGTTACCCGTCAGAGTGGTCACGCCATCGGCGAATTGACCGTCCAGCTGCAGGTCCAGCTTGGTGGCATTCACGACCAGATCGGTGAAGTCTACCGGCACGGCCTGCCCAAGTGCCAGATTGCCGGTGAAGGCGATCTCCTCTCCTGCAATGGTGGAGAGCGCAGGGCTGCTCACTTCGTCGAAGGCGCCATCGAGACGAGCCGAAAGCGTCCAGGGAGCGGAACCGCCGATTCCGAGCCCGATATCGGCCTCAGCATCCACGCGGCCGAATTCCTCCAGCACGAGGTCCGCCACGCGCACGGGCCCCGCAATGTCGAACCGGCCGCTATCGAGATTGCCGTCCATGCTGAGCCGCGCGGCCACGCCGCGGAAGCGGATCGCCAGATTGTCCGCGGACAGGCGGTTACCCGTATAGACCAGCGTGCCTTCCACGCGGCCATCGACCAGCCGCGGATCGGCTAGCTCTATGCCGCTGGTCACGCGCGCGGCTCCAAGGTCGAGCGGGAGGACAAGCCTTCCCTCGCTGAACCGTGCAACGCCACGCTGCGCGAGCCGATCGACGATCGTACCGCTCGCATCAAGCCGCCCGACGCGCAAATCGTGCTCGATCGCGAAATCGCGGAAAGGTCCGTCGAGCATGGCATCGAGCCGTGCGTCGTCCAGTGCAATATCCGACCCGAAAAAGCGCGGTTCGAGCAATTGGGCGTCGATGACCAGCCCGGCAAAAGCATTGTCTGCCAGGTCGACAGCACCTTCGCCGTCCAGCGACAGAGCGTCACCGCGCAGGGCAAATTTGCCATCGAGCACGCTGTCCACGAGCGTCCCTTCGGCAGCCAGGGTCACCACCTCGCCCAGCGCCCGCGCACTCATTCCCTCGACATAGGAACCGGGCCGGGCCTCTCCCTCCATCCGGTAGCGCCCCGCATCGTTGGCAATGTCGAAATCGAGCAATGTCCTTTCGCCCTGAATCGCCAGCAGTTCGCCATCCCACCGGCTCCAGCTACCATCGCCCTCCAAGTCGACGACAAGGTCTTCCTCAGCGCCCACCATCGTCGCGAGGAAGCCGCCGGCAGGCGCCTTCCAGTTGAGATCGAGATCGAAAATGTCGCCATCGGGCTCGGCTTCGGCGAGCAGGCTGAATTCGTCCCCACCGCCGAATTCGCCCAGCGCATCCAGGAACAGCCGACCCTGACGAATATCGGCGCTGGCGCGGAAGTCGATGACACGCTCTTCGCCCAGCAGCCCTTCGGCCACGTGCATATCATCGACCAGCAGGCGGTCCACACGGATGTCGAAATCGGGCAGGATCGGGGCATCCGGATCACCCGGCAGCAGCACGGGCGGAGCGTAGAGCGTGGCATTGGCGACGACGAGATGACGCACGTCAAGGCCGCTGAACAGCCACCTGAACGGGCGCCAGTTCAGCTCGACGGCGGGCGCTTCGAAGAACAAGGTGCCCTCCGCATCGCGCAACTCCACATCGTTGAAAGTGGCGCTCCACAACACCGAACCGTCGATAGAGCCGACCTCCACGGAAAGGCCGGAGGCGGGGGCATACTTGCTGATCTGGTCGACGATGAACTGCCGGCCCGGCGGCGAATGCAGGAATGCCACCACTGCCACCAGGAGCGCAAGCAGCGCAGCCAGGACATATCCGACGATGCGCGCCGCCCGGTTCCATGCAGAGCGGCGGGGCGGAACGTCTTCCGGCATTTCCTCTTCCACCGCCATCAGAAGGCCTGCCCCAAGGCGACATAGACTGCGAAATTCGCATCATTCGGCCCGGGATTGAGCGGCGCGGCCAGGTCCACGCGGATCGGGCCGAAGCTGGTATGATAGCGCAAACCGATACCCGCACCGTATTTCATGTTGCCAAGGCCGGGTGTTGAATCATCACCCACGGCACCGGCATCGAAGAAGGGCACGAAGCCAACCGCACCATCGAGCAATCCGGTGCGAATACGGGCCTCGATCGAAAACTCGGCAAGAGAGCGGCCGCCCGTCGGATCCCCGACATCGTTGAGTGGACCGATATCCCGATAGCCATAGCCGCGTACCGACCCACCGCCACCAGCATAGAGCCTGCGCGAGGGGGCAATGGCGCTGGTTGGCGCCCCTGCAATCGAGGCGACCCTCACCCGGCCGGCCATGACCACGCTATCGCTCACCTGATTGTAGTACGACCCGTCCAACTGGGCGCGAACGTAGTAATTCTCGGTGCCCTCGTTCGCCGCAAACTCCGGTGAGACACGGGCCGCCAAGCGATAGCCCTCGGTCGGGTCCAACAGGTCGTTAGAGGTGTCGATCTGCGCGTAGCCGGGGATCGCGGCGATATAATAGGTCGTGCGATCCTGGAGCGTCCCCGTGACATCGGCCTCGCGCTCTCCCGTTGCGACGAGTTCGAGGCCGATCGACCAGTTGAACGGCTTCTGGAACAACGCATTGCTGACCCGCTCGTAATTGGCGACGAGTGAGGCCGTCCGCGCATCATAGGCGCTGTAATCGATCGTGCTGGCGAAGGCGTCGATCGAAAGGATGCGATCGCGGCCCCGGAAATTGTTCTTGCGCAGTGTGAGGCCGAGCAATTGCTCCTGCGTCCCGACGATGGCGCGCGCGCGGACCATGCCTTCTGGCGGCAGGAGGTTGCGATGCTCCCAACTGCCTTCGAAGCGGATTCCTTCCTCGGTGCCATACCCGATATTGGCAGCAAGGGTGCGCGGCGGCGCCTCGATCATGTCTACCTGCATGTCCACAACGCCCGGCATGTCCTCGCTCGGCGGCTGGACTTCGACAGGCGTGACGGAAACAGAGCCGACCAGGCCGGTCGCAAGCAAGGCGCTGCGCAGGTCCTGATGGTCGCTGCGTTGGTAGATATCGCCCGGATCCCAGCGGGCAATACGCTGCAGGTGCCTGGCCGACAGGAAATCGGGCTGCGCGACTACGATCTCCCCGATTACATATTTGCCGTTGGGCGCGACCGGCACTGTCACATCACCCTGCAGGCGATCATAATCGACCAGCAACTCGGGCTCGGCGAGCGTGGCGAAGGGATAGCCGCTCTCGCCCAGGGCAATGTCGAGATCATCGCGCTCGGCCTCGATCGCATCGAGCGAGAGCAGATCGCCGGACTTGATTCCGAATGCCCCGCGCAGAGCCTCGTAATCGCTGCCGGTCTGCGTCAGGTCACCAAGATCGACCGCACCCACCTTGAAGCGCGTTCCGGGAATGATGTCGAAGCGCACGGCATCCATCGCATCGTCGCCGAAAGTCCCTACCGCGCGGATGACCTGGCTATCGAAATAGCCATAGGCCCGCAGCATCCGCACCAGCAGCTCCTCGTCAGCCCTGGCTTGGGCATTGAGGCGTGCAAAATTGTCCTCCGCATCATTGCCTTCGATGCTGGATAGAGCAGAGAAGCGCTGCAGGAATTCCCTTCGTTCGGGGAACAGCGACTTGTCGCTGGGAAAGACGATGACGAGTTCGTCCGACAGGCGTTCCTCATCTCCCTCCGGTAGCGGTGCAATTACGTCCTCGAACGTGGTGAAGGAGATCGTATCGTCGGACTCGAGCGGCTCGATCTCGGGCAGAACGATGTCTTCGGGTTGCTCCACTGTGATGTAGGGGTCCGCCTCGATCGGCGTATCCATGTCGGTCGGCATGGGTCGGCTGTCGAGCAGCGGCAGTTCCGCCTGCTGCCCTTGCTCTACCCAGCCTTCGGGATCGGCAACGGCCTCATCCGGGATGAGGTCATCGGGAGATTGCGCCTCCTGCGCGGCCAGCGGCTGCGCGGCAAGCGCCAGCCAAACGACCAGCGCCGTCGCGACCTGACGTTTCATCGATTGCAGGAGTAGCCGCTCAGGCGAGTTTGTACTGCTTCTGCCCGCCAGGGGTTCCATCCTTGCCGCTACCATCGATACCACCGGCGGGCTGCTTGCTGCGCGAGAGCGAAGAGATGAGGCGCGCCTGTTCTTCCTCGGTAAAGCGGCTCCAGCCGTCGGGGCCGAGCTTTTCGAGCGGCCGATAACGCACCTTGTACTGCATGCGCTGGGATCCCTCGACCCAGTATCCGAGATAGACATAGGGCAACCCCGCTGCCTGTGCGCGGCGAATGTGGTCCAGGATAACGAAATTGCCAAGTCCGCTGCGTGCCTCGGTTTCGGGGTCATAGAAGCTGTAAATCATCGACAGCCCGTCACTCTGCCGATCTGTCAGGCATGCCGCAACGAGGCGTCCCGGCCTGCCATCCTGGGAAGGTCCCCTGTATTCAATGACAAAGCTCGAAACAGAGGTGTGTTCCACCATATCGGCATAGTCGACCTCGTCCATGGCCGCCATGCCACCGCCCGGATGGCGGCTGACGAGATAGCGCTGCAGCAACTCATATTGCTCCGTCGTCGCCCAGGGACGGCATTCGGTACCCTCCAGGTCGGCATTGCGTCGCAGATTGCGGCGCTGCGTGGAAGACGGCTTGAATTCGTCCGCCACCACGCGGACCGAGATACAGGCGCGGCAATCGACGCAGGAAGGACGATAGGCAACCGTCTGGCTGCGGCGAAAGCCGATCCGGCCCAGCGCATCGTTCAGCTGCTCGGCATGCGGACCCTTGAGCTCGGTGAACACCTTGCGTTCGGTCTTTCCCGACAGATAAGGGCACGGCGCGGGGCTCGTGACAAAGAAGCGGGGAAATCGAACGGGGGCCGTCACCGTAGGGCGATCCTCTTGCCTGTTATTGGTCCTGCCGGGGCGCGCGGCCTAGTCTATGGCCAGCGGAGTCGCCCGTTGGAACAAGATTAACCATAAATTGTGGCGATGGCAGGGTTAATTTGCACAATCGCACATTCGCAGGGATCAAACGCCCCGAAACGGGGCACTCGTGAGCCAACCTGTTTCACGTTTGCAGCCGCAAGAGCGGCTCAATCGCCTCCGCCGGTGCGATTGAAGCGATTGCTGCGCTGACCCTGCAGCGAAATCACGTCGAACTTGTAGCCGGCGTCTTCCATTGCAGTGAGCAACTGGTCGCGCGCCTTCAGGTCGCGCACTTCGAACTCGATATCGGTCTGGGTGTTCTTGGCCGAGAGATTGCCGAAGATCCGCTGGTGCGTGACCTCGATGATATTGGCGCCGTACTCGGTGAACAGCTCGGCCACGCGCGACAGCGCCCCCGCTCGGTCATCCAGCATCACGCTGACGCGGCCGATCCGCCCGCTGCGAACGAGGTTGCGAAGGATGACATTGGCGAGGATGCGCTGGTCGATATTGCCGCCGGTCAGGATCACGCCGACCTTCTTGCCGCGGAAGCGTTCGCGCGGCACGCCATTGCTCGGCGGCAGCAGCGTGGCGAGGCCGACCGCGCCCGCCCCTTCGACCACCGTCTTCTCGATATCGAGCAGCAGCGAGACCGCCATCTCGATGGCATATTCCTTCACCACGCGCATTTCGTCGATCACGTCGTCGACGATCTGGCGCGTGAAGAAGCCCGGCTCCTTCACCGCGATGCCCTCGGCAATGGTGACATCGCCCTGCGGCAAATGCTTGCCGGTCTTGAGGTTGTAGAAGGCGGGGAATTCCGCCGTCTGCACGCCGACGATCTCGATATCGGGGTTGATCGCCTTGGCCGCGACAGCAACGCCGGAAATCAGGCCGCCGCCGCCGACAGGCACGACGATCATGTCGAGATCGGGCACGTCCTCGAGCATTTCGAGCGCGACCGTGCCCTGCCCTGCCGCAACGTTGGGATCGTCGAACGGATGGACGAAGGTCAGGCCCAGCTGCTTTTCCATGCTGCGGGCATAGGCATAGGCCTCGTCGAAATTCTCACCCTCGAGCATGACCTTGCCACCCACGCTCTCGGTCTGCATGACCTTCACCGTAGGCGTGGTCCTGGGCATGACGATGGTGACCGGCACGCCCAGCCTGGTGCCGTGATAGGACAGGCCCTGAGAGTGATTGCCGGCAGAGGCGGCGATGACGCCCTTTTCGCGCTGCTTCTCATCGAGCAGCAATAGCGCGTTGAGTGCACCGCGCTCCTTATAAGCGGCGGTGAATTGCTGGTTCTCGAACTTGAGCCAGGTTTCCGCCCCCGTGATCGAGGACAGCGTCTTGCTGTGCAAAGTGGGCGTGCGCACCACGGCACCCTCGATCCGCTGCGCGGCGGCGCGGATATCGGAAATGTCCAGCATGGCGAGGGTCGGGGCGCTACTCATGCGCGGGGCCTATCGCAGATTTCAGCACAAGTGAAACCCCTGTGCATGTTTCCCTTGCGCAAAGATTGCCAAGGCCCGCGTCACAGGGCAGTCAGGCGCGCATGAGTGACAAGCTGAAAATTGCATTTCTCGGCCTGGGCGTGATGGGTGGTCCTATGGCCGCACACCTCGCCCGAGCGGGTCATGAAGTGACCGGGTGGAACCGCAGCACAGCGCGCGGCGCAGCATGGCTGGAGAAGTTCACTGCCGAAGACCTGCCGGCAAAACTTGGCGCAACCGTTGTGGAGGCCGTGGCCGATGCAGACGTGGTGCTCTCCTGCCTCGGCAATGACGAGGACGTCGCCAGCGTAGTGCTTAGCGAGGACGGGGTATTCGCGGCGATGAATCCCGGCACGCTATTCATCGATCACACCACGATCAGCCCGGCTATGGCCAAACGCCTTGCTGCCGAGGCCGAAACGCGCGGCCTGCTCTGCCTGGATGCGCCCGTATCCGGCGGACAGGCCGGCGCGGAGAACGGCAAGCTCGCCATCATGTGCGGTGGCTCGGACGAGGCGATGGCGGCCGCCGAGCCAGTCATGCAGGCCTATGCAGCGCGCATCGTCCATATCGGCCCGGCAGGCGCAGGACAGGGGGCCAAGGCGGTCAACCAGGTCTGCATTGCCGGCCTGCTTGCGGGCCTTTCCGAAGCCGTACGACTGACGCAGGCATTGGGCCTAGAACCGGACAAGGTGTTCGAGGCGATCAGCGGCGGCGCGGCGCAAAGCTGGCAGATGGACAATCGTTGGCAGACCATGATGGCGGGCGAGTTCGATTTCGGCTTCGCGATAGACTGGATGCGCAAGGACTTGGCCATCGCCATGGCCGAAGCTGGTGCACACGGCCTTTCCCTGCCCGTCACCGAGCTGGTCGATGGCTATTATGCCAAGGTACAGCAGATGGGCGGCAGCCGGCAGGACACTTCCGCTTTGGTCCGGCATTTGCCAAAGGTCGGCGAATGAGCCACTCCAACAGCGTCATTGCGAGGAGCGGAGCGACAAAGCAATCCAGAGGCCTCGCGCGATGCCGCCCTGGATTGCCGCGGGTCCTGCGGACCCTCGCAATGACGACCCTCTTCTTCCTCCCGCACACAGCCCTGGCCAATACCCATTTCGACAATGTCGAGGGCATGTCGGTCCAGCGCGACGGAAAGGTCGACCGCTTTTCCGGCATGGTCGTCGATGATGACGGGCGCATCATCCAGCTGCTCGATTTCGGTGACGATCCCGAGGTCGGGATCGACTATTACGAGGACATGCAGGGCCGCACAGTGATACCCGGCCTGATCGATTCACACGTCCATGTCATGCAGCTCGGCCTTGCCAGCATGACGCTCGACCTCACCGAGACACGCAGCGTGGAAGAGGCACTGGAGCTGGTCGCCGCCTATACGCAGCGCTTTCCCAATCGCCCCTGGCTGATCGGGCGCGGCTGGAACCAGGAAACATGGGGCCTGGGCCGTTTTCCGACCGCCGAAGAGCTCGATGCTGTGACAGACCGGCCCGTCGTGCTCGAACGGGTGGACGGCCATGCGGCTTGGGCCAACAGTGCCGCGCTGAATGCCGCGGGCATCACCGCCGAGACACCCGACCCCGAAGGCGGGCGCATTATCCGCAAGCCCGGCTCTCGCGAACCGGCGGGCGTGCTGGTCGACGATGCGATGCAATTGGTCAATGCGCTGGTCCCGCCGCCCCGGCCCGAGGATCGCGACCTCGCCTTTCACGAAGCACAGCGCCTGCTCTTTTCCTATGGCGTCACCGCCGTGGCGGATATGGGCACGAGCATAGAGGACTGGATGACCTATCGCCGTGCAGGCGATGCCGGGCGCCTGCAATTGCGCATCATGTCCTATGCCGCCAGCGTACCCGAAATGCTGCTGATCGGCGGCACCGGGCCGACGCTGTGGCTCTATGACGACAGGCTCCGGCTCAATGGCGTGAAGCTTTACCTCGATGGGGCGCTGGGATCGCGTGGGGCGTTGCTCAAATCGGACTATGCCGACGAGGCAGGCAATCGCGGCCTCGCCCGGCTCGACGGCACGCAGCTGCGCAATCTGATGAGCCGCGCGGCGATGGACCGCTTCCAGGTGGCGATCCACGCCATAGGCGATGCTGCCAATCAGGAAGCACTCTATGCGATCGACGAGCTCTCCGACGATTTTCCGGGCGACCGACGCTGGCGCATCGAACATGCGCAGGTGGTCGATCCGGCGGATATCCCGCTGTTCGGCCAGCACGGCATCATCGCCAGCATGCAGCCTGTTCACCAGACCAGCGACCGCTTGATGGCCGAGGCGCGGCTGGGGCCTGACAGGCTGGCAGGCGCCTATGCCTGGCGTTCGATTGCCGAGGTCGGCGCGCCGCTCGCCTTCGGCTCGGACGCTCCTGTAGAAGCCCCCGATGCGCTGGAAGGCCTGGCCGTGGCGATCAGCCGCGTGGATGCCAATGGCGAGCCGCAGGGCGGCTGGATGCCCGAGGAACTGGTCGGTCGCGATGTCGCGCTGGCAGCCTATACGGCGGGCGCGGCCTATGCCGGATTTGCCGAGGGTCGCTTCGGTTCGCTGGCCCTTGGCGAACGGGCGGATTTCCTGGTGCTGGATGGCGATCCGCTATTTTCCAATGCAGAACAGATCCGCCGGATCAATGTGCTGGAGACATGGATTGCCGGTCAACGGGTCTATTCCGCCGAGGACTAGCTCTCGCTGGTGGCTTCTTCGGTAGCGGCGACCTCGCCGGAAGCCTCTTCCGCTTCCCGCTCTGCCTTCTCCTTCGCGTCCCTTTTCTCGCTGAAATACATCAGCAGAAGCGAGCCCTCGAACAGCAGGTAAAGCGGGACGGCGAGCATGAATTGCGAGACAGGTTCGGCTGGCGTCAGGATCGCGCCGAGGACGAAGCACAGCACGATGAAATAGCGGCGGATGCCGGCCAATTGCGCGCGACTGAAAATGCCGGCGCGATTGAGCAGCATCAGCAGCACCGGCAGCAGGAAGCTCAGGCCGAATGCCAGGATGAACTGCATCACAAGTGACAAATATTCATTGGCTGTCGGCAGGGCTTCGATTTCCAGCCCGCCGGCCTCGCCCTCGAAACCGATGAACCAGGCAAATGCCGTCGGCATGACAAGATAGTAGGCGAGCGCCGCGCCCGAGGCGAAGAGGATCGGCGTAGCGATGAGGAAGGGCAGGAAGGCCTTCTTCTCGCGCGCATAGAGGCCAGGCGCGACAAAGGCCCAGAGCTGGTTGGCGATGATCGGGAAGCTGAAACAGAAGCCTGCAAACAACGCCACTTTGATCTCGACGAAGAACACTTCGTAAAGGCGGGTGAAGATCAGCTGGCCCTCGCCGTCGGGAAAGCTGTCCTTGAGCGGCTGTACGAGGAAACCAAGGATCGGATCGGCAAAATAGAGGCAGATGCCGAAAGCGACGGCAAGCGCTAGAACGGCGCGCACCAGCCGCTTGCGCAATTCGACCAAGTGATCGAGCAGCGGAGCCTGTGTCTCGTCAAGATCCTTGAGCTTCATCGCCATGGATCAGCCCGCCTTCGTCGCATCGTCTGCAGGCGGACTGTCAGGCGTTTCCACCCGTTCCGCCGCCGCCTCTGCCGAAGCGTCAGTGCTGGTGGCGGGCGGGGGAGCCTCGTCGTCCGGTGACGGTTCGCGCTTGGGCGGTGGAAAGGCGCCGGTCTGCTCCATCTCCTTGGGGCCGCCATCGGGATATTGGCGCATGATCTTCTCGTTCTGCGCCTTCCACTTCTTTTCCATGTCCTCCATCTCGGCTTCGCGCACCATGGCATCGAGACCGGTGCGGAAGTGGCCGGACAGGCGGCGCATCTTGCCAATCCAGCGACCGGCAGTGCGCATGGCGGCGGGCATGTCCTTGGGGCCGATGACGATTATCGCCACGACCACGACAAGCAGGATTTCCTGTATGCCGATATCGAACATCAGCTATTCCGCCACTGCGGGGGCATCACCGGCCCCCTGATTTCAATTTGACGTGGTCGAGCTGTCGGCCTGCTTGGCCTCGGCGCTTTCCGCGGGCTTGCTTTCGATCTGGCCAGCCGGAGCAGGGGATGAAGACGAGGACTCTTCCTCGTTCATGCCCTTCTTGAAGCTTTTGATGCCCTTGCCGAAATCACCCATCATTTCCGAAATACGGCCACGGCCGAACAGGACGAGGATCACGAGTGCGATGATAATAAGTTGCCAGGGTCCGAGACTCATGGGGCATTCTCTCAAAATGGATGTTTCATGGCGATATAGGCCCTTGCGGGGCAAAGCGCCAGTGATTGGCAGGAATCAGGCGCTTTGCCCGCCCGGAAGTTCGCAAGCGTCCTCCTCGACCTCTTCGAACACATTATCGTCCTCGTTGCCCTCGTCGGAAGCGCCTTCCTCTTCCGGTGCATCTTCCTCTTCGGCGCGCTGCTCCATCAGATCGTCGAACGCATCGTCCACCGGGTCGAGCAGGCCGGCGGCCTTCAACTCGTCGATACCCGGCAGGTCCCGGCGCGTCTTGAGCCCGAAATGGGAGAGGAAATCGCTGGTGGTGGCGTAGATGACCGGTCGGCCGGGAACTTCGCGCCGTCCCGCTGCGCGCACCCAGCCCACCTCCATCAGCACGTCGAGCGTGCCCGAAGAAGTCTGCACACCGCGAATCGCCTCGATCTCGGCGCGGCTGACCGGCTCGTGATAGGCGATGATCGCCAGCACTTCGGTGGCTGCGCGGGAGAGGCGGCGGACCTGTTCCTTTTCCCGGCGCAGGAGGTGCGCAAGGTCGGGAGAGGTCTGGAACTGCCAGCGGCGACCGCGCTCGACCAGCTTGATCCCACGGGGAGAATAATGCTCCTCCAGCTCGCGCAGCGCCTCGCGCACATTGGCACCGAGGTCTGAATCGCCCAGATGCGTGGCAATCTGCTCGGCGCTCATCGGTTCCTCGGCGGCGAAAAGCGTCGCTTCGACCGCGCGGGTCAGGTCATCCATATCCTGGCTCATGTCGCAGCCCGCCTCACATGCAGGGGACCGAATGTCTCATCCTGCCGTATCTCCGCCTTGCCCATCCGTGCCAGTTCCAGCGCGGCCACGAAGCTGGAGGCGAGCGCAGACTTGCGCAAACGCGGCTCGGCCCCGGTAGGCAGGAAGGTGCGGATTTCCATCCAGTCCACGCTCACGCCGAGCATGGCGGAAACCCGGTCGATGGCGGAATCGAGCGTCATTACCGGGCGGTTGGCGACCATGTGCACGACCGGTTCGGTCCGCAGCTTCACCTGCCCATAGGCGCGCACGAGCTGGTACCAGTCGCATTGCCACTGGTTCTTGCGGGTGACCTTCAGGCCCTCGGGCGCGCCGCGCTCGAAGACATCGCGGCCGAGCCTGTCGCGCGCCATCAGCCGGGCTGCAGCATCGCGCATTGCGCCGAGCCGTTCGAGCCGCAGCTGCAGGCGCAGCGCCAGTTCCTCGGGGCTCGGATCCTCCTGCTCCTCGCGCGGCAGCAAGAGCGAGGATTTGAGGTAAGCCAGCCACGCCGCCATCACCAGGTAATCGGCGGCAATCTCCAGCTTCAGCGCCTCGGCCCGCTCGATATAGGCGATATACTGGTCGACGAGGGCGAGAATAGAGATCGACTTGAGATCGACCTTCTGCCGCCTTGCAAGATCAAGCAGCAGGTCAAGCGGACCTTCCCAGCCATCGAGCTCGAGATAAAGCGCATTATTGCCGGTCGGTGCGGCGGCGGCACCTTCCCACACATCCGACGCTTCGGTGTCGAGCGCCTCGAAGATCGTGCCGTCGTCGGTCATGCCGCTCTCGCCAGGTTCAGCAAGCCGTCTCTTGTGGCAAGCAATGCGCCGCGATCGGCCTCGTCGATGAAGCTCTCGGGGTAGTTCAGTGCCGCTTGAAGGCGTTTGTGTACCTCTTGTGTCGCTTCAGGCAATGCAGCGGCAATTCCCTGCATATCGTCCATTTTCGCCCAGCAATTCAGCACGATATCACAGCCTGCGGCCACTGCGGCGGCGCTGCGTTCGGGAATCGAGCCGGTCAGCGCCTGCATGTCGATATCGTCGGTCAGCAGCAGGCCGGAAAAGCCGATTTCGCCGCGGATAATGTCGTGCACGATCCGTTTGGAAAGCGTCGCCGGATTGTCTTTGTCCCAGGCCGTGTAGAGCACATGGGCGGACATGCCGATGGGCGCATCATGCAGCGTGCGGAAAGGCGCGATATCCCGCTCCAGATCCTCGACGCTCGCCTTCACCACCGGCATTTCCTTGTGGCTGTCGGCCCCCGCGCGGCCATGGCCCGGCATGTGCTTGACGCAGCCTGTAACCCCAGCCCGCGCGAGCCCGTCGAGCACAGCGTGGCCGAGCGCGGCAACCTGCTTCGGCTCGCTGCCCAGCGCCCGGTCTCCGATCACATCATGCGCGCCATCCTCGCGCACATCGAGCAGCGGAAGATAATCGACGGTGATACCGACTTCGGCGAGGTCCTGCCCCAGCAATTGCGCATTGGCACGCGCTGCCTCGATGGCACTGGCAGGAGCGATGTCCCACAGGGCAGCAAAGTCCCAGCCGCACGGATAGGCTGACCACTCTGGCGGTTTCATACGTGCGACGCGCCCGCCTTCCTGATCGATCGAGATCAGCAGCCGATCACGGCCATGCAGGGCCCGCAATTCGGAGGTCAGGGCACGCAGCTGCTCACGATTTTCGACATTGCGCGCGAAGAGGATGTAGCCCGCCGGTTCCACCTCCTTGAAGAAGGCGCGCTCCTCATCGGTCAGGCAGGGACCGGAAAGGCCGAAGATTGCGGGCGTCATTCATGCAAGATTCGCACGGAAACGCATGTTTCGGCAAGCTGGAAACCACTAGATAGTGTGGACAGGAGCACTCAATTCACCTCAAATCCACACCAGATTGTGGATAGGGTCCGGCTCGCTCCCTGCCCTAGCGCTTTACCTGGCAGTCCCCACCCGCATTGCGAATCGAGCGGCAAACCGCATCGGCAGCAGCTTCGTCCTCGGCAACAGCCTGCAGACGATAGATAGTTCCGCTATCTGCCTGGCCCTCGAGCACCCGGTAGCGCAAGCCCTGCAGTGCCTCGAAACGGCCACGAAGCTGGTTCCAGCCATCCTGGGCACCCGACCTGGTCGAGAACGCGCCGATCTGCACCCCAACACCCTCGTTCGCAACGGGATCATCGCTTTCGGCAGGTGCATCGCCGGCAATCTGCCCCTCGCGGGTCTGGCCCTCGCCAACGCCGTAGCTGAGATCGCCCGTGCCATCGACTTCGGTCCCGCCCGGATCTTCCGGCAGTTCCTTGTAGGGCCCCTCGGGCGCCTCGATCGTACTGCCATCAGGAGCAAGATCGGGGTCGGGACGAGCGCTGAAATACCACCAGCCGAGCAGCAGGATCGCCGCAACCACGGCAATGCCCAGCAAGGCAATCCAGATCATGCGCGTATCGAGCCCGCCATCCTCCTCGTAATCCTCATCGGATTCGAGCCAGGGTAGCGCTTCATCGTCATCGGCAAGCGTCAGCTGCTCTTCGGGCTCATAGGTGCCTTCGGTTTCAGGCTCCTGGCCCTCATCCTCATCGCCCGGCCACTGCATTCTTACAACTCCTCGACGGCCTCCACGCCCAGCAGGGCCAGCCCATTACGGATGACCTGCCCGATTTGCGCGATGAGGAAAAGCCTTGCCGCCGTGAGATCGGGGTCCTGTGCCACGATGACGCGCTTTTGCGGATCGTCGTTACCCATGTTCCAGAAGGCATGGAAAGCCGCAGCGAGATCATAGAGGTAGAAGGCGATACGGTGCGGTTCGCGCGCCTTGGCAGCGGCCTCCACCTCGCGCGGGAATTGCGCAGCCTGCTTGACCAGCGCCAGCTCGTCTTCACCCAACAGGCCCAGCTTGTCGGCAGAGGGCTCGATGCCCTCCTCTGCCTTGGCCTTGCGCAGCGCGGAGCATATCCGCGCATGGGCATACTGGACATAGAAGACCGGGTTGTCCTTGCTCGTCTCGACTACCTTGGCGAAGTCGAAATCCATCTGTGCATCGGGCTTGCGGGTCAACATGGTGAAACGCACCACGTCCTTGCCCACTTCCTCCACCATGTCGGCGATGGTGACGAAATTGCCCGAGCGCTTGGACATCTTGGCCGGTTCGCCATTGCGCAGCAGCTGCACCATCTGCACCAGCTTCACATCGAAGGGGATCGACTTGCCCTGACCTTCGGAAAGCGCGGCGACGGCAGCCTTGATCCGCTTGACCGTGCCGGCATGGTCCGCGCCCCAGATATCGATCAGCTCGTCGGCATCCTCGGCCTTCTGCATATGATAAGCGAGGTCGGCACCGAAATAGGTCCACTTGCCATCGGACTTCTTGATCGGGCGATCCTGGTCGTCACCGAATTTGGTCGAGCGGAACAGCGGCAGTTCGACCGGCTCCCAATCCTCGGGCGGCGCCTTGCCCTTGGGTGCCTCGAGAACACCATCGTAGACGAGATCGTGCGCGCGCAGCCATTTCTCGGCCTCTTCAGGCTTGCCGGCCTGCTGCAGCGCGGCTTCGGACGAGAACACGTCGTGTTCGATGCCGAGCAGCTTCAAGTCGCTGCGGATCATGTCCATCATTGCCGTCACGGTCTGCGCGCGGAAGATCGGCAGCCATTCCTCTTCGGGCTGGTCCAGGAACCGGTCGCCCAGCTCCTTAGCCAGCGCCTCGCCAACGGTCTTGAGATAGTCGCCCGGATAGAGACCCGCGGGGATCTCGCCGATATCTTCGCCAAGCGCCTCGCGGTAGCGCAGGTAAGCCGACCGCGCGAGCGTATCGACCTGGCTGCCCGCATCGTTGACGTAATATTCGCGGATCACCTCATTGCCGGCGAATTCGAGCAGGCTCGCAAGAGCATCGCCCACCACCGCGCCGCGGCAATGGCCCATATGCATGGGTCCCGTCGGATTGGCGGAGACATATTCGACGTTGACGCGCTTGCCCGCTCCCTTTTCCGACTTGCCGTAGCCGTCTTCCAGCTGGGCAATCGTGCCCAGTTCGTCGAGCCAGACCTGCGGAGCGAGGCGAAGGTTGATGAAGCCGGGACCGGCGATTTCCGCACTTTCGATCATCGGATCGCGCGCCAGCATTTCGACAATCTGTTCAGCCAGCGCGCGCGGATTGGTCCTGGCCTGTTTGGCCAGCACCATGGCGGCATTGGTGGCAAGATCGCCATGGCTGGTATCGCGCGGCGGCTCGACGCTGACATTGGCGCGCGGGCAACCGGCAGGGAGTACGCCCTGCGCTTCCAGAGCCGCCAGAACGGCATCGATCTTCGCCGCATAAGCTGCGTAAAGGGTTTGCATCTCGGACATCTCAATAATCCTCGCGAACCCCTGCAAGGGCAGGAGTCTATCGAGTAGCGTTGTAGCGCAGCTGGTCGTCGGTCAGCTGGAAGCCGACCAGCAGCTCGAATGTGGCACGAGCCACTGCCGCACGAACATCAGGCTCCGACAGCGGGTCGATTGCGGCATCTTCGTCACCCGCCCGTCGCCGTCGGGTGATGCGGGCCCGAATATCGTCGGGAAGCGTCGCTTCTGCCTTGTCGATCACCGCGCCTGCCTGACCGAGTCCGCTGGCCCGCGCCTGGCCGTCGGGGAAATAGAGAGTCACCGTGCCGATGCGCTTGGCCACCACCGAACTTCCCCCACGCATGACCGTACTGAAATAGGGAATCTCGACCGCGCGTTCGCCTGCCGTGTCGCGACGTACGCCCTGAACTTCGAAGGACGCGGTCGAATAGACCTGATCGCCGGAATCGTCGCACTGGCTGCGAACATTGGTCATGACCGCAGTAACGTCGATATCGTCGGCCGTGGTCGAAGTGGCCGGGGAGAAGATGGTGACGTCTCCGGTATAATCCGGGATACCCACGGCAGGACAGACCGAGCGCAAGGCTGTAATGCCAACGCCCTGGTTGATGACGAGATCGCCTTCGCGCTTGCATCCGGCCAGCGCCAAACTTGCCAGTATGGCGGCAATCACTGCTCTGCGTAGGTTCATTACCGGTCCTTGTACTTTCATTCGAAGCTGCCCCTACCCCTTTCGCCGCGGAGCGACAACAGCTAGGAGCCACGATATGAACGCCCCCTTTCCCGAACCCGAGCAGGCGGCACTCAAAGTGCTGATTGCGGCACCGCGAGGATTCTGCGCCGGTGTGGACCGCGCCATCGAAATCGTCGAGCGTGCGATCGAGCGTTATGGCGCGCCGGTCTATGTCCGTCACGAGATCGTGCACAACCGTTTCGTGGTCGACAATCTGAAGGCGAAGGGCGCCGTCTTCGTGGAAGAACTGAACGAGGTACCCGAAGGCGTGCCGGTGGTATTTTCCGCCCATGGCGTACCCAAATCGGTCCCGGCCGAGGCCGAGCGGCGCGAGATGGTCTATGTCGATGCGACATGCCCGCTGGTGAGCAAGGTTCATCGCCAGGCCGAACGCCAGATCGAGGCCGGGCGCCACATCCTGTTCATCGGCCACAAGGGCCATCCCGAAGTGATCGGCACCTTCGGGCAGGTGGCAGAAGGCGAGATGACCTTGGTCGAGACGGTCGACGATGTTGCTTCGCTGGATTTCGACGACGGACAGGAACTGGCTTTCCTTACCCAGACTACGCTTTCTGTCGACGATACTGCGGCGATTATCTCCGCGCTGCAGGCGAAGTTCCCACACATCGTCGCGCCCAAGGCAGAGGACATCTGCTATGCCACGTCCAACCGCCAGGCAGCGGTCAAGGAGATCGCGCCGCTATGCCAACTGGTCTTGGTGATCGGCGCACCCAATTCCTCCAATTCGTTGCGGCTTGTCGAAGTGTCCGAACGCTGCGGCACACCGGCCCGGCTGATCCAGCGCGCCAGCGAGATCGATCCCGCATGGCTGCAGGATGTCGATACGATCGGCATTACCGCGGGCGCCTCCGCCCCCGAAGTCCTGGTGCGCGAAGTCGTCTACCAGCTCGGGGAATATCGCGCTGTGGAAGAGCAGACTCATGTGACCACCGAAGAAAAGATGGTCTTCAAGCTGCCCCGGCAACTGACGGACTAGCTACAAGGTGGCTGTCTACACACACCTGTCGGCCGAGGAACTGGGCGACCTCATCTCCCATTACGATGTGGGCGAACTGGTTTCGGCCAAGGGAATTGCCGAAGGCGTGTCCAATTCCAACTGGCTGATCGAGACGACCCGCGATCGCTACATCCTGACCATGTATGAAAGCCGGACCGAGCTTTCCGACCTGCCCTTCTTCCTTGGCCTGCTCGACATGTTGGCCGGAAAAGGCTGCCCGGTCCCGGCCACGATCCATGACCGCGAAGGCGCAAGCTACCGCATGATCGGCGACAAGGCGGTGGCGCTGATCGAATTTCTCCCGGGAGTTTCGATCGACCGCCCAGACACCGGCCAGGCGCGCTCGGTAGGCAAGGCACTGGCAGAAATGCACATCGCTGCGGCAAGTTACGAACGCCGCTTCAACACGATGGGCCTGGCAGCATGGCAACAACTGACCGACGATTGCGGCAGCGAGGCGCTCGCGACAATCGACCCTTCGCTCCCCGATATCATGTATGACGCGCTGAGCGATTTCGCCGGCAGCTGGCCCGGGGGGCTGCCCTATGGCGTGATCCATGCCGACCTGTTTCCCGACAATGTGCTCATGCTGGGTGACGAGGTATCCGGCTTGATTGACTTCTATTTCGCCTGCACCGATTTCTTTGCCTATGACTTGGCGGTGACGCATGCCGCGTGGTGCTTTGAGGATGAAGGCCGCAGCTTCCGCCCAGACATCTCGTCGGCGCTCATCGAAGGATATGAGAGCGTGCGGCCGATGAGCGATGCCGAACATGAGGAATTGCCCGTACTGGCGCGCGGCGCGGCGATGCGCTTCATTTCGACCCGGGCCTATGACTGGCTGCACACGCCCGCGGATGCATTGGTGACCCGCAAGGACCCGATGGACTTCGTGCGCCGACTGCAATTCTACGAAGAGCACGGCGAGAGGATTTTCGCCCGCTCATGAAACATGTCGAGATCTTCACTGACGGCGCCTGCAAGGGCAACCCCGGCCCCGGCGGCTGGGCCGCGCTGCTGCGCATGGGCCGGCATGAGAAGGAGCTGGTTGGGTCCGATCCGAGCACGACCAATAACCGAATGGAAATGACGGCCATCATTCGCGGGCTCAATGCTTTGATCGAACCTTGCGAGGTGACGATCTCGACCGATAGCCGCTACGTGATCGACGGCATGACCAAATGGATCGACGGCTGGAAGAAGCGCGGCTGGATCAATGCCAGCAAGAAACCGGTCAAGAATGCCGATTTATGGCACGATCTGATCGAGGCGGCGCGAACGCACAAGATCAGCTGGGAATGGGTCAAGGGCCATGATGGCCACCCGGAAAACGAACGGGTCGACCGCCTCGCCAGCGATGCTGCCAGCGAGGCGGGCCGAACCTGACTGCAGGGGGCTCTTAGTCGGCGCTCTTGTCGACGACTTCGGCACCCGGGCCGTTCTTCAGCACGGACTCGATCGCGTTCTTCGCGCTGGCCTTCGAGCTGTAGCCCTCGGTCCACCAGATCGTCTCGCTATTGTAGACGAAATAGGACACGAACTCGCCCTTCTTGTTCTTACGGATTTCGAAACGGTGCGCCATGATGTCTCCCTTGATCGTGTTGGTCGCCCCTGCACCCTAACATGCGAATCCCGTTTGCCTAGCCAAAGCGCGCCGGGGCATATGTCTCTGCGTCAATGGCCTGCGTCATCTGGTCGCGTGGTTGGCCCAGCAGCAATTGTGCCCCAAGGCGCGCCGCAGCTGGAGCGGTCTGGATACCGAAGCCGCCCTGGCCGGCAAACCAGAAGAGGCCCTCGACACGCGGATCGGCGCCGTAGACGGGCAGGCGATCGGGCGCGAAGCTACGCAGTCCGGCCCATTTGCGTTCGACTGCCATGATGGTCCAGCCGACCACCTTTTCGAACCGGTCGATGGCAATGGCGATATCGAGCTCCTCCGCCGCAGCATCGCAGGGCTCGCTCGGCGTCTCGTCATGCGGGCTGAGCCAGAGTCGCCCACCCTCGGGCTTGAAATAGAAGCCGCCATTTATGTCGAGCACCAAAGGCATGTCGGGATCTGGCGCGGGATCGACGCGCAATTGCACCACGGTGCGGCGATAGGGCGTGATGCCCAGCGGCCTCGCCCCCGCAAGCGTGGCGACATGGTCGGCCCAGGCGCCTGCCGCATTGACCAGAGTGGCGGCACGAACTGTCTCGCCATTTTCGAAGCCGAGCAGCCAGTCACCGTCATGTCGCTCGGCCGATGACAGGCGGTAACCGGTGCGCAATTCAGCCCCGCCTTGCTTGGCGGCAGCAAGAAAATGCTGGTGGAGGCCACCAACATCAATATCGGCGCAATGCGGCTCGCTGATCGCCTCTGTCCACGCAGGCTCGAGCGAGGGGATCAGGCTTTCGGTCGCCGTGCGGCCCAGCCGCTCGATAGTGACGCCGGTTCCGGCAAAGCTTGCTTCGAAGGCATCGAGCGCGGACGCATCCTCGCTTTGCGCGAGATAGAGCGCGCCGCGCTTGCGCAAGAAGCCGTGCTCGCGCAGCCATTCGCCCGAAGGGAGTGTGAGCGGAACGATGCCCGGCCCACCATAGCATTCTTCCCAGAACGCCGCCGAACGGCCGGTGGTGTGATAGCCGGGAAAACGCTCGGCCTCTGCCACCAGGACACGGGCATGCGGCGCCATCTCGGCCGCGATGCTCGCCCCGGCAATCCCTGCACCGATGACAACGATATCGAAATGTTCGCTCAATTCGCGGCGATCCTATCGAGAAAGCTTGCGATCTCCGCAAGGGCTCTTTCGCGCACTTCGTCCACATCGCGCAGGATCTCGTGCCTTGCCTCGGGGCCGAATTCGCTGAAGGTGACCCGCGGCAGGCGCTCGGCAGCGCGCCGATTGGCCGAATGACTGACCAGCTTGTCCGCATTGGTGCTGAGCAGGAAGACGGGGAGATCCACCGCTTCCAGCGCGCCGGGCCGGTTAAGGCGGGCAATGCTCTTCATCGATGCGGCTACCCAGCCCCAACTCCCCGGTCCCATGACAAGGTCGGGACGCTGCTCGCGCCAGAATTGCTCGTCGGCATAGCGGGCATCGTCTGCGGTCAGCAGGAGCTGCCGCCCGGCGGGAAACTCACCCGGCTTCTCGCTCCACTTCCACGCCGGACGGCGCGGATCGCCAAGCCGTGCCATGACATTGGCCAGCAGGCGCTGCACCCAAAGAGGAATATAGAGCGGATGGACGCCGAGCATGGGCGTGGAAAGCAGCAGTGCATCGGGCTTTGGATCGAGCGCCTTGTCGGCAGCGGCACGCAGGACCAGGTGCCCGCCCATGGAATGGCCCGCAACCACGGCAGGCCCCTCGCGCTCGGCACGCCAATCGCGCCAGAAGTGGCCCAGGTCGGTCACCCAGTGTTCGAAATCCTCTATATGGCCGGTCACATCATCGAAACCGAAACGGCCCGATCCGGCCTGCCCGCGCCAGTCCGCTGCGCTCACGCGCCAGCCCGAACGACGCCAGTCCTCGAACGTCTCGAGATATTTTTCATAGGCATCGCCGCGCCCCGGCATGAACAGGATGGAGCCGCGCACCGCCCTGCCGGCTTCCGGCTCGGGCCAGTCGATCCGCCTTATTGCGTGCCCGTCGGACGCGGACCACAACATCTCGCGTGCGGATGATGGAATGGACCGGCGATCGAATGCCGCAAGGTCAGCCTTTCCATCGGCATTCCCAACGTGACTAATTCCAACCTCCTGCCCGTGGTTACTTTTTGGTAAGTGATGCGCGCTAGCACATGAGGCTCAAGGGGAACCCCGGGGGCTTATTTTTCGATGCTAGACGATCCAATCAAGTACGGTCTGCTTGCCGCATTGGCAATTGCGCTGCTTATCGCGGCGTTTACCGATCTCAAGAGCCGCAAGATCGCAAACTGGCTGAACGGCGCAATCGCGCTGGGCGCACCTGTGTTCTGGTGGGCAAGCGGCATGGCCTTCTGGCCCGATATCGCAATCCAGTTCGGCATGGCCGTGGCAACCTTTGCCGTATTGTCCGTACTGTTCGCATTGCGCGCGATGGGCGGCGGCGACGTCAAGCTGCTGACCGCACTGGCGCTGTGGATCGCCCCTGCACACTTTCTCCAGCTGATCGTGATGATGGCCCTGCTCGGCGGCGTACTGACGCTCGTTTTCGGCGGTTGGCACATCATCCGCCGTCAGAAAGACAAGATCGCCATACCGTATGGCGTGGCCATCGCTGCCGCCGGCCTGTGGGTCATCGGCTCGTTCTATGTTCCGGCATCTGCGCTCGCAGGAGCGGCGGGATGAACTCCATTTTAACCACTGTCGACCTATGCGGTGAAAACCATTCCGCAAGGATCATTGAGGGGGCTTGACGCACCATGGACAAGAAGAAGCTCATTTTGCTGGTAGGGGCGCTGATCATTGCGGTCGGCACGGCCCTTGCTGCCCGGAGCATGTTTGCCGGCGCCGCCGCGCCTGAAGTGGAAGCGGCCCCCGTCGAGCCCGAAGGCCCCAAGGTCCTCGTGGCAAAGCGCGGCCTTCCGGTCGGCACCATCATCACCGCCGATGCGGTTGGCTACCAGCTGTGGCCGCAGGAGCTCGTGCAAGACGCATACTTCATCGACGGCGAAGCCGACATGAACCTGCTTCTCGGCACTGTCGTGCGTCACCAGATCACTGCAGGTGAGCCGGTTACACAGGGTTCGCTCGTTGCTCCCGGCGATCGTGGCTTCCTGGCTGCGGCACTCGGCCCGGGCATGCGCGCCATCACCGTTCCGGTGTCCGCACGTACGGGCGTTGGCGGCTTCATCTTCCCGGGCGACCGTGTTGACCTGATGCTGACCCAGACTGTTTCCGGCGACAGCGAGGAAAATCTCCGCACCGCCGAGACCATCCTGCAAAACCTGCGTGTTTTGGCGACCGACCAGTCGACCGAGACCACTACGACCGATGACGGCCGTACCGTGGTTCGCGCTTTCCGCACGGTGACGCTGGAAGTGACGCCGCGCATCGCGGAGAAGATTGCCGTTGCCCAGACGATCGGCACGCTCAGCCTCTCGCTGCGCTCGATCGCCGATAACGAAGCAGAACTCGAACGCGCGATTGCCAATGGCGACATCACCGTTCCCGACGATGCCACGCCGGAAGAGGAAGAGCGTATCCTGCGCCAGGCGGTTGCCCGCCCGCGTGACGGAGCGACCACCTACGTTACCGGTGGCGACGTGTCCCGCTTCCAGCGCAGCACCATGCCTGCTCGCGACGAAGAGCGTCCGAACCAGCAGGTTCAGATCGCTCCGGGCGTGACCGGTATTGCCCGCCCGACCGGACCCACCGTCCGCGTCACCCGCGGCAAGAACACGACCGAAGTGCCGGTGGGCGCGGGCGCAGGAGCGCTGCTCGACCGCCAGGCACAGGCGTTGGACAATTCCGCGCGCATCACCTCGGCCGGCACTGCAGCCGCGATGTTCTGAGGCGCACGACCATGAACACTCTTACGAGCCAAACCGCCATCCACATGGCATCCAAAGCTAGGGGCAAGACAATGCATAGCCGCCTTATCAAGACAGTGCTGACCGCCGCCGTGGCGCTTGCGCCCTTGGCCGCCGTCCCGGCGGGCACGGCCCAGGCCCAGTCGGTCACCGACACGGCGCAGGATATCGTCCTGTCGATCGGTCGCGGCCAGCTGGTCACCGTGCCGGGCTCCATGGCCGACATCTTCGTCGCCAATGAAGGCGTCGCCGATGTGCAGGTGAAGTCTCAGCGCCAGCTGTTCGTCTTCGGCCTTTCCGGCGGCGAGACCACGATCTACGCCAGCAACGCCGCGGGCGACATCATCTGGTCCGCCAATGTCCGCGTCGGCTCGAATATCGACAGCATCGACCAGATGCTCGGCTTGGCCATGCCCGAAGCAAACATCCAGGTCGCCACGATGGGCACCAATACGGTGCTGCTGACCGGCACTGTCGCGGCGCCCGAAGATGCAGCTGAGGCGGAACGCCTGGTGGCTGCGTTCGTCGGCGACGAGACGAATGTCATTTCCCGCCTGCGTATGGCCACCCCGCTGCAGGTCAACCTGCGCGTCCGCTTTGCCGAAGTCAGCCGCTCGCTGGTTCGCGCACTGGGCACCAATCTGGTGACCATCGACAGCACCGGTGGCTTCCAGTTCGGTATCGGTCAGGGTCGTCCCTTTGCAGAGACTTTCGCTCCGGGCACGATCACTTGTACCACGCCGAGCTGCACCGTTCTGCTGCCCGGCGGTGAAGAGACCCCGGGCACCGCGATCTCGCCGATCAGCCCGGGCACCACGCTTGGCGGTGTCGGCCGTTTCCTCGGCCTCGACATTGGCGGTGCACTCGACCTTGCTGAACGCGAAGGCCTGGTGACCACGCTTTCGGAACCGAACCTGACCGCCCTTTCGGGCGAGACGGCCGAGTTCCTCGCCGGTGGTGAATTCCCGATCCCGCTCAGCCAGGGCCTGGGTACCACCACGGTGGAATACAAGAACTATGGCGTCAGCCTAGCCTATACGCCGACTGTACTCGCCAATGGCCGCATCTCGATCCGCGTGCGCCCGGAAGTTTCCGAACTTTCGAGCCAGGGCGCGGTGACGCTCAACGGCTTCCAGATCCCCGCCCTGACGATCCGCCGCGCGGAAACCACGGTGGAACTGGGTTCGGGCCAGAGCTTCATGATCGCCGGCCTGCTCTCGAACAACGCGCAGAACACGATCGACAAGGCTCCGGGCGTGGGTGACCTCCCCATCCTTGGCAATCTGTTCCGCTCGACGGAATTCCGCCGCGGCGAAACCGAACTGGTGATCGTGGTTACGCCTTACCTGGTCCAGCCGGTCGACGATCGCGATATCCGCCTGCCGACCGATGGCTTCCGCGCTCCCAATGCTGCCGCCCAGTTCTTCCTGAATCAGGAGACTGCAGGCGTCAGCGGCGAGACCCGCCCGATGCCGCGTGCCACCGAAGCGGCTCCGGCCAACCCGGAGGTCAGCGTGGCCGACCAGAGCGGTGAAGCCCTTGCCGATGGCGAAATGCCAAACGGTGCAGACGAACGCACGGCCGAGGCGGCAACGCCTGGCTTCAGCCTGAACTGAGAGAGGTGAGAGACATGACTATTCGCATCAAACGCGCTGCCTGTGCAGCTCTCGCCGCCTCGCTCGGCCTGACCCTTTCCGCTTGCGGCGGCGGTCCGCTGGACAATGGCTCGCTTTACAGCCTCAACCAGCCGGTCGTCGAACGTTCGAACTTCACGATGGACCTGATGGCCAGCACGAGCGGTCTGACCGTTCCCGAGCAGGCCCGCCTGACGCAGTGGTTCGACACGCTCGACCTCGGCTATGGCGATCGCATCTCGATCGACGACCCGCTTGCGAGCGATGCCGTGCGCGAGGATGTCGCCACGATCGCGGGCCGCTACGGCCTGCTGCTCGAAGACGGCGCGCCGGTTACCGTTGGCTATGTCGATCCGGGCAATGTCCGCATCGTCGTGACCCGCAGCACGGCCCATGTTCCCGACTGCCCGAACTGGGAAGGCCAGTTCGACAGCACGCTGGGCAACAACACCTCGCCGGGCTTCGGCTGCGCCGTGAACAGCAATTTCGCCGCCATGATCGCCGATCCCGAGCACCTGCTCGCCGGCGCCAAGGGAACTGGCGAGACGGTTGTCATGAGTTCGACCAAGGCAATCGAAACCTATCGCAACACCGACCCGACAGGGGCCGGTGGCCTGCCCGAAGTCGCTAGCCAGGGGAACTGATCGATGAACTCGCCATTCAAGTCCGGAAATTCGGGCAATCGCGACCCGTTTGCCGCCTTCATCTGCGACGAAAGCGCGCTCGACGTGCTGCGTCCGGTGGTTGTCGAAATGGGCTGGCAGCCGGAGAAGTGCAACAAGGGCGGCCTGCGTAATGCAGTCCAGTCGCTGTCGATCTCGGCCAGCCCGGCCATCCTCATGGTCGATCTTTCCGAAAGCGGCGACCCGCTGAACGACATCAATTCGCTGGCAGAAGTCTGCGAGCCGGGCACGGTGGTGATCGCCGTCGGGCAGGTGAACGATGTGCGCCTCTATCGCGACCTGCTCGCGAGCGGGATTCACGATTACTTGCTGAAGCCGCTTTCGGCGAGCCAGCTGCGCGATTCGCTGACCCAGGCTCAGGCAGTATTCGCCTCGCCGCGCCAGAACGACCATGACGGTGAAGCCCAGCATATCTCGACGGCCGTTGTCGGCACGCGTGGCGGCGTTGGCGCTTCCACGCTGGCGACTTCGCTGGCCTGGCTCTTCTCCACCGAACATGAGCGTTCCACCGCCCTGCTCGACCTCGACGTGCATTTCGGCACCGGAGCGCTGTGCCTCGATCTCGAACCGGGCCGCGGCCTGACCGACGCGATCGAGAACCCCAGCCGTATCGACGGCCTGTTCATCGAACGTGCCATGATCCGTGCGAACGACCGGCTGGCCATCATGTCCGCCGAAGCGCCGATCAACTCGCCGCTGATGACCGACGGGTCCGCCTTCGTCCAGCTGGAGGAAGAGTTCCGCTCGGCCTTCGAGATGACGGTGATCGACCTGCCGCGCAACATGCTGATCAACTTCCCCCACCTTCTGGCGGAAGTGAACGTGGTGACGCTGGTCACGGAACTGACGCTGGCTTCGGCCCGCGACACGATCCGCATCCTTTCCTGGCTGAAAACCAATGCGCCGGCGGCCCAGCCGCTCGTGGTTGCCAACAAGGTTCAGGCGGGCGCAGCGGAAATCAGCAAGGCCGATTTCGAAGCCTCGATCGAACGGAAGATCAATTTCACGATCCCGTTCGACCTCAAGGCGGCAGTTAACTCCGCCAAGCTCGGCCAGACCTTCGCCGAGGCCAACAAGACGGCCAAGTCGGTCGCGCCGATCAAGGATATCGCCAATGCCATCGTCGGCGTTGGTGACGATGACGGTGCCAGCCTGGCCGAGGCGAGCAAGTCCGGCTCGTTGCTGGGCAAGTTCGACCTCAAGTCGCTTCTGGCCAAGAAGGACAAGGCGAGCGAACCGAGCAAGGTCGAGCCCGCCGAATAAGCCTGGGAAGCGCGGCTCCTACGGGGCCGCGCCACCCAATCGAACGTGAATGTGCAAGTATAGCAAGGGCAGGAAATGAGCATCATCCAGCTATTTTTGGTGGCCGGCGGTCTGATGGGTTTCTTGATCCTCGGCTACACGCTGCTGGCAGGCCCTTCGGCCGCCAAGGAAAGCGCGCGTCGCCTCCAGGCCGTGCGGTTCCGCCACTCGGACAATGCCGAAAGCAAGGTTGAATCGCAGCTCAAGAAGGCGATCGCCGCGCGCAAGCCCAAGCAGTTCTCCAAGGCAGGCGCGGGTTCGCGCCTCGAAGCCCTGGCGCTCCGCCTCGAGCGCACCGGCATGAACTGGTCGGTGATGCACTACCTCTATGCTTCGCTTGGCCTCGCGCTGCTGATCACTGCCCTCCTCTTCCTGCAGACCGGTGCAGCAGTGCTCTCGCTGGGCGTCGGTGTCCTTTTCGGCGCCGGCCTGCCGCATTTCATTGTCGGTTTCCTGATCAAGCGCCGCACCAACAACTTCAACGCCAAGTTCCCCGACGGCATCGAACTGCTCGTCCGTGGCCTGCGCTCGGGCCTTCCGGTTGCCGAGACGCTGGGCGTGGTGGCAGGCGAAGTGCCCGGCCCCGTGGGCCAGGAATTCCGCGCGGTGGTCGAGCGCATCAAGATCGGCCGCACGATGGAAGAAGCGCTGCAGGAAACGGCCAACAAACTTGGCACGCCCGAATTCCAGTTCTTCGTCATCACGCTGGCGATCCAGCGCGAGACGGGTGGCAACCTGGCTGAGACGCTGTCCAACCTGGCCGACGTGCTGCGCAAGCGTTCGCAGATGAAGCTGAAGATCAAGGCGATGAGTTCCGAATCAAAGGCGTCCGCCTATATCGTCGGCTCGCTGCCCTTCATCGTGTTCGGCATGATCTACTGGATCAACCCGGACTATGTCGGCGGGTTCTTCACCGACGATCGTCTCATCGCAACCGGCCTTGGCGGCATGGTGTGGATGGCCATTGGCGGCTTCATCATGGCCAAGATGGTCAGCTTCGAGATTTGAACGAGGAAGGCTGAAACACAATGATTGCTCCTTCTTCAGGACCTACGCTTCTCGGTGTCGACGTTATCCTCGTCGGCTCGATCATGGCTGGCCTCGCCGCCTTTGCAGTGATGTTCGCGATCTATGCCGCGGTCACCGTCAAGGATCCGATGGCCAAGCGCGTGAAGTCGCTCAATGCGCGCCGTGCAGAGCTCAAGACCGGCATGATCACTTCGGCGACCAAGAAGCGCCAGAGTCTCGTTCGCAAGAACGAGAATGTCGACAAGATGAAAGAGACCATGGAGGGCATGAAGGTCCTCCAGGAAGGCCAGGTCAAGATCATCCAGCAGAAGCTGGCCCAAGCCGGTTTCCGCAACAAGGAATTGGCCATCGTCGTGCTGTTCGCGCGCATGGTCTTGCCCGTCGTGCTGGGTCTGATTGGCGTTGTGATCTTCTACTGGACCGACATGTTCCCCGACTGGGGTAGCATGAAGCGCTTCATGGGCTTCGCTGGCCTCGTCGCCTTCGGCTACAAGGGCCCCGAACTCTACATCTCCAACATCGCATCCAAGCGCACCAAGGCGATCCAGAAGGGCCTGCCCGACGCTCTCGACCTGCTGGTGATCTGCGCCGAAGCGGGCCTGACGGTCGATGCTGCTTTCAACCGCGTCGCCCGCGAACTGGGCCGCGCCTATCCGGAACTGGGTGATGAATTCGCCCTCACCGCAATCGAGCTGTCCTTCCTCACCGAACGTAAGCAGGCCTTCGAGAACCTCGCCTATCGCGTCGATCTCGATGCCGTGCGCGGCGTGGTCACGACCATGGTGCAGACCGAACGCTATGGTACTCCGCTGGCTTCCGCGCTGCGTGTGCTGTCGGCAGAATTCCGCAACGAGCGCATGATGCGTGCCGAGGAAAAGGCTGCGCGTCTGCCGGCGATCATGACGGTTCCGCTGATCATGTTCATCCTGCCGGTGCTGTTCATCGTGATCCTTGGTCCGGCGGCCTGTTCGATCGCCGACGCCTTTGCCGGCGACGGCCCCCCGGGAACGAGCTGAGGCAAAGCCGGATACCAAACACAAGAAAAGGCCCCGCCAGAGCAATCTGCGCGGGGCCTTCTCTTTGACGGTGGAGGCAAAAAACGACTATTTCACGCCGTAATTGTCCGTCTCGATCCCGTCATCGTCGAAATCCTCGAGCTGGCCGCGCACCTTGTCGAGCAGGGCGCGGAACTGGCCCAGTTCCTCGGGCGTGAAGCCCTCGAACAAGCGCCGCTCCATTTCCAGGGCCAGCGGCATGATCTGGCCGTGCATGGCCTGCCCTGCTTCGGTCAGGTCGAGGTGGTGCGACCGGCCATCCTGCGCATTGGGCGTGCGTGCAGCGAGACCGCGTTCCTCGAGAACCTTACAGGCACGGTTTACCGCCACCTTGTCCATCAGCGTACGCTTGGTCAGTTCACGCTGGGTCAGGGCGCCTGAATCGCCGAGAACGGCCATAACACGCCATTCGGGCACGCTCAGTCCAAAGCGTGCGCGATATTCCTGGGCGATCCTTCCGCTGACGGCGTTCGAGGTGATCGAAAGCTGGTAGGGAAGGAATTTTGCGAGAGGTATTGTCGGTTGCATAGGCAACTATCTTGTTCCAGCCGAATTAAATTTGCAAGAAAATCGCGTCAGGCGTCACTTCCTGGCACAATCTTTGCCAGTCTGCCCGCCACGGCATCGAGCCTTGCGGCGGCCTGCACAGGCCAATCCTCGCGAGCGGTAATGATGGACGAATCGAGCACGGTGTCGATCGGACTTGGCTCCCTTTCTTCGGGAATCAGGGAAGCCAGTTCGGCCAGCGTCGAGCGCGCAAGATCGGCATTGGCCTTCATGACCTTGAGGATGTCGGTTACATCGACATCGTCGTTCTCGTCGCGCCAGCAATCGTAATCGGTGACCATGCCGAGCAGGGCGTAGGGAAGTTCCGCCTCGCGGGCGAGCCGAGCTTCGGGCATGGCGGTCATGCCGATCACATCAGCCTTCCATGACCGATAGAGGTTGCTCTCGGCCCGGGTCGAGAATTGCGGGCCTTCGATGGCGACATATGTTCCGCCCTTGTGGACCTTTGCGCCGGCTGCCTTCGCCGCATTCGTCGCAAGATCGGAAAAGCGCGGACAAACCGGATCGGCCAACGGGACATGGGCGACGATACCATCACCGAAGAAGCTGCGTTCGCGCCCCGTCGTGCGGTCGATCAACTGGTCGACGGCGACGAATTCACCGGGCTTCATCTTTTCCTGCAGCGAGCCGATTGCCGAAATGGCAAGGACATCGGTCACGCCGCAGCGCTTCAGCACGTCGATATTGGCGCGGAAGTTCACATGGCTGGGCGAGAGACGGTGGCCTGCCCCGTGACGGGCAATAAAGGTGAAGCGCACTCCGCCCAGAAGCCCCGTGGTGACCGGCCCGGAAGGTTCGCCAAAGGCGCTGTTCACAGGGATTTCCTGCGCCTCGTCCAGCGCGCCGGGCGCGTAGAGGCCCGAACCGCCGATCACCCCGATATGCCATTGCGCCATTATCGTTCCCCCCTCGCCGGGTCAGGCCGGTCAGCGCGGACCCATGCGGATCCCGCCATCGAGCCTTACGCACTCGGCGTTGAAATATCCGTTCTCGACCATGGTAAGGACCAGGTCGGCATATTCTTCAGGATGGCCGAGCCGCTTCGGAAAGGGCACCGACTTGGCCAATGCTTCCTGCACATTCTCGGGAAGATTATCCATCAGCGGCGTGGCGAAGATGCCCGGCAGGATGGTGTTGACGCGAATGCCCTCGCTCATCAGGTCGCGGGCAATCGGCAGGGTCATACCCATAATCGCCGCCTTGGAGGCCGTATAGGCAACCTGGCCGATCTGCCCGTCCGTGGCGGCAACCGAGGCGGTGGAGACCATCACCCCCCGCTCGCCATCGACCAATGGATCGGCATTTTCCATCATGCCCGCGGCCGCCTTGGCCATGCACATGAAGCTGCCCACCGTGTTGACCTGCAACGTCTTGGCAAAGAGAGCGATCTTCATGTGGCTTACTTCGCCGGTTTCCTTGTCGCGGCGGGTGATCTTGCCGATCGTGCCTATCCCGGCGCAGTTGACCAGCACACGTTCCTGGCCATGCGCGGCGCGGGCCCTGGCGAATCCGGCATCGACCGATTCCTCGTCCGACACATCAACCTTGCACATGATGCCGCCGATCTCGCCGGCGACTCTCGCGCCCCGCTCCTCGTTCAGATCGAACAGGGCAACCTTGGCGCCCTTCGCGGCCAGTGCGCGGGCCGTCGCCTCGCCTAGCCCGGACGCACCTCCAGTGACCACCGCCGCCACGGAAGAATCTACCTTCATGTAAACCTCTCCAAAACCAGTCATGTGCCATGACGTACTTGCTGGCGGTCCTAGACGTGCGGCCGCAGGGGTCAAGCAGGGAGGCTTTTACCCCCTGCAATAGACATGTGGTTAAACTGCAACAGCACTGAAACAATCTCGCAAAGAAGTATAATTGGAATTGAAACCATTTCTACCTTCAAGCACGTCAACAACCAGCTTTGCGCTACCCCTGTCTGGTCGCTGGGGGTCTCATGCGACCAGCTAGGTACACACCGATTCATGGCCGATATCGGCCGCATAATGGGGACTGACCTGTGAATTTTCGAACCGCTCTGAAGGGTGCCACTGCACCCATTGCCCTCTCCGTGGCGCTCGCCGCAAACCCCGTGCTCGCCCAGGACAATGGCGATACCGATGAAGACGAAACTCCGATTGTCCTTCCCGAAGGTGTCGAAGTAGACACTTCGAGCAACACCACCATCTTCGTTACCGGCTCGCGCGTCCGCCGTGACGAAACCACCAGCGCCTCGCCGCTGCAGATCATCGATCCGGTGATCGCACGTCGCCAGGGCCGCAACGACACGGCAGAGATCATCCAGAACTCGCCGATCGCCAACGGCTCGAGCCAGATCACCAACGCGATCTCGACCAACGGCATTTCCAATGGCGGTCCGGGTGCACAGACCATCTCGCTGCGCGGCCTGGGTGCCGAGCGTACGCTGGTCCTGCTCAACAGCCGTCGCGCCGGCCCGGCCGGTACGCGTGGCGGTGTGTCCTCCTTCGACCTCAACGTCCTGCCTTCCTCGATCATCGAGAGCGTGGAAATCCTGAAGGACGGCGCATCCTCGATCTACGGTTCGGACGCCATCGCCGGCGTTGTGAACATCCTGACCAAGGAAGAGACGGACGGCGTCGAACTGAACATCTTCCGCACGCAGCCTTTCGAAGACGGCGGCAACAGCACCAATATCAGCCTTGCCTATGGTGAGACGTTCGATCGCGGCAACTTCCTGTTCGCACTGGACTTCTTCCACCAGCAGGAACTCGAAAAGCGCGATCGTGACTACCTGGGTTGCGACGAAGACTATGTCTTCCGCGACCTGACCTATTCGGAGCGCGTCGACGTGATCGACCCGCGCAGCGGCGATTATGTCTGTAACGGCACCGCGTGGGGCCATATCTGGACCTATTTCGCCAGCAATTTGCGCAACCAGAACCCGGCCTTCCAGGAAGATCCGGACATCGTTTCGCTGCTGCAGTACAGCTATGGCAGCGACAATCTGGGTGCTTACATCCCGCGTCCGCTCGAACCGCAGTTCCTGGGTGACGTGATTGCGCCGATGGGCTGGTACAACGTCAGTGGCTTCAGCCCGGCCGTCAGCTCGGTTTACAACGCTTACCACCCGTTCGAGCAGAAGGCTTCGGTCATTCCCGAGGTCGAACGCTACACGGCCTATGGCGAATTCGATTACGAGCTCACCGACAGTATCGAATTCTACGTCGAGGGCCTGTTCAACCGCCGTGTGACCAAGGTCGATACCTACACGCAGATCTACAACTTCGGTTACACCGACCAGTGGGGCCTGGCCGATCCGGAAAACCCCTTCCAGGGTTGGTCGACGCCTGGTGGCGAACCGGGTGGCTACTTCACCGATTTCGACAATCCGTTCACGGACGATATCGAATACAACTATCGCGGTGCCTACGTCAGCCCGACCGGCATCATCGACCAGTACGACCAGGAAATCACCGTCGATTACCTCCGTGCCGTCGCTGGTTTCACCGGCGATATCACCGACAAGATCGGCTTCGACATCCATGGTCAGTACAGCCGTTCGGACGGCGAGTACCAACTGCAGCAGGTCCTGCTTGAATCGATCATACAGCAGACCGATCGCGGTTACGGTGCTCCCTGTGCCGGCGAATTCACCTTCGCCAGCGGTCGTCCCTGCGTCCAGATCAACTGGACCGATCCTGCCTTCATGGCTGGTTTCCTGACGCCGGAAGAGATCGACTATTTGGTCGATACCGAGGTCGGCAACACGGTCTACACCCAGCAGTTCGTGGAAGCCTCCATCGCGGGTGAAGCATTCGATCTGCCGGCCGGCCCGCTCGGCTTCGCAATCGGTGCCGTCTATCGTGAAGACAAGATCAACGATACGCCGGGTCACATCACCTACGCCCTGCTGCCGGGTGGCGACCCCGACAATCCGGACGATCACTTCGACAATGGCTTTGCCAACAACTTCTCGTCGCAAATTACCGAAGGTAAGACGACGACGAAGGAAGCTTTCGCCGAAGTCGTGATCCCGGTCCTTGCCGACATTCCGTTCATCCAGGACTTCGAAATCTCGGGCGCCGCCCGCGTGACGAACGTGGAAGCCGTCGCTCCGGACGGTACGTCGGATACCAGCAACGGTAACTGGACCTACAAGATCGCTGCCAACTGGACGGTCACCGACTGGCTCCGCTTCCGCGGTACCCACGGTACGTCCTACCGTGCACCGGCTCTGTTCGAGCAGTTCCTTGCCGGACAGGTCAGCGGCGCTCGCCAGAGCACGATCGACCCCTGCGTCCGTTATGGCGATCCGACGAACGGCCTGAACGACCGGACCCGTGCCAACTGTGCGGCAGACCAGTCCTTCTTCGCTCCGGCAGATGCAACACCGGCACAGATCGCGACGCTCGCCGAAGGTATCGGCCCGAACGAGCTGACCGGTGGGGGTATCCAGGCTTCGATCTTCACCTCGGGTGGTCTCGGCGTCCTCGATCCGGAAACGTCAGAAGCGTGGACGGCATCGATTATCCTGACCCCGCGGATCTTCCCGAACACGGATATCGACCTGACCGTCGACTTCTTCGACATCACGGTTGAGGGCGAGATTTCCCGCCTGACGCCGCGTACGATCCTGCTCGGCTGCTACGACTCGGATCTGGCCTTCGCTGACAACCCGTTCTGCTCGCTCTTCGAGCGTGGCCAAGACGGTAATGCGCTCAACGTTTCGAGCGTGCAGCGGACCTTCATCAACATCGCCGAACAGCGCAACCAGGGTTTCGACTTCACGCTGCGCATCAACCAGGACCTCGGAAAGCTGGGTAACCTGTCTTTCCTCGGCCAGGCGACCTACCAGACCAAGGACACCGTCCTCGTCCTGGGTGATTTCGAAGACTACAATGGCGATGTCGGTGATCCGAAGTTCACCGCTGATGCCAACGTCGTCTGGGATCTCGATGACGACACGTCGTTCTTCTACGGCATCACCTTCATCGGCAAGGCGGACAGTTCGGGCGATTACATCGACGACTTCGGTACGCTTTGTAACGTGACCCCCGAGTTCCGCGAGACCTATGGCGGTGACTACTGTGTCGCTCCGTTCACCGAAGCGACCTGGTATCACAACATCTCCGTGACCCAGGGCATTGCCGACAACTTCGAACTGACGGCCGGTATCTCGAACCTGTTCAACACCAAGCCGCCTGAAGTTTCGGGCCTGGTGACCGGTTTCAGCACCACGCCGTTCGTTTCGCAGTACGACCTCCTCGGTCGTCGCGCATTCCTTTCGGCACGGGCTACTTTCTAAGTCAGTCCAGACGAATAGAAGGGGCGGCGCCGGCAACGGCGTCGCCCTTTTTCTTGCCCCCTGCTTGTCCCTACAGGATCAGGCTCTATCCTCGTCCATCATGCAGAATATCCATCTCAAGCCCGACACCATCGACGCGCGCAGCAAGGAATTCGCCCAGGCGCGGCTGGAGCAGTCGATCTTCCTCAATTCGGTTCCCAAATCGGGCAGTCACTTGCTGCGCAATATCATGCGCATGTTCGTTCCGGTGGAGCAGACCTACCCCGACGATTTCATCCAGCATGCCACGCTCCCGCGGCACATGAGGGCATTTGACGACAATCCGCCCAAGATGAGCTGGGGCCATTTGCTGTTCTCCGATGAATCGGTGATCGCCACGGCCAAGTGCCGCAAGATCCTACTGGTGCGCGATCCCTATGACTGGGTACTGGCCCGCGCTCGCTTCCTGCTATCGGATGAATTTTCGGGGCCGCTCGACTTCCTGAAGACCGCACCGATCACCGCAGACCAGTTCATTTCGATGAATATCTACGGCATCCATCGCAAGCTCCCTGGGCTGCGCGAGATTTACACTTTCAACGCTGCAGCCTGGCTGGGCACTGACGCATACATCATGCGCTATGAGGAGCTCGTCGCCGCTTTGCGCGATCTCGATGGTTCGCGCGACTATTTCTCCAGCCTGCTGGACGCCTGCGGCATTGCCCTGCCCGATGACTGGCAGGAGCGCGTGCGCATTGGCGCCGATCGCAAGAATAGCGGCACCGCACGCGAGAACCTCTCTATCGGCGGCATGGAGCTGCCGGAGAGGATCAACGACATTCAAATGCAGATGGTCGATCTCGCCTGCCCCGGCCTGCGCGCCCTCTTGGGTTATGAAGGACACTGAGGAAAATGGCTTCCAATCAAGGTGAGGTGACGCCCGAGCGCGTCGAAGGTTCGGTAGGCGAAGCGATCCGCAACGGTCGCATGCTGCTACAGAAGGATCCACGCATGGCGCTGGCCCAGGCACAAGCGATCCTGCGCCGTGACCGTGCCAATGTGCCCGCCCTATACCTTGCTTCGAGCGCGCATCGCGTTCTTGGCGAGGGAGCCAATGCGCGCAATGCCGAAGCCGCGGCGCTCAAGCTAAGCGGCGCGGACCCTGAATTGCGACGTATTGGTGACCTCTTGGGAAATCGGGAATTCGCGCAGGCGACCAAGTTGATCGAGATGCGGCGGCGCGCCGTACCCGAGGACCTCGTTGCCATGACGTTTCTCGCCGAGATCGCAATTTCGGAGGGCATGCCCGACATTGCCGAGCCTCTGTTGGAAAAGGTCCTGTCGCGCGCCCCGAATTTCCGTCCCGCTGAATCCCTCCATATGCGCATGCTGCTGGGACTCGACCGGCACGTGGAATTGCGCAGCTTGATCGAGAAATTCCTGCAGCAGCAACCGGATGACCTGACCGCCCTCAAGCTGTTGTCCAGGGTATTGTCCGATCTTCAGGATTACGAAGCCGCCGTTGAACTCGGCAGAACGATTGTCCGCCTTGAGCCCAAAGAGGCGCAAAACTGGGTCGGCTTTGGCGAAGTGCTTCGCTTCAATGGCAGAAAGGACGAGGCCAGAGAGGCATTCCGTCGCGCGCTGGAGGTCAATCCCGATCACGGCCACGCCTGGTGGCATCTTGCTTCGATCGATGCAGCGATGCTGACCGACGAAGACTTGGCCGAAATGAAAGCTGCCCTTGCCCGCGGTGACGCGGAATCGGAATCGGCCGGCAATCTCAATTTTGCGATCGCCGTCTATCTCGACAAGCAGGGGAGATATGCAGAGGCGTATGAGTATTTTGCAGCCGGCAATGCCCTGCGGCACGCGGCCCAACCCTACGATCCCCTTGAGTTGACACAGAAGACCACCGCGCATCTCGAGCGCCTGCCTGCAAGCGCCATTCCGGCCAGGACCAGCGCCCCGGAAAACGAGAAGACGCCGATCTTCATTCTTGGCATGCCACGAGCGGGATCGACGCTGCTCGAAAGAGCATTGGGCCAGCATTCGCAGATCGAAGGCATGGGCGAACTGCCCCTTGTACCGCACATGGTGAAGCGCCTTGGCCGCGAAGAAGCGCCGATCGACAAGTCGATCGCCGGAATTTCACCGGAGCAGCTGGCCGAGTTTCGCTCTACCTATCTGGACCGGGCCAGCGAGAGAATGCGCACGACCGGAAGCCATTTCATCGACAAACTGCACATGAACTGGAAGCATTTGCCGCTGATCCTGCGCATGCTGCCCAGCGCGATCGTCATCGATATCCGGCGCAACGCCATGGATTGCTGCTGGTCGAACCAGAAGACGCTGTTTTCCCGCGGGCATCCCGCTGCCAGCGACCAAAAGGCACTGGCACAATTTTATCGCGACTATGTCCGCATGTGCGACACGATCCGTGAGAGGGCGCCCGAACGAATTCACTTCCTGCGCTACGAAAACCTGGTGGAGGATTTCGACGGCGAGATGACGCGCCTGTTCGACCATATCGGGCTCGAATTCGAAGATGCCTGCCGTGAATTTCATAAGTCCACGGCCCCGGTCGCCACGGCCAGTTCGGAGCAGGTTCGCGAACCGCTCAACAAGAAGGGTTTCGGTGCTGCCGAACCCTATCGCCAGTGGCTGGGCGACCTGGAAGCCAAGCTGGGCGAACTCGCCTCAGCCTGAAGTTCAAGGACTTGCGGGGTCAGGCTACGCTCATGCTGAGCGCGCCATCCCCTTCGTCGATTTTCACCGTAGAGCCATCGGGCACTTCGCCGGCAAGGATCATCTCGGCCAGCGGGTCCTGCAGGTACTTCTGCACCGCCCGCTTCAGCGGCCTTGCACCATAGACCGGGTCGTAACCCACCCGACCGAGCCAGTGCAGCGCACCTTCGGTGAGGTCGAGCACGATCTTGCGGTCCTTGAGCAGCTTCTGCACGCGGGCTACCTGGATCTTCACGATCGGTGCCATGTGCTCCATCGACAAGCGGTGGAACAAGATGATCTCATCGAGGCGGTTGAGGAATTCGGGGCGGAAATGCGCCCGCACCGCTTCCATGACCTGCGGTTCGACATCGGCCACCTTCTGGTCGTCGCCGAGGTTTGACAGGTACTGGCTGCCGAGATTGCTGGTGAGGATGATCAGCGTATTCGAGAAGTCGACCACCCTGCCCTGTCCATCGGTCAGGCGCCCATCGTCGAGCACCTGCAGCAGAACGTTGAAGACATCGGCATGGGCTTTCTCGACTTCGTCGAACAACACCACCTGGTAGGGCCGGCGGCGGACCGCTTCGGTGAGAACCCCGCCTTCGTCATAGCCGACATAGCCCGGAGGTGCGCCGATCAGGCGGGCGACCGCGTGCTTCTCCATGAATTCAGACATGTCGATGCGGACCATGGCGTTATCATCGTCGAACAGGAAAGAGGCGAGCGCCTTGGTCAGTTCGGTCTTGCCCACGCCGGTGGGGCCGAGGAACAGGAATGAACCGAGCGGGCGGTTCGGATCCTGCAGCCCGGCACGAGCGCGGCGCACGGCCTTGGACACGGCGACCACGGCATCTTCCTGACCGATCACGCGTTTGCCGAGCACTTCCTCCATCTTGAGGAGCTTTTCGCGTTCGCCTTCGAGCATTCGCTCCATGGGAATGCCGGTCCAGCGAGCAACGACATTGGCAATGTCGTCTTCGGTCACTTCTTCCTTGAGCAGGGCGTTCTCGGTCGTGGCACCAGCTTCGGCGAGCGCCTTTTCGAGCTGCGGGATGCGGCCATATTGGAGCTCGCCAGCCTTTGCGAGATCGCCAGAACGTTGTGCCTGTTCGAGTTCGATCCGCGCCTGGTCGAGGTCTTCCTTGATCCGCGCCTCGGCATGGATCTTGTCGCGCTCATTCTGCCAGCGCGTGGTCAGTTCGGAGCTTTGCTGCTCGAGATTGGCCAGTTCTTCCTTGAGCGCTTGGAGGCGATCCTTGGAGGCCTGGTCGGTCTCCTTGGCGAGCGCCTGCTCCTCGATCTTGAGCTGGATGATGCGCCGGTCGAGGCCTTCGATTTCCTCGGGCTTCGATTCCACTTCCATGCGGATGCGGCTGGCGGCCTCGTCCATCAGGTCGATTGCCTTGTCGGGCAGGAAACGGTCGGAAATGTAGCGTTCGGACAGCTGCGCCGCGGCGACAATCGCGCCATCGGTAATGCGCACGCCGTGATGCAGTTCGTACTTCTCCTTGATACCGCGCAGGATGGAGATGGTGTCCTCCACGCTCGGCTCATCGACGAAGACTGGCTGGAATCGACGCTGCAGGGCCGCGTCCTTCTCGACATATTTCTGGTACTCGTCGAGCGTGGTTGCACCGATACAGTGCAGCTCGCCGCGTGCGAGTGCAGGCTTGAGGAGGTTGCCGGCATCCATGCTGCCTTCCGAGGCGCCAGCACCGATAAGCGTGTGCATCTCGTCGATGAACAGGATGATCTCGCCCTCGGCGCCCTTCACCTCGTCGAGCACGCTCTTGAGCCGCTCCTCGAACTCGCCGCGATATTTCGCGCCCGCGATCATCGAACCAAGGTCGAGGCTCATCAGCGTGCGGTCCTTGAGGCTGTCAGGCACGTCGCCATTGGCAATGCGCAGGGCAAGGCCCTCGGCAATGGCGGTCTTGCCGGTTCCGGGCTCGCCGATCAGGACGGGATTGTTCTTGGTCCGGCGGGCGAGAATCTGCACGGTTCGGCGGATTTCCTCGTCGCGGCCAATGACCGGGTCGAGCTTTCCGTCCTTCGCGGCCTGGGTCAGGTCGCGGGCATATTTCTTCATTGCGTCATAGCTGGCTTCGGCGTTGGCACTGTCGGCCGTCTTGCCCTTGCGCAGCTCGTTGATCGCCTCGTTCAGCGCTTCCGCCTTCACATTGGCTGCTTCAAGCGCCTTACCCGCCTTGGTGGTCTTGGCGAGCACAAGCGCAAGCAGCAGGCGTTCGACAGTGACAAAGCTGTCCCCCGCCTTCTCCGCGATCTGTTCGGCCTGGTCGAGCACGCGTACGGCATCGTTGTCGAGGCCCGGCGTTGCCTGGGCGCCCGATCCGGATACGGCGGGAATCTTCGAAAGCGCCTCATCGACGGAGTCCACCGCAAAGCGCGGATCGCCGCCGGCGCGCTGGATCAGGCCGGCAGCCATCCCTTCTTCATCCTCAAGCAGCGCCTTGAGCAAATGCTCGGGGCTGATCCGCTGGTGGCTCATGCGGATGGCAACGGTCTGCGCGCTCTGCAGGAAGCCGCGTGCGCGATCGGTAAATTTTTCCAGGTTCATCCAAGGTCCCTCATTCGGTTACCCATCCCAGATAGTGTTGCATTTTTACAACACAAGACCCTTCGGTCGAAAAGGGTGTGTTGTCCATATAAATCGGTCATTCTGCCATAGTTGCAAGCCCCGGCAGGCAAGAAAATGACCCTGCGCAAAGTCGTTTGTCCGCCGTGGATGCAATTCCGTGGAATCCGCGCTTTGCTTCCTGCCCCGAAATGCTAGTGGATACAGATGAAACCGCTTCACCTGCTGACCACCGCCCTCCCCGCAATTCTGCTTGCCGGCTGCACCACAGTCGACAGCGCACCGCCCATGGCCGCGGCTCCGCCAGTCGAGACTGCCGCTCCGGGCGAGAGCCTGCAGGACCTCGTCGCGCAGATCGACATTCCCTACGAGACGTTCACGCTCGACAATGGTTTGACCGTGATCGTCCATACCGACCGCAAGGCACCCATCGTCGGCGTCACAACCTATTACCGCGTCGGCTCCAAGCATGAGCCGCGCGGTCGGACCGGATTTGCCCATTTGTTCGAGCATCTGATGTTCGCCGGAAGCGAGAATGTTGCCAATTTCGACATTCCGCTCGAGGCGGCAGGGTCTACCACCACCAATGGCTCGACCTGGTACGACCGCACCAACTATGTCGAGACCTTGCCATCGGGCGCGCTCGACCTGGCACTTATGATGGAAAGCGACCGCATGGGTTACCTGCTCGGCGGCGTCACGCAGGAGCGGCTCGATAATCAGCGCGCCGTTGTCCAGAACGAGAAGCGACAGGGCGACAACCAGCCCTATGGCCTGGTCGACTATCTCATCGGCGACCGCCTGTTTCCCATTGGCCATCCCTATCGCCATTCCACCATCGGTTCGATGGCTGACCTTGAGGCCGCTTCACTGCAAGACGTGCGCGACTGGTTCACGGACAATTACGCCCCTAACAATGTCGTGCTCGCACTGGCCGGCGATGTGGATGTCGAAACCGCGCGTGAAAAGGTCGAGCGCTGGTATGGCGATATTCCGCGCGGCCCCGAAGTGGTCACCCTCGAAGCCGGCCCGGTCACTCTCGCGGAGCCGATTTATGAGGAGATTGCCGACCAGGTCAGTCAGACTCGCGTGACGCGCCACTGGAGCGGCCCGGGTATGGAAGATCCCGATCTCGTGCCGCTGCAGGTAGGCATGCACATTCTGGGCGGGCTGTTCTCCTCCCGTCTCGATAACTCCATGGTCTATGGCAGCGAGAACGCGACGCGTGTATCCGCCAGCGCCCAGAGCTTCGAACAGCTGAGCTTCATTTCAGCGGAGTTCGACCTGGCGCCGGGTGCGGACCGGGAAGCAGCCGAAGCCGAATTCGATGCAGAGATCGCGCGCCTCATCAATGAGGGGCCCAGCGAGGCCGAGGTCAAGCGTGCCGCCACGCAGTTTATCGCCGGCCAGCTTGGCAGTCTGGAACGCGTTGGCGGCTTTGACGGCAAGGGTTTGATCCTGGCCGAGGGGCTGCTCTACACTGGCAATCCGGAGCATTACAAAGCCGAGCTGGAACGCATCGCCACGCTCACCCCCGCAGAGATCCAGCAGGCCATGCAGCGCTGGCTGTCGCGCCCGCCATACACATTGGTGATCGTGCCGGGCGAGCGCACGCTTGACGGTGCATTGATGGGCGGTTGGGGCGACGAGGCGATCAATCCTCCGCCAGCTCCCGACCAAGGTGGTGGCGTGACCGCTGAACGCACGGGTGCACCGCGCGATTACCCCGCGGTCGAGGATGTGCCCGCACTCACTTTCCCGGATGCGCAGCGCGCCAGCCTGTCCAACGGGATCGACGTGACATTGGTCACACGCGAGACCGTACCGATGGTCACAATCGCGCTGACGGTGGATGCGGGATCGGCGGCGGACGGAACTTCCGAAGCAGGCCTGCAGGAAATGATGGTCGACATGCTGACCGAAGGCACCACCAGTCGCGACACGCTCGACATCGTGATCGAGCAGGAGGAACTGGGTGCCGATCTGAGTGCCGCAGCGGGGATCGATGCCAGCCGCGTCTACCTGACCTCTCTGACCAGCAACTTGCCCCAATCGCTGGGCCTGATGGCCGACGTGGTGCTTAATCCGAGCTTTGACGAGGACGCCTTCTCCCGAGTGCAGGCGCAGCGCCTCGCGCAGATCGAGGAAGAACGCACCTCGCCCGGCGATCTCGCCTCGCGCGCCATTGGTCCGCTGCTTTATGGCAATTCGCATCCTTATGCGCTGGCATCGACCATTGGCAGCGAGGAGGTGATCCAGACGCTGACCCCGGCGGATATGCGCGCTGCTCATGACACCTGGTTCCGTCCCGACCTCGCCAGCTTCACCGTGGTCGGCGATATCACCATGGAAGACTTGCTGCCCCAGCTCGAAAATGCCTTCGGCGCTTGGCAACTTCCGGCAAATGCAGCGCCCTCCAAGGACCTGGACCAGAGCGTGCCGCAAGGCAGGCAGCGCCTGGTCGTAATCGACCGGCCCAACTCGCCGCAATCGGTTCTCCTCATGGGCCGGCTTCTTCCCATTACCGGTATGGACCAGGGCATGGAGCCGCTCGAATTGGCGAATGAGGTGATGGGCGGCGGATTCCTGTCACGCCTCAACAACGATCTGCGCGAAACACGCGGCTGGACCTACGGTATCAGCACAAGCGTGACCGGCCGAACCGGACAACGTGCGCTTGTCGCCAGCACGGCCGTCCAGTCAGACCGGACCGGGGATTCGATCCGCGTAATTCTCGACCAGATAGCCGCCTTCCCGGAAACGCGGCCGGTCGACGAGGTCGAGTACCAGCGTGTGACCGACGGCAATATCCGCGGACTGCCCAACCGCTTCGAGACCAATGGACAGTTGCTCGGCGCGCTGCTTGGCAATGCGCAATATAGTCGCCCCGACGATTACCAGGAGCGCCTGCCCGATATCTATCGCAGCATTGATGCTGCAGCGATCGATGCTGCCGCCGCTGAATATATCAAGGGCGACGACATGGTGATCGTGGTGGTCGGTGACCGTTCGGTGATCGACGCGCAGCTGGCCCCGCTCGGAATCGACGTGGAATATATCGACGCGGAGACGCTTTAACGGCTAGGCGGAAGGCGCCATGTCGCGCCTGATCGCCTTCAACAAGCCCTTCGGCGTCCTTTCGCAATTCACCGATGCGAAGTCGCCGACCGAGCGCCCCACATTGTCGCGCTTCATCGACGTGCCCGGCGTCTATCCGGCAGGAAGGCTCGACCGCGACAGCGAGGGCCTGCTGCTGCTGACCGATGACGGCAGGCTGCAGGCGCGCATTGCCGATCCGAAGTTCAAGCTGCCCAAGACATATCTCGTGCAGGTCGAGGGCATTCCGGACGAGGAGGCTCTCGATGCGCTGCGCAAAGGCGTGACGCTCAAGGACGGGCCAACGCGGCCGGCCAAGGTCGAAGCGATTGAGGAACCGCAATTGTGGCCGCGCGATCCGCCCGTGCGGTATCGCAAGAGCGTGCCGGACAGCTGGCTGCAGCTCACCATCAGCGAGGGCCGCAACCGGCAGGTGCGGCGCATGACCGCGGCGGTCGGCTATCCCACTTTGCGGCTGGTGCGCTGGAGCATTGGCGACTGGTCGCTGGACGGCCTGCCACCGGGCGAGTGGCGCGAGGTCAGCCTGTAAACTGCCCCTTCACCGCCTGGTAGGCGGCAGCGGCCACCGTATTGGCGAGGTTGAGCGAGCGGACCTTGTCGCTGCGCATCGGCAGCTTGAACAGCCTGTCCGCATGCTGTTCGATAATCGCTTGCGGCAGGCCCTTGGTCTCTCGTCCGAAGACGAGATAGGCATCTTCCGGGTATTCCGGCTCGTAGAAGTTCTTGGCGCCGAACTCCTCGAACAGGAAGAGCTGGTCCGCGCGCGGTGCGCGTTCCTCCAAAAAAGCATGCCAGCTGCGGAACTCCACCAGGCGGATATGCTGCCAGTAATCGAGCCCCGACCGCTTCAGTTTCTTGTCCGATATCTCGAAGCCGAGCGGGTGGATCAGCACCAGCTCCATATCGAGCGCCACGCAGGTGCGCCCCACCGCACCGGTATTGCCGGGAATCTCGGGATGGACGAGGACGATGGAAGTCATGGCCGGGTATTGGCGCTGCGCGTCAGTCCTTTTCAGACAATGCCGCCAGGATGCGCACCCAGGATCGCGTTCCCTTGTGAAAACACTTGAGATCGTATTTCTCGTTGGGAGAATGGATGCGGTCATCGTCGAGCGCGAAGCCAACCATAATGGAATCGAGACCGAGCACTTCCCGAAATGTGTTCACGACCGGAATTCCTCCACCGCAGCCGAGCAGCGCCGACTGCCCCCATTCTTCATCGAGCGACTCACGGACCGAAGCAATCGCTCCGCTGTCACCGGCCATGTTAAAGGCTGGAGCGGTGGGTTCGTACTTGGTTAGACTTGCGGTGCAATCGGCCGGCAGGCTTGCCTCAACATAGGCGGCAAAGCTGTCCCAGATGGCATCTGGGTCCTGCGTGCCCACGAGCCGGAAGCTAACCTTTGCGCTCGCCTCCGCCGGGACGATCGACTTCGTGCCAACGCCAGTATAGCCGCCGACAATGCCGTTGACATCGAAAGTGGGCCTCGCCCAGATCTGTTCGAGGACGGAGTAGCCGGACTCGCCGGCGGGGACCGACAGACCCACATCTCCCAGATAGCGTCCCGCATCGAAACCTAGCGCTTCCCACGATTGGCGCACTTCGTGGGTGATCTCGGGAACACCCTCGTAAAACCCGGGCAAGGTCACCCGGCCGGTCGAATCCCGCATGCCGTGGATAATGCCTGCCAAAACCTGGATGGGATTGCGCGCGGCGCCACCGTAAAGGCCCGAATGCAGGTCGCACGATGGGCCCTGCAAAGTCAGCTCGCCAAAAACGCCACCGCGAAGGCCAATGGTAATGCCCGGCGTATCGCTATCCCAGCCCATCGTATCGCAGATGAGGGCGAAATCGGCAGAGAGCTCCTCCGCATGGTCTTGCAGGAATGGGGCAAGGCTTTGCGATCCGGATTCCTCCTCGCCTTCCAGGACCAGCGTCATGCGGCAGGGAAGCGATCCATGCACCGCCTTCCACGCCCGGCAGGCCTCAAGGAATGTGCGCATCTGGCCCTTATTGTCGGCCACGCCGCGCGCCACGATCTGCCGCGCCCCATCGGCGCGCTCCTCGATCACCGGTTCGAACGGCCCATGACGCCACTGGTCAAGCGGATCGGGCGGCTGCACGTCGTAATGGCCGTAGAAGATGACGTGCGGCCCCGGTCCGTCAATCTGCGCAATGACGATGGGATGGCCCGGGGTCTGCTCCGACCGGGCCGAAAAACCCAGCTCCGCCAATTCGTCGACCAACAGGTCTGCGGCCCGTGCGCAGTCGTCGGCAAAGGCGGGATCGGTGGAGATGGAGGGCACGCGAAGCAGGGCGAACAGGCGCTCAAGGCTGCTGTCCAGGTCGGCATCGACCCGGTCCAGCGTGGCCGTCAGACCACTATTCGCTTCGGCCATCCCGGCATCTCCCTTGCATGATCGCGACTTCGTCCAACGCTCAGCCGAGCTTGTCCTTGAGGATCTGGTTCACCACTGCCGGATTGGCCTTGCCCTGCATTGCCTTCATAGTCTGGCCGACAAAGAAACCGAACAGCTTGTCCTTGCCGCCGCGATATTCGGCGACCTTGTCTTCATTGTTGGCGATGATCGTGTCGATCGCTTCCTCGATCGCGCCGGTATCGGAAACCTGCTTGAGGCCTTCGCTATCGGCAATCTCGCCCGGCTCGCGCCCGGTCTTTAGCACGATCTCGAAGATTTCCTTGGCCTGGCCGCCGGAGATCTCTCCCTTGGCCTGCATGTCGAGGATCGCCGCCTGCCGCTCGGCCGTGGCATGGGTGATATCACCCTCCTCGCCCAGCGCCTTGATCACGCCCGGCGCGACCGAAAGCGACCAGTTGGCGACCTGCGTGGCAACGTCCTTTTCCGGCTTGCCGATCCCAGCAGCGGTGGCAGCCAGCAACGTCTCGAAACGGGCAAAGGTCTCGACCTCGGCAGTCAGTTCGCGGGCATTGTACTCGCTGAGACCCAGATCGCCCGTATAGCGCGCGCGCTTTGCGTCGGGCAATTCGGGCAGGCTGGCGCGGCATTCCTCGAGGAAGGCATCGTCCAGTTCGAGCGGCAGCAGGTCCGGATCGGGGAAGTAGCGATAATCATGCGCATCTTCCTTGGACCGCATGCTTCGCGTGGTGCCGGTGCCCGGATCGAACAGGCGCGTTTCCTGCACGATTGTGCCGCCATCCTCCAGCACATCGACCTGGCGCTGCGCCTCATGTTCGATCGCCTGCATGACGAAACGCACCGAATTGACGTTCTTGGTCTCTGTGCGGGTACCCAGTTCGGTATCGCCGACCTTGCGGACGGACACATTGACGTCCGCACGCATGGAACCTTCTTCCATGTTCCCGTCGCACGATCCGACATAGCGCAGGATCGAACGCAGCTTGCGGATATAGGCGCCTGCCTCTGCCGGAGAGGTCATGTGCGGGCGGGAGACGATCTCCATCAGCGCAACGCCCGTGCGGTTGAGGTCCACATAGGACATGGTCGGATGCTGATCGTGCATCAGCTTGCCGGCATCCTGCTCGACATGGATGCGCTCGATCCCGATCACCTTGTCCTCGGGGATACCGGCCTTCTCGTCCGCCTCGATAGTCAGCGCGCCCTCACCCACAAGTGGATGATAAAGCTGCGAAATCTGGTACCCCTGCGGCAGATCGGCATAGAAGTAGTTCTTGCGGTCGAAGCGCGACCACTTGTTGATTTCGGCCTCGATCGCCATGCCGGTGCGCACCGCCTGGCGGATACATTCGACATTGGGCACGGGCAGCATGCCGGGCATGGCGGCATCGATCAGACTGACCTGCGCATTGGGCTCGGCCCCGAATTCGGTGGAGGCACTGGAGAACAGCTTGGCCTTGCTGGTGACCTGCGCATGGACTTCGAGACCGACAACGATCTCCCATTCGCCGGTGGCGCCCTGGATACGATAATTGCTCATGTAGTCTTCCAATTATCACCATCATCCACGGTGACATTTCTGGTGCTCTTAAACTTGGTTGGAATCTTGAAGCGGATGCGGCTGACTGTCGAGCTTTCGCTTTCCTCGCTTCCGCCCGCATTCGCTCCAATGCCAAAAACGGCCACTTTCAATCCACCGTCTACGGTTCCGGATTTCTTAGCGGATACGGCGATGTCGAACTCGATCTCCTTGGGCGCCGTATATCCCGATTCACCTGATTCGTGCGCAGATCCAATCTTGGTATCTTGTGCATCCTCAATACCCTGCGCGATCGCCCGCAAGGTGCTCGAAACGAAGGCGGACAGCTCATCTGTGTTTGCTTCAGTGCTCATCGTGCCCCCTCACTTACCTACCTGTTCGCGAATAGAGAAAAACTTCTCGCCCTCGAGTTTGGAATTCTGCCTCCCGGCGGCAACCCTTTCATAGGCCTCGGTGCAGCCGGGAACGATGCGATCGTGCAATTCGATGCAGATCGCCTCGGTCTTCTCCACCCATTCAATATTGGCAGAGAACAGCGCATGTTCGCCGCCCTCGATATCGATCTTGATGATGTCGATCCCGTCCTTGCCGAAACGCTGCAATATGTCCGTGACGGTGACCACCTCGGTCTCACCCACGGCGCGGGTCGCGTTGTCCTGCGCATCGCCGACCAGGGTCAGGCCCCAATGGCCGGTCCCGCGATCGAAGAACTGCATGGTCCCGCTTTCCGAACTGAGCGCGGCATTGAGCGGCTTGATATTGGCATAGGGCGCGACATTCTTTTGCAGCAGCGCGAAGTTCTCCGCGCTCGGCTCCAGCGTCACCACCGTCGCATCGGGAAAGGCGCGCGCAAACACGATCGCCGCCGTGCCGATATAGCCGCCCGCATCCACGATCAGGCCGTGCCTCGCTGCAGGGACCTTGTCTATCAGCTCGTCAAACTCGCCGCCCAGCGAGTCGAGCACGACATCGATATCGGTCGTCAGCGGACGGATATGCACCTGCACGCCCCGAATTGTGACCTGCACCATTTCCTGCCCGGTGAATCCCGCCCAGAGATAGCGCCATGCGGCAAGGGCACCGTCTTCGCTACGCACCTTGTCGGCGCGGCCCTTCTCGAAGGAATATTTGAACTTGCGCCGCGAGACCTGCGAACCGCGCAAAGCCTCGTCGAGGTCGGCGGTGGCGGGACGGATCTGGACCTGCTTGCCGCCGAGGCTGAGGTCCATCGGTTCCATGCTGCCGCGCAAGGATGCGGAAAGCCATTTCACCGCAGCCAGCGGGCTGCCCGCACGCGCAAGGCGCGCCGCCAGGCGAAGCTGGCGGCGGCGGCGAAGCGGGCTCCTGGTAGACATGGCTATTCCCCGGGTGGCAAGCGCTGGGCTTACCACCACCTCTCCGGCTGTGCGGTGAACTCGGCGCGCTGCTCGATGGCGAGACCGGCATTGAGCACGCCCTGCTCGTCGAAGGCCTTGCCGATCAGCTGCAAGCCGAGCGGCAATCCCTTGGAATTCAGTCCGGCAGGAACGCTCATGGCCGGGAGCCCGGCAAGCGATGCAGGCACGGTGAATATGTCCGACAAATAGAGCGCGAGCGGATCGTCCAGCTTCTCGCCCAGAGCGAAGGCCGCAGTCGGCGTGGTCGGCGCCAGCACGACATCGCATTCTGCCCACGCATTCTCGAAATCGCGCTGCACCAGTGTGCGCACCTTCATCGCCTGCGTGTAATAGGCATCGTAGAAACCGGCGCTGAGCACATAGGTGCCGATCAATATGCGGCGCTTGACCTCGTCCCCGAAGCCATGCGCGCGGGTGGTGGCATACATGTCCTGCAGGCCCGCCCCATCCTCGATATCGCGCAGGCCGTAACGCACGCCATCATAACGCGCGAGGTTGGAGGAAGCCTCGGCCGGGGCGACGATGTAATAGGCCGGCAGCGCGTATTTCGTGTGCGGCAGGCTGATATCGACCACTTCAGCGCCGGCATCCTTGAGCCAGGCAATGCCATCATCCCATGCCTTGAGGATCTCGGCATCGGTGCCGTCCATCCGGTATTCCTTCGGGATGCCGACCTTCTTGCCCGACAGATCGCCCGAAAGCTCTGCGCTCCATGCCGGCACGTCCATCTGCAGGCTGGTCGAATCCTTGGCATCGAAACCGGCCATGGCCTCGAGCATGATGGCGCAATCCTCGACGCTGCGAGCCATCGGCCCGGCTTGGTCGAGGCTGCTGGCGAAGGCGACGATGCCCCAGCGCGAACAACGGCCATAGGTCGGCTTGATGCCGGTCGTTCCGGTCAGCGCAGCAGGCTGGCGGATCGAACCGCCCGTATCGGTACCCGTCGCAGCCGGACACAGGCGCGCGGCCACGGCTGCAGAGGAACCGCCTGAGCTTCCACCCGGCGTCAGCTTGGCATTACTGCCGTCACTGGCCTTCCAAGGATTGGCGACTTCGCCGAAATAGGAGCTCTCGTTCGAGGAGCCCATGGCGAACTGGTCAAGGTTGAGCTTGCCCAGCATGCCTGCACCGGCATCCCACAGCTTTTGGCTGACGGTGCTTTCATATTCGGGCTTGAAGCCTTCGAGGATATGGCTCGCCGCGCTGGTTTGCACGCCGCGCGTGGCGAAGAGGTCCTTCATGCCGATCGGCACGCCAGCCAGCGGGCCGAGATCTTTGCCCGCCGCACGATCCGCATCGGCCTTTTCGGCTGCGGCCAGCGCATGGTCGGGTGTGGCGGTGATGAAGGCGTTGAGTTCGGAGGCTGCGGCGACGGCGGTGTTGAACGCCTCAGCCACTTCCACGGCGCTGAATTCGCCGCCGGTGACGCCGTCGCGAATGGCCTTTACGCCGAGCTGTGTAAGGTCGCTCATTATTCGATCACCTTCGGCACGCCGAAAAAGCCGTGTTCGGCCACGGGCGCATTTGCGAGGATATCGTCGCGCTTGCCGCCGCCGGTCAGCGGATCGGCATCGACCACGTCATCGCGCAGGCGCAGCTTCTGCGGGATCACCGCAGTCATCGGCTCGACCGAGGAGGTATCGACCTCCCCCAGCTGCTCGACGAAAGCGAGGATATTGTTGAACTCCGGCACCAGATGATCGAGGTCGCCCTCTTCCATGCGGATGCGCGCCAGACTGGCGATCTTCGCCACTTCTTCTCGGGTTACGGACATGGGGCGCAGCGTTAGCGTTGGCGCGTTGCCCCTTCAAGCTATTCGGTTGATGGACGGACTATCTCGCTGCTGAAACCGCCTTCCTCATCGTCCTGCGAACCCTCGCCAGCTCGAACACCATCTGCGAACGGAGCGCCTACAGGCCTGCCGTCTACATAGACCTGCCGCATGGTTATCGGTCGCACCTCGACCGTGGCATCGGCTGGTGGCGGATCGGCAGCCAAGGACAAGGCTCCGTCTTCCATGGACGGATAGAAAGCATCCAGCCCGCCCTCACCAGCAAGGGCGAAGTGGCTAACATCCAGGTCTTCTACGAGGACGAAACGCCGCCGGCCATCAGGCATCGCTTCAAGTTCCAGCACACGGCAAGTCGATCGACATCGCCATGGTTCGGCTCGGAGCAGTGCAGCAAATCCATCTTCCGCTTCCTCGTCTTCAGGGACACCGCGGAGGTTCGGAGTTCGTTCCGCGACAGGCGCGATTCCGCGATCAAACGGTCGCACCTCCTGAGCCTGCGCATCCGCGGCCAGTTCGGCCACCTCTCCCTCACCCGCCGCAAGTTCCGCCAGCGCCTCACGCCCGGCATCGCCGAAATCCCAGCGCAGCGCGGCATAATCGAAATCAGCCACAGAGACCTTGCCCGTTTCCAGCCGCGACAGCTGGTTGCGCGCGGACATGGCGCCGAAATCCCACAGCGGCAGGGCAAGCACCAACGCCAGCAGGCAGACCCCGGCGGCAAGGTGCAGGTTCGCTTCGCGCAGGCGCAGGCTCCAGCCGGATTTGCGACCGCGCAGCAGTGCTACCCAGCAAGCAAGCCCATAAGCGCAGGCCACGGCCACCGCGATCAGGCCCCAGATCCGCTCCGGTGCGAGGCCATATTGGTCCACGCGAATGCCCATGCTGATGGCGGCAAAAATGCCTAGCGGCAGGATGCCCGCTGCCAGCACCAGTGCGGCGATCTGCATGATGCGATTGTTGCTGCGTGCCTCGTCCGAATCGCGAATGATCGTGTTGAAGAGGATGAAACTCCCCATCGCGCAGGCGAGCAGGATCGGCGTTGCCGAATCGGTCGCATTCCACAGTGCCTGCCCGCCCGAGGCCAGCAGGGCCGCCAGGAAGACCAGCAGCGCCACGGCCAGCGGCACCGCAAGCAAGGCGAAGACGAGCATCACCACGCTTTGCAACGTGCCGACGATCTTGAGGTTGTTGCGAATGACGCCCAGCCCCGCGCCGAATGCCGCGCCCGACCACATCCAGCCGAACCAACCTTCGTCCATCAGGTCCCCAATCAGGTCGATCCCGACCAGGCCGAAAAGCTGGTCGAGCAGGACCAGCATAATCCAGCTGAGACCGGTAAAGGCCAGCGCCCCTCCGCCGCTGATCGCATCGGCCCAGACATGGAAATGGGTCAGGCTGTAATCTGTCGCAAACCGCGTCCGGTGAAAGCCCGCCTGGAACAGGGGCAGCGCCAGCAGGGAGAAGAAGCACCCGGCGGCGAAGGCATATTCAACACCGGCCCGGTGAGCCTGAGCGGCGACCACGTGCCAGGCGATACCCGCCATCACCAGCCCTATGATGGAAGCGAAGATCGCAGCGGAGACAGGATGCTTGCGATTCAGGGTGAAGGCAGCGCCCAGCCCGCCGAAGCCGACCAGGGCAGCCAGCGAGGCGCGCCATGGCTCCTCATCGACAAGATCATCCGTAACGAGGTGAAGCAGCAAGCCCGCAAGCGCGAGCAAGCCGCCCAGCACCCAGGGCCTGAGCGGCCAGTCTTCGAGCAAGTCCGCAGTTTCCGGCGCTTCGTCCATGGCAGGCTCCTCTCCCCGCGACATGATCGCGGAGGTTAGGCGCGCGCCGGCAAGGCTTCAAGCTGTCCGAAAGACAAGCTTTATTCGGCGGCAGCTTCCTCGCCAGCAGCAGCCTCGGACGCTTCGAGCGCCATGATCATCGACTGATAGCGCTGCTGCGCCTCTTCTTCGGTCATGAAGTCGATCAGCTGGATGTCGAAGATCAGGTCCGCATCGGGCGGGATCGGCGATCCGGGAGGCGGGCTGGAGCCATAGCCTTCCGCCGACGGGATGGTGACTGTGTAGGAACCGCCGCGCTGCATCTGCAGCAGGGCGGTGCGGAAGCCCGGTATCATGTTGCCGAGCGGAAGCGGCGTACCTTCGGGCAGGATGCCAGGAACCGGCCAGTTGGCTTCCTGCGACTGGTCGAAGACCGTGCCGTCTTCAAGCTTGCCGGTATAACGCACGAAGACCACAGATTCCTCGGTCGGGCTGTCACCCTCGCCGGCGGTGATCGTGTCGACCGAAACGCCCGGCTCATAGGTGGTGATGAAAGCCACTGCGGCGGAAAGCGCAATGCCCACCAGCACGCCGAGCCAGAACTTCATGAGCGAGCCCTTGGCAATGGGCTGCTGCGGGACTTGTGTGACTTCGGCCATGGCTGATCCTAGGTATGATCCTGAAATGAAAAGGGCGCGGAGGAGAACTCCACGCCCCTTTGGCTTAGTGTACTGAAAGGCGCAACCTTAGCGCCGAATGTTCAGCGCGCGCCGTCGCGCTCTGCGCGCTTACGCTCCAGCTTGCGGGCGCGGCGCACGGCGGCAGCCTTTTCACGGGCGCGCTTTTCGCTCGGCTTCTCATAGTGGCGGCGCAGCTTCATCTCGCGATACACCCCCTCACGCTGCAGCTTCTTCTTGAGCGCGCGCAGGGCCTGCTCGACATTGTTATCGCGAACGATGATCTGCATAAATCTAAGCCACCTTCCAAAATCAAACCGGCCAGAGCCCGCGAGCGATCGGCGCGGGGATGCACCATGTAAATACCAATGAAATACGGGCCGAATCCGTTCCGGATCGGCTTTCTGGGCGCGCCTCTATGCAAAATTGGCCGCAAAGGCAAGCTTTCTTGCCCCTTTCAGCGGCAACGGCGCTCCAGTCCGGCCCGGTCGGCAATGGCGATACGGCCATAATGGCTTTCCACCAGACCGGCAGCGGCAAGACCGCGCATCAGTCGCGACACGACTTCGCGGGAGGTTCCAAGATGGTTCGCGAGGCGTTCCTGCGGTAGGCGCACCTCATCCGAGTCCCCGGCGAGGTCAAGCAGCAACTGCGCCAGCCTCGCCTCCAGCGGCAGGCGGATCGCCTGCTCCAGCGTACCGAGCAGGCGGAACAGCCGGTCCGATGCCTGCGCGAACAGGGCGCGCAGGAAGGCCGGATCCACTTCCACCAGCTCTCGCGCCGTAGCTCCATCGAGCACGAGGAGGCTGCAGCCATCGTCCTCGGCGTTGGCCCAGGCCGGATAGGCCATTTCGGAGAAGACGCAGTTGAGCGAAAGGATGCAGCTCTCTCCCGGTGCCAGCCGGTAGAGCGTTCCCTCGCGCCCTTCGACATCGAGGTAATGCACACGCACGCTGCCCGCCTCGACGAAATAGACGCCCGCCACGCTGTCACCCGGGCTGAGCAGCGTCGCCCCCGGCTCGGCCGTGGCGACACGAATGCGCCTGGCCAGCAATTCGCGCCCCCGCTCGTTCAGGTCGCGAAAGATCGGCAGGCTGGCCAAGGGCGCATTCGTATCTTGTGTCATCCGCGTCCTCTAGGCTGCCTCTGCACCCAGCAGCATATTGAAGGAGGAGATATCGGTCACCTCGGTAATGCTGTCATAGGTCAGGCCGACACGCTCATGCGCGCGGCGCACGGCCTCGGCATCGGGGGCAAGGCTGACACAGAAGACGCGGCCTTCGCCCAGCCCGGCATGGGCGCGCAGGCTGGTGACGCCTTCCTCACGGCAGGCCAGGGCATATTGCTCATAAACCGCAGCGAACTGCTCCTCGGTCAGGCCGGTGGGCAGCGTGCCATTGGCGGCATCGTGAATATCGATGAACATCTTCATTCCGGTAACTCCTGCAGCGCGTGATTGCGCGACACAGCAATTGGCAAGGTTGCGGCGGCGAGACTGGAACATTGGTCACAATTGCGGAAGAATTTCCCGGTCGGGCGCTGCCGCATTCGCCCTCTCGTCACGCAAGACCAACTCGTCTAAGGGACCGCCATGTCCGCTACACCACAACTTTACGCATCCGCCTCGGTCGCGCTTGGCGGCGGGATCGGCGCCCTGCTGCGCTACCAGCTTGGCCGCATGATCACACTATGGCTCGGCCCCCAGGCCGTCATGGTCTTCCCTTGGGCAACGCTGGCCGTGAATACGATCGGCAGCCTGCTGATGGGCGTTCTCGCCGGATATCTGGCCCGCCATGGACAGGGCGGCGACCAGGCGCGCCTGCTACTCGGCGTCGGCTTGCTGGGCGGCTTCACCACCTTTTCCGCCTTCAGCCTCGAACTGGTGCTGCTGATGGAGCGGGGACAATGGGCGCTGATGGCGATTTATCTGTCGCTGTCCGTAGCGCTCGGCATTACCGGCCTGATCTTCGGAATGACCGTCACCCGCCTGTTCGGGTAACCCGCAAATGAGCAAGGAAGTCCGCCAATTCACTGTGCAACCCGACGATGACGGGATCAGGCTCGACCGCTGGTTCAAGCGTCACCTGCCGCAGATCGGCTTCGGCATGGTCTCCAAATGGGCACGGACCGGGCAGATTCGCGTCGATGGCGGTCGGGTAAAGCCGGAGGACCGGCTGGAGGCCGGGCAGGTGCTGCGCGTGCCGCCGGGCGGCGAAGGCACATCGGGCAAGGGTCCGCGCAAGCGCCGCGAGCTGACGGCAGAGGAAGAGGCCGAGGCCGAGGCCATGCTCATCACCCGTACCAAGTCCGCTTTGGTACTCAACAAGCCGCCGGGCCTTGCGACGCAGGGCGGCACCAAGACGACGAAGCATGTCGATGGACTGCTCGATGCCTATGCGGAGGAAGACGAGCCGCGCCCGCGCCTCGTCCACCGGCTCGACAAGGATACGTCCGGCGTGCTGCTCGTGGCGCGAACTCCGGGCAGCGCCGCCTTCTATTCGAAGCGCTTTTCCGGGCGCAGCGCCAAGAAGATATACTGGGCGCTGGTGGTCGGCGTCCCCGATATCTCCGAAGGCACGATCGACGCCCCGCTCGCCAAGCAGCCGGGAACGGGCGGCGAGAAAATGCATGTCGACACCGAAGGCGGGCAGCCTGCCAAGACGCTTTACCGCGTGGTCGAGCGCGCCGGGAATGCCGCAGCATGGGTCGAATTGCAGCCCTTCACCGGCCGCACGCACCAGCTCCGCGTGCACCTCGCCGCGATCGGCCACCCCATCGTGGGCGACGGCAAGTATGGTGGGCCCAATGCCTTCCTGACCGGATCGATCAGCCGCAAGATGCACCTGCATGCCCGACGACTGATCATCGAGACACCCGAGGGCGGTAAGCTCGACGCCACCGCCCCCCTGCCCGAGCATTTCGCGCAAAGCATGGAGCAGCTCGGTTTCGATGAGAGCGTGAGCGATGCCGGTCCGCTAGCCGAACCGCCGCCCGAGCGGACGAAAACAGAAAAGAAACAGGCTGCCAAGGCGCATGCCAAGCAGTATCGCAAGGAACGCCGGGGTGAGCGCCGGTCGCGCTCGCAGGGCGGCAAGCGGACGGGCAAGCCCCCACGCAAACCGTCGGGTGGCAGGGGCAAGAGGTGAGCATCCGTCTCGCTGTCTTCGATTGTGACGGCACGCTGAGCGACGGTCAGGCGGCGGTCTGCCGGTCAATGGAAAGCGCCTTTGCCGAAGCCGGCCTGCCCAATCCCGACCTGCATTCCGTGCGCCGTATCGTCGGGCTGAGCCTGCCACAGGCGATCCGCCAGCTGGCCCCCGATGCATCGGATGAGCAGCGCCATACTGCCGTGGAAAGCTACAAACAGGTATTCCGTGCGATGCGGCTGGACGGATCGCTGCAGGAGCCGCTTTTCCCCGGCATGGCCGAACTCCTCCGCTCCCTGCATGGCAAGGGCTGGGTTCTGGGTGTTGCCACCGGGAAGTCCATGCGCGGGCTCAAGAGCACGCTTGCAGCCAACGGCCTGCTCGACCTGTTCTCGACGCTGCAGACCGCCGACCTGCACCCGTCCAAACCGCACCCATCCATGTTGCTGACCGCCATGGAGGATGCCTTCGCGAGGCCCGAGAACACGGTGATGATCGGCGATACGGTGTACGACATGGAATGTGCCCGCGCCGCCGGCACGCAGGCCATCGGGGTTGCCTGGGGCTATCACGAGGGGCAGGAACTCAGGGATGCCGGTGCCCGGGCCGTGGCCGCATCGGCCGAGGAACTGGAGGAATTGCTGCATGGCGACTGACCCGACCCGTCCGCCCGAAGACGAGACAAGAGCCCGCAATCGCTTCATGGTAATCAACCTGATGCGAATTGGCGGCGTGGCGATGATCCTGTTCGGCATCGCCGTCCTGCAAGGGCTGTTCGATCTGCCGCAGTGGATCGCCTATGCGGTGATCGTGCTCGGCATGGTCGAGACCTTCGTAATGCCGCAATTGCTCGCCCGGGCGTGGAGCAGCAACCGCCGATGAAGCGCTTCTACAAGCAGGTGACAAAGGCCCCGGTCGAGGGTGGCTGGCAAGTGCAGCTCGACGGGCGCGGAATGAAGACGCAGGTCGGCTCGCCGCAAGTGGTGCCGAGCGAGAAGCTGGCACAATTGCTGGCGAAGGAATGGGATGATCAGGGCGAGGAGATCGACCCCAAGAGCTTCATCTTCCGCGACATGGCGGATTACGCCATCGACGTCATCGCCAAGGATCGCGACGAGCTGATCCGTGGCCTCCTCCTGTATTCGCAAACCGACACTTTGTGCCATCGCGCCGATCCCGAGGACGCGCTCTACCAGCGCCAGCTCGAATTGTGGGAGCCGCTAGTGACCGCCTGCGAGGCGAAGCACGATATCCGCCTGTCGCGGGTCAGCGGCATCCAGCACAAGCCGCAGGATCCGGAGACCACGGCCAAGCTTACCCGATTGCTCGAAGGCATGGACCACTTTGAACTGGCCGGATTGCAGACGTTGACCGCTCTCTCCGCCTCGCTCGTGACCGGGCTCGCAGCGATGGAAGAGGATGCCGAAGCGGAGAGCCTTTTCGCTGCCGCCAATGCGGAGGAAGACTGGCAGGCCGAGCTTTGGGGCTGGGATGGCGAGGCCGAACAGCGCCGCGCCATGCGGCTCCAAGCTTTCACAAGGGCGATGCACTTCCTCGCTGCTGCGAGGAGCTAGTCGACCCAGTCGGCTACCTGTGTCGCCACGTCATTTGCTGCGCGGTTGAGCGCCGGTCCGACCGAAATCGCGTCGGGCATGGCAGAGGTCGCGGCCTCGAAACGCTGCGTGCGGACAGTGCTGTCAGGCAGGCGCAGGATGGCGTCGTAAATCACCACCACCTCGCCACGCGAAGCGTCGTAATCCATCGCCACCAGTTCGCCGGCCAACTGTGTCTGCGCCGCATATTCGAGCTCGCCCCCGCCGATCACGAGGCGCGATCCGCGCGCACGAATGGTCTCCGCCACCAGCCGCTGGAACAGGGCGGCGGGCTTCTCGACCCAATAGGCGTCCTGCAAATAGGCGAGCGTGGAATCGCTCACGCGAACTGGAACGCGAATGGCGTTGAGGCGCTGCGGCACCGAAGGCAGGGTGACCGACAGCGCAGTGGAAAGGTCGCCATCCGACCCCGCACCGGCGGGCGCTGTGCTGGCAGGCGTCAGCGTCAGCAGGCTTTCGGGCGGCTCGCCGCCGCCGCCGATGCTGACACAGGCAGAAAGTGCCAGTGCCAGGCAGGCTGCTGAAAGGGCCCTGATCTGCATGCTCACCGCTCCTTTCGCGCTCATGGTTCGTAATCCGGCAAGGGCCGGGCGCCGAGCAGCGAACCCGCGCCCTCGGCCTCGATCGTATCGGTCAGATTGCGCAACGTCTCGCTGGTGCGGCGCAGATCGCGCAAGGTGGCATTGGCCGCAGGCAGCGTCTGCTCGGACAATTGCCGCGTCATCGGTTCGGCATTCTGCAGGGTCGCTGCCAGCGCATCGGATGCCACGCGCGCCGATTGCAGCGTTGCACGCAAATCCGCCGAAAGCGCCTGGCCATCGTTCTCGACCAGCTGGTCGACGCTTTCGAGCGTGTCCTCGAATGCTGCCAGCGTCTCGGTCGATTGTGCCAGCGTCGCCTGCAATTCGGTAAGTGTCGCCTGGATCTGCGGCGAAGCAGCGGCCAGTTCGGCGCTCATCCGGTTGGTGTTGGCGAGAATGCCGCTGATCGATTCCTGGTTGTCGTCATCGAGCACGCGGGTGAGCCTGTCGGTCAGTGTGGCCAGCCGCTGCAGCAGCAGCGGGGCGCTGGAGAGGATTTCGTCGATCGCTCCGCCCGCGGTAGGGATGGTCGGCACGCCTTCGGGGCACGCCGTTGTCTCGCAAGTGATAGGTTCCGCCCCGCGCCGTGCGCCATCGAGGTTGAGCGTCGAGACACCGGTGAAGCTGAAGGAAATGGACGCCGTAGTGCCGACCAGGATCGGCACGCTGTCCTGCACGCGGATGCGCACGCGGACATATTCGGGATCGGTCTCCCACAAGGATATCTGGCTGACCTGCCCGACCGGGACACCTGCAAAATCGACCGAGGAACCGGTGGCAAGGCCGCCGACCGATTGCTGGAAGAAGATGTCGTACTCCTTCTGGTTGGCATTGCCGAGCCGGGCAAGCCAGACGAAGAATACGGCCGCCGCTGCCAGCAGCGCGAGGAATACGATCCCTACCCAGACGTGATTGGCGCGTGTTTCCATTGCTATCCCGTCCTATGCATTGCCTTCCGACGACTTGTCCAATTCATTCCCGCGCTCTTTCGAGGCGAGCGCGGCACGGGCACGCGGCCCGTTGAAGTATTCCTGGATCCACGGATGGTCACTTTCGAGCAGTTCCGGGATAGTGCCGACGGCGATCACCTTCTTGTCTGCCAGCACGGCCACTCTGTCACAAATCGCATAAAGCGTATCGAGATCGTGGGTGATGAGGAACACGGTCAGCCCCATCGTATCGGTCAGCTCACGCGTCAGCTCGTCGAACTTGGCCGCGCCGATCGGGTCGAGGCCGGCAGTCGGCTCATCGAGGAACAACAATTCGGGATCGAGCGCCAGGGCACGGGCGAGGCCGGCACGTTTCTTCATGCCGCCCGAAAGCTCGGAAGGGTATTTGCTCGCCGCATCTGCCGGGAGCCCCGTCATCACCACCTTGTAGCGGGCGATCTCGTCGAGAAGCTGTTGCTCGAGGTCAGGATAGAACTGCTTGAGCGGCACTTCGACATTCTCTGCCACTGTCAGGGTGGAAAACAGCGCGCCACCCTGGAACAGCACGCCCCAGCGATTGCGCACGCCGATCACCTCGTCCGGTTCGGCGGCGACGATGTCCTTGCCGAACACCTGGATGCTGCCCGTGCGCGGGCGCTGCAGGCCGATGATCGAGCGCATCAGGACGGACTTGCCGGTGCCCGATCCACCGACCACGCCAAGGATCTCGCCTTTCTTGACTTTCAGGTCGAGCTCGTCGTGGACGACGTTGTCGCCAAAGGCATTGGTCACCCCTTCGATGACGATGGGGAAGTCCGGATCGTGGTCCAGGTCCTGATCGTGTTCGCTCATGCCCAGCCGATCTCGGTGAAAAACACCGCGAAAAAGGCATCGAGCACGATGACCATGAAGATCGCCATGACCACCGCCTTGGTGGTGCGCAGGCCGACCTCTTCGGCGTTACCCTTGACCTGCATGCCTTGGTAGCAGCCCGAAAGCGCAATAATCATCCCGAAAACCGGCGCCTTCACCATGCCCACCCAGAAATCATAGACCGGCACCACTTCCTGGATGCGGCTGAGGAAGGTGAGAAAGGGAATGCCCAACGTCAGGTCGGAAATCACCGCGCCGCCGATGATCGCCACGCATGAAGAATAGAAGCCGAGCAACGGCATCATGATGCAGGCCGCTGCGAGGCGCGGCAGGACCAGCGCCTCCACCGCCGAAACGCCGATCGTCCGCATCGCGTCGATCTCTTCGGTCAGTTTCATCGTGCCGATCTGCGCGGCAAAAGCCGAGCCCGAACGGCCCGCCACCATGATCGCGGTCATCAGCACGCCCAGTTCGCGCAGGGTGATGCGGCCGACGAGATTCACGGTCAGTGCCTCGGCCCCGAATTGCTTGAGTTGCACCGCGCCCTGCTGGGCAATGACGATGCCGATCAGGAAGCTCATCAGGCCGACGATCGGAAGGGCGGTCACGCCCACCAGCTCCATCTGCCTGACCAGCGCCTTTCCGCGCAGCCGCGAGGGATGGCAGATCGTGCGCCAGATTGCCGCGAGGATCGCGCCGAGGAAGCCGATATTGCGCTTTGCCCCCTCGAACAGGTCGAAAACAGTGTCACCCGCGCTCAATGCTACGCGGATCCACAACATGTCGCGCGGCGGCTGGATATCAGCACTGCTGGTGCTTTCCTCGACCGCGTCAAGGAGGATCTCCGCCTGTTCGCTGGCGCCGAGCACCTCGGCCCCCTTGTCGCACGCAAAGCGATAGATGATCCACGCCCCGATCGTATCGATCGGGGCGACCTGCGAGATATCGACGAACTGCACCGGCTCCTCGATTTCTCGCAGGAGGGAATCGATATCGCCGATGGTGGAAACGCGCATGGGTCCGGTGATCGTCACCGTCGTGCGACCGCCCGCCTCTTCAACGGTGAAATCCGCCCCTTCCTGCATGATTGACAGGATATGCTTGGAAATATTGACCACGGCAAGGCAAAGCGCCTGAAAGCAGGGCATTGCCCTTGCGCAAGTGCGCTGGCATGGGCGGCATTCTTGACTTGGCGCCCGGTCGCCACCTCCTTCCACCCTTCAGCCCGGAGCCTGCCGGGATATCATCCGGGGGGAAGGGCAAAGGGCGCGGGTGGAACCGCAACGACAAAGAACGATTATGACGCAAGAGCTCGCCACGACTTTCGACCCGGCCGCCATTGAGGCGAAGTGGTACAAACATTGGGAGGAGAACGGCCTGTTCCGTCCTGCCCGCCCCGATGCGGAGCCCTTCACCATCGTCAACCCGCCGCCCAACGTCACCGGCTCGCTGCATATCGGGCATGCGCTGGACAATACGCTGCAGGATATCGTCATCCGCTACGAGCGCATGCGCGGCAAGGATGCGCTGTGGGTGGTGGGCACCGACCATGCCGGCATCGCCACGCAGATGGTGGTCGAGCGACAGATGGAGGAGCGGCAGGACAAGCGCACCAACTATTCCCGCGAAGGATTCATCGAGAAGGTGTGGGAGTGGAAAGAGGAAAGCGGCGGCACGATCACCGGCCAGCTGCGCCGCCTTGGCTGTTCGATGGACTGGAGCCGCGAACAGTTCACCATGGACGAGCATTTCACCAAGGCCGTGCTCAAGGTCTTCGTCGACCTCTACAATGATGGCCTGATCTACCGCGACAAAAGGCTGGTGAACTGGGATCCGAAACTGCGCACCGCGATTTCCGATCTCGAGGTCGAGCAGCAGACCATTGCCGGCAGCTTCTGGCACTTCAAATACCCGCTGGCAGACGGCGTCACGCTCGATAGCGGGCAGGATTATATCGAGGTCGCCACCACGCGCCCCGAGACCATGCTGGCCGATATGGCCGTGGCCGTGCATCCCACGGACGAACGCTATAAGAGCGTGATCGGCAAGCATGTGGTGCTGCCGATTACCGGACGCCGCGTGCCGATTGTGGCGGACGAGCACGCCGATCCCGAGCTCGGCTCGGGCGCGGTGAAGATCACGCCGGGTCACGATTTCAACGACTTCGAGGTTGGCAAGCGCGCCGGGATCGAGCCGGCCGACATGCTCAACATGCTCGATGCCGATGCCAATGTCTGCCAGACCGCCGACGGGCTGGTGCCGGAGGAATTTATCGGCCTGCACCGCTTCAAGGTGGAAGGCGAAGCGGGTGCGCGCGAACTGGTGGTCCAGCGCCTCAAGGAACAGGGCTTCCTGATCCCGCATGTCACCAAGACCAAGAAGGGCGAAGAGGTCGAGCTCGACGCCGAGCCGCGCCAGATTGCGACGCCCTTTGGCGATCGCGGCGGCGTAGTGATCGAGCCGTGGCTGACCGACCAGTGGTATGTGAATGCCGAGGAACTGGCGAAGAAACCCATCGAGGCAGTCAAGTCGGGCGAAATCGAGATCGTCCCCAAGAGCTGGGAGAAGACCTTCTTCAACTGGATGGAGAACATCCAGCCCTGGTGTGTGTCTCGCCAGCTCTGGTGGGGTCACCGCATTCCGGCGTGGTATGGGCCCCACAAAACCGACGAGAACAGCACTACGCTTGATGCAAGTCCCGGCGAACAAGCTGGAGGGAATCAGGTCTTCGTGGCGCAAGATGAAGATGCAGCAAAAGCCGCGGCTGCATCATATTACGGAGTCACGCAAAAAGAGATTCTGGTAGTAAAAGACGCGGTCGATGCCGTTAGATGGACGGGATCGACTCACTACAATCCGGACATGTATCCTATCTTCCGCGATCCCGACGTCCTCGACACATGGTTCTCATCCGCGCTGTGGCCCTTCGCCACGCTCGGCTGGCCCGACGACACGGAACTTTACGCCAAGCATTACCCGAACGATCTGCTGGTTTCCGGCTTCGACATCCTGTTCTTCTGGGACGCGCGGATGATGATGGCCGGCTATTACAATACCGGCCAGGCACCATGGCCGCGCCTCTATTTGCACGGCCTGGTGCGCGCGGCGGACGGCGCAAAGATGTCCAAGTCCAAGGGCAATGTGGTCGATCCGCTCGGCCTGATCGACAAATATGGCGCCGATGCGCTGCGCTTCTTCATGGCGGCGATGGAAAGCCAAGGCCGCGACATCAAGATGGATGAGAAGCGGGTCGAAGGATATCGCAACTTCGCCACCAAGCTGTGGAACGCTGCACGCTTCTGCGCCACCAATGGCGTCGGCCTGAGCAAGACTATCGCTGCGCCGGACGCGAAACTGGCCGCAAACCAGTGGATCATCGGCGAATTGGCGCAGACTGCCGAGGCGCTCGACAAGGCGATGGCCGAGCTGCGCTTCGATGCCGCCGCCAACACGATCTACCACTTCGTGTGGGACCGTTTCTGCGACTGGTATCTCGAACTGATCAAGCCGGTGCTGCAGGGCGACGAAGATACCGATGCCGCCAAGGAAACCCGCGCCGTGGCCGGCTGGGCACTCGATCAGATCCTTGTCATGCTGCACCCCTTCATGCCCTTCATCACCGAAGAGCTGTGGAATTCGCGCGGTCATCCGCACGATCTGATCGTCGGCGAATGGGTGAACCCGCAGGCGAGCGTTTCCAAGCAGGCGACCGATGCGATCGACTGGGTGATCGACCTCACCACGGCAGTGCGCAGCGCCAAGAACGAGCTGGGCATTGCACCGGGTGCGAAGCTGGCGGCCTATTGCCCTGCCCCGTCCGACCTCGCCAAGAGCGTGGTCGAACGCAGCGCAGCAGCAATCGAGCGGATTGCGCGCCTGACCCCCGTTACCTTCACAGAAGCACCCGCAGGTGCGGCGATGCAGGTCACTGCAGGATCAGACATATTCATCATCCCGCTCGAGGGCGTGGTCGATATCGACGCCGAAAAGGCCCGCCTGACCAAGGCGCTCGAAGCCTCGCAGAAGGAAGCCAAGTCGCTCGAAGGCAGGCTCTCCAACGCCAATTTCGTCGAGCGGGCCAAGCCCGAAGCGGTCGAGAAAGCGCGCGAGGACCATGCCCACCATACGGCGGAAGTCGAACGGCTGACGGCGGCGCTGGCGCGACTGGGCTAGGCGCCCCGATTTCCTACCGGCGCCGATTGTGCCAAAGACGGGACATGATGTCGGTTCGCACCCAAATCCTGCTGTTTCCCGCCCCGAATTCGGGTCCGGGGTTTTTGCATCAGGACGGTGTGTCAGGTGTGAGGGGTTAGCGTTCTAGCATGGCCCTCGTCCTTGCCACGCAAGCTCCCGGAGAGCCGGAAATCTTTGCCTCGTTGCAGGGTGAAGGGCCAAGCATGGGGAGGCCTGTCGCCTTCCTGCGCCTGTCGCGCTGCAACCTTGCATGCACCTGGTGCGACACCGCCTACACTTGGCATTTCGAAGGCGACAACCGACCGCACCGCTCGGGCGAGACCTATGAGCGCAAGGCCAACCAGGTGACGCTGTCCGAAGAGGACGTGGCCGAGCGCATCGCCGCTCTGGACAAGCCGCGCCTCGTCATAACCGGGGGAGAGCCACTGCTGCAGGCGGGCAATCTTGGCGAGATGCTCAAGCTGCTTCCCGAAATGGAAGTGGAAGTGGAAACCAATGGCACGGTCGATCCGCCGGGCAGTTTCGACATTCGCGTGGACCAGTACAATGTCAGCCCCAAGCTCGCCCATTCCGGAAATCCGGCCGACCTCGCCCTGCCCGAGAAGATGCTCGACCGCTGGGCCACGGATGAGCGCGCCATCTTTAAATTCGTGATCGCGCAGCCTGCCGATCTCGACGAGGTGCTGGCGCTTGCACGCAAGCACGGCATCGTGAGCAAGCGTATCTGGCTGATGGCCGAAGGCACCGATCCGGCAACGCTCTACGGACGTGAGAAATGGCTCGCCCCGCTCTGCGTGGAGAACAATTTGACTTTGTCCAAGAGAATGCACATCGAATTGTTCGGGGACACACGGGGCACCTGAGACAAAGCATGAGCACGACACCGGCCGATCAGGACAAGACCGCACCTGCCCCCGGCAAGCCACCAATGCGCGGAAACCTGACCGAGGGCGCGATCATGCCCACGCTGGTCGCTTTCAGCGTCCCCACGCTGCTGTCTTCCGCGCTGCAGAGCCTCAATGGCACGATCAACTCGATCTGGGTCGGGCGGCTGATCGGCGAGGAGGCGCTGGCCGCCACCGCCAATGCCAACATGATCATGTTCCTCATGTCCGCAGCTGCATTCGGCCTCGGCATGGCGGGCACGGTAAAGATCGGCCAGCGTTTCGGCGCGCATAATGTCGATGGCGCACGCCGCACTTTCGGCACGGCCGTGGGATTCAGCTTCCTGGTGATGACGACGATTGCCGCGATCGGCTTCGTATTCACCGCTCCCCTGCTCGACCTCCTCGGAACGCCGGGCGATGCCTGGCAGCTTGCCTTCGACTATTTGCGCATGCTGTTCGTCTCCATGCCCATCGTCATGGCATCGATCATCCTGCAGATGGGCCTGAGAGGGGCCGGCGATGCCAAGACGCCGCTGATCTTCATGGGCGTCACGGTGGCGCTGGATATCGTCTTCAACCCGATCCTGATTACCGGCTGGGGGCCCTTCCCCGCGCTCGGCATTACCGGTTCGGCGCTGGCCATGGTGATCGCTGCGGTGACCAGCTTCCTGCTGATGCTGATTTATGTCTATGCCAAGGACCTGCCGCTGCGCCTGCGCGGCGCCGAGCTGGCCTATCTCAAGCCCGACAGCCAGGAACTGCGCTATATCGTCACCAAGGGCATCCCCATGGGCGCGCAGATGCTGCTGATGAGCGCGGCGGGCCTGATCATCGTGACGCTGGTGAATAGCGAAGGCACGATGATGACCGCCGCCTATGGCGCGGCCATGCAGCTCTTCACCTATATCCAGATGCCAGCCATGGCGATCGGCGGGGCAATCAGCGCCATGGCCGCGCAATATATTGGTGCAGGCAAGTGGGAGGGACTGGAGAAGGTCACGCGCGCGGGCCTGTGGGTGCAGTTCGCCATGACCGGCACAGCCACCGCCTTGCTGCTTTTGTTCGACCGCCCGGCACTGGTGCTGTTTCTCGGACCCGACAGCCCCGCCGTGGACCTTGCCCGGCACATCCAGTTCCTGGCCAGCTGGAACTTCGTGATTTTCGGCGTGACCATGGTGCTGACCGCGACCATGCGCGCCGGCGGCGCCGTATGGGTGCCGCTGATCATCCTCGCCATCGCGCTCTACCCGGTGCGGCTGGGCTTTTACTGGCTAACCTATGACTGGCTGGGGTCGGACGCGATCTGGTGGTCCTTCCCCGTCTCGGCCTTCGTCGCCCTGCTGATGGCCTGGTGGGCCTATGCCAAGCTGCCATGGCGCGAACACGCCAAGGCGGAAACCGCGCGCGAGGCGCAGGAACAGGTGCAGGCCGACGGCATGCCGACCGGGCGTTTCAAACCGGATATGTAGGGATCAGTTACCCTGCGTGCGCCAGCGCTGGACGACGCGGTCGACCTGCTCTTCTTCGCCGCCCTGCTCGTTCCAGAGGTCGATGAAGCTGGGATCGTCCGAGGCCGGGCGCTTGGATTCCTCGAGATTGTCGAAGGAAACACGGATCGGGATCGACACACCCTCGCCGCAGATGATGCATTCGCGGTTGCGCAGCGCCGGGATGGAATCGAGGAAGCCGCGGGCACCTTCAGGCATGGCGGCCTTCACAAACGCCTGGTCACGATCGTTGTTGAGACGCATCGAGATGATCGTACCGCACTGCGACAGCACGCCTTCGGCAAGGTCGGATGGACGCTGCGTGATGAGGCCCAGCGAAATGCCGTACTTACGGCCTTCCTTGGCGATACGCGAAAGGACGCGGCCCACAGAGTTGCCGTCGGCGTTCTTCTCGCTCGGCACGTAGCGGTGTGCTTCCTCGCATACGAGCAGGATGGGCGCAGTCTTCTCGTTGCGCCCCCAGATGGCGAAGTCGAACACCAGGCGGCTGAGCACGGCCACCACGGTGCTGGTGATGTCGGAAGGCACACCCGACACGTCCACGATGGAGATCGGCTTGCCGTCGCCGGGCATACGGAAGATCTTGGAGATGAACTCGCCCATGGTGTCGCCCACCAGCATGCCGGAGAACATGAACTGGTAGCGCGGGTCGGCTTTCAGTTCCTCGATCTTGGTCTTGATGCGCATGTAGGGGGCGGTGTTGGTCGCCTTGTCCAGCTTGCCCATCTCGTCCTGGATCAGGCTGGTGAGATCGGAAAGCAGGTAGGGGATGGGCGAATCCACCGTGATCTTGCCCATCGACTGCGCCAGGCGGTTCTTGCTGCGCGCGGCCAGCAGACACTTGGCGAGAATGTCCTTGTCGTTCTGCAGGTCGTTGCCGCTCGATTTCAGCAGCACTTCGCAGTGCTCCTCGAAATTCATCAGCCAGTACGGCATTTGCAGGTTGGAGACGTCGAAGATCATCCCGTAATTCTTGAACGC
>CAJXNC010000008.1 GCA_913056125.1 uncultured Altererythrobacter sp.
ACAGGTATTCCACCAGGGCCCGATCGAAACGCATGCTGGTATCGAGTGGAACGTAGTCGGCACCGGCATTCATGCAGTCACGACGGTACTGTTCCCTCAGCTGATTGACCGCATCCAGATAGTCGCTGCGGATCCCCTGTGCATCGAGCACCATCCGCTGGTCACTCTCGGGATCGCGGAGATCGACCATCCCGTCGAACGGAAAGCTGACTTCCGCCTCGTCGAGGATGTGAAAGACGATCACGTCGTGTCCGGCAAACCGCAGCATCCGGATCGCTTCGACCACCGGTTCCGGATCGGTCAGCAGGTCCGAGAAGAGCATCACCAGGCTCTTGTGCTTGACCATGGCCGCGAACTGCCGGAGGTTGCGGGCAATCTCGGTCGGCCCGGTCGGCTTTGCCTTGGCCAGCAACGCCAGGATCTGCCCCAGCTGCGAGCGTTTGCTCCTGGCCGGCAGACTGGCCCGCATCTTCTCGTCGAAGGTCATCAGGCCGATCGGATCCTGCTGGTGGATCATCATGTAGGCGAGTGCCGCTGCCAGACAGATGCCGTACTCGAACTTCGTCAGCTCCTGCCGGTAGGTGTACGCCATGCTCTCCGAGAGATCCATCAGCAGGTAGCCGGTGATGTTCGTCTCGGCCTGATACTTCTTGATGTAGTAGCGGTCGGTCTTGGCGTAGACGAGCCAGTCGATGTCCTTGGGATCATCCCCCTGGGAGTACCGCCGGTGTTCGGAGAACTCGACGCTGAAGCCGTGATACGGCGAGGCGTGCAGTCCGGAAAGAAACCCCTCCACGATGAACCGCGCGCGCAGGTCCAGCCGCGAGACAGTGCGGATCACTTCGGGCTTGAGGTATTCTTCGGCAGACATGGCTCTCCAGTGGGTAGTGGATAGTTGGTAGTGGGCAGGGCCTCAAATGCAGTGTCTGTCAGCTATCTGCTACCCACTATCCACTACCCACTACTCGTACTTGGGTACATTCGGTTCCGGAGTCTCTTCCAGCAGACGCATGATGATGTCATCGGTCGAGAGTCCTTCCGCCTGCGCCTGGAAGTTCGGCGAAATGCGGTGACGCAATACCGGGATCGCCACCCGGCGAACGTCGTCGAACGAGACTGCCGGACGACCATCCATCGCGGCAATCGCGCGGGCCCCGTGAATCAGGTACTGCCCCGCTCGCGGACCGGCCCCCCAGTCGACCAGCTCCCGGATGAATTTCGGAGCCGAACCGTCGACCGGACGGGTCGCCCGCACCAGCCGGGCCACATAGCTGACGGTCAGCGGTCCGACTTCGATCTGGTTGATCTGCTTCTGCAGGTACAGAATCGCCTTCGCCGAGAGCACCTTGCGGACTTCCGGCCGTTCGCCGGACGTCGTTGCGGTGAGGATCTGCTCCTCTTCTTCGAGCTTGGGGTAGTCGACCTTGATGTTGAACATGAAACGGTCGAGCTGCGCTTCGGGCAGCGGATAGACACCCTGGTTCTCAATCGGGTTCTGCGTCGCCACGACCATGAAGCTGTCGCTCAGCGGGTGCGTTTCGCCGTCCAGCGTGACGCGCCGTTCCTGCATCGCCTCAAGCAGGGCAGCCTGCGTCTTGGGGGGCGTGCGGTTGATTTCGTCGGCCAGCAGCAATTCGCGGAATATCGGCCCGCGCGTCAGGGTGAACTGGCTGGTCTGGAAATTGAACAGGTTGGAGCCGAGGATATCGCCCGGCAAAAGGTCGGGCGTAAACTGGATGCGCCCGAATTCCAGACCGCTGGCAGCGGCAAGGCACTGCGCGAGGAAGGTCTTGGCCGTTCCGGGCGGCCCTTCGAGCAGGACATGCCCGCGCGCCACCAGCGCAATCAGCAAGTGCTCGATTGTCTCGTCCTGACCGACAATGGCCTTGCCCACTTCGGCGCGGATCGCCTGCGCCATGGCGCGGGTTTCTTCCAGTGTCATGCTCATTTGCCCAGCATCCTTTCGATTGTCCTGAGTGCGCTTGCCGCGCGTAGCATTTCCGCCGGGTGGCGCGCATTGCGCAGCGCCTCGGCACTTTGCGAGAAGGGTTGGAGGTCGAGATCGTGCGTCACCATCCAGAGGTCTATGGCGGCCTCGCGCGCATCCCTCTCCGTTTCGCGAATATTGAGGGTCCTGGCGATCCGCGCAGCGACCTGCGCCGCATAGGGCGCGCCCAGCAGGTGCCAGCGCCGCGCACGTTCGATCAGCGCCGCGCCATTGCGTGCCAGTTGCGTCTTGCCGCGCGCCATCGCCGGGACCTCGGCAACGGGCGGGCCGAAACGGCGGAAGCCGCGCCACGCGATGACCAGCGCCGCCAGGATGAGGCACAGTGTGGCCGCCAGGAATGGCGGCTCGAAAGCAAGGGTGAGCAGGTTCTCGCTGCTGCCAAGGCCGGGAACCGTCATGTCGAAGACGATATCCAGATCGTAGCCATCCATCGCCGCTTCGATCAGCGAGACTGCCAGAAGGGCACGCTGCTCGTCGGCCATGCCGTAATTGTTGAGAAGGTCCGGCTCGCTTACCACCACGAGCGGCCATACGCCATCTTCCTGCAGCTTTTCCTCTTCGGTCGAGAAGGTGATCCCGGCTGCACCTGCAAGCTGCGGATTGTATCCTCCGAGGTCGATATAGCCGGCGAGGATATCGTTCTCGCCATCGGTCACGAGCGGGATGAGGGCGGTATTGCCCTCGCGGTAGAAGCCCTGCTCCTGCTCGGGCGCTGGCAGGTCTCCGGACATGCCGAAGCCGCTCCAGCCGGTGGTCTGGCCCGTGCCAAGCTGGATGCCTTCCAGAATATCGACATCCTCGACCCAATTGGGCGACCAGACGTCCATCAGCACGACCCAGCCATCCTCCGCCTCGATGCGCGGGTCTTCCGGCACCCGTGCCGCTGCCCATTTAGGCAGGATCAGCACCGTCGGGCCGATATAGAGTCGCTCCTCGAGGATGCGGTCAAGCTCTGCGGCGTCGGTGCTATGGCCAGGAGTCAGGACCAGCAGGCCATAATCGGTAAGACTCCCCTGATTGCGCGAAAGCGAGACATCGTGCCCGCGTCGTTCGAGCAAGTCGTACAGGCCGGTAAATCCATTAAGCCCGTTGGATGCGCCGTGTGCGCCGCCATTGTCGTCGGTTTGTCCGGTCCAGCCCTGTCCGAGCGCATAGAGCAGCAGCAGGAAGGCGAGCGACCCGACCAGCAGCAGTCCGGCAATGGCCGCCGGGCGGAAGGGCGAGCTTCGGCGGCTCATGCGCTCGCCTCGCGGTAGCCGAGCGCGAATTCGGCATAGGCGGCGCGAGCGACCTGCCAATCCTCGCTGCCGAGCCCGTGAAGCGCGAACAGGCTGCGCTCGACGCGCTCGGCAATGGTAGAGAAGGCGTTACGCGCCCTGTCTGGCAGGGCAGGCAGGTTGGCAATCTCGCGCGCCGTGCTGGATGGATCGATCAGGTCGGGGCGTATCTCGGCGATCTGTCCAACCGATCTTTGCAGCAGCAGGTGCGTTGCCTCGTCGAACAATCCTTTCTCGGCCAACCTGTCCGCTTCGTCGAGCAAGGCAAGGGCAGCCTGCTCGCCCGGTGTCCATTCTTCCTCTTCGTCTCCCCGCTTGCGCCGGCGCAAGGTCTTGGGATCGACCAGGCGGTATATTGCATAGAGCAGCAGCAGGACGCCGATGCCGACCAGCACCCAGAACAGCACCGGCCACGACCAGGCGAGCGCATCGCCTGCTGGCGTCAGCAATTCCGATAGCCATTGCAGGAACCGCGTCAGCCAGTCCGGCGCGGGAGGGTTTTCGGGCATTTCGACGGGCGCGAACTGGATATCGCCATTGGCGTGCATCGCGTCCCAATCGCGCGAAAAGTCCGTATCCCCCCGAGGCTTCGTCACAATGGTAGTGGGTGGCACTAATGGCGGGGCGAAGCAACGGTTGCATTGCGCCTTGGTAAACGAAGGCCCAATATGTCGAGCATGACCATACTATCGCCCGAAGAGTACTTACCCGCCGCCCCGGATTCCGAACGCATCCGCAAGGTACTTGTCGTGGGTGGCGGTTCTTCTGGCTGGATGGCTGCGACCATGCTGACGCGCGCGCTGTCGCGCCATGTTGAGGTGCAGCTGGTGGAAAGCGACGCCATCGGTATCGTTGGCGTGGGCGAAGCGACCATCCCGCCCATGCAGCAATTCAACCGTTTCGTTCAGATCGACGAACGCAAGTTCATGTCGGATACCCAGGGTACCTTCAAGCTGGGCATCGAGTTCCACAATTGGGGCCGTGTCGGGGACAAGTACCTGCACCAGTTCGGCGCCGTGGGCCGGGAAATCGATACCTTGGTGAACCTGCATCACTGGTGGTTGCTCGGCCGGCTTGCAGGCGGTGAGGACTACCCCGAATGGCAGGAGCTGTTCGTCTCGCGCGCGGCGGCGGCGGACAACCGCTTCGCCAGGTTCGATGAACGGCACCAGCTCGGCAATCGCTATGCCTATGCCTATCACTTCGATGCCCATCTCTATGCGAAGCACCTGCGCGGCCTTGCCGAATCGCGCGGGGCAAAGCGTTTCGAAGGGAAGGTCACAGGCGTCGAGCGCGATGCGGAAAGCGGCTTCGTCACCGCAGTGGTGATGGAGGATGGCCGCCGGATCGAGGCCGACCTGTTCATCGACTGCTCGGGCTTCCGCAGCCTTATCATGGGAGGCGAGCTGGAGGAACCCTTCGAGGACTGGAGCAAGTTCATCCCCAGCGATCGCGCGCTGGCCGTGCCGACAAAGCGGGCCGGAGGCGAAATCCGTCCCTACACGCAGGGAATCGCCCATTCGGTCGGCTGGCAATGGCGCATCCCACTGCAGCACCGCACCGGCAACGGCCATGTCTTTGCCAGCGCCTTCTCAAGCGAATCCGAAGCCGAGCAGCGGCTCATGGCGACGCTTGAGACCGAGGCGCTCGATACTCCGCGCCTGATCAAGTTTACCACCGGCAGGCGCAAGCGTGCATGGGTGAAGAACGTGGTCGCACTGGGCCTGTCATCGGGTTTCCTCGAGCCGCTCGAATCGACTTCGATCCATTTCGTGCAATCCGCGCTCGAACGGCTGGTGGCGCATTTCCCGACCAGGACGATCGACCCCGTACTGCGTGATGCTTTCAACCGTCATACCGAGACCGAATGGACCAATGTGCGCGACTTTATCGTCGCCCACTACCATTTGACCGAGCGCGACGATTCGGAGTTCTGGCGCTACACGCGCAATATGGAGATCCCCGACAGCCTGGCGCAGACGCTGGAGCTGTGGCGTGCGCGCGGCATCCTCGACATCTATGGCGGTCACCTCTTCCAGATGGGTAGCTGGACCTCGGTAATGATCGGGCAGCGTTGCATCCCGCAAGGCGTTCACGCGCTGGCCGACCGCGGAAATCCGCAATTTGCCGCGGGAGAAATCCGGAAGATCGCGGAGGAATGCCGCAAGCTGGCGATGCAGCTTCCCAAGCATGACGAGTTCCTCGCCCGCTATTGCCCTGCTACTTCGCTCGAACCAGCGGAGGGCTAGGCCTCAAGGGCGTTCGCGCGCCTGCGGGTAGGAACCGAGAATGCGCAGCTCCTTGCAATGGAAGGCAAGTTCTTCCAGCGCGCGGTCGACCGCGGGATCGCCCGGCGCACCGACGATGTCGGCGAAGAACTCGGTCGCTGCGAAGCTGGCACCCTTCTGGTAGCTTTCCAGCTTGGTCATGTTGACGCCATTGGTCGCGAATCCGCCCATCGCCTTGTAAAGCGCGGCGGGAATGTTCTTCACCTCGAACATGAAGGTTGTCATGGCAGGTGCCCCCTCCAGGCTCGCTGGATCGAGTGCTTCGGGCGCCAGCACCACGAATCGTGTCGTGTTGTCGGCTGAATCCTCGACATTTTCTTCGACGATGGAGAGGCCATAAAGGTCCGCTGCCAGCCTGGGCGCGATCGCCGCGATCGTGGGGTCCTTTTCCGCTGCTACGAAAGCGGCGGAGCCGGCCGTGTCTGCATGGCTGAGCGGGACGATTCCCCGTTCGCGGAGGTAATGGCGCGACTGACCCAGCGCATGCGGATGGCTGTAGGCCGCCTTGAATGGACCGAAGGACCCGTCTGCATTGGGAATGGCCATAAGGTCATGGTGGATCGGCAGAAAGTATTCGCCGACGATCGACAAGCCGCTCTCAGGCAGCAGGAAATGGATATCGGCCACGCGCCCCGCTTGCGAATTCTCGATCGGGATCATGGCGCAGCCGGCCATGCCGGTCTTCACCGCCTCGATGGCATCGACGAAGCTGAAGCAGGGAAGCGGCAGGCAGTCGGGTTCCCATTCAAGCGCGGCGCGATGCGAATTTGCACCCGGAGCGCCCTGGAAGGAGATGGCACGCGCGGGTTCGAGCGCTGCGGCAGCACGCATTTGTTCGACCAATGCAAGTGCGGGTTCGGGGAAAGAGTCCATGGTGCAAATGCGCCTAATCACAGCTTTGCGGGCTAACAAGCCCAGATCGGCACTTGCACCCCGGCGAATGCGCCACTAGAGCGCACCGCAAACACGCTGAATCTGGCAGATGAAACACTATGAGTGACCGTCTCAACACGATCTTCGGCTGGCTTCTTTTTGCCGGCGTCGTCGCCCTTCTCCTGCGCTTCTTCACCGGGCTGGTCATGCCCGATGCAGAACGGCCGGAACAACTCGGCTATGTGATCGAGGGTGTCGAGCTCGCTGGCGGGGAAGATACCGGCCCGAGCCTTGCCGAGTTGCTGGCCACCGGTTCTGCCGCAGCGGGTGAGGGCGTTTTCGCCAAGTGCAGCGCCTGCCACACGATCGAACAGGGCGGGGAAGCCGGTATCGGTCCCAATCTCTATGGCGTGATCGGTACTGCCATCGCATCGCACGATCCCAGCTTCGCATATTCGAGTGCGCTGGCCGACCATGGCGGCGAATGGACCTATGAGAATCTCGATGCCTGGCTCGACAGCCCGCGTGCATTCGCCAATGGCACGAAGATGAGCTTCGCCGGCCTCGGCAATGAAGAGGAGCGGGCGAACCTGATTCTCTACCTGCGGGAGTTCGGCGGCGGCCCGGAACTGCCCGAAGTTCCCATCGTAGAAGAAGTCGTGGCCGAGGAAGGCGCTGCCGAAGAAGGTATCGAGGCCGAAGCCGAGGCGGAGCAGAATGCCGCTGCCGAGGTCGAGGAAGCGACCGAGGAAGTCTGAGGCTTCAGGGCGCGCTTTGGTTGCGCCCCTTGAACCCCTGAGCAATCACATACCATTCGGACGAGCCCTTGCGGCTCGCCGGTGGTTTTGCGTGTTTCACCGATCGGAAGTGCTTCTTCAGCAGGGCCAGCAGGTCCGTATCCGTGCCGCCCGCCAACACCTTGGCGATGAAGGTTCCGCCTTCTTCCAGCGTATCCACGGCGAACCATGCCGCCGCTTCCACCAGGCCCATGGTGCGCAAGTGGTCGGTCTGCTTGTGGCCGACCGTATTGGCCGCCATGTCCGACATGACAAGGTCGGGCGGTCCGTCGAGCGCGGCTTCCAGCTTACCCGGGGCGGCATCGTCCATGAAATCCATCTGCAGGATGGCGACGCCCTCGATCGGCTCGGTTTCAAGCAGGTCGATGCCGACGATCCCGGCATTGGGGATGCGCTTGCGCACCACCTGCGCCCAGCCGCCCGGCGCAATGCCGAGGTCGACCACTCGCTTGACGCCCTTTAGCAGCCCAAAGCGCTCATCCAGTTCGATCAGCTTGTAGGCCGCGCGGCTGCGGAAGCCGTCCGCCTTGGCTTGCTTGACATAGGGGTCGTTGAGCTGCCGTTCGAGCCAACGTTGCGAGCTGGCCTTGCGTTTCTTCGCGGTCTTGAGCCGCCTGTCAGCATCCTTGCCGGCGCGGGCCATCAGCTGGGCACTCCCTGACGTTCGCGGCGCAGTGCCGCCTGCGCCTGCGATCCCTCTGCATCGGCGGCCATGAGCGAGCGCAAGATACCTTCGCGAATGCCCCGATCGGCGACGCCGAGACGCGGAGCCGGCCAGATGTCGAGGATCGCCTCGAGAATGGCGCATCCGGCAACCACGAGGTCGGCGCGCTCGTTGCCGATGCAGTTGAGCTCGCGCCGCTCGGTCGGCGACATCGCCGAAAGCATGCTGGAAATTTCGCGCATGGAGTTTGCCGGGACGATCAGCCCGTCCACCGCCTTGCGATCATATTGAGGCAATTGGAGATGCAGGCTGGCCAGCGTGGTCACCGTCCCGCTGGTGCCGAGCAGGCGCAAATCGGGCGAGCGGTGGGCGTCGATCCGCTTGGCGAAATCGGCAAAGCTCTCGCTCACGAGGCGTTTCATCTCGGCATAACGCGCCAGGCGGTCCTGGCGCTCGCCCTGTTCGGGGCCCACCGTCTCGGACAGCGAAACCACGCCCCAGGGTACACTCTGCCAGTCGAGAATGCGCGGTACGGGTGCGCCCGGCTCGATCAGGACAAGCTCGGTCGAACCGCCGCCAATATCGAAGATTACGGCGGGGCCGATGCCGTCTTCCAGCAGGATGTGGCAGCCGAGCACGGCCAGCCGTGCCTCTTCCTCGGCGCTGATGATGTCGAGCACGATGCCCGTTTCGCGCTTTACGCGTTCGATGAATTCCGCGCCGTTATCCGCCCGACGGCACGCCTCGGTGGCGACGCTGCGGGCGAGGTGGACATTGCGCTTCCTGAGCTTGTCGGCGCATATCTTGAGCGCCCCGACCGCGCGATCCATTGCCCGCTGGGATAGGGCATTGGTCTGCGCCAGCCCTTCGCCGAGGCGCACCACACGGCTGAAAGCGTCGATGACGACGAAGTTCTCGTCCGCCGGGCGCGCGATCAGCAAGCGGCAGTTGTTCGTGCCGAGGTCGATCGCGGCATAGGCTTGCCGGAAATTCTGGTGAGGGGGGCGGCGCCAGGCAGCCTGATCGCTTTGCGCGGGCTTGCCATTGGCCCTCTTGTTCTTGCCGGTATTCGGGCGCGCGCGGGCCGGTTTCCTGTTGGAGGGGCTGTTCTTCCCGCTCCTTCTCTCACCGGCCTCCTGGTTGCGGCCGTCCGGCGGAAGTGTTTCCGCCATGAACTTGGTACTCGCTTATCTTTATTCACCCGCCACATGAGCGGAACCTGACGGTGAAGCTATCGCAGTTGCGAAGCAGGGGCAAGCAAAGCCATGTTCAGCCTTCGGAACGACTGCCCTCGACCGTGAAGGGCGCTGCGAGCGCCGGGGCGAGTTCGACATCGCGTTCGGCCAGCGGATCGTCCACGCCGATGGTGATGTCCTCCTGAACCACATCGTCGCGGAACGTCCCGTGGACATGGTCCCACAGGCTGATGCCGCTCGACCAGTTGCTGTCCATTTCGGACAGGTCCTGGCTGTGATGGATGCCGTGCATTTTCGGCGTGGTGATGAGCAGCGAGAGCCGCTCGTCCCAATTGCCGGGCAGGCGCCAGTTCGCGTGGTGGAACAGCACGGACAGGGTGAAAAAGCCCTGCCACGCCTTGAGCGCGTCCGGCCCGATCCCGCTCACGCGCACCTGCACCAGTCGCCAAGGTAGCGAGACGAGCATGTCGAGGAAGTGGAAGCGCAAGGCAGTAGAGGAATCCATGTCCGGATCGATGTGGTGCACCCGGTGAAAGCGCCACAGTAAGGGCACTTTGTGCGTGGCCACGTGCCAGAGGTAGAAACCGTAATCCATGGCTAGGAAGGCGGCGACCCTGCCGAGAATTCCTCCGCCGAGCGTACCGCGAAGTCCGCGCCCCCTTGCCACATTGCGCCGGGCGACCGCCTGCGTCAGAGGGGCCTCGCTCGCCATGATCACCGCCTGGCAGGAGGCACCCATGGCCAGGTTGCGGGCAATGCGCGGTGCGGCCTCGCGCGTCTGCTTGCGCAGCGGCTTGGCGCGTTCGGAAACAAGGATTACCCCCACTGCGGCCACGCCGACGGCCAAACCGGCCAGTTTGAGGAATCGCGATGCCATGGCGTCTAGTCATGAAGGTTCGCCAAGCACGCGTCCACAGGATAGAAGGCGCACATGGCCGCGATTCCGCCCCCGACCATCGTTCTCTTCGCCAAATTTCCCGTGCCCGGACAGGCCAAGACGCGGCTGATCCCCGCGGTGGGGGCGGAGGGTGCAGCGCGCGTGCATCGCCTGCTGGTCGAGCGGACCATGGAGACGATACGGGCCAGCGGCCTGCCATTTGCCGTCCATTTCACCGGGGCCGGTGCGGAGGAATTCCGCAACTGGCTTGGCGATGATGTTGCTCTTGTCGAGCAGGGAGAGGGTGATCTTGGCGCGCGCCTGAACCGGGTAGGCGGGCCTGCGATCCTGCTCGGTGGGGACATCCCCGGACTGGCGGTGCGACACTTGCAGGAGGCGAGCGAGGCGCTGCTGCGCAAGGACGCTGTGATCGGCCCGGCGCAGGATGGCGGTTATTACCTGCTTGGCTTCAATCGCCGCCTGCCATTCCTCTTCACCGATATGCCTTGGGGAACAGAAACGGTACTGAACGACACCCTGGAGCGCCTCAAGGCTGCCGAAGTGGAGCCTGCGCTCCTCGAAATGCTCGACGATTGCGACCGACCGGCTGACCTCACGCGCTATCCCGAACTGCTCGCCTGATGCGCATCTCGGTGGTCATCCCCGCGCTCAATGAGGAGAAGGCGCTTCCCAAGCTTGCCGAAGTGCTGGCGCGGCTCGATCCGGCGCTGTTCGAAGTGCTGCTGGTCGATGGCGGGAGCGAGGATCGCACCAAGCAACTGGCCGAAAGTTTCGGCTGGCGCGTGATCGCCTCCCCGCGCGGGCGCGGGGTGCAGATCAATACCGGGGTTGAGGTTGCCGAGGGCGAGTCGGTCCTCATCCTCCATGCCGATACCTATCCGCCAGCCGATGCGATGGCGGTGATCGCGGAGACGCTGAGCGATCCTGCAATCGCGCTGGCCAGTTTCACGCCCGTAATTCGCGGACCGGACAAGACGCGCTGGATCACCACCGCGCACAACTGGGCCAAGACCTGGTACGCGCCATTGCTCTTCCGGCCTCATTTGTTCTTCCGGGGCGTGCGCCTGCTGTTCGGCGATCACGGCATGTTCTTCCGCCGCGAGACCTTCCTCAAATATGGCGGCTGCGACCCGGCTGCTAAGGTGATGGAGGAGGCGGATTTGTGCATCCGCATGGCGCGTGCGGGGAAGGTCAGGCTGGTGCCGCGTGCCATCGAAACCTCGGACCGCCGTATTGCCGAATGGGGCGGACTCAAGGCGAACTGGATCTATCTCAAGGTAGGGGTGCTGTGGGCGTTGGGCGCGCGTGAGCGGCTGGAACGCCACTATCCGGATGTACGCTGACGGCCTGCGGCAGATAGCCCGCTGCAATGCCGTAGGCGATCAGCCGGTCTAGCCATTCAGCATCGGTCGAGGCGGGGCAAAGTCCTGTCAATGCACGAAATTTTGAATCATCGAATTTCGGGTTGCGCTGGAAATAGCTGCCGAATGTTCCCAGCATCCGTTCTGCTACCCGGCGCTCCGCAGGTGAGAGGATGGCAGCATCGTAATACTCAGGATCGACCACAAGCGGGTCGGGGAAGTGCGCCACACGCGCAACGCCACGCGCCAGTTCGGTGGATGGAAGCGGGCTGTCTGTCACGAGGTGGAAATACCCGCCCTGCGCCTCCTCCATAGGCTCGGCGATGCGCACTAGGCCTTCGGCCACGTGATCGATCGGCACGAGGTTGAGCGTCGAGCCCGCGCTGGCTGGGAACTGTGTAACCTTGCCGCGCGCCATCAGCCGGAAGACATTGCACAGGGAGGGGAAGTGCCGGATCGCGCCGGTCGCACTGTCACCCAATGTGATCGAGGGGCGGGCAATCGCGAAAGGCACGCCGCTTCCCGCCACGACGCGTTCGGCGGCTGCCTTGCTCGCCTCATAGCCATTGGCGAATTGCGTCCCATCGGGCACCGGTGCCTCGAAGATCGGTCCGTCGCGCAGCCCGCAGACATAGGCGGTGCTGACATGGAGCAGGTTCGCGTCGCAGGCGCGGGCGAACTCCACCGCGTTCCGCGTGCCCAGCACATTGGCTCGATAAAGCTGTTCCTCTGGCGCATCGAATTCCAGCGACGCGGCACAATGCACCACCAGGTCGATCTCGTGATCTGTCGGATCGAGTCCGAGCAGGTCTTGCTCAATATCGCCGCTGACAATCCCTTCCACCGGCACGAGCGCGCCGTCATTGCCGCGAATTTCGCGCTTGCGCCGCACCAGTGCCGTCACCGTGTGCCCTCGCGCGACAAGGCGCGCGCAAACCTCGCCGCCGATCAGCCCGGCGGCCCCGGTGACGAGGACCCTCAGCAACAGGAGTTGGCTTCGGGCTTTTGCGGGTTGGCGTCGCTTTGGCCGAAGGGCACGGCAGTGCCGCAGCCGGGGAAGACCCCGTAATGGGTCTCAAAATCGCCGGTGAACTCGAAATGGTCGGCAAAGCGCGTCTCTGCCAGCATCAGCCAGCTATTGCCGCAGACAGGGAAGATGCGTCCCTTCTCGATCGCATGGTGTGCATCGAGGTGGAACATCGCCTCGTGCCCTGGAACCGTGCCCTTGTAGCGCACGGCCTGCCCGTAATCCTCGCATTGCGGCTCCAGCCCTGCGAGCTTGAAGAGGCGATAGGTGGCCGAAACGAAGGAAATGCCCTCCAGCTTTTTCGCCACTTCGGCATCGTTGATGCCGAGCGGCCGGTCGGTGACGAGGCGCGGATCGGCAAATCCCGCGCGCTTGGCGAGCATATCGAAATCGCCCCAATAGAGCGCGCCCGAGAGGCACTCGCCATGCAGCACCGGATCGTCGAGCAAATGCGCGGGCACGCGGCGGTCGGCATAGACGTCGGAGAAATAGAGCTCGCCGCCCGGCTTGAGCAGGCGATGGGCGGCGCGGAACACAGCCTCCTTGTCGGCGACGAGGTTGATCACGCAATTGGAGACGATGACGTCGAAACTTTCTGGTTCGAGGCCAAGAGTGTCGAGCTTCTCGATATCGCCCTCAACGAAGCGGACATTGTCGAAACCGAAGCGTTCGGCGTGCCAGGCGCGGTGCTTCTCGGCGACTGCAAGCTGTTCGGGCGTGGCGTCGACGCCGGTGACCGAGCCCTTGGCGCCGACCAGCTGCGCGAGCAGATAGGCGTCCTGTCCGCTGCCCGAACCAAGGTCGAGCACGTGGCATCCCTCGATCGCCTGCGGCACGACCAGTCCGCAACCATAATAGCGCGCTTTCACCTCCTCATGGACATTGGCGAGCGCGGACAGGATATCGGGCGCGGGTGCTTCCGTGGTGCAACAGGCATCTGTCCGAAGGTCCATGCTGCCTTCGAGCACCTTGCCGTAATAGTCCTGCGAGTTCTGGAGATTCATGAAACCGTTTTTCCCTCTGGGGCGAAGCATTGCAGCATAGTCAGAAACAACCTCGCTTCACACCGGGTTTCGGTTACCTTGGGAGCCGCATGAAATATTCGCATGACGTCATCGTGATCGGTGCGGGCGCGGCTGGGCTGACCGCTGCGGGCGGCTGCGCGCTGTTCGGGCTCAAGGTCGCGCTGATCGAAAAGGGTGCGATGGGCGGCGAATGCCTCAATAATGGCTGCGTCCCGTCCAAGGCGCTGATCTCTGCAGCAAAGCGCGCGGCAGAGGCGCGCGAGGAAAAACGCTTCGGCGTGCAGCTGGCGGCTCCACAGGTCGAATGGGCGGGTGTGCACAAACATATCCATGATGCCATTGCCACGATTGCTCCGCATGATTCGCAGGAGCGCTTCGAGGAGATGGGCTGCGAGGTGCTACGCGGTTTTGCAAAGCTGACGGCCAAGCATTCGGTCGAAATCAATGGCCGGACTTTGACCGCGCCTCGTATCGTGATCGCGACCGGCTCCGAACCCTTCGTGCCGCAGATCGAGGGGCTGGGCGATGTGCCCTATCTGACCAATGAGAACCTGTTCGAACTGACCGAACAGCCCGAGCACCTCGTAATCATCGGTGGCGGGGTGATCGGCATGGAAATGGGGCAGAGCTTCCGCAGGTTGGGAAGCGCAGTGACCATCGTCAATCCCGGTCCGCTCATGTCGCGCGATGATCCGGAATCGGTTGCCGTGGTGGCCGAGGCGATGAGCCACGAAGGCGTGCGCTTTGTCGACGGCAAGGCGACAAAGGTAGAGAAGATCACCAACGGCCTTACCGTCACGACAGATGGCGGTGAGGCGATTTCGGGCAGCCATATGCTCGTCGCGGTCGGACGCAAGGCGCGAATTTCTGGCTATGGGCTGGAAGAATTGGGCGTCGAGCTTGGCCGCAATGGCATCGCGGTCGATGCGCGGCGGCGCACGTCCATCAAGTCGATCTACGCCATTGGCGACTGCCGCGAAGGTCCGCGCCTGACGCATGTCTCGGGCTATGAAGGCTCCAATGTCGCGCTCGAGATCGCTACGGGCCTGCCGACCAAGGTCGATTGGCGTGCGCTGCCCTGGTGCACCTATACCGAACCCGAAGTGGCGCAGATCGGGATGACCGAAGCAGAAGCACGCTCGACGCATGGCGATGCCGTTACCGTGGTGAAGGAAGGCTTCGACCATAATGACCGCGCCGTGGCCGAAGGTGAGACTGCCGGTCACCTCAAGCTGGTGCTCAAAGGCAAGAAGGTTCTAGGCGCCAGCATTGTCGGCAAGAATGCCGGGGAATTGCTGCTGCCCCTGACGCAGGCGATCACGGGCAAGAGCAGCACATTCGCGCTCGGCTCGGCGGTGATCTCTTATCCGACACGCAGCGAGGTGGCCAAGGCCGCCGCCTTCAAGGCGTGGGAGCCGACCGTGTTCGGATCGATCCCGAAGAAATATGCCCGTTTCGTCGCGCGCATGCGTAGGATGTTCTGATGGCAACACGCGCCAAGAGCCGGAACGCGCCGACCGGGCCTTCGCCTTTCGCATTGGCGGAGAAGCAACCGCTTGCGCCGGAGAAGTTTGCCGATCCTGCGGTCACGGTGGATGGCAGTGCGCGCGCCAGCGTGCCGCTCGACCGGCTGGAGACGCTGTGGCTCAACACAGGCACGCTGTGCAATCTGTCCTGCGTCAGCTGCTATATCGCAAGCTCTCCGACCAATGATGCGCTGGTCTATCTGACTGCCGAAGAGGCGGCGCGCTTCTATGACGAGATCGAAGCGGATGGTTTCGATACGCGCGAGATCGGCTTTACCGGCGGCGAGCCCTTCATGAACCCACATTTCATGGCGATGCTGGAGGATGCGCTCGCGCGCGGCTTCGAGGCGCTGGTGCTGACCAATGCGATGAAGCCGATGCGGCGGCATGAGGGCGCGCTGCTGGCGCTGAAGGAGCGTTTCGGCAGCAAGTTCACCCTGCGAGTCTCGATCGATCACCACACGCAGGCGGTGCACGAGGGCGAGCGTGGGCCGAACAGTTGGGCGCCGATGATCGAGGGCCTGCAATGGCTTTCCGCATACGGCTTTTCGATCGCTGCTGCAGGGCGCGGCCTGGCAGGCGAGAGCATGGCGGAAGCGCGCACCGGCTATGCCGCACTGTTCGATCGAGAGGGCATTGCCATCGACGCCACAGATCCGGCGCGGCTGGTGCTCTTTCCGGAGATGGACGATACCGCCGACGTGCCCGAAATTACCGAGGCCTGCTGGGGAATTCTCGGCAAATCGCCATCCGATGTGATGTGCTCCAACAGCCGCATGGTTGTGCACCGCAAGGGCGAGGATGAAGCGCGGGTGGTCGCCTGCACATTGCTGCCCTACGATCCGCAGTTCGACCTCGGCGCAACTTTGGCCGAGGCGGATCAGCCAGTCCCCCTCAACCATCCGCATTGCGCCCGTTTCTGCGTTCTCGGCGGAGCAAGCTGCTCGGCCTGATCTGGACCTGAGTTGCATTCCCGTGCGTTATGCGCGCATGGGACGAATGATTCTTGGAATGGCTACAGCGTGCACAATGGCGCTGGCACCTGCTGCAACGGCGCAGCAGGCGATCGACGGTACCTATGTCGATTCGGGAGGTTTCGTCGAAATCACCGTCGAGCCTTGCGGCGCCGCGCGATGTGGCAAGATCACCCGGATTATCCGCCGCAAGCCGGGCGAGTCGGAGCTCGACGCGCATAATGACGATCCAGCCTTGCGTGACCGCCCGATCCTCGGCCTGACCCTGCTACAGGATTTGCGTTGGGACGACGGCGCTTGGCGGGGAGAGGTTTACAACCCCGAAGATGGCGGGACCTATCGCACCGAAGTGCGTCCGGCGGCCAATGGCGCGCTGGAGGTGAAAGGCTGCCTGCTGTTCATCTGCCGCACGCGGATTTGGACGGCAGCCAGCTGATCAAGGATTGAGGACTTGATAGGGCTTGATTCACCGGCGGGCGCGTTATAGAGGCGCGCCTCCATTGCCCCGTCGTCTAATGGTAAGACTACGGACTCTGACTCCGTCAATTGAGGTTCGAATCCTCACGGGGCATCCAGCTTTCCATATCTCGCACACTTCTCTCGCCCGGCACTTTGCTTATGCCGCGCAAAGCCGTAACGCCTGCAAAGAAGTCAGGGAGAGATGCATTGAGCAAAGTTAAGGGCGAGGGCGAGCAGGACAGCGATCTGTCTGCCTACAAGTTCTATCATGCAGAAACAGAGGCGGAATTTGCCGATGCCGAGGTAGCCCGGACACCGCAGACCCGGCATCCCGCTTACAAGCTCGCCTTCCGCGACACCGATTTCCTGCTGCGCGAAGAATTGCGCCCGGTCCGCTTCCAGCTTGAGTTGCTCAAGCCGGAAATGCTGCTGGAAGAGGCGCGCGTCGGCTCGACCTTCGTCATGTACGGCTCGGCACGCATTCCCTCGCCGGAAAAGGCCGCCGAGATGGAGAAGGGCCTTGGCTACCTCTCCGATCGCCAGCGCACGGTGGAGGAAAACCTCATCGCCAAGGCGAAATATTACGACGAAGCCTACAAGCTCGCGCGCAAGGTCAGCGAGAAGGCGATCATCGAGGAAGGCTTGCGGCAGTTCGTGGTCTGCTCGGGCGGCGGACCTTCGATCATGGAAGCGGCGAACAAAGGCGCAAGCGATGCCGGGGCGGAGAGCATCGGCCTCAATATCGTCCTGCCGCATGAGCAAGCGCCGAACGAATATGTGACGCCCTATCTTTCGCTCAATTTCCACTATTTCGCGCTGAGGAAGATGCACTTCCTGATCCGCGCACGGGCAGTGGCGGTGTTCCCCGGCGGCTTCGGAACCTGCGACGAATTGTTCGAACTGCTCACCCTGATCCAGACGGGCAAGATGAAGCCGATCCCGATCCTGCTATTCGGCGAGAAGTTCTGGAATCGCATCGTCGATTTCGAAGGACTGGCGGAAGAGGGCACGATCAGCCGCAGCGATCTCGACCTTATCCATTGGTGTGAGACTGCCGAGGAGGGGTGGAAGCACGTCTGCAAATTCTACGAGCTGAGCGACGATCCCATCGCCGGTTGCGACTGACGCGCACTCTATTTGACAGCTTGATGTCCCATAGGACCGTGCCCGCGGCCGAAACCGGGGGCTGCGGCGAGTGCGCGGCGCACGAATTGCCGCGCCTCGGCAATGGCATCGGGCAACGGTTTTCCCTGAGCAAGAAGCGTGGCGATGGCGCTTGATAGCGTGCAGCCCGTCCCGTGCGTATGCCGGCTCTCGATACGCGGATCGCTCCAGCTCAACGGGACCTGGCCCGGCCGGTAAAGCGTATCGATCACTTCTGCCCCGTCAGCATCGCCGCCCTTGGCCAGGTAGGCCACGCCGCGCTCCTCCATGGCCGCGACGCCGCCTAGCGCTTGCAGCTCCGGCACGTTGGGGGTGGTGAGCGTCGCCAGCTCCATCAACCAGCCGAACACCTCTACCGTAGCCTCGTCCGCTAGCACCGCGCCGCTGGTGGCGACCATGACCGGGTCGAAGACGATCGGGCAGGGCAAGTCCTCCAGCCGGTCCGCTACCACCTCGGCGATATCGGCGCTGCCGAGCATGCCGATCTTCACCGCGTCGACCCCGATATCCTCCATGCAGGCATCCATCTGCGCCGCCACGAAATCGGGCGAGAGCGCCTCCACCCCGGTCACGCCTTTGCTGTTTTGAGCAGTGACGGCCGTGATGGCCGTCATGGCATAGCCGCCGAGCATGGTGATCGTCTTGATATCGGCCTGGATGCCCGCGCCGCCGGAAGAATCCGATCCGGCGATGGAGAGAATTCGTTTTGGGCGCTCGCTCAAGCGGCGTCCTCGACAGCCTGGCAGATCTGGTCCACCAGCCTTTCGACCTGGGCCTCGTCATCGCCTTCGGCCATGACGCGGATCAGCGGTTCGGTGCCGGACTTGCGGATCACCAGCCTGCCGGAACCGTTAAGCTCGCTCTCCGCCGCGGCGATCGAATCCTTCACCGATGCCGCCTCCAGCGGATTGCCGTCCTCGTAGCTGACATTCTTGAGCAGTTGCGGCACCGGATCGAACAGGTGCAGCAATTCCGAAGCAGGTTTGCCCGTGCGCACCAGTGCGGCCAGCACCTGCAGCGCGGCAATTGTTCCGTCGCCCGTGGTGGCATGGTCGAGCAGGATCATATGGCCCGATTGCTCGCCGCCGACATTATACCCGCCCGCCTTCATCTTCTCGAGCACGTAGCGGTCGCCCACCTTGGCACGCACGAGGTCGAGGCCAAGGCCGGCAAGGTAGCGCTCGAGTCCGAGGTTGGACATGACGGTGGCGACGAGCCCGCCGCCCTTGAGCAGGCCGAGCTTGGCATAGCGGCCGCCGATCAGCGCCATGATCTGGTCGCCATCCACCGCCTGGCCCTTCTCGTCGATCACAATCAGCCGGTCTGCATCGCCATCGAGGGCAATGCCGACATCGGCGCCTTCCTCGATCACGCGGGCCTTGATCGCATCGAGCTTGGTCGAACCGACGCCGTCATTGATGTTGAGGCCATTGGGCGCAACGCCCATGGCGATCACTTCCGCGCCCAGTTCCCAGATCGCGGTGGGGGCGACGGAGTAGGCCGCGCCATGCGCGCAATCGACCACGATCTTGAGACCGTCGAGGCGGTATTCGTCGGGCAGTGACTGCTTGACCGCATGGATATAGCGGCCGCGCGCATCGTCGATACGACGTGCCCTGCCGATGGCATCACCCTGCGCCAGCTCCTGCTCGCGCTGCATTTCGGCTTCGATGGCTTCCTCGTCCTCGTCCGACAGCTTGAAGCCGTCTGGTCCGAACAACTTGATGCCATTGTCGGGAAAGGCGTTGTGGCTGGCGGAAATCATCACGCCGATATCGGCGCGCATCTCTCGCGTCAGCAGGGCCACGGCTGGAGTAGGCAGCGGCCCAGTCAGGATCACGTCCATGCCTACGCTGGTGAAGCCCGCGGTGAGGGCGTTTTCCATCATGTAGCCTGACAGGCGCGTGTCCTTGCCGATCACCACGCGGTGCTTGTGTGTGCCGCGCAGGAAATGCTTGCCGGCGGCCTGGCCCACCTTCATCGCGGTCGCGGCGGTCAGCTTGTCGGCATTGGCACGCCCGCGAATGCCGTCAGTGCCGAAAAATTCTCGTGCCATCACTATCCTCTGGGCCGAAATTCCCGATCAGCCCTTGCAATGGCGCGGTGCGAGGTCAATGTCACGCCCAAGCCTTGCACTGCCCGCAGGGAATTTCTTGCAACCGGCGCACGTCTCGTGCGTTGGACAGGTACGAATACGATAACAGGAAGGGATCAACATGGCTTTCGAACTTCTGCCGCTGCCTTATGACAGTGAAGCGCTGGCACCCGCGATCAGCGCGGAAACGCTGAGCTTCCATCACGGCAAGCACCACAATACCTACATCACCAAGATGAACGACGCGATTGCCGGTACCGACCTTGACGGCAAGAGCCTCGAGGACGTGATCGTGGCGGCACGCGGCTCGAACCAGGGCCTGTTCAACAATGCTGCGCAGAGCTGGAACCACGGCTTCTACTGGCATTCGCTGGCTCCCTCTTCGAACGGTCCTTCGGGCGACCTTGCCGACATGATCGATGCCGCCTTCGGTTCGCTCGACGAACTCAAGGCGCAACTCGAAGCTCGCGGCGCCGGCCACTTCGCCAGCGGCTGGGTCTGGCTCGCCGAAAAGGACGGCAAGCTCTCGATCGAGGAAACCCATGATGGCGACACGATCGCCGATAGCGGCTTCAATCCGCTGCTGGTCATCGATGTGTGGGAACATGCCTATTACATCGACCATCGCAATGCTCGCCCGGCTTACCTGAAAGCGGTCGTCAACGACCTGCTGAACTGGGACTTCGCAGCAGACAACCTCGCGCGCGGATCGGCCTGGACCTACCCGGCCTGATCGCATCGCGATATGTTGAAAAGGCCCGCCGCACTTCGGTGCGGCGGGCCTTTTCGTTGCCGCCTAGTCTTCGGACGAGAGGTCGAGAATATTATTGGCGAATAGCGGCTCGCCGAACAGGAAGCCGACCAGGTTCGGCTTGCCCAGATGATCGACCAGCGCGGTGAGTGTCAGCAGGAGCGGCACCGAAAGCAGAGCACCCGCCACGCCCCAGATCCAGCTGAAATAGGACAAAGCGAGCAAGATCATCACCGGGTTCATGGTGAAGCGGGCACCGAGCACCGACGGCGTGACGACATTGGCCTCCACCGTATGCAGGCCCAGATAGGCCGCTGCCGGAATCATGCCCACGATCATGTTATCGGCGGTGCCGAGCCCGAACAGGGCGAGCAGGGCAATCATCACGATCGGGCCGACATAGGGCAGGAAGTTGAGTAGGGCGGCGAGGCCGCCCCACATGACCGGGGCGTCCATGCCCATAAGCCATGCGCCCAGCGCCACGACCACGCCGACGCCGACATTTATCATGCCCACGGTAAGGATGTAGGCAGCGACACGATCCTGCACCTCGCGCAGCACACGGGCGGCCTTGAGGCTGGAATCGACTGCCTTGCGGTCGAGCAGCAGGCGTCGGCGCAGGCGCGTGCGCGATTCGATCATGAAGAAGGCGAGCAGCAGCGTCAGCAGTACTTCGAGCAAGACCGTCGGTGTCGCGAATGCCAGCTGTTCGAGGATCGAGGGGCCGGCAAGCACGACCTGCTGGCCGCTTTCGGTGCCGACGATGGCAGTGATCTGCTCGTTAAGCTGGCTCAGCCAGGCAATGCTCATCTTGATGTCGCTGAAGTGCTGCCCGACCTGCGCGATCATCTGCGGCACTTCGTCATAGAGCGAGATCGCGGGGGCGAGCACGACGGACAAGGCAAGGGCCAACACGGCCATCAGCACGACGATCGAAAGCAGCGATGCAAGGAAATTTGGCAGGCCCCAGCCCGCCAGCTTGTCTGCCAGCGGTGACAGCAGGATCGTCAGTACGATTGCGGCGACCAGCGGCAGGAAAACCACGGCACCGATGGACAGCACGAAGGGGAGGGCGAGGAACAGGCCAATGGCCAGCAGGACCACGAGCGCCGAAATCAGGCGCAATTCCTGATCGGCAAAGGTCATGGTCCGCAGACGACGTGGCCTGTCCTGCGCCCTGCTTTCCTTTGCAGAATCGGATGAACTCATTGCGCTTCCACCTGGACCCCCAAGGTCCCGCTCCATTGAATGGCGCGCGGAAGCGGCAGGATCAAGCTCTGCTCACTTGGTAGGCACGGTTTCGCCGCGCCCGGCAGCGACCTCGTCAAGCTCTTCAAGGATGGCGCGATGGGCGGCAGGATCGTCGATCGCGCGGTCGGGAATGTTGCCTTCCTCGATCATGGAATTGAGCGTGGCACGTGCGCGGCCTACGCGGCTCTTGATGGTGCCCACGGCGCAGCCGCAAATGTCTGCTGCTTCCTCATAGGAAAAGCCGCCAGCTCCCACCAGCAGCAGAGCCTCGCGCCGTTCGGGCGGAAGGGTGAGCAGGGCGCGATGCATGTCGGACAGGTGGATCGGTTCCTCCTGTCCTGCCGGGGCGGTCAGGATGCGCTCGGCCACGCCCTCGTCATATTCGCCGCGAAAGCGATTGCGGCGCATGTCGGTGAGATAGGCGTTGCGCAGGATGACGAAAGTCCAGGCGCGCATGGAAGTGCCGGGTTCGAAGCGATCCTGTGCGGCCCAGGCCTTGAGCAGCGTTTCCTGCACAAGGTCGTCGGCCATATCGGGACGGCCGCACAGGCCCCGGGCAAAGGCGCGCAGGTGCGGGACGACCTCGGTCAGTTCCCGTTTGAAGGCGCGCCTGTCCTCGGCGCTGCGCTTGGGCAGCTCTTTCTTGCCAGGCTCGCTCATTCGCCCTCGCCGTCGTCGAGTTTGGAGAGCAGGTCCTTGAAGGAATCGGGTAGCGGTTCCTCGAGGACGGAATCGTAGATTTGCTTGAGGCCATTGGCCCATTGCGGCGATTCAGAAGCGAAGCCCTTGGTCCGTGGACCGGTTGCGGCAACACTGTCTAACGCTGGTGACTTGGTCGATTTGTCGTTCATTGCTTTTCGCAGGCCTGTCCCGATCTGTACTTGGCGCGGTTCCGATTGCCCGAGATGTTGCAACAAAGCATCGCGCGCCGCCCATTTATGCGGTCATACTATCTTGCTCCGGAACGAAAAGGGAGCCTTCCGGTTCCCCGTCAAGGGCGAGAAGCTGAAAATTGGTACCTGACACGGCGCCGAGGCAAATCTGCAAGGCGCAAAGACTATGAACGAGGGGAGGCTATGAAAGCCTCCATAATGGAGTTTCCGGTGAGCAAGGCGAGTGCCAAACGAAGCAGGACGAAAAGGTGGCTCGTCCACTATCCGCGGGCCCTGCCTGCGGGTATCTTCGTGCTCGTCGCCGCTATCACAATACTCAGCATCTTTGCCATCGAACGCAGCGAGGCGCAGCGTGCGACTGCGCAACTGCACAGCCGGACCACCGCAATCGCTTCCGCGCTCGAGCGCAGGGCCAATGCCAGCAGCGCCTATCTTCGGGCCGGTGCCGCCCTGCTTGCCTCGCTGGAAGTGGTGGAAGCAGGCCGCTTCCGCCGTTTCGTCAGCGAGTTGCGGCTCGATGCCGACTATCGCGGTGCTGAAGGAATCGGCTGGGCCCAGGTGGTGCGCCCTTCCCAAATAGGCGCGTTCAACGAATTGCTGGCGGCAACTGCGCCGCTTCCCGCGCAGCTTTATCCTGTACCGTCGGGTCAGCAGCCCTATTCCGTTCCGGTCACCTACCTCCAACCGGATACCGAGCGGAACCGCCGTGCCCTGGGCTTCGATATGTATTCTGAAAGCGTCCGTCGCGCTGCAATGGACGAGGCCGAACGCTCGGCGCGTCCTACGGCGAGTGGCAAGGTGGTGCTGCGGCAGGAAGGTTCGGGGGAAGAGCCCGGCTTCCTGATCTATATGCCGGTTTTCGAGGCCGTTGGCGGCGGGCGGCAATTGCGCGGCTTCATTTACAGCCCCTTCAATGCCAATGACTTCCTCTCCTCTGCGCTCGAACTCGAGGATGCCGGCAGCTACGGCGTCAGCCTCTATTCCGGATCAGCCGACGAGGCCAACCTGCTGGCAAGGACTTACAGCCAGGTTGAACAAGAACGTCAGCGCCATACGGAAACGGTCAATATCGCCAATGCGCCGTTCGTGCTCCAAGTAAGCCAGGCCAACCCTGATGTTCTTTCCGGACTGTCGATGGCGACAATCATCTTCGGCCTGCTCGTAGCCAGCCTGCTGATGCTCGTCGTGCGCATGCTGACACAGCAGGCGATCGAGGACGAGGCTTCGATCCACTGGTTCGCCGAGCAGGCGTCCATCCGCAATTCGCTGACCCGAGAGCTCAACCACCGGGTCAAGAACACGCTCGCCAACGTGCTGTCGATCATTGCATTGACCCGCCGTCGCGCCGATGACGTGACGAGCTTCGCCGATGGTCTTGATGGCCGGATCCGGGCCCTTTCGGCGACGCATGACCTGCTGACCAAGTCCGACTGGGGGACCACGCCGATCCGTTCCGTCGTTAGTGCCGAACTGCTACCCTACGAGCAGGGTACCGAGCATGTCGTGGAGATCGAAGGTCCCGATATCGCCCTTGCGCCCAATGATGCGCTTTCCCTCGGCCTTGCCATGCACGAACTGGCGACCAATGCCGCCAAATATGGTGCACTTAGCCAAACGGGCGGCAAGGTGGAGATCAGCTGGACGCTGCTAGATGACGATCTCGTCAAGGTGACCTGGAAGGAGAGTGGCGGGCCGCCTGTGGCGCCCGATCGCGGGCGCGGCTTCGGTACCGACCTGATCGAACGGATCGTCGCCAATGAGCTGCGCAACCCCGTCAAACTGGACTTCGATCCCGCAGGCGTGCGCTGCGAGCTGACCATTCCGGTGCGCCAGCCAAGCGAGTTCGCCATGCGCGCCAACAAGGCAGAAATGCGTAGCGCCAAGCCGGAAGATTGATCTGACCGCCGCGCATAACGCAAGCTGGACCAGCTATATCTGAGTGTATACAGCAGCGGCCATGCCCCGCCTTCGACTCCCGTTTCTACGCCCGATCCTGTGCCTGCTGGGCGCATGCCTGCTGGCATCCTGCGGGCAGCAGGAAACGCGAGGCCCGGTTGTGCTTGCGGCGGCCAGCCTGCAGGAAGCAATGGAATACGTCGCCGATGCATGGGAAGCGCAGGGGCATCCCAGGCCGGTCCTGTCTTTTGCCGGGACCTCCTCGCTCGCTCGCCAGATCGAGGCCGGTGCACCCGCCGACATCTTCATATCCGCCGACGAGCAATGGATGGATTTTCTCGAGGACCAAGGGCTGATCGATGCCTACAGCAGGCGCGACCTGCTGAGGAATTCGCTGGTGCTCGTTGGCGGGCAAGCCGGTGATGCAAGCTGGCAGGCAGAAGTACCCCTCGCCGATGTCGTCGGAAGCGGTCGGATCGCCGTTGCCGATACCCAAGCCGTTCCGGCCGGGCGTTATGCCCGGGCAGCACTGGAAAGCCTGGGCGATTGGGAAACGCTCGAGGGGCAGCTTGTCCCGACGGAAAATGTTCGCGCGGCGCTGGCACTGGTGGAGCGCGGCGAGGTGCCCTTCGGCATCGTCTATGCCACTGATGCGCAGGCCTCGACGTCGGTCGCCATAGCCGGACAATTTCCCGGCAACAGCCACCCGCCGATTATCTATCCCGTGGCCATGCTGGCAAGCAGCACGCAGACAGAGGCAGATGCTTTCCTCGCCTTTCTCGGTTCGGAGGAAGCACGACGAATCTTCGCCGGATACGGCTTCGGTATCGCGCGCTGATGCTGGGCCTGAGCGACATGGAATGGGCCATTGTCGGCCTCTCGCTGAAGGTGAGCCTGGTCGCGGTGCTGGCGACCTTGCCGATTGCCTATGCGCTCGCCTGGCTGCTTGCCCGCCGCAATTTCCCGGGCAGGCTCGTGCTCGATGCGCTGGTACACCTTCCGCTGGTGGTCCCGCCGGTCGTGACGGGCTGGCTTCTGCTGATCCTGTTCGGCCGCAGCGGACCCATTGGCGGCTGGCTGGAAAACAGTTTCGGCCTAACCCTGGTTTTCAACTGGACCGGTGCCGCGCTGGCAGCCGCGGTCATGGCGCTGCCTCTCATGGTACGGGCCATGCGCCTGTCTATCGAGGCGGTGGACCGCAGGCTGGTGGGCGCGGCGCGTACGCTCGGGGCCAGTCCGTGGCGCGCCTTTGTCACCATTACGCTGCCGCTCAGCATGCCGGGCATCGCTGCCGGGGCCATGCTCGGATTTGCCCGTTCGCTGGGTGAGTTCGGCGCGACGATCACCTTCGCTTCCAACATTGTCGGCGAAACGCGGACCCTGCCTCTCGCTATCTATAGCGGGCTGCAACTGCCGGGGGCGGAAGAACAGGTGGCGCGCCTGGCGATCATCTCGATCCTGCTTTCGCTAGCTGCGCTGCTGGCTTCGGAAGTGCTCGTGCGGCGTTCTGCCGGGGGGCGTGCCCATGTCCTTTGAGATCGACCTGCGTCACCAGATCGGCGAGCGCGAAATAGCGCTCACCTTGCAGAGCGAAGCACGCCTTACCGCGCTGGTCGGGGTCTCGGGCGCGGGCAAGACCACAGTACTCAATTGCATCGCTGGGCTGATCAGGCCCGATGCGGGACGGATCGCAATTGCCGGGGAAGTACTCTTTGACGGTGATGAGGGAGTAGACCTTCCGCCCGAGAAGCGCCGCGCCGGCTATGTCTTCCAGGATGCCCGGCTTTTCCCGCATATGAAGGTGTCCGCCAACCTTGCCTATGGCGAGAGGCTGGCGCGTGCTCGAAAGGCCATGATCGATCGCGCCGAGCTAATCGAATTGCTGGGTATCGAGGCGCTGCTCGAGCGTATGCCCTCAACCCTCTCGGGCGGTGAAACGCGCCGGGTTGCAATCGGCCGCGCCCTGCTTGCCGCACCGCGTTTCCTGCTGCTGGACGAGCCCTTCGCCTCGCTCGATGCGGATCGGGCGGAGACTATCCGTGCGATGATCGAACAGGTCCGGGACCGGCTGGATGTGCCGATCCTGCTGGTCAGCCATGACAGTGATGAAGTGGGCAGGCTGGCAGGCCGGGTCGTCGAACTGGACTGACCCGGCCCCGAGGAAATTACACCAGGAGCGAGGTGTCGATCGGCAGGCTGCGGATCCGCTTGCCGGTCAACGTGTGCAGTGCATTGGTCAGCGCCGGAATCACCGGCGGCAGGGCCGGTTCGCCAAGCCCCGTCGGCGCATAGTCCGACTTCACGAACTCGACATGGATCTGCGGTACCATCGGCATGCGCGGAACCTGGTAGTTGTGGAAGTTGGACTGCTTGGTCGCGCCACCTTCAATTTCTACCGCAAGCTGCAATGCCTGCCCGATACCGTCGATGACGGAGCCTTCGACTTGGTTCATCGCTCCGAACGGGTTGATGATATGGCTGCCGACATCGCCGGCCACCCAGACATTGTGCACTACCACCTGGTTGCGCGCGTTCAGGCTCACCTCGACCACTTCGGCGAAATAGCCCATGTGACTGAAGTAGAAACCGAAGCCGTAAGCGTGGCCATTGGCTGCAGGCTCGCCCCAGGGCGACATGTCGAGCACCTTGTTCGTGACATTGCGTACACGCTCCGGAGCGAAGCCCGGTGCGGGGCCACCAAAGCCGAAAGTGCCTGGCTCCTGCTCGAAACCGTCGACGATATCCAATAGCAGCGTCGGCAGGTCGCGGCCCTGTTCATGCGCTACCTCGTCGAGGAAGCTCTGCATGACATAGGCCATGGCATTGGATGTCGGCGCACGCAGTGCACCCATCGGTACCGAGGTGCGCATCTTGGTCTGCGCGAATTCGAGATTCTCGACATAATTGGCCGGGAACTCGGTTGCCGACATGGTTGCCGGGTTGAAGCTGCTCGCGGAGAGGGCGAAGGTGATGAAGTGATCGCCCCAGCCGGTGAGCTTGCCGTTCTCGTCCCAGGCTGCACGCAGCTTGTGCCAGCCGGCAGGCCGGTAGAAGTCGGTCTTCACGTCGTCTTCGCGGCTCCAGATCAGCTGCACCGGGGTGCCGGGCATCTGCTTGGCGATGGCCGCGACCTGGACCATGTAGTCGATATTCAGGCGACGCCCGAAACCGCCACCCATGCGGGTGATATGGACGGTCACGTTTTCCGGCGGGATGCCGAGATAGGTGGCGACCGCCGCCTGCCCGTTGCCCGGCAGCTGGACCGGCGCCCACATTTCCATCGACGAACCGTCCTCGCTCAGCTGCGCGGTGCAGTTCATCGGCTCCATCGGCACGTGGGCGAGGAATGGATAGTGATACTCGGCTTCCAGCGTACCCGCAGCCGAGGCGAATGCGGCATCCACATCGCCCTTGGAAGCGAAGACTTCCTCAGGCGTGCCTTCGGCCATGTGACGACGCGCATCGGCGTCATACTTGGCAGTCGAATGGTCGCCCCACTCGCCATTATCCCATTGCGGGTTGAGCTTGGCGCGCGCCTTGTTGGCGAGCCACCAATTGTTGGAGATCACGGCAACGCCATCGACCAGCTGTTCGATATTGCCATTGCCTTCGACCATGAAGGCATCGATCACGCCGGGCTCTGCCTTGGCGGCATCGAGATCGGCGGAAACCAGCCGCGCGCCGAAGACGGGCGAGCGCTCATAGGCGGCATAGACCATGCCCGGAAGCTGCGTATCGACGCCGAAAATCGGCTCGCCGCGAACGATCTTGGGGCTGTCGATCCCGCCAATCGGGCGGCCGATGATACGGAAATCGGCATCGTCCTTGAGCTGCAGGCTTTGCGCATTGGGGACAGGCTGCGTTGCCGCGTCGGAGGCGAGTTCGCCATAGGTTGCGCGGCGGCCTGAAGCTGCATGCACGACTGCGCTCGGCTCGGTCGTCAGGCTCGCTGCATCGACGCCCCAGCGCTGCGCAGCAGCGGCAATCAGCATGGCGCGCACGGTAGCACCAGCCTGGCGCATGGGCATCCAGTTCATCGGCGTGGCAGTGCTGCCGCCGGCGAGCTGCGGACCGTAAGCGGCTGCGTTGAGATCACCCTGTTCGATGCTCACCAGGTCCCAGTCGGCGTCGAGTTCCTCGGCGATCAGCATGGGCAGCATGGTCTTGATGCCCTGACCGATTTCCGGGTTCTTGCCGATAATGGTGATTGAGTTGTCCGGGGCGATTGAGACGAAGGCGCTGATTTCCGATGCACCGGCCCCGGTTGCGGCCTTACCCGCCATCGGGAAGGTGGCAGCCAATGCCAGCCCGCCACCGGCGAGGGCGGAGACCTTGAGGAAAGAGCGGCGGCCAAGTTCGGGACCGCGATTCAGGGTAGCGGTGTCACGCATTTTCGGTGCCCTCCTCGGCGACCATGGCGATCGCCTTGTGGATCCTGTTGTAGCAGGCGCAGCGGCAAATATTGCCTTGCATGCCGTTCTCGATTTCCTGCGCGGTCGGGTTGGGATTGTTGTTGAGCAGCGCGGTCGCGTTCATCAACTGGCCCGCCTGGCAATAGCCGCATTGCATCACATCGTCGTCGAGCCATGCCTTCTGCAGCGCGCGGCCGACAGGCGTCGTCTCGAGCTGTTCGATGGTGGAGACTTCGCGATCCCCGATCGAGCCGATGGGCAGCGAGCAGCTGCGCGTGGCGATGCCATCGAGATGCACGGTGCAGGCACCGCACATGCCGATGCCGCAGCCGAATTTGGTGCCGGTCATGCCCAGCTCGTTGCGAAGCACCCAGAGGAGCGGCATGTCCTCAGGTGCATCGATTTCGCGTGTTTCGCCATTGATGGTGACCCGGTAGGCCATGCGTTGCTCCCATTGCAATTTGCCGGACGTCCAAGGGCGCACGGCTTTTCCGTGGTAGGAGACTACCCGTTGCAAGGCCCAGTGCCAAGTGGACGAAGGGGCATGGATTGCATCAATTTGTCGCGCCTGCAGGGATGAGGCATAGGGCTGCGCGATGAGCGAGGGAAAATGGCATTTCTGGATCGACCGTGGCGGCACCTTCACCGATGTTGTCGCGCGCCGACCCGACGGGCGAGTCGAGACCGCCAAGCTGCTCTCCGAAAACCCTGCACATTATGACGATGCCGCCGTCGCCGCGATCCGTCGCCTGACCGGCATTGCCGAGGGGAAGCTGCCCCCTTCCGACATCCGTATCGGCACCACGGTGGCGACCAATGCTCTGCTCGAGCGTAAAGGGGAGCCGGTGCTGCTGGCGATCACCGAGGGCTTCGGCGATGCGCTGGCGATCGGTACGCAGGAGCGCCCCGATATTTTCGCGCGCGAGATCGTGAAACCCGAGCCGCTGCCAGCCGAAGTGCTTGAAATTGCGGAACGTATCGGTGCGGATGGCAAGGTCCACCTGGCGCTTGACGAAGATGCTGGGCGCGCAGGAATGCAGGCGGCCTTCGAACGAGGCTTTCGTGCCATTGCGGTGGTGTTGATGCATGGCTGGCAATATCCGGAGCATGAGGCAAGGCTGGCCGAAATCGCGAAGGAAGTGGGCTTTTCCGAGATCGCCGTGAGCCACCGCGTGAGCCCGCTTGCGCGGCTGATCGGGCGCGCCGACACGACCTGTGTCGATGCCTTTCTCTCGCCTGTCCTGGCCCGCTATGTCGAGGGGCTCTTGGCGGCATTGGGGGAAGGGCAGGCGCCGCTCTTCATGCAGAGCAATGGCGGGCTGGTCGGTGCCGAACATTTGCGCGGCAAGGATGCGATCCTCTCCGGACCGGCGGGCGGGATTGTCGGCATGGCTGAGACATCGAGGCGCGCCGGTTTCGATCGCGCGATCGGCTTCGATATGGGCGGGACATCGACAGATGTATCCCTGTTTGCAGGTACTTACGAGCACAGTAGCGATAATCGCGTGGCCGGCGTGCGGGTGCGTGCGCCGATGATGCAGATCCACACCGTGGCCGCCGGCGGAGGCTCGATTTGCCGTTTCGACGGGGCGCGCTTCATGGTCGGGCCGGAAAGCGCGGGCGCGCAGCCAGGCCCTGCCTGCTACCGCCAGGGCGGGCCTTTGACGGTGACCGATTGCAACCTCATCCTCGGCAAGTTGCAGCCCGACCATTTCCCCGCTGTCTTCGGTCCGAATGCGGATCAACCGCTCGATGCAGAAGCGGCACTGAAACGCATGGAAGAGGTGCTGAGCGGCGTTGAACGCGCCACAGCCGAGGCCATGAGCCCGCACACGGCCGCCGAAGGCTTCATCGCCATTGCGGTCGCCAATATGGCCAATGCGATCCGCGCGGTTTCGGTCGCCAAGGGTCACGACGTGGCCCGTTTCGCGCTCAACTGCTTTGGCGGGGCGGGCGGGCAACATGCCTGCCTCGTCGCCGATGCGCTTGGCATCGAAACCGTGCTGGTCCATCCGTTGTCCGGCGTGCTTTCGGCCTATGGCATGGGTCTCGCCGACATCCGCGAAATGCGCGAGGCAAGCTGCGGCCTGCCGATAGCTGCGAGCGAGGATCTGGCTGCCGTCGAGACCGGGCTGGTGGAGGAAGCGCGGGTCGCTTTGCTTGAGCAGGGCATTGCCGGCGATCGGATCGAAATCGGCGCAGAGGCGCATATCCGACCCGCCAATGGCGACAGCACGATTGCCGTGAAGCTGGCATCGCCCGAGGACATGTCGCGTGACTTCGCGGAAGGATTCCGCACCCGTTTCGGCTATGCGCCCGAAGGCGAGCTGGTGGTGGACAGCATCCGCGTCGAGGCTGTTGCACCGACCGAGCATGGCGGCGATCCCGATTTTGCCGCGACTTCATCAGTCGCTCCGGAAGCCGAAGCCGAATGCTTCATGGATGGCGAATTGCGGACTTGCCGCGTGATCGAGCGTGCCGCTCTGGTCGAAGGCGATAGGATTGCCGGACCCGCCCTGATCATCGACCCGGTGGCGACCCTCGTCGTAGAACCTGGCTGGAGCGCGAGCATGGGCGAGGGCAGCATGCTGGTCCTGACCCGCTCCGAACAGCGCGCCACGGAAAGCGTCTCGACCGAGGTCGACCCGGTGCGCCTCGAAATCTTTGGCGGTCTGTTCATGGCCATTGCCGAGGAGATGGGCGGCGCGCTCCAGCATTCGGCGCGCTCGGTGAACATAAGAGAACGCCTCGATTTCTCCTGCGCGATCTTCGACGCAAACGGCAACCTCGTCGCCAATGCGCCGCATATGCCCGTCCATCTCGGTTCCATGGGAGACAGTGTGCGTGCGGTGATCGAGCGGCATGGCAAGACCATGCGTGAAGGCGATGCTTTTGCGCTCAACGCGCCCTATCGCGGCGGTACGCATTTGCCCGATATTACCGTTGTTCGCCCGGTATTTACTGCAGGCAGCGAAGCTCCGGCATTCTACACCGCAGCGCGCGGACACCATGCCGATATCGGCGGCATTGCGCCTGGCTCCATGCCGTCCTCCAGCCGCTCGATCGAGGAAGAGGGCGTGGTGCTCGACTGCGTGCCTTTGGTCGCTGGCGGCAAGTTTCTTGCCGACGATTTGCGCACCCTGCTTTCATCGGGCCCTTGCCCTGCGCGCAATGTGGAGCAGAACCTGGCCGACCTTGCCGCGCAGGTGGCGGCCTGCCAGCGCGGCGCCACGCGGCTGTTGGAAATGACGGCAACCTATGGCGAGGATGTTGTCTCCGCCTATATGCGGCACCTGCTCGATTATGCAGAAGGCGCGGCGCGCAAGCTGCTGGGCGAATTGTCAGACGGATCACAGACGGTGCTGTTCGATGACGGGACGCAGATCGCCGTTGCCGTTTCCATAGAACGCGCAAAGGGCGAGGCGCTGGTCGACTTCACCGGCACCAGTCCGCAGAGGAGCGATAATTTCAACGCGCCGTCGAGTGTGGTGCGCGCCTCCGTGCTCTATGCCATTCGCCTGCTCGCCGACCTGCCCGTGCCGCTTAATGACGGCTTCCTGCGCCCGGTGACGATCCGCATCCCCGAAGGCTCCATGCTCAGCCCCGAATATCCTGCCGCCGTGGTCGCGGGCAATGTCGAGACCAGCCAGATGGTCACCGATGCGCTGATGGGAGCCTTCGGCGCGATGGCTGCCAGCCAGGGCACGATGAACAATTTCACCTTCGGCGACGAGGCCCGGCAGTATTATGAGACTATCGCGGGCGGTGCCGGGGCAGGGCCGGGCTTCGATGGCGCTTCTGCAGTGCAGACCCACATGACCAATTCGCGCCTGAGCGACCCCGAAATCCTCGAACAGCGTTTCCCCGTCTTGCTCGAGAAATTCGCTATCCGCCGGAATTCAGGCGGCGAGGGCAAATGGCGCGGAGGCGACGGTACGGTGCGGAGTTTCCGCTTCCTCGAAGCGATGCAGGTCAACATCCTCTCCGGCAGGCGCAAGGTTTCGCCATTCGGCCTTGCCGGCGGCGAGGACGGCATGTGCGGGGCGAATCTTGTCATCCATCCGGGCAAGAGCGGCGAATTGCTGCCGGGCACCTGTTCGATCGATGTGGAGGCAGGCGATGTGTTCGAAATCCACACCCCCGGTGGTGGCGGGTATGGCCGCTCCTCCTAGCCTCCCAATGGCACGTTCAGTCCAATGTTTGGCACGAAATAGCCACGCGAATGTTCCTGTGCCGGATCATTCGACCAACGACGCTGGAACTGGCCGCCAATCGTCAGGCGCAAGCCGCTTGCCTTGCTGTCCACGAGCTCGGTCAGATCAAGCCCCGCGGTAAGGCGCAGCCTTTGATCTTCCCGCTTGTCGCCGTTTGGCGCCAGCGCGCTGTCGTAAAAGGTGAGGTCGCCTTGCGCGACGCCGAAAAGCCTTACACCGCCGAGGAAAGGGCTGCTGTAGACATCTGCACGCAGGGTCAGTCCCAGTTTTTCGGCTGTGGCGTCAGTCGACCAGGTGTTTGATCCTTCTGCCCGGGCTTCCCAATACCAGCCGCGCGTGGCGGCTGCATTTGCAGAGACTTGCGTGAAATCCTGCAGCTTGATGGCGCGCTCTTCGACTATGGTCCGCACGTCGCGATAACGGATCCCGGCTGTGACTGTGTGCAAGTCGCGCACATGGCTGTCGAAGAAGTTGGTGTAGCTACTGCCAAAGCGATAGCGAGCATAAGGGCGCCAGGCATCCGCCAAGGACGGATCGATTTCCCTGTCGGATCCGATCAGTTGGTCGAAGGGAATATAGGCATCGCCTACTGTAGCCTCCGCGAAGAAACCGCTTTCGGGATCTCCACCGCCTATCAATTGCGGGGCTGTCGATGCACCGACCTTGAACTGCAGCCGCTTGAGCCTTTCGCCGCGGGAGAATGCGAGGGAAACACTGCCTTCGCTTTCATCTATGAGCTCGCTGTCATCGGAGCTGGGCAAGGCTTCGCCAATACGAGGGGACAGGTCGAAATCGATGTTGGCAGTCCAGCCGGAAAAGATCCCGCCCGCGCTACTGTCAGCTTCGTCCTGCGCATGCGCAGGGTTGGTCAAGAGAAGCGCGCCCGATGAAAGAAGAAGAATCGATAGGTTTCGTTTCATAGTATTGTCCCCCCAAGACATAGAATCGGTCAATGAAACCCGATTCGTACACATTATAGCATCATGATCGACTTTATTAGATGTCGCATAGTCATGGAATCATCTTGGTTCGGCCGGAAGTCCATCTTCAGAAATAGTGTCGAGTTGCATACCGATGCCGGTTTTCCGTCATGCCGGAGCCAATATCCTGTCCATCATTGCCTTGGACTTGTCCTCTGCGAGCACCCTTCGATCACGTAAGGCGGCGCTGTCTAGTAGTCTGTGCTGTAGCGGAAGTTTCGCAGTCGCCTTGCCCATCCGCATGGGGATTGGTTAGGTTCTCGTGAAAACAATAGCGGGAGTGAACGTGGCCAAAGTCAATATCGGCAGGATCGAAGAGGAAATTCTCGCTTTGGCGCGTTTCGGGCTGCAGGAAGGTGGTCGCGGCGTCTATCGCCAGGGCTTCAGCAAGGCCGACATGGCTGCCCGGAAATGGCTGGAAGACAGGTTCGCCGATCTCGGCATGTCGCATCGCATGGATGGCGCGGGCAATGTCATCGGGCGCTACGGGCCGGACGACAAGCCGGCGATTCTTATCGGCTCGCATGTCGATTCCGTCCCGGCCGGCGGGATTTTCGACGGTGTGCTGGGCGTAATTGCGGGCCTGGAAGTGGTCCGTAGCCTGCAGGATGCAGGGATCGAACCGGACTATCCGATCGAGGTCATCGGCACGTCGGAGGAAGAGGGGCGTTTTGGCGGCATGCTGGGGGCGCAGGCCATGACCGGGCACCTGACGCGCGACTGGCTGGAAACCGCGGCCGACGAACATGGCTATGCCTTGAAGGATGCAATGGCGGAAGCAGGGCTCAATGCGCTCGACGCCCTGCATGCGTTCAGGCGTCCCGAAGAGATCAGGGCCTTCCTCGAACTGCATGTCGAGCAGGGGCCGGTACTTGATACCGAAAAGACCACGATCGGTATCGTGGAAGGCATATCGGGTGTGTTCAAATGGAATTGCCGCCTGATCGGCAAGGCTGACCATGCCGGAACTGCGCCGATGGACATGCGCAGCGATGCCTTCATGGGGATCGCCGACTTCGCGCACGAGATCCAGCGGATCATCGACGAGGAAGGGACCGACAAGAGTCGCATCACCATCGGCCATGTCGCGCTCAAGCCGGGTTTTCCGCACACCGTGCCGGGAGAGGCGGATTTCACCATCGTCGGTCGCGATCTCGACGAGGGGGTCATGCACGGCCTCGCCAATGCCTGCCGCCGCGTGCTTTCCTCCATCGCTCGCAAGCACAAGCTCAAATTCGAATATGAGGAGATGAGCTGGCTCAAGCCCGCCTATTGCGATGAAGGCATCGTCTCGCTGATCGAGAAGAAGACCAAGGAGCTGGGCTATAGCTACAAGGTCATGCCTTCGGGCGCCGGCCATGACGTGCAGTTCTTCTGCGGCCATACGCGCGCCGGCCTGATCTTCGTGCCCAGCGTCAACGGTGTGAGCCATGCGCCCGACGAATGGACGCATTGGTCCGATATCGAGCGGGGCGCGCAGCTGCTGCTCGAAACGGTACTTGAACTGGCCGTCGAAAAGGTGCCGAGCGAGGCGGCCGAATAGACAGGAGAGCGGCCTAGGCGCCGCGCGAGGCAATCCATTCTGGCAGCGCGGCAAGCGAATCCAACACGGCCGTCGGCGGCGGATCGATGCGCGTCTCGTCTCCTGCGGCGAACTTGCCCGTCCGCACCAGGATTCCATCGAGTCCTGCTGCCATGGCGCCACCGACATCGTTCTCGACATCGTCGCCCACCATCACCGCTTCAGCTGCCGGGCATCCGGCACTTTCGAGCGCCGCCTGGAAAAAGGCGAAGGAGGGCTTGCCCAGCACTACCGGCTCGCAGCCGCTGGCAAAGGACAGGGCGGTTACGAAAGGCCCGGCATCAAGGCTCAATTCGCCATCCCCGTCGCGGAAGGACTTGTTGTTGGCGAGGGCGAGGAAGCGCGCGCCCTTTTCGAGCGTGCGAAAAGCGGCGTTCATCGCTTCGTAGGTGAAGCCTTCACCCGCATCGCCGACCACCAGCGCTGGGGCTCCATCCTCGGGCAATCCGGCAAAGTCCTCGGCAAGGTCCGGGTGGATCAGCAAATGGGCGCCGAGGCCTTCTTCCTGCAGGATCCGCCTAGCGCCCGAGGCCGGAGTGAACAGCTCCTCTGCTTCGACCGGCACGCCCATCGCCTGCAGTTTTTCGAGCAGGACACGCCGCGGCGTGCGGGTGGTATTGGTGAGGAAACGGATCGCGATGCCTGCGTCGCGCAATGCCTCGATCGCGGCGATGGCGCCGGGAAGCGCCTCGTCGCCGACATAGACGACGCCGCCAAGGTCAAGAAGGACTGCGCGATACCTGGTCATCCGCTCTCACTGCTGGAATGGATGCGAGCGCCGAGTCTATCCTATTTTTGTGCACTGCGCCATCGGGCGCTTCAGGCAATCAGTTCGTCGATCGCATGCAGCGCGATGGCATGGTTGAGGATGATGTCCTTGCGCGTGTTCTGCGCATGGTCGTCGCTCTTGCGATAATCCTCGATCGATTGGCGCAGCTTCGCCTCGTCGAAAATGCCGTGTTCGGCGATTTCTTCGGATGACAGCCACTTGTCGATCAGCTTGTTGATCTCGGCTGTCTTCGCCGCGTCCGTATGCGCAGGCGGGGCCATGAAGGCGAACTTCTCGCGCTTGTAGAGCACTTCCGGCAAGACATGCTTCATCGCCTCGCGCACGACCCATTTCTCGATCCCGTCACGGATGCGCACATGCGGCGGGATACGCATGGCCAGCTCTGCCACATGGTGATCGAGGAATGCCGGGCGGCTCTCCAGGCTGTTGGCCATGTCTACCCGGTCCCCGCCCCAATTGAGGATCTGGCCTTCGAGCATGGTCTTGATCCAGCTGTACTGGACCTTGTCGAGCACGTGGCGTCCGTCGAGCATCGACCGGTCGAGCGAATAGGCGATAGCCGCAATCGGGTCGTAGTCGCCGAGCCTTTCCTTGAATTCGTCGCTGAGCAGCGGTTTCACGCGTTCGAGCACCAGCATCCAGGGCTGGATCCAGCTGGGCGTGAAGCCCATCACTTCCTCGAAGGCGGGGTGGCTGATCTGCTGTTCGGCCAAAACCGAACCGGCAAAGATCTTGTTACGCTCCTTCATCTCGTCGCCGGCAGACGTCTCGGAGTATGCTGGGTCGTGCAGGAAATAGTCGGCCTTGAACTGGGCATAGCCGCCGAACAGCTCGTCCGATCCTTCGCCGGTAATGACCACCTTATAGCCGACATCGCGCACATGCTTGCTCATCAGCATCTTGGCGACCCCGAGCGTGTTGTAGAATGTGCGTTCGGAATAGAAGACCGCGTCCTCGAAATTCTTGCCGTAGAGATCGACGGCCTTGAGCTTGAGGATGTCCTGGTCGGCACCCGCCTTCTCCGCCATTTCGGTGGCGATATGCGCCTCGTCATAGCGATCGTCGTCGAAGCTGATGGTGAAGGCCTTGACCGGCGATTGCTGGATCGCGGCAGCCATGCCGATGATCGAACAGCTGTCGATCCCGCCTGAAAGATAGCAAGCGACGGGCACGTCCGCCTCGAGACGCAGCGCCACGCTTTCGACCAGCGCCTGGCGGACATTCTCGATATGCTCCTCGTCCGGCAAATCGTCATGTTCGCCATCGAGCGGGAATTCCGCATCCCAATAGCGCTGCTCTTCCAGTTCGAAGCCGTCAGCCGTCTTCTGCACCACCAGCATATGGCCGGGTTTCAGCGCATGGATACCTTCGAACAAGGTCATGCCCGGCACCATTACCTGCATCATCTGGTGCAGCTGGGCTTTGGGGCAGACGTCGCGCGGCACGTCCGGGTGGGCGAGCATGGCCTTCATCTCGCTGCCCCAGAAGAAGCCTTTGTCGCTGACATGGTAGAAGAGCGGGCGGATGCCGAAGCGGTCGCGCACCAGGATCATGCGCTGCTTCTTCTCGTCGAAGATGACGAAGGCGAATTCGCCGCGCAAATGCTCCATGAAATCGAAGCCGTGCTTGTGGAACAGCTTGAGCGCGATCTCGCTGTCGGACTTGGTATTGAAGGAATATCCGTCCGTCCGCAGAATCCCGCGCAGCTGCTTGTAGCCGTAGAACTCGCCATTGACGGTCATCACGAAACCGTCCGTGCCGTCATCCTCGCGCCCGAAGATCGGCTGGTCGCCGGCATTCAGGCCGATGATCGAAAGGCGTGTGTGGACCATGCACAGCCCATTGTCCGGATCGACATGGCTTCCCCAGCCATCGGGGCCGCGGTGATACATCCGGTCCGCCATCGCCTCCACGATCCGGTCCGCATCCTCGCGATGGTTGTTGGGGCTCCAGACCCCGGCAATTCCGCACATGTGTTTTCGTATTCCTGTGACATGCCCCGGTGGGGCGCAGTTCAGATCAGAAGATTGTCGGGCACCGAGTTGCGCACCCTGTCGAAGATCGCCAGCAGCAGCGCCTGACGTAGCCAGACGGCACCGTCTGCCTGGTTGAAATAGAGATTGTGCTGCGTGTTATCGAGATCGGTGGAAAGCTCCTCGCCGCGCGCCAGGGGGTGCAAGATCACCGTATCGTGCTTCAGCTTGCTTTCGGCGTTGAGCTGAAAGTCCTCGGAATAGAATCGATAGCCGTCGCCCAGGAATGCGATCGCATTCATGTAGATCACGTCGAGATATTCGAGGCTGCCCTGCAAATCGCGGCTGAAGTTGATACCGATCGGGCTGGCATCGCAGATATCGCGCAAATCGTCTCCCAGCGGGTCCGCCATCTCGGAGAAGATGGTGATGTGGTTGATGTTCTCATGGAACAACAGGGCGAGCTTGAGGAAGCTCTTGACCGTCCTCATGTTCCCCGGCGTGCCGATGATGCCGATATTGAGGCGGAACTTGTCGGGGATTGAACCGAAAGCAATTTCCGGGCGCCACTTCAGCAGGGCATACCAGTCTGCCAGGGCCTGGGTCGGATGTTCGTCCGACCCGTTGCCGCCATTGATCAGCGGAATGCGCAGATATTCCGATAGCTCGGCGATGGCGCGCTGCTCGGTATGGCGGACCACCACGACATCGGCATAGGAATTGAACATCTGCCCGATGTCGCGCAGGGATTCGCCCTTGGCCACGCCGGTGGTCTTGGCATCGGCCACGCTGATCGTGTTGCCACCGACGCTCAGCATGGCGCTTTCGAAACTGAGCCGCGTACGCGTGCTCGGCTCAAAGAAGGCCGCCGCCATGATCTTGTCTTCCAGCGCACGGCGCACCGGGTATTTGCGCAGCTGGAGATAGGCCGAGAGCTTGATCAGCTCGCACAACAAGTCCTTGTCGAACTGAGCGGCGGATACGACCGAGGAATTGCGCAAGCGGTCGAGCACATCCATTCGCAGGCGCGGCTCATATTGCAGCACGCCTTCGGGGTTAGGGCAGTTGCCGATCTGGCCACGACGGCGCTTTTCCGGGATTTCGTCCGCGACTTTCGCGGCGGGAATGGTCACCAGCTCTCTCCGCGGAGCAGGTCACGGACCAGCATGAAAGCCAGCCCGGCAGCGGAAATCGCGCACCATACCAGCGAGACATAGACGAGGATTGTCAGAAATCCGGACGAGAAATTCATGCGTCCTCCTTCAGGAGGTTCCAGTCATAGCGGTCCTTGGAGAGCCAGGCAGCGCCCAGCACCCAGACCATCGAGACGGCAGTTCCGATCGTGCTCGCGACGAACCAGCCAATGGTGAAATAGCTGATCAGCCCAATGCCGCCGCCAAGCAGCATCCCCCCAATCGCACCCACGCTGTTTGCGCGTCTCCAGTAGAGACCGGTGACGATCGGCCAGATCATAGCACCAACCAGCGGTCCTGCAAAAAACAGCACCGAAGCGAGCGTTCCGATGCGCGGGACGCAGACCGCCCAGGTGCCGATTCCGAGCGCCAGCGTGATATATTGCGCCACACTCTTGAGCCGTTCGGGCGTGGCCGCGGGTTTGAGGAAGCGGCGGTAGACATCTTCGACCAGCAGGTCGCTCGTGGCGGCCAGCAGGCTGTCGATGGAGGATGCCAGCGAACAGAAGACGATGATGAAGATCGCCACCGCACCGACTTCGCCCAGCACGCTGGCGATCACCAGCGGACCAACCATGTCGGGGCTCGGCACGGCGACATTGAGCGCACCCGATGCCAGCGCGATGAAGCCCGCAGCGATGGGAATGGGGAACCAGACAAGTCCGCCGATCAGAAAGGCCTTGCTGCCCACGCCCTCGCGGAAAGCGAAAGCGCGGCTCCACCAGACATTGTTGTGGAACACCTCGCCGAGGCCGAAGAGGAGATTGTTGAAGATCGCCATCAGCGCCGCCGGGAACAGCACATGCACCAGTTCCGGCTTGCTGGCGGTCAGGTTTGCGTGGATCTCGTCGACCGAAACATTCTGCAACACGGCAAAGCCGACCACCACGATGCCGACAATGATGATCAGCGTCTGGATGAAGTCGGTCCCGATGACCGCCGTCAAACCGCCGCGCATGGTGTAGATCACGCAGACGGCGAGGATCACCGTCATGCCCCAGACATAGTCGATGCCTGCCAAGGCCTCGAGCAAAATGCCGCCCGCCATGGCCATGCTGACCAGCCATGTCAGCGAGTAGAAGAGGGTGAAGAGCATGAAGATGCCCCAGGCCACGCGGCCATAGCGCAGGCGGAAGAAATCGCCGCTGGTATAGCCGTGCGGCATGAGCGTGCGGATGCGCTTGGCCAGGGGCGCGAAGAGGATCAGCCCGAAGGCTGCCATCGAATAGGCGAGCATGCCCCAGATACCGAGCTCAAGCGCGAATTGCGGCGCCAGCATGGTGGTGTTGGACGTGATCCACGTTGCCGCGGCCGTGGCCGAACCGAGCGCCAGGCCGACATTGCGCCCGGCCAGCGCATGGTCCTCGAAACTCTTGTTCTTCTTGCCCCAGTAGATACCGAGGCCGATCCAAAGTGCGCTGAACAGCGCCAGCAGGAGGTATCCGGTCGAGGGAGCGAGCAGGACGTTGCTATCAGTCATCGCGTGCTCCCCTCACAATCGTCGCGATAATCCCCGCAGTGATGATGAGACCGATCAGCGTCAGCCACAGCGCCTGCGCCAAGGACTGGTGCGCCACTGTCAGTATGGCCGGTTCCGAGACCTCGCCATTCTCGCCTTCGAGGTGCAGGCGATACTCGCCATCGGAAAGGCCCGAGAGGAAATAGGATGTCTGCGTGCCGCTATAGAGCGTCCTCGCATCGGACATGTCCGGGTCTTGCGCGATGGACAGCGTGACCCGCTGGTCTGCTTCCCAACTCAGCAGGACATGGCCCGTATCGCTGGAATATTCCCCGCCATTGGTAAATGACGGGGCCTCCGCATGCGCTGCACCGGGCAGAATCGACAAGAACAGGGCTGCCAGCCCTGCATGGATGAAGTGGTGGATGCGGCCCGGTCGTGGGCCGAAGTTACCGCTGAAATAGGAGATTGGTCCTTGCCCGTCCTGCCGGCCGACCTGCCGGTGCTCTTGCTAATCCTGTCTGAGTTGAGAAGCCCTATCAAAGCTGGCAATCATTGTGAACCGAGGAGAGCCGGACGCCTGTGGCTTTGTTCGGGCATCGACTTGGCCGGGCCCTCATTACCTACGAACGGTCCGGATCTGGCAGCCCCTCGGTTTGGGCATCCTTTCGATCCAAGGCACTTTGCCGTGATGAAGAGTGGCCAAGTGCCATCGGTCAGCCGCCGAGGCCCTCCCTGCTGACCGTAATACTGGCCTGCAGGTCGGTTGGCCGGATGACCTCCATGACCGGAGCATCGGCCACCAGCTTGACCCAGACGCTATCGCCATCCCTGAACCAGGAGGTCTCGTTCGCAGCGCGCAGCGCGTCCATGCTGTCCGCTTGCGTTCCGGACTCTGCGTTGGTGAAGCCGGGCAGTTCGAACATCACCCATGAGCCTTCGTCCAATTCGCTCACACTCAAGGTGACTTCCGGCCTTTCGGTTTTCACCTCGATTTCGGTTCCGGCCCGTACGGTGCTCTGGTCGCCATTGACCTTGAATTCGCGGCCATTGCGAATGAGCGCGATGGGCGCCTGCGGAGGACGGCGGGAGAACAGCGCGGCACGCTGGGACTGCACGAGGGGCGTGTCCGGTGCGCTAGGGCTGAGCGAGGAGAGCAGGGCAAACCGGGCGGTGCGCGATTCCAGATCGACAGCGGCGGGAAGTTCGCCCCTGGCATCCGAGAGGTTCAGGCGTCCGATATCGCCGGTACACACGGCAGCGTTCCAGCTGGGATGAACCTCGCAGCTGTCGTCACTGGCGACGCTGTCATTCTCGCCATCGTGGAGCAGGATCTGGGAATTGGGGATCCCGGTCACCGATCCGTCAATGTCGTGGATCGACAGGGTTCGATAGGCATTGCCGCCACGGTTATCATTGTCGAACCTTGCATCGTATGGCGGGAAATAGACCGGCTTGGCGTTGACGAATTCGGCCCCGCTGATCGTGCTGTTGGTGCTAAGTCCAGCGCTGGTGAAAAGCAGGAAGGACAACGCCCCTGTCTTGCGCTGGTCATTGTCCTGGAAATTCACGAAAGTCGTGTTCACCACATCGTCGCGGTAATCGTAATACTCGTAGCCGCGGATCGGGAAGTCGGGGATCAGCACCTTGGGCAGGCTGCGGCCATAGGCGATCTCTTCCCGCGTCGTGGGATTGCCGATATTGTCGGTTTCACCCACGACCAGCGAGTCCACCAGGCGTGAACTGAAGGGCAGGCTGCCAATATCGCCCGCGGCCTGCGTCATGCCGATGGCGTTGTCGGCGAATTTCGCATTGCTGTAGACATACATGTCCCCCCGGCCCCACAGACCGCCATTGCGGTTCTTGTAGGCGGTCAGGTCCTCGAAATGTATTTCGCGGACTTCGCTCTCCAGGTCGGTGGGGTCGGCCAGTGCCAGCAACGGGATGGAGGCCAGCCCGAATGTGTTGTCCTCCTCTATGTGACGGTCGATCAGGAAGCCGTCGTAATTGGAGTGCGCCGTGTTGCCGCGGAATTCGCGCACAGGCGTGCGGCGCGGCCAGGTGTTGGCGCTGATCTCCGTTCCCAGGAAAGCGCCATTGGGGTGCTGCGGAATGGAGAACCAGAATCCGGTCGAGTCCGATCCTGCCGCCACATTGTCTATGTAGCTATTGTCCGGATTTGTGATCCAGTAGGACGCCACCGTATTGTCCGAAGGCAGCAGCGTATTGCCCCCGTGGAAGCTCGCTTCGCGGTAGGCCGCAGCATCCTCTTGCCTGGCTACCCTCTCCGCGTTCGCGCCAAGATCGGTCGGCACGCAATCCAGCGTCGGGTGGCACTTGGTCTGGATCGCCAGGTTGCGGATGAACTCGTTACCCGTCTCGATCCCGTCTTCCATGAAGAAGCAGTGACCCACCGTGTTGTAGGTCACATTGTTCTCGATACGCAGGTCATTCGTGCCGTGCACCGTCACGCAGCGATTGAACGCGTCGTGGATAGAGGCGTTCTTGACGTACATGCCCGCGCCATCGCCGAGCAGGTGAAAATGCATCGGGTAGCGGGCAAGCACGAGGTGCTGGCCCATGCGGTTGAACTCGACTCCGTCGACATAGGCCTCGGAGCCACCCATCGCCATGATGTGGCCGCCGAAATAGCTGGTCGCCGCATCCTCGGAAGCCTGGATCAGGATGTTGCGCGTGAGGTTCGCAACCTCGCCGCGCTCATCCACGCCGAAAGTGATCTCGCCGAAATGCATATATTGCAGCGGTTCAGTGAAAGAGACGGTGTTGCCGCTGATCGATGTGATCTTGCGGCGCTCTGCCTGGCGCGGGTTGAAGTCGGTGGAGGCAAGGACGATCTCGTCACCCACATTCCAGCCCGTGGCATCGAGCAGTTGGATGCTGGTGGCGCCGCGCTCTGCGGTGGCGGCGAGTTTGCTCCATGCGTGTTCACGCGTGCCATGCAGGTTGAGCGTGCCCTGCATCAGCATGATGCCGCGATCGCCCATCGTATTGATGTCTTCGCCGGTTATATTGTCCGTAAGGGTAATGGTGGCCCTGTGCGTGTGCGGATTATCCGCCGTGCCAATGGTCAGCGAACCTCCCGGCACGTAGATCCACTCGGTAGAGAGGTTGAGGTCACGCTCGTCGGAGAATGTCAGACTGCCCTGGATAGTCAGGCTGCGCAGGCCCGGTGCGTCGACATCGAGCACCACATCCATGTCGCGCGTGATCTCCACTGCATCGCCCGCGGCAGGCACCTGACCGCTCGGCCATGTGGATGCATCGGACCAGAGCGACTGGGCGTTTGCGGCAGAACCAATACCCGCCAACGAAACGACAGGCATAAATAATGCGGCTTTGATCAAGCGAGACTGCAAGTTCACGGCGTATCCCCTCCGGCAGGTTCACTGTCCTGCGCTGGCAATTTTTACTGGAGTTTGCCGCGAGGAAGCCGGCTTGCCAAGGGCATAGGTCACACGCCAGGCCTCGGCCTCGCCGAGATTTCCTGCTGAAGGAGGTGGTGCCGCTTACTGGACTCGAACCAGTGGCCCCATCATTACGAATGATGTGCTCTACCAACTGAGCTAAAGCGGCACACGCCCCGCGCCATTATCGCCGGGTTGGCCCCAGCGCAATGCCGGAAAATGGAGGCCCGAGCCGGAATCGAACCGGCGTGCAAGGATTTGCAGTCCTCTGCGTAACCACTCCGCCATCGGGCCTCAACTCCCGAGCGGGAGGCGGGCAACTAGCGAATGCGGGGGGCTGGTGCAATGGCTTTGATTGCAGTGCTCGCCTTGCAGCAAGAGCTGCTAATCGTTAGCAGGCGAAGCTTCTCCAGCTTAAGGACGGATCATGGCCGGTAAAGACGTCAAAATGCAGACGATGACGGGCATGAACGAGGAGCGTATCCTCGCCTCGGATGTCTTCGAAAGCGAAGGTCGCAACCTGCCGCCCGCCAATGGCACTGGCACGGTTCGCGAGGAAGCGCGCGATATCGACGTCTATCACCAGTGCGACGTGGTGGTGGTCGGCGGCGGCCCGGCGGGCTGCGCGGCGGCATGGGCGGCGGCCAAGGCCGGCGCGGATGTCACGCTGATCGAGCGCTATAATTGCCTTGGCGGGCTTTCCACCGGCGGGCTCGTCATGTGGATCGATCGCATGACCGGCTGGGACGGCCAGCTGGTGATCCAGGGCTTCGCCCGCGAGTTTATCGAGCGCATGCCGGCAGAAGGCGTGGCCGGTCCGCCGCAGGAGGACTGGGGCAGCCGCGAGGAGGCCAAGGCCAAATACTGGCGCAACCGGACCACCGCCATGCACGGCGTGGTGCAATGGGCGCCCACGCTCGATCCCGAGCGGATGAAACTCAACAACCAGGAAATGCTGCTTGCCGCAGGTGTGCGCATCGTCTTCCATGCCTGGGCTGCGCGCCCCCTGGTCGAGGACAACACCGCCAAGGGCGTGATCTTCGAAAGCAAGGCCGGGCGGCAGGCGCTGCTGGCCAAGGTGGTTGTCGATACGACGGGCGATGGTGACATCTTCGCGCGCTCGGGCGCGGACTATCACACCGATATCGAGGGCAAGGACCCGCACCATTCGATGAACACCAGCTGGGTGCTGGGCGGGGTCAACATGGATCGCTGGATCGACTGGAAGGACAACCATCCCGAGCAGCTGGCGGAGATGATGAAGCAGGGCCGCGAGGCGCTCGGCTTCTTCCAGACGCCCTATGTCAGCTGGCGGCCCGATATCGCGCTGTTCCTTGGGCCGCGCCAGTCGGGCCTCTCCGCGCTCGATGTCGATGACATGACCGAGGTGGAGATCCGCAGCCACCGGCTGATGCAGGGTCATTGCGAGTTCTTCCGCAAGCACGCTCCGGGCTTCGAACAGGCCTATATGCTGCAGAGCGCGCAGCAGCTCGGCGTGCGACACACTCGGCGGCTGGCTGGCGTGGGTAAGATCGTGCGCGGCGATTGGGAGAAGGACGCGCCCGAGGCGGATGAGGTTGGCCTCAGCCCCTCGATCAATCCGAAATACCCGCTCGTTTCCGTTCCCTATGGTGCGCTGCTGCCGCAACAGCTGGACGGGGTCTTGGCGGCCGGGCGGCACATTTCCTGCGATGCCAATTCGCACGGCTTCATGCGCGAGATCCCGCAATGCTGGCTGACCGGCCATGCGGCGGGCGTGGGCGCGGCGCTGGCGGCCAATGGCGGGGTGCAGCCGCGCCATGTGAACGTGGACGAGATCCGTAAGGTCCTGCGCGCGCAGGGCGCCTATCTGACCGACGATGCGGCGGTGGATTCGGTGCGCAGGCAGGCGGTGACAGCCTGACAGCATCCGTTCTGTAAACCGCTCGTGCTGAGGGTTGGTTGCCAGCCTGTTTGCTAAAGCCTGGCGATGGCCTTCTGGTCGAGCCCCACGAGAACGGTGATCGTGCCATCGTCGGAGACCTGTACTGCGCAGGGGCCGACCCTTGCGCGTTTGACCACACCCAAAACGCGTTGCAGGTCGCGCTCCCGCCAATAGCCGCGGCGCTTCTGCTTTGATCTGGTGCGATTATGTTCGTCTTCGCGCGGTCTTCCAGCCTCCACGAAACTGGGTACATCCACGTCGTTCAGGATATCCGACCGGACCTGCACCCCGCTGTCATTTTCGATTGGCCGTCCCATAGCCAAATCTCCTCTCCCCCCGAGCGCTTCGGGCGACTTGGTCGCCTCTGGCTCTTGCCGAACAGTTATTGCGCACTCGCGCAGCCGCTTCAATACAATTTGAGACACTTTAGGGATTGAACCAAAAGGCTCGCATCGTGTCTTTGCCTGCCGATTCACAAGCCGAAGACCGACTAAGTGACGCCCCCGCCCCGCACACGATCCAGTAGCCCTTCGCCTGCGACTCTGAAGTGGGTTGAAAAGCTCCAGCTGGCGCTGAAGCGGGGCAACCGCTCGGCCGTTGTGCAGGCGATCCGACAGGTAATTGCACGTCGCGCGCCTTTTGGCCCGCAATGGCGCAAGATTGCCCATCTGGCAGTCGATTACGGCGAATTGACGCTTGCGCGAGAGGCGATCGATCTGTTCGTCGAATCCGAGGGAGGATCGGCCGCCGCACGGTTTCAGAAGTTCGACTTGCTCGCCCGGACCGGGATGTTTGCAGAAGCGCAAGACTTGCTGGCTTCCTTGCCGGAGGACGTCCCCGATCCCGTTTCCAACGCCTTCAATCGTGGTGCCTTGGCGTTCTATCTCGGCGAGGGTGATGAGGCGATGCGCCAGCTGAAGAAGGTGACCGAGGTACAGCCTTCGATGGGTCAGGCCTGGGGCTTGCTTGCCATGGTGGCCGACTTCTCGAGTGATGCGGAGCTTTACAAGCGACTGCTTGCCGCCCAGCGGCATCTTGGGCGTTGCACGCCCGACCAGCTGGCGGCCTATTCCTATGCGCTGGGCAAGGCGCGTGCCGATCTTGGCGATCACGCTGAAGCTATCGAGGCCTTTCAATACGGTGCGCGCTACAAGAAGCAGCAGGCACGCTATGATCGAGAGGGCGTGGCTGCCACTGCTGCGGCCGCGATGCATGGCTACTCGGCTGAGCGTATTGCCGATATTGCGGGCCGACAGACAAAGCCGACGGATCGCACGATCTTTGTTGCCGGCCTGCCGCGCTCGGGCACCACTCTGGTCGAACAGATCCTTGCCAGTCACAGTGAGGTGCTCGGCGGCGCAGAACTAAGCCTGATGCGGCTGCTCTCGCAGGATATCGGCGGTCTCGATTTTCCGGCGTTGAGCCGGGATGTGGAACAACGCGGCCCGCAATGGGCAGCACGCTTGTGGGGGCATCTTCTCCGCGAACGCTTTCCAGGGACGGGTCGCGTCGTGGACAAGTCAGTCGATGGCTTCTTCTATTTCGGCCTGGCCAGTGCGCTCCTGCCGGACGCACCCTTGATCTGGGTGAAGCGCGAGCCACTCGATTGTGCATGGTCCTGCTTTCGCACTCATTTCGCGGTCGGGCTCGAATGGACCAATGATCTGGAAGATATCGCCTTCCATTTCAGACTGGCCGACCGGTTGCTGGCCCATTGGCAGGCGGTCCTCGGCGATCGGCTGTTGATCGTGCCCTACGAACAACTCGTTGCCGAACCGGAACAGTGGACAAGCAGGATTCTGGGCCATTGCGGGCTTCCCGCTGAGGACCAGTGCTTCGCGCCGCATGAAAGCCAGCGCGCGGTCTCTACGGCGAGCGCCATGCAGGTTCGGGAGCCGATTAACAGGAAGTCGGTCGGATCAGCCGAGCCTTACCGGGCCTGGTTGGAACCCTTTATCGCTGCGTACGACAAATGAATGCGTTAGCGACCGGGCTGTCTTGCTTCCTCGGTCGGCCGGACACTCGGCGTTCCTGATCACACAAGCGCATCCTGTGCATCAGCCGCTTCGATCAGGCGGTCGCGTAGCCAGGTTGCTGCCGGTCCGAAGGAAGTGTCGGACCGGCGCACTACCGCGAAACGGAAGATGCCGCCCGTTTCGGATGGGATGGCGAGCTTGACCAGCGTGCCTGCATCAAGGTCTGCCTCGATCAGGTGCGTCGGCATATTTCCCCAGCCGATCCCCTCTCGCAGCAGCGCATGCTTGGCGCCGATATCGGCGAGGCGCCAAGTGCGGGGCGAACGGACGGAGAAATCCACCCCTTCGGTCAGCCGGGAACGATCGGTCAGGACCAGCTGGATGTGCCTCTTCTCCTCATCCGGTTCGATCACAGCCATGCGGGCAAGCGGGTGATCCGGCGCGCAGACGGGTACCATCATGATCGTGCCAGCCGATTGCGGTGTCAGACCTTCGATATTGGTAGCGACGGGGCCGGTCACGCCGATTTGCGACTTGCCGTCGAGAACGCAGGCGGCGACAGCACCCAGCGCCTCTGTCTGCAGGCGCAGGCTCACGGACGGAAACTCTCGCTGGAAGCGCCGAAGAATCGGAGCCAGCCTTTCGGCCGGATACATCACGTCGACTGCGAGCGAGACTTCGGCCTCCAGTCCTTCGAGCAATCCGCGCGCCTTGGCTTCGAGACTGGACATGGAGATACCCACGCCCCGCGCCTCCGCCAGGATCGCCTTGCCTTCCTCTGTCAGTTGCGGCTTGCGCGTTGCCTCGCGGGTGAAGAGTTGCATGCCGAGCTGCTGCTCGAGCGTGGCAATGGCATAACTGATAACCGAGACGGCACGGCCGAGCCTGCGTCCGGCACCCGCAAAGCTGCCTTCCTCCGCCACCGCCACGAATATTCGCAATTGGTCGATGCTGGGCGAACCGACAATCGGCATTTCGAAAACCTTGAATAGTTCAGACAGATTTATCTCACTTATCTGAATTCACTGCAAGGTGCATATCGCCTCCAGACACAAGATCAGGAGGCAAGGACATGATTGAACTGCGACCCTTCGACCAGCTTGGCGGTGCCGATCACGGCTGGCTCAACGCCAAACACCACTTCTCCTTCGCCAGCTATCACGACCCGGCAAGGATGCACTGGGGATCGCTGCGTGTCTGGAATGACGACACGATCCAGCCGCAGACCGGCTTCCCGACCCATCCGCATCGCGACATGGAGATCATCACCTATGTCCGGGAAGGCGCGATCACCCATCGCGACAGCCTGGGCAATGAAGGCCGCACCGAAGCGGGCGATGTGCAGGTGATGAGCGCGGGCAGCGGCATCCGCCACTCGGAATACAATCTCGAGGACGAGGTGACGCGGATCTTCCAGATCTGGATACTGCCCGATCGCGACCGTGAAGGTGAAGCTCCGAGTTGGGGTGCCCGGCCGTTCCCAAAAGCGGACCGTTCCGGCGAATGGGCGGTGCTGGCCTCGGGCCGAGACAGCGATCGCAACGCATTGCCAATCCGCACCGATGCGCGTGTCCTGGGTGCAACGCTGAAGGCGGGCCAGATGCTTACCTATGCGCTTGCCCCGAAGCGCCATGCCTATCTCGTACCCGCGACCGGATCGGTCCGTGTGGGCGAGGTTGAAGCGCAGGCGCGCGATGGCGTGGCCATTACCGACACTGACATCATCACTATCGTGGCCAATGAGGACAGCGAACTTGTCCTCGTCGATGCCGCCTGAATCCGGAGGACATGAGATGAAGACGATTTTGCATATCGATGCCAGCATTCGCGGCGAGGATTCGGTCAGCCGCGGCCTGTCCGCAAAGCTGGTCGAGAGCCTGACCCATTTAAGCGGGGCGAAAGTCATTCGCCGCGACCTGGCCGGAAACGACCTGCCCTTCATCGATGCCGCGCGTTTCGGGGCCAATCTCGCCCCGGTTGAGGAGCGCAGCGAGGAGCAAGTTCAGCTCGCAGCCATTGGAGACACGCTGATCGAGGAGTTGCAGCAGGCCGACACCATCGTGATGGGACTGCCCATGTACAACTTCACGGCGACTTCGACCTTTAAAGCCTGGGCTGACCTGGTGGCGCGCGCGGGCACGACCTTCCGCTATACCGAAAATGGCCCCGAGGGCCTGCTGACGGGCAAAAAGGCCTATGTGCTTGTGGCGACAGGAGGCACGCCGATCGGCAGCGAGATCGATTTCCTCACACCCTGGCTGAAGCACTTCCTCGGATTCATCGGCATTACCGATGTCTCGATCGTGGCGGCTGACGGGATCATGTCCGTCGATGGCCCGGCAAAGATCGAACAGGCCCACCGCAGCGTCGAATTGCTCGCTGCCTGAGGGTCCCCGCGCCTGGCGGAAGGTTGCTCCCCCTCAGCCTTCCGCCAGGAATGCGCGCAGCAATTCTTCCGTGCGCTCTGGCGCATCGCGGTAGGAGCCATGGCCGACACCCTCGAATATTTCGAGTTGCGCCTTGCCGCCGAAAGCCTCGGCCAGCTCTTCGGCGCAAATCTTCGGCGTGATCGGGTCTTCCGTACCTGCAAGGATCAAGGTCGGGCAGGTGATGGCCGACAGTTCAGGGCGCAGGTCCATGTCGCGCAGTTCGTTCCTGAAGAAATGGACCGTGACTTCGGTCTTGCGGATCGCACGGGCCATGGCCGCTGCCGCGTCCGGAGACGGATTGGGATTGTAGAGTGGCAGGCAGACCTTGCCGTAGAGGTCGAAGCTCTCTTCGCTCGGATCGTCCCAATTGGCCTTTGCCACTCTCACGGCTTCCGCACCGCAGAGCCGTTCGAAGATTTCGAGCGTTACATCGTAGCGCAGGCGAGCGGCGGTCGATGACAGCACTATTCGCGATGGGCCGTCGGGATGGCGCGCGGCATAGTGCATCGCCACCATGCCTCCGAAGCTCTGACCGAGGATGGCCGGTTTCACGATCCCAAGTGCCGCGCAGAAATCGGCGATGTCGTCGGCCCAGCGGTCGAGATGCATGTCGACGAACTCGCCAGTCGAGCGGCCATTACCCCGGTGGTCGAGATAGATGACTTGGTGCGTATCGGCGAAGCGATCGAAATAGGGCCGTAAGGTCGTATGGTCGAAACCCGGCCCACCATGCAGCACTATGAAAGTGGGGCGCTGCTCCATTCCTTTATCGCCCGGCATAAGCTGCGATCCGACCACGTCGAAGAAGATACGGGCTCGGTCGAGATCGATGAGCATCGTTGACTAGTCCTTCTCGGGCAGCAGTACTCCGCCTGTTTCCATGCCGCGAACGTCCTGCCTGAAATTGGCGAGGTAGCCGGTCGCCGGGATGCGGAAGCCGGGATCGCCGCGTGCAGCCAGTTCCTCGGCCGGGATGCCAATGTCGATGCTGCGATTGGCCACCGAAATGGTGATGATGTCGCCATCCTTCACCTTGCCGATGGGGCCGCCCGTGGCTGCTTCGGGGGCGACTTCGGCCACGGTCAGGCCTTTCAGGCACAGGCCGGACAGCTGGCCATCCGTGACGAAGGCGGTGGTCTTGGCGAGGCCCGCCGCATCGAGCGCGAACAGCACGAGCGAAGCGCCGCCGCCCATGGCCGGGCCTCCCTTGAGGCCCTGGTTGCGGGCGACCACGACATCGCCTTCCACGACCTTGCCGTCCTCGATCGCCTGCAGGCATTCCATCGAGCTTTCGAAGACCTTGGCCGGGCCGGAAAATTCTTCCGGTCGCGAACCGTCGCGAATGCCGAGACGGACAACGGCGGTTTCGGCGAAGCTGCCCTTCAGGATGGCGATCGCCGGACCGGGTCCGACCGGGTTGTCGAGCGGCTGGATCACGTCGGGGCCGGGAATCTCCCAGCCTTCGAGGTTTTCGGCCAACGTCTTGCCGGTGCAGGTTAGCGCGTCCCCGTCGATGCGCGGCAGCAGGCGCTTGAGGATGCCGCGCGCTGCGCCCGCATCCTCGAACTGTTCGATCCGGACATTGCCGGTCGGGCGGACCGGGCAGAGCACGGGCACGTCGCTCATTTCCTCCCACAAAGCGAAGATATCGATGTCGCTCTCTGCTTCGATTGCGGTGGCCTGCAAATGCTTGATGGCGTTGATCGAACCGGACACGCCCAGCACGGTGGCCACGGCGTTGCGGAAGGCGCTCTCGGTCAGGATCTGGCGCGGTTTGAGGTCTTCATTCACCATCTCGACGATCCGGCGCGCAGCGGCACGCGCATTGTCGCGCATCTTCGGACTGTCGGCGCGGACGGGCGCATGGCCGGGCAGGGCCATACCCAATGCTTCGACCACGGAATGCATGGTGTTGGCCGTCGCCATGCCGGCGCAGACGCCCGGACTGGTAATGGCATTTTCCGCCATGTCGGCCACGGGGAATTTGGGCTTGGCGCCGAAGCGTTCGCCCACCGAGCCCGACCAGACGTCTTCCACGTCTACCGGCTCTCCATCGATCTCGCCCGCAGCCTGGTAGCCGCCAATGACAAGGATGGTCGGAATATTGAGGCGCGCTGCGGCCATGAGGTGGCCCGGCGGCGTCTTGTCGCAGCTGGTCAGGCAGATCATGCCGTCGAGCAGGGCGGCTTCCACCTGCACTTCGATATCGTTGGCGATGATGTCCCGCCCGGCAAGGATGTAGGAGCCTGATTTGCCCGCACCCGTGATGAAGTCGGAGGGGGCGGCGGTGCGCACCTCGAAGGGAACGCCTCCGGCCTTGCGGATCTCCTCCTTCACGATCTCCGCGATGGAATCGAGATGGGCATAGCAGATCGCCAGTTCGCTCGAGGAATTGACCACAGCGATCTTGGGCTTCTCCATATCCTCCTTGGACAGGCCGAGAGCCTTCCAGTTGGCGCGGCGGCCGGGTGAATTGGCGGAGAGCGAACGCAGTTTTGGCATCGTTTGTCGAAGTCCTCGATCTGGCTTGGTCTTATTCGGCGGGCTGGGCGACAGCCGTGTTTCGCTCTCGCAACCCGCGGGCGAAGAACGCAAGTCCGAGGATGAAGATCACGATGCCTGCCAGGCAGGCGACGGTGAACATATATCCGTCCATTGCGCCCGATTGCCCTTGCAGGAAGCCCGCAGCTGCACCGACATTGGGCGCCGCAACGGCGGCAAACTTGGCCATGAAACTGGCCCATCCGCCGCCCGTCGCGCGCACGGCGCTGGGATAGTAGACGCTGGTGATTGAGATCACGGCTGCATGGCCTGCGCCGACCATGATCGCGCCGATCAGCAGGACGGGGATGAAGGCTGGCCCGCCCAGCACCGCACCGGTACCGACCAGCGCAACGAACGGGATACCGATAAGCGGTGCGAGGGTGATCCAGCCGGGGCCGCGCTTTTCGGTAAAGGCGAGCAAGGCAACCCCGCCCAACGCGCCGAGAATGGCGCTGATCGAGCCGAGCCATGCGGCGTTCTGCCGGGCAATGCCGAGGGCCTCCATGAACAGGACGCCGTAGCTCGACTTAAGGTAGATCGCGAAGCTCGAGCAGAAATAGGCTGCCCAGATCATGAGCGTGACCGGTGCCAGTCCGCTTACGAAGAGCTCGCGCAGCTTGAGCAGGGGATTCTCGCTCTTGGTCACGACGCGCTCGTCGGAGAGGACGAAGCGATCATAGGCCTGCGCTTCGAAGCCGGGACTGAAGCGCGCCAGCATGGGGGCAATCTTTCGCGGCGAACGTTCCTTGGCCACCATCCAGCGCGCGCTTTCGGGCAAGGTGAAAAGCAGGATCAGGGCGAAGACCCCGGTCATCGCGCCGCAGACCCAGAAGATGCCGTGCCAACCGAATATCGGCGCTGCCCAATTGGCGATCGGTGCGGCGGACGCTCCGCCGAAGGAGAAGCCCATCATGATGATGGTGACGCTGGTTGCGCGCATGCTCTTGGGCATGCTCTCGATGCTCAGGGCCCAGACGGGTGCAAGCAGGCCGCCAATCGCCAGACCGCTGACGAAGCGCATGCCGATAACCTGTTCGGGCGTGGCGGCAAAGCCGACAGCCGTGGTCAGGATGGCACTGCCAATCGTGCTCCAGATGATAACCGGACGTCGACCGAAGACGTCGCCGAGATAGGAGCCGAAGAGAGAACCGATCATCTGGCCGAGGAAGGCCGCCGAACTGACATAGCCGGTCATCGTATCGTCGATGCCCATCTCGTCGCGGATGTAGGGCAGGGCATAGGTCATCGCCGAGAAGTCCTGCCCGTCGAAGAAGGTCACAAGCGAACACAGGATCAGCAATTGCAGGTGATAGCGCGAAAACTTCAATCCCTGCAGGTATTCGGCTACGTCGAGCGTCTTGCCCGGTGCACTGGCCATAGTTGATCCTCTGTCCCTCGATCCCTTGTTGGCGCGAACCTTAGAACCCTAAGCAATTTTTCGCTAGGCTCGATTTTTCTAGAATTGTCGCGCGCTTTCGCTGTCTTCTCTCGCCCAGTGCAGTTTGCGCAGGCACAGGTCCAGTGCATCGGCTTCGGTTGCGGCGGGCATGCACAGGTTCGGGAACGCGGTTTGCAGGCGGTAGCCGCCCTCGGGTGCGGTCAGGACCAGATTCTCGCATCCTGCATCGGCCAGCTTGGCACGCAGGCGCGAAACATGCACTTCAACGCTGTTGGTTTCAGGGTCGTGATCGATCCGCCAGACATCCTTCAGCAACCCGCTGCGCGAAACGCGCTTTCCCGGCTCGTCCGCCAGCCGCCACAAGACTCCGAATTCGCGCGGATGGAGATGAAGCCACCTTGCCCCCTTGCGGGCGTCGCGGTGAAACAGGTCGAGTGTCAGCGGACCCTGTGTGCGCCAGCGCGGCAGCAGCCCGAACATGTCCGAAACCCGCTTGGCCCTCGCTGTCAGTTCGCTGCTCTTCACGCTTGCGGGCAATGCTTCGGCGCAGCCGCCGGAGAGCAGGTTGGCGCGTTCGGCAGCTTCTTCAACGCCGATCATGATCAGTCGCCATGCCGGGTGATCGGCCACCACCAATTTCTCGCGGTCGACCGGTTTGAGCCCGCGCGCGTCGACGAGGAGCACATGCTTGCAATCGGTCCGGCATCCTTGCCGGCCGTGGCACAATTCCCAGCCGCGAAAGCGCAAATCCCATTGCGCCGGCGGCTCCGGATTTGCGGCAAGCCATCCAAAGAAGGTCACGTCGCGACTCCGACTATGAGCTGTCTGCCCATCGCACAGCCTATCGCGCCGAATGACAAGTCGGTAAAAACCGCAGCTGTCGGCCTGTGGGTAAGTTGCTGTCGGTGCGGCGCCCTACCTCAGGCGGCGGAAGAGTTTACACCCATGCTTTGCAGGTAGCGCTTCACATTGCGCGCAGCCTGGCGCAGCCGCTGCTCGTTCTCGACCATGCCGATGCGCACGTAGCCTTCGCCTTCCTCGCCATAGCCAACGCCCGGTGCGACCGCGAGATCGGCATGGGTGAGCAATTGTTTGGCGAATTCCATGCTGCCCATTTCCTTGAGCGCAGGCGGCAGCGGAGCCCAGGCGAACATACTGGCGGGCGGCGGAGGAATGTCCCAACCGGCGCGGCCGAAAGCCTCGACCATGACGTCCCGCCGCTTGTGGTACATCTGGCGGGTCTTCTCGACATAGTCCTGCGGGCCGTTGAGTGCGGCGCAGGCAGCAGCCTGGATCGGCGTGAAGGCGCCATAGTCGATATAGGACTTCACCCGCGTCATGGCTGCGATCAGCACCTTGTTGCCGACCGCAAAGCCCATGCGCCAGCCCGCCATGCCATAGGTCTTGGACAGGCTGGTGAATTCCACCGCCACGTCCTTCGCCCCCGGTACTTGCAGGATCGAGGGGGTGGGCTTGCCGTCGTAATAGAGCTCCGAATAGGCGAGGTCGGACAGGATCCAGACCTTGTGGAACTTCGCCCAGTCGACCAGCTTCTTGTAGAATTCCAGGTCGACGACTTCCGCCGTCGGGTTGGAGGGAAAGTTGACCACCAGGATGGTCGGCCGGGGGACGGTGAAATTCATCGCCGATTCCAGCTCGTCCCAGTAATGTTGGTCCGGCGTGGTTGGTACCGCGCGGATCGAAGCGCCTGCGATGATAAAGCCGAAAGTATGGATCGGATAGCTCGGATTGGGCGCCATGATCGTATCGCCCGGCGCGGTGATCGCGGTTGCCAGGCTGGCGAGCCCTTCCTTCGATCCGAGCGTGACGACAACTTCATTTTCCGGATCGAGTTCGACCCCGAATCGGCGCTGGTAATAGTTGGCCTGGGCCTTGCGCAGGCCGGGAATACCCTTGGACTGCGAATAGCCGTGCGCATCCGGCTTCTGCGCCACTTCGCACAGCTTGTCGATCACGTGCTGCGGCGGCGGCTGGTCCGGATTGCCCATGCCCAGATCGATGATGTCGCGGCCTTCCGCACGCGCGGCCGCACGCATCGCATTCACTTCGGCGATGACATAGGGCGGCAGGCGTTTGATGCGGTAGAACTCGGTTTCCATGGGCTCGCTTTTCAAGGCATTGGTGTTGCCGCGCAATTGTGGCCGAAACGCTGGGTTTGCGCAACGCGAGACATTGGAATATCGCGTCAATGTCTCCCAAATTGCACAAATGCCTCTATAGCGGCAGCGACATGACCAAGAAATCCGGGAACGGCAAGGAAGCCGCCGACATCTTCACCGAATTGCTGCGCATCCAGGGCGAAGCCGCGCGGCAGGTGATGCAGACCTTCGCTCCCGATGCCGTGTCGTCTCTCCCGGACGAAAAGGACATCGATGCGCTGGGGGCCTCGATCATGGCCTTCCAGGAGAACTGGTTCCGGCTCAACACCAGGCCCGATGGCGAGGGCGGGACGATGGTCGCACCCTTCATGGCGGATCCCGCGCAATGGATGGAAATCCTCAAGGCCTGGTACGCGCAGGTGCCGGCACTCGATCCTGATCGCCAGCAGGAGATGTGGGACGAATGCGCCGCCTTGTGGGAACAGATTCTCAAGCATTACGATCCCGACGGGAAGGCTGCGGATGCTGCCGCGGAAGGGGAGCTTCATTTTCCGCGAACCGATCGCCGCTTTGCCGACCCGGCCTGGCGCGAACAGCCGGTCTTTGCCTTGATCCACCAGACCTACCTGCTGTTCGCGGAGCGGTTGGCGCAAGCGGTAGACGAAGTTTCCGGCCTTGACGATGACGAGCGCGAGGAGCTGCGCTTCGCCACCCGCAGCGTGCTTGATGCGATGAGCCCGTCCAATTTCCCGATGATGAATCCTGTCGTCCTGGAGCGGACCATCGAAAGGCAGGGCGAGAACCTGGTAAAGGGAATGGAGCGGCTCGTCGCCGATCTCGAGAAGGGCCAGCTGACGCATACCGATAGCAGCGTCTTCAAGCTCGGCGAGAATGTCGCATGCACGCCCGGCAAGGTCATTTACGAGACAGAGCTGTTCCAACTGATCCAGTATTCCCCGCAGACCGAGCAGGTGCTCAAGGTGCCGCTGCTGGTCTTTCCTCCCTGGATCAACCGCTTCTACATACTCGACCTCAATCCCAAGAAGAGCTTCGTGAGATGGGCCGTGGACCAGGGGTTGACCGTCATCATGGTGAGCTGGCGATCGGCGGACGAAAGCCTCGCCCATATCGGCTGGGACGATTACATTCGCGCGCAGATCGAGGCGATCGACGTTGTGCGCGAGCGCCTGAAAGTGCCAAGCGTACACACGATCGGCTATTGCGTGGCAGGTACAACCCTCGCCGCCACGCTGGCCGTACTGGCGGCGCGGGACGAGGCTGAAAAGGTCGCCAGCGCCACCTTCTTCACTGCGCAGGTGGATTTCAGCCGTGCCGGCGAACTCAAGCTGTTCGTCGAGGACAACATGTTGGAAATGGTCAAGCAGGCCAGCAAGGGCGGCTATCTCGACGGGCGCTACATGGCGGCGACCTTCAACATGCTGCGCGGTTCGGACCTGATCTGGAACTACGTAGTCAACCACTACCTGCTAGGGGAGGACTATCCCGCCTTCGACCTGCTGTTCTGGAACGGGGATGTCACCAACCTACCGGCCAAGTGGCACGAGGCCTATCTGCGCGATCTCTATCGCGACAACCTGCTGGTCAAACCCTGCGCGCTTTCAGGAGACGGCACACCGATCGACCTCACGAGGATCAAGACCCCCGCCTATATCCAGGCCGGGCGCGAGGATCATATCGCTCCGCCCGAGAGCGTCTTCGAGGGACTGAAACATCTTGCTGGCCCGGTCCGCTTCGTACTGGCCGGAAGCGGGCATATCGCCGGCGTGGTCAACCCTCCAGCGGCTCACAAATACCAGTACTGGACCGGACCAAAGAACGCTGCGTCGCTCGAAGATTTCGTGGCAGCTGCAAAGGAACATCCCGGCAGCTGGTGGACCGACTGGATCGCCTGGATCGAGGATCTCGATGCAACGAAAGTAAAGGCAATCGGGGTTCGGAAGCCGGGGGGCAAGGCCAATCCTGCGATCGAGGATGCGCCGGGTCGCTACGTAAAAATGCGTTGATTTGTCTTGCGCCTAACTGCGCGGTGTTATTGTAAAATTGCGCCAAATTGAAAATTGTGCACTGCACAAAAACTCCTTGACTTCGCACCTGCAATCTCTATCTTGTGCATCGCAGCATAAGAGGCTGTGCAGATACCAACGCAGGAAGCGAGGAAAAATGGCCGAGACGAAGCAGACAGAAGGCAATGCCGAAAAGGCCTATGCCGAAGCTGCCTCCGAACTGAAGCCCGCAACGTCAGCGCCCAAGGCACAGCCCGCCAAACGAGCTCCAGCCAAGGCAAAGGCGAAACCGGTGACAGCGGCATCCAAGGCTCCGGCAAAGCGGTCGAAGCCAGCCCCAGCGAAGAAGACTCCAGTCAAGAAACCCGTCGCCGCGAAAAAGGCTCCTGCCAAACGCGCGGCCACACCCCCCAAGACACCCACAGTTACCGAATTGAAGGAAAAGATCATGGCCACCAAGACCAGCGACATGACCGAAATGATGAGCAAGACGATGACCGATGCGGTTGCCGAAATGCAGACCAAGGCACAGGAAGCCTACGACAAGACCACGGGCATGGTCACCGAGATGACTGACGTTGCCAAGGCCAATGTCGAAGCCGTCGTCGAAAGCGGCAAGATCATGGCTGCCGGCATGCAGGACTTCGGCAAGAGCTGCGCCGAAGAAGCGAAGTCGGCTTACGAAACCATGACTGCCGACCTCAAGGAAATGGCTGCCGTCAAGAGCCCGACCGAGCTGTTCCAGCTGCAGGGCAAGATCGTGCGCCGCAATTTCGATGCCATGGTCGCGACTTCCTCGAAGAACTCGGAAGCTGCGATGAAGCTGGCTAATGACGTTATCGCGCCGATCTCGACCCGCGTGAACGTCACTGTCGAGAAGCTCTCGAAGGTCGCCTAAGCGACCGGTTCTCCTGCCGGAACTCCTCTCCCTCCGGCACACGAGCGACCCGGGCAGCCCGCTGCCCGGGTCGTTTGCTTTCGGCGGCGTCAGTTATCAATTTTTCACCGCACATCTTGCGCCTCGCGCGCCCGATACGATATTTGCGCAGCACATGAGCCGCATTGTCGAAGAATTGCTGCCCCCTGGCGCCTGCATCATGGCGGGCGATGACGGAGAAGGCGAAAACGGTACTGGCGTGTCCGACGGGGAAGGGCAGGTCGGCCTTGCCACCAAGACGCGTGCCAAGTCCAAGAAGCCTAGCCAGTACAAGGTACTCATGCTCAATGACGATTACACGCCGATGGAATTCGTCGTCATGGTGCTCAAGCGTTTCTTCCGCATGGACCTGGAGCAGGCGACGCGGGTGATGCTGCATGTCCACCAGCGCGGCGTGGGCGTATGCGGTATCTTCCCTTACGAAGTGGCCGAGACCAAGGTGAACCAGGTGATGGATTGCGCACGGGAAAACCAGCACCCGCTGCAATGCACTTTGGAGAAGGCGTAAGTCCAAACGCTGCGCGGCCTTTGGCACTTCTGGGCATGACCGCAGCGTCATTCTTCGCTAAGGGCCATCCAAGCCCATCGAATTGAGCCTTTCGGACCGCGCGTTGTCGAGATTCATAACCGCTACTGACCGCTACATCCTCCGGCTGGTGCTGGTGCCGATGATCGGTGTCTTCGTGCTCGCGGCAAGCTTGCTGCTGCTCGAGAAGATGTTGCGCCTGTTCGAATTCGTCTCAACCGAAGGCGGCCCGGTGGGCGTCGTGTTCGAGATGTTGCTCAACCTCATTCCCGAATATGCCGGCCTCGCGATCCCGCTCGGCCTCATGCTCGGCATCCTCCTGGCCTTCCGCAAACTGGCCGTTTCCAGCGAGCTGGACGTGATGCGCGCGGTGGGCCAATCCTACACCCGCCTGCTGCGCGTCCCATACATGATCACCTTCGTGCTGATGGCGCTCAACTTCGCCATTGTCGGCTATCTCCAGCCGCTGGCGCGCTATGCCTATGAGGAGTTGCAGTTCGAACTGCGCTCGGGCGCGCTGGGAGCTTCGATCAAGGTGGGTGAGTTCAATGCGATCGAGGACCGGATGGCGCTGCGGATCGAGGAAAGCCGCAATGACGGGCGCGAGCTTGTCGGCATATTTGCCCGCCTCGCCGACGATGAGGGGCAGGTCCTGTCGATCTCCGCGCGCGAAGGCCAGTTCCTTGCCAATCGCGAGGATCGCAACACCATCATCTTGCGCCTTACCGACGGGACGATCGTCCACAGCGTGCCCAACGGGACGCCGCGTGTGCTCAGTTTCAGCCAGCATGACCTGCCCATCGACCTGCCGGCGATCGAGCGTTTCCGCCAGCGCGGCGATGCGGAGCGCGAATACGTCCTGCCGGAATTGCTGGAAATCGGCTGGAGCGAGGAAAGCTCTTCCGAGGAGAGAGCGGGCAGTCTTGCCAACTTCAACTATCGCATGGTCGAAGTGGTGATGATGATCATGCTGCCACTGCTGGCGGTGGCGCTTGCGATTCCACCCAAGAGATCGACATCGGCGCTGGGCATCTTCCTCTCGGTGGTGATCGTGGTCGCCTATCACAAGGTCAACCAATATGGGGAAAGCGTGGCCGAGCTTGGCCTCGTCGATCCCTTCATCGCCCTGTGGGGACCCTTTGCGGTGCTCTTCTGCCTGATCGTCTGGATGTATTACCATATCGCCTTTGTGCCCGGCGGGCAGCCGATCGGCGCGCTGGAAAACATCTATGCCAAGCTTGCCAAGCTGGTGAAGAAGCTGTTCCGCCGCAAACCGCGCAACGGACTGGCTTTCGAAAGCGGGAAGGGGGCAGGCCATGCTGCTTGACTTCTTCCCCTCGAAGACGCTGACCATCTACCTCGCCAAGATGTTCGTGGTCCGCATCGTAGCGGTTCTCGGCATGCTGGTGCTGGTGCTGATGATGCTCGACCTGCTGAGCCGCACGGGGGATATCCTCGCTTATCCCGGCAATGGGGAGGGCGAATTGCTGACCTATGTCAGCCTGCGCGTGCCGCAGCTTGTGCAGCGTTTCCTGCCCTATTCGGTGCTGCTGGCAACGATCATCACGTTGGCCGGCCTCAACCAGAACAGCGAAATCGTGGCGATCAAGGCGACCGGGCTTTCGGCCCACCAGATCCTGGCCCCGCTTCTGCTTGCCGCGGCCGTTGTTGCGCTGCTGACCTTTGCCTTCAACGAGCGCGTGGTGACCCGCGCCACGGCAACGCTCAAGGCGTGGGAGGATGTCGAATACGGCCCGCTGCCTGACGATCCGGGCACGCGGACCAATGCCTATTTCAACGACGGCAATGACGTGCTGATGGCGCGGCAGGTCACCGGCGCTGGTGCGGAAACCGAGCTCTCCGGCGTGACCTTCTACGAGCGTGACGATGCGGGGATGATTTCACGACAGGTCACCGGCAGCCGTGCAACCTATGTCAACGGCGAGGAAGGAACCGGTTGGCTGCTCGAACAGCCCGAAGTCTTCGATGTGCGGACCGCGCAGGGCTATTCGCTCGATGAGCCTATGCTGGTCGCGCAGGGAACCTCGCTCGATCAGGTGGCGCTGCGCAATGTCGATCCGGATGCGGAGACGCTGGCGGAATTGTCGAGCTCGATCGAGGCGCTGAAGGCCGCCGGGCGTCCGACCTCGGAACTCGAGGGGCGCTGGTGGCACAAGATATCCGGCCCGCTCGCCGCCATTCTCATGCCGCTGCTGGGCGCTGTTGCCGGTTTCGGGCTGGCCCGCTCCGGGCATCTTTTTGCCCGCGCCGTGCTCGGTATGGCGCTGGGTTTTGCCTATTTCGTGGTCGAGAATGCCGCTCTCGCCATGGGCAGCTTCGGCGGCTACCCGCCGCTGCTCGCCGCTTGGGCGCCCTTCTTTCTGTTCTTCCTTCTGGGAGAGACGGTGCTGATCCGTACCGAGGAGTAGCGCGAAGGCGTTGCTCAGTTGCCCCGGATCATGGTTGAGCGGGCAATCTTCATCACCAGCGGAACCATGCCAGAATAATTGGCGCCCTCGAAGGTCGAGTCCGCGCCCAGCTTGGCCGAAATCCGGCGATGCGCTTCGTGCAGCGAGTGATAAGGCAGCGAAGGCAGCAGGTGATGGGTGGCGTGGTAACGCAGCCCCACCGGGGCCCAGAAACCGGCAATCCAGTGCGGCACATTGACCGAGTCCAGATATTGCGCGGTCACCGTCATGCGCTCGCCATCGTTCTCCCACAGATGCGCCACCATGGTGCGCAGCTGGTTGAAGAACGCGACGGCGGAGGTCACGGCCATGGCCACGAGCAGCGGCTTCCAGCCAAGCCAGAAGGGTGTGGTGAGCACGAACATGGCCCAGATACTGGCACCGACCTGCTGCCAGCGGAACCAGCGGCGCTGCTCCTCGGTCTCCGGCTCGCGGCGACGGAAATCGGGATTGATCGAGAGCGAGGAGGCCCGCTCCCACGCCCATTTGCGCACCGGCGGGATGAGAAGCCCGAGCGGGGCGAGCACGCCCCAGCGCAGCAGCAGCGCAACGGGCGCAAGGATCGCGACGAGCAGGAAGAGCGGCAGGCTCCACGGCTTCATCAGCGCGAGCGGCAGATATTCGGGATCGTCCGGCGTGCCGTAGCGCATGCGCGAATGATGGATGGTGTGTACCTGCTCGTACATCAGGCTGGGCGTGAGCAGCGGGATACCGACCAACAAGTTCCACGCGGTGCGGAAGCCGGGCAGCGCATCGCGGTGAAGGTGGGTAATTTCGTGAATGAATAGTAGCGCGCGATAAAGCGCAACGAAGCTCACGAAGCCGCTCAGCACCGCAAGCCAGATCGGCTCGAACAGGATGGCGCCTGCCAGCGCTGCATAGCCGACTGCGGTCGAGATCAGCATGTCGGGCCAGTAAATGTCCGGGCGAGCCTTGCTGATATCGCGCGTCAGTTCGGCTGCTGCACGCAGCATATCCTTGTCATCGGGAATTTGCGATTTGGGCACGACCGCACCGGGCGCATCGGCGCCGCTTGCTGGATCGAGGGTCTGATATGCTGTCATGGGGAATGTTCTGTATATCTTCTCGCGCGGCGACCATTGTTGCAGATCAATTGCTGCGGGCGACGCCCAATGGCAAGTGCCCCGCTTGACATAACCCCCAAACCATCATCTGTGCGAACCGCAAATGAACAAGGGCGTAAACGTGTCGGATAAAATAGATATTGTGCCGGTTTCCGGCAAGGGGGCGCTCAACGCCTTCATCGAACTGGCTTATCGGATCAATGCCGACGATCCCAATTGGGTGCCGCCCTTGCGCGCCGACATGGTGGAATTGCTGACGCCGGGGCGCAATCCGTTTCACGAACATGCCCGCATGCAGCTTTTCCTCGCCAAGCGCGGCGGCAGGGATGTGGGGCGCATTTCCGCCCATATCGACGAGCTTGCCCTGGCGCAGCCTCCCGAACAGGGAATGGGCCCGGGCACGGGCAATTGGGGCCTGCTGGAGGCTGAGGACGAGGATGTTGCCCATGCACTGATCGAAGCGGCTGAAGACTGGCTACGCGGGCAGGGGATGACCCGTTCGCTTGGCCCGATCAGCCTGTCGATCTGGGAAGAACCCGGACTGCTGGTCAAGGGGCACGACCATCCGCCGATGGTGCTGATGGGCCACCATAAGGCCGAATATGAGGGCTGGGTCGAAAACGCGGGCTACGAAGTGGCCAAGCGGCTGATGACCTACGACCTGCCGGTGGAGGATGGCTTTCCCGCGATTGTCGACCGGATCGTCAAGTCGGGCGAGCGCAATGACAAGATCATTGTGCGGCCGATCGATCTCGCCAAATTCGATGATGAAGCGGAAATCATCATCCGCATTCTCAACGAGGCATGGTCGAAGAATTGGGGCTTTGTTCCATTCACCGATACCGAGAAGAACTACGCCAAGAAGAAGCTCAAGCCGATCATCCTCAAGGGGGCCAACATGATTGCCGAACTCGAAGGCGAACCGGTTGCCTTCATGCTGGCATTTCCCGACCTCAATCAGCAACTGATCAAGATGAAGGGCAAGTTGTTTCCCTTCAACTGGATCAAGCTGCTGTGGTGGTTGCGCAATCCCAAACCCACCGATTTTCGCGTTCCTCTGATGGGCGTGGTCAGCAAATGGCAGAATACCCGCCTGGCAAGCCAGCTGGCCTTCATGATGATCGAATATATCCGTCGCAGCGGTGTCTCGACCTATGGCGCAAAGCGCGCCGAGGTGGGCTGGATCCTCGAGGACAATGCCGGGATGGTGGCGATTGCGAATGCGATCGAATCCAATTGCAATCGCGAATACCGGATCTATTCGAAGGACCTTTAGGCAATCCTGTCCTTGTCCGGGAACCGGCGGGCCTGTCTTCACGTTTGGGGCGTGACGGATTTCGCCCGTCACGCTGGGGATCCCGATGTCGCACAAGAAGCTGGTCAAACAGCAGAAGAAGGCCAAGAATCCACTGCAGCGCGTGCTGCTGGTGGAGGATGACGCCATTCTCGCCCTCGCGCTCGAGGCGGCGCTGCTCGATGGTGGCGCGGAAGAAGTGGTGATCTGTTCCAGCATGGCTGCAACGATGCGCGAGCTGGAAAAGGCCCGGCCAGATGCGATGATTCTCGATGTCCATCTGAGCGACCGCCACGATGGCTGGGCGCTGGCGGAACTCGCCAGCCTGCTCGGTCCGAAACGGCCGCGTATCGCATTCTCTACAGGATCGCCCGATGACATCCCGGCTGAAGTCAGGGAAATGGGCTGTGTGTTCGAGAAGCCCTATGATCCCGCCCAACTGGTGGAAGTACTGCTGAGCGGAAAGAAAGCGGGGCTGTTCTCGCGCATTCGCGGTGCTCTCAAGTAGGCTTTGCGCTCTGCCATCCGGCTGAGCATCCTCGGTGCAGCCCCTCCGCCGAGTCATTAGTTTCCGTAGCGGGCACCTGCGGACGGATCACCTTGTTTTGCGAAACCGCATCTGCGGCTTCGTCCTCGCTAGACGCGCAGTCGCGCTTGCGGCACCAAGGGCGCCGTTCTGACACGACTCCTCTGGACAGTGTGGATTCGCGAGCGAAGCGAACAGCACCTAGGATGTTCAGGCGGATGCCTGAACACGGAGCATACCAAGAAAAAAGGCCTCCGTTCTCATGGAACGGAGGCCCTTTGGGATCGTGTTACCGGCCGTTTGGACGGGAGGGGGGGTCTCGGCGGGTAACATTGGCTAAATGAGCGGATGGCGGGCTTGTTCCCGCAATCCGGAAAATATTTTGACGGCAAGAAGAAAAGACTAATTATCAGTATGTTGTTGAACAATGGGGGTTGGGGTAGGTTTCGCGGTGGGTCTTGCGCCCGGTTTCTTGGCAAGGCAGGAACCTCTTTCGGAGAAGGGCGTTCTTTGCGGATGCAACCTAAGGGAAGGGATTTATGTCGATAGGGGCCGAAGTTGCCGCACACCTGCCATTCCTGCGCCGTTATGCGCGGGCGCTGACCGGCTCTCAGAGCACGGGCGATGCCTTTGTGAAGGCGACGCTCGAAGCGGCCTTGGCCGATGAGACCTTGGCCGACAGTCTCAGGGGCGGGCGGGTGCCACTCTACAAGGCTTTCAACAAGCTGTGGTCGAGCGCCTATCTCGAAGTCCAGGACGCCGACGTGCCGGCGGGTCTGCACGAAGCCGCCGCGCAGGACCAGCTCAAGAAGATCACTCCGGTCAACCGGCAGGCCCTGCTGCTGACCACGGTGGAGGATTTCACGCCTGCGGAAGCAGCCGAAATCATGGATATCGACGAAGGCGATGTCGATGCATTGGTGCGCGAAGCGGTGTCCGATATCGAACGCGAGACCACCACAAACGTGCTCATCATCGAGGACGAGCCGCTGATCTCCATGCAGCTTGAGGACCTCGTTCGTTCGCTTGGTCACGAGATTTGCGGCACTGCCGCCACGCGCACGCAGGCGCAGGAAGTGGTTGCCAATGGTACGCCGGGGCTGGTTCTGGCGGATATCCAGCTGGCCGATGGATCTTCGGGACTGGATGCGGTGGACGATATCCTCGCCATCGACAGCGTACCGGTGATCTTCATTACCGCCTATCCCGAGCGCCTGCTCACGGGTGACCGGCCCGAGCCGACCTATCTCATCACCAAGCCGTTCCAGGAGGACACGGTACGCGCTGCGATCAGCCAGGCGCTGTTCTTCGGGTCCAGCCGTCCACTCGGCTAATCCATTTTGCAGTGCTAGGGTCGGGGTCATGGCCAATAGCAAGCCCCGCATCCTCAAGCTCAAGATCCAGCTCTATTGCGGTGACGAGATCGCCATGGGGCCGGGCAAGGCGGACCTGCTCGATGCCATTGCCGATACAGGTTCGATTTCGGCGGCCGCGCGGCGGCTGGGCATGAGCTATCGCCGCGCCTGGCTGCTGGTCGATGCGATGAATCGCTGCTTCACGGACAGGCTGGTGGAAACGCGCCCGGGTGGTGGCCGAAAGGCTGGCGCCAGCCTTACGCCTGCGGGACAGGATATGCTTGCTGCGTATCGCGCGCTCGCTGCACAGGCTGACGAATGCAGCCGCGGGGATGCCTTTGCCAGCCTTGAAGCCGCCTTGCGTGAGGCTCCGCTCCCCTCTGCCGACTGACCTAGGCTCCGGGCAGGACGATCCGGTCCTTGCGGCGGTAGGACAGGTAATACCAGGCAAGCGCCATAGACACGGCGCCGCCGGCAAGATTGGCCAGCAGCTCGGAGCCATAGACCGCATCGGGTCCCCATAGAGGCTGCATGAAGGCGGCAAAGGGAACCATTACCAGCAGGACGCGTGCGATAGACAGGCCGAGCGCGGTCGACGCGTGGTCGATGGCGTTGAAAGCGCCATTGCCCATGATGAACAGACCATAGGCCGCATAGCCCCAGACCGAGATTTGCAGATAGCGGGCCGCTGCATCCACTGTCGCAGCATCGTCGCTGAACAGTCCGGCAAACCAGAAGCGCGCGAAATAGAGGATCACCGCCGCCAGCAAGCCGTAGAAGATGCAGAACATGCCTGCCTGAAGCATGGCCGCGCGGGCGCGGTCGTAACGCTCCGCACCCCAATTCTGGCCGACAATGGCGCCGATCGAGCCCGACAGGCCTAGCAGCGGGACTACGGCCAGTGACTGTAATCGTCCGCCAACTCCGAAGCCGCCAACCGCAGCCTCGCCCTCATTGGCGAGGAAGGCCGTCATGATAGAGAGGCCCACCGGGTTGATGGAATTGGTGAAAGCCGCCGGCACGGCCACCTTGGCCACATCGCGCACGCCCTGACCGACATCGGCACCGGCCAGGACGGAAGGCTGGAATGGGATCTCGCCCCTTTGCACCATGGCGAAGCCAACGCCTGCGCCAATGATCCAGCCGGCGATGGTCGCATAGGAAGCTCCGGCGATGCCGAAGCCCGCAAAGCCGAAAGCGCCGTCGATCAGGATCGGGTCGAGCACCCAGTTGGCAGCAGCAAAGCTTATAGAGACGGCGGTACTGGCCTTGGCCGCACCCTGCGCGCGCAGCACGCCGTTCATGCCGGAAAGGGTCAGCAGCAGCGGAAAGCCGAGCGCATAGGGCAGCATGTAGAGGCCGATCTGGCGCAGCATCTCGCCCTTGGCCTGGAGCAGGCCGAACAGCGCATCGTGACCGAGAAAAAGCGCCGATGCGACAAGCAGCCCTGTGGCAAGGCCAATCAATATGCCAAGGGCCGCACAGCGCGTCGCCCGCTCCTCGTTCCCTGCGCCGATAGCCCGGCTGACCACCGAACTCGTGCCCGCCATCACGCCCACGCCGAGGCTGGAAAGCGCGGTGGAAACGGGGAAGATGAAGCTCATTGCTGCCAGTTCGGTCGCACCGAGGCGGCCGACGAAATAGGCGTCGATTATACCGATGGACATGATTGCGGTCACGCCAACGATCAGGGGTGCGGTCTGCTGGACCAGATGCCGCGCAATCGATCCGCGCGTGAGCTTGGCCTTCTTCGACATCGCCCGGCGCTAGGCCCCGATCACGGCGCGATCAACACCTTGCACTGCTCGGTCCGGTGTTTGAGGCTCTCGAAGACGTCAGGCGTATCGGACAGGCTGATCGTGTCGGTCACCAGCAGGCGCGGAGCCTCGGCGCCGTCTTCCAGCGCGCGCAAAGTCGCCTCATATTCCGGCACGGTGAAGAAGGCGCTGGTCACCAGTCGCACTTCCTTGCTCAGCATGGCGAAGGAATTGAACGTGTCGGGCTTGGTGCACAGGCCCAGCAGCAGGATGGTGCCGGCAGGCTTCACCTGGTCCACAGCCTGCGCGATCAGGCCGGGAATGCCGACGCATTCGAAGACGATATCCGCCTTGCCGCCAAGGCCCTCCTCCGCGCTGCCGACAGGATCTTCCGGATCGACCACGAAGAGATCCGCGCCCATGTCGAGCGCGCGCTGTTCCTGATAAGTGCTGATATCCTGCACCGCGACCTTGGCTGCGCCATATCGCCTTGCCCAGAAAGCGACGGCCAGCCCGATGGGACCGGCACCGAGCACCAGCACCTTGTCGCCGGTCTTCATGCCCGAGAGGTTGATGCCGTGCAGCGCCACAGCCAGCGGCTCGATGATCGCACCGTCCGCGAGGCTTAGATCGCTGGGCAGGGGAACACACTGATTGGGCTTGGTGACGGCATATTCGGCGTAGCCGCCACCCTGCAGGCCGAAATTCGTGCACCACTGCACCGCGCCCTTGCGGCAATATTCGCAATGGCCGCAGCTCTTGAGCGGGATGACCGAGACAAGGTCGCCGACCTTCTGTTCGGTTACGCCCTTTCCTAGCGCCACCACTTCGCCGGCGAATTCGTGGCCCAGCACGTCGCCATGCTTGCAGCCATATGCAGCGTCCTCGGTCATGTGCAGGTCGCTGCCGCAAATGCCGCAGCGGCCGACCTTGACCACCAACTCGCCTTCGCCCGGCGTCGGGTCGGGAATATTTTCGAATTCGAGCGGCGTGTGCAGGGCCTGGAAGGTTACGGCTTTCATTTCGGTCTTTCGTCTCAGTCGTTGAGCGGTTTGATCGGTCCCAATTGCATGCCACCATCGATCATCACATGCGCGCCGGTCATGTAGCTGCCCGCGTCACTGGCGAGCAGCAGGGCAAGCGGCTTGATCTGGTAGGTTTCGGCCATGCGCCCGACGGGCACCAGCTCGTCCCATGCCTTCTTCGCCGCCGGGTTCTTCTTCACCCAGCCATCGCCGATATTGGTGACGAAGGGCCCCGGCGCGATGGCGTTCACGCGGATGCCATAGGCAGCGAGCTCATAGGCCGAATGGCGCATGAAGTGCTTCACGCCGGCCTTGGCCGCCATGTAGGGCACGCCGACAATCGCCTCGTTCACCTCGGCCGCATTGGAACTGGTGATGACGATCGAGCCGCCGCGGCGATAGCCGTTGGCCTCATTCGCCTTCATCACCCGCGCCGCCTCGCGCACTGTGTGGAACACGCCGTTGAGGTTGATGCCGATGCTCTTGTACCAGCGTTCGGGATCGTAGACGTCGATCTGGCCATCGGGATTGCGATCGCCCTCGGGCGTCCAGAAGCCATTGCCGACATCGAGCCCGGCATTGGCGAAAGCGACATCGCAGCCGCCATAGGCGGCTACGTGGTTGTCGAAAGCCTGTGCCACCTGCGCGAGGTCGGCGACGTCGCACACATCCCAGCGCGCTTCGTAGCCTTCATCGCACAGCCGCTTGGCTTCGCGCTCGACGCCTTCCGCGTCGATATCTGTCAGCGTGACCTTGGCGCCCGCTTCCGCGAGCGTTTCGGCATAGGCGAGGCCAATGCCCGAAGCCGCACCGGTGACGAGGCCGGATCGGCCGGTGAGGTCGAACTGGTCGAGCGTTTTGGGTTCGCTGTTCACAGGTAAAGCTGCCTGTTGATCGGGATGCCCTGCTCTTTGCAGTAGGTCTCGTAGTGGTTCATGAACCACCAGACATCTAGCGTTTCGACGAAATTGCCTTCATCGTCGTAGAACTCGTTGGCGCCCTGCATCCAGAAGAAGGCCTTCATGCCGTCTTCCTCGTCGGTGACGAGCGTGTGCGCATGGCCGGGGAATTCGGTGATGAAATCGCCCGGGCGACAGACCCAGTCATATTCGAGATAGCGGAAGCTGCCCTCGAGCCCGATGGCCCAGACCATGCCGCGATGCTTGTGCGTGCCGATTACGCCCTTGCTCTTGATCCACAGGACGTTGGCATAGATGTTGTTGCGCACGTCGAAGGCGAGGTGGCGGATCGCCGCATTGTCGCCGAAGGGAACCCACGGGCTCTCCTCTTCCGACGGACCGACATAGGTGCCGGAAATGCAATATTGGTCGAGCATCGCCTTGTGCGCTTCGGGCACGTTGACGATCTTGAAGGCGCCCGCTTCCGCGGCGGTCTTCGCTCCGAGTTTGGACATTCTACTCTCCCGATCAGCCCAGGCGGGCGACCCGAAAGCCGCCCGCAGGAGTGATGCAAATTACAGGTACAGCTTCTCGTTGAACGGAATGCCGTTTTCCTTGCAGTAGGTTTCGTAGTGGGTGATCATCCACCACACATCGACCGTTTCGATAAAGTTGGCATCGGCATCGAAGAAGTCGATCGGGCCCTGCATCCAGCCGAACAACTTGCAGCCTTCAGGATGATCGGTGACCAGCGTATGCGCTTCGCCCGGGGTCTCCAGGATCAGGCCGCCCGGCGTGCCTACCCATTCATATTCGAGGTAGCGGACCGAGCCGGTAATGGTGACCATGGTCACATTGCCGCGGTGGAGATGCGTGCCGATTGTGCCCGGTCCCTTCATCCACAGGATGTTGGAATAGGTGTTGGTGCGCACATCGAACATCAGATGCTTGATCGCCGCGCCGTCGCCGAAGGGCACCCAGGGGCTGTCCACATCGCTCTGCATGTCGATATAGCGGCCACCGGGGCTCAGGCGTTCAACGGTTTCGCGATAAGCCCAGGGAACCTCGACGATTTCGGTCACGTCGGAGGCGGGCGCCTTCATCTTGTTTTCGGCTACAGTTGCCATTGGTAGTCTCCTTTATCGGATCAAAGTGTCGACATAGTCGGCGCCGATGCCGACCTTGTCGTAATGTTCGCGTGCCATCGTCATGTAGTCGAACACGTCGAAGTGGCCCACGGTGTTACCTTCTTCGTCCAGCCACATTAGCGGGCCGGAAACGACGAAAAATACCTTCATCGGGTCAGGGTGCTCATAGGATACCAGCGTGTGGCTTTCGCCCGGCGTCTCGAAAATGAAATCGCCTGCCGTGGCGGTCCAGTCATGCTCGAGATAAGCCCATTTGCCGCTGATGGTGTAAGCCCAGATCGGCTTGGGATGGTAATGCCGGTTCACGATGCAGGCCTTCTTGGCCATCAGCACATCGGCCCACATGTTGAGCGAAGGGCTGATCCAGACCGGCTTGGAATAGACATCCTCCACGATCGGAACCCAGTACTCCTCCGGCCCCTCGGCGATGTTGGCCATATAGGCCTCCGGCTTGGCGCCGGGACGCAGGGCGTGTGGTACGGGCGGCGTACCGGCCCACGGTTCGGTGGTGGGGGCTTCAGGCATTGCGGCTTCCTCTTGCTCGATCCGGTCTTTTGCTGACCGGTTGGCACCGAGGATAACCCTTCGACACGCGGGACGCTAGGACGCAGGCGAATCCGCGTGCGGACGCAGGCGCATGCGAGCGCTCAGTTGCGGGTGCGGAATTCGCGCGGCGTAACGCCGTGCCGCCTGCGGAAACAGCGGGCGAAATAGGCGCTGTCATTGAAGCCATGGTCGAAGGCGATCTCGGTGATCGTGGCTTCGGGATAGGCGACAAGCTTTTCGCTCGCCCGCGCCAGCCTCCGCTCCTGAATATAGGCGCTGGGCGTGGTGCCCATTGCGGCAAAGACCTTCTGCACCGCACGCACGGAGAGGCTGCATTGCTGCGCGATCCCGACCACGGAGAACTGCGGATCCTGCAGTCGCGCCTCGACAATGGCGCGTACCTGCTGGGCCAGAGCAGGTTCGCTGCGCTTGGCATGGTCGAAATCGGCACCGCGCAATGCCATTGCCAGCATGTCGAAGAAGAGCGAGGAAACCTCATCCTCCCAGCCTGCGTGATGTTCCTCGCGATAGCCTTGTTGCCATAGCGAGAGCAGGAAATCGTGAAAGATGCGCAGCGAAGGCGAAGTTCCGGGAAGCTTGGTGACAAGGCGTCGGTCGATCTCGCCGATCCGCTTTTCCAGCAAGTGCCGCGGGAATTCGACGACCAGCGTCTCGTGCCGCGTCAGTTCGATCACATATGGCGCGCCCGTGGTGCACAGCACCGCGTCGCCGGGTTCGAGCTGGGTGACCGTTCCGCCCTGCTGGTAGTTGCCGATGCCGCGGCACTGCAGGTGCAGGATAAGTCGATCTTCGGTTCCGGCGGCTGGCGTGCGGGTGACGCGGCAGGCATTGGTGCGCGGGCGCAGCATGGCCAATGGACCAAGGTTCCACGTCCACATCTTGCCGGTGAAGTCACCAGAGTAGGCAGCATCGACCTTGCTGCCGGCATAGCGCTGCGCCGCCATCTCGTTCCAGTAGCGGGCGCGCTCGCCGGGTTCGACGTCGCGTGTGGTGAATTGCTTTATCGCGCTCATGCTGTGTTCCGGGCGCGAGGCTATCCCGCGCCCGGCTCAGGGGTCAAGCGGGCTCGTAGGTCTTGCCGCGACGGCGCAGGGCTGCCGGGGCCGTCTCGTGCAGGAAGAGCGAGAAGAACCCGCTGATCAGCGCGAGGCCCATCAGCACGTAAAGGAAGCTCTCCAGGCCATAGGCATCGTTGAGCAGGCCGGCGAGCGGCGGCCCGGCGACACCGCCAAGGATCTCGCACGCACCCATGGCGAGGCCAAGCACGGTCGCATGGTGGATCGGCTTGAAGCTCTCCGACGGGATCGTCGCCATGAAGATGGGGAAGATACCGTTGACCATCCAGCCAATCGCAAAAATGCCCGCCAGCACTACGGCGGAGCCTTCATAGTAGAGCGCGCCGAGCGGGCCGAGCAGCGAAAGGAAGGGCAAGAACACCATAACCGGCTTGCGGCCGATAATGTCGGACAGGCCGGAGACCACGATACTGTAGATCGCGGCAGCAATGCCCAGCGTACCCATGACCCAGCTCATCGTATCGGGATCGAGGCCTTTGCCCTCGACCAGGAAGAGCGGCATGAAGGCCCAGGTAATGACGAAATGGGCGACCATGAACACGCCCACGACCACGCTGATCCACATGTTGCGGACCTTCATCGCCTCGGCGATCGCGTCGATCCAGCCCTGTGCAGCCTGGCCGAAACTGCGCTTGGGGGCAGCCTCGCGCGCGGGCATTTCGGGCTCTTCGAGCATGAACCAGATCAGCGCCGCACTTACGAGGCCGGGCAGAGCGGCCAGGTAGAAGGCTTCGCGCCAGCTGAAAAGCTGCGCAAAGGCGACCAGCACAACGGGTGCGGCGAAGCTGCCGAGGATATTGGAGCCGAGGTTCTGTGCCACGCCCTGCGCGAGGCCGCGGCGTTCGGGGTTCACCTCGCTCGCCACCATGGCGTGGCTGATTGGCATGACGCCGCCCTCTGCCGCGCCCATCAGCAGGCGCGCGGCGAAGAGGAAAATGAAGCTGGTCGCGAGCCCCGAGAGGAAGGAGCAGAGCGAGAAGGCAATCGTGGCAATGATCAGCAGGATCTTGCGCTTGCCCATCGAGTCCGAGAGGCCGCCAACGAAGAAAGCTGCAATCGCCCATGTGAAGCTCATGCCGCCAGCGATCACACCGATCTGAGTCTGCGAGAGGCCAAGGTCGGCTTCGACGCCGAGCGGCATCAGGACGTTGAGCGCCTGCCGGTCGAAGAAGACGATGCCGAAATTGAGTGCCAGCAGGAAGACCAGCAAGGTCTGGTAGGCTGGTGAATTCTTCATCCAGTTGCCTTGCGGCTCGGTCGTATCGGTTGCAGTTGCCATGTTCTCTTTTGATCCTATCCGAAGGGCCGCACGGGGTCGGAGCCGTCCCAATCGCGGCTCGCTTCCCAGAAGCGGGTGAAGGTTTCGTCCATGCCGGGGGTCACCGGCAGCAATTCGATGAAGCCGAGATCGGCGCCCGTCCCGTTATCGAGATAGACCACCTCGCCGCCCGTGGGCACGGCAGCGCGATAGGCTTCGTGATATCCGCGCGACTGGTAGGCGAGGCTTTCCGCATCCACATCGGCGCAGGCAATGCCCAGATGGTGGAAGCCATAACCGCGCTTCTCGATCGTTTCCCTGTAGACGCTGGGATTGTCGTCCAGCGGCTGAATCAGTTCGATCATCATGTGTCCGGCAAAGCCCATGGCGAGCGTGACGTCCGCCGTGCTTTCCGTGCCGCGATAGGTCTGGCCGGGGGTCAGCAGGTGCGGCAGCACGAAGAAGGGGCCGGCGCGCATGTCCGCCGCCCAATGGGAAATGGCGGCCTGCAGGTCCGGCACGATAAAGGCGGTTTGCGCCACGCCACCCATGGGCTGGCAGAAGCCGAGCTGTGCTGTCATCGAATCCTCTCCCTGCGGCGGCTTTGCGCCTCCCGCTTGCGCCTTGGCTTGCCAATCGGCGCGACAAAGTCAATCTCCCTGTGCTAGGAGCGGCGCAAAGGGAGACAGTCATGGCAACGCAATTGCAGTCCAACGATAACGCGCCAAAGATCGATTGCAGCGCGGAAGAATGGCAGGCTCGGCTGGACCTTGCAGCCGCCTATCGCATCTTCGCCCATCTCGGCTGGTGCGAAAGCATTTACAACCACATCACCTTGCGCGTGCCGGGGACGGACGACCACTTCCTCATCAATCCCTATGGCCTGCTGTGGGAGGAAGTGACCGCTTCCAACCTGGTCAAGATCGACGGTGACGGGAACAAGGTGGGTGACAATCCCTACCCGGTGAACCTTGCCGGTTTCACCCAGCATTCGGTGTTCCACAAGAACCTCAGCCATGCCCACGCCATCGTCCACACCCACACGCCCGACACGATGGCGGTGTGCTCGACCGAGGGCGGCTTGCAGGCGAGCAATTTTTATTCCTGCTTCTTCGAAGGAGCGATCGGCTATCACGATTTCGAAGGCATCACGGTGCGCGCGGAAGAGGGCGTGCGGCTGGTGCAGAATGTCGGCAATCACCAGATCCTGATGCTCAGGAACCATGGCCCGGTGGTGATGGGGCGGACCATCCACGAGATGTTCCTGCTCTATTACATGCTCCAGCGCGCCTGCGAGGTGCAGGTGAAGACCGCCAGCCTTGGCGCGCCCATCGTGGTGCCGCCTGAAGTCATCGAAACGCACCAGCGCGACCGCGACAAGCAGCTGACCGACACGTTCGGCAAACTCGATTTCGAAGCCTGGACGCGCAAGATCGACACGATCGATCCGAGCTGGCGTAACTGAACGAGATGCTGCCGCCCGCATGACGCAGATGACCATCAACAGCCGGCCGGTGCGCTTCGACATGGACCCGCAGACGCCGCTGCTCTGGGCGCTGCGCGATGCGGCCAATCTGACGGGCACGAAATATGGCTGCGGCGTGGGCGATTGCGGCGCCTGCATGGTGCTGGTCGATGGCGAGGCGCTGCGCTCCTGCCTGATCACCCTGGCAGAGGCCGAGGGGCGCTTCATCACCACGATCGAGGGGCTGAGCCGGGATCGCTCGCACCCGGTGCAGCAGGCGCTGGTGGCCGAGCAGGCGATCCAGTGCGGCTTCTGCACGCCGGGTATCGTCATGGCCGCGGCCGCATTGCTCCAGCGCAACGCCGACCCTTCCGAGCAAGAGATCGAAGATGCGGTACCGAATCTGTGTCGCTGCGGAGTCTATCCGCGGCTGGTGCGGGCGATCCAGCGGGCCGGGCGCGTGGTGCGCCGGCGCGAGACGATCAGCGCCGCGCCCGCACCGGGGATCGAGCCCGAGGACGCGGCGCGGGCGGTCCCCGCCATCAGGGTGATTGAAGACTAGTCCACTCCAACCGTTCTCGAAACCGGGACGCGCGCAGCTGGGGGGCAAGACGCGCCCCGGCCCTTCAGAACCGGACGCGGGCGCCGAGCGACGCGTTGATCGGTTCCGCCGGCTGGATGTTATTGTCGCCATGCGCGGACGGGAAGTAGGTCTCGTCGAACAGATTTTCGACATTCAGCTGAAGCGAGAAATCCTCGTTCACGTCGAAGTAGAGCGCGGCATCGACGCGCGTGTAGGCCGGCAGTACGACATTGTTCGACATGGATGCGAACTGGTCCGACTGGTGGACCAGTCCGGCGCCGAAGCCGAAGCGGTCGCTGACGTCGTAGCGCGCCCATGCGGTAATGTGGTGCTCGGGCACCTGCTGCAAGGTTGTGCCGGCGACAGCGGCCGTGGTCGTCTGCGTTATCTCGCCGTCGAGATAGGCATAGCCGAGGCTAACATTGAGATTATCCACCAGTTCGCCGGCCAGTCCGATCTCGAAACCATCGACCTGGCTTTCGCCCGCCTGGATAACGAAGCCGGGATTAAGCGGATCGGGAGCCTGCGTATTGTCGCGGGTCAGCCGGAAGATTGCGGCTGTCAGGAACAGTTCGGGATGGATCGACCACTTGATGCCCGCTTCGATGTTCTCGAATGTCTCGGGTTCGAGCGTCGCGGAAGAAGTGCTCAGCACGGTGAACTGGTCACCCGATCCAGGCAGGAAGCTCTCCGACCAGCTGGCATAGATCGAAATTTCCTCCTGTGGCTTGACCACCAGGCCAAGGCGCGGGCTGACGCGATCATCCTTGCGGCTCGCGGAGAAGCCGGAGATCAGGTCGGTACTCGACAGATCGAACTCGTCATAGCGCAGGCCGGCGATCAGCTGGACAATGCCGAAATCCATCTGTTCCTGCAGGTAGAATGACACGGTTGTGAGGTCGGACGTGCTGGCGCGCTGCGGAGTCAGCGTGAATGCAGGCGGTGTAATCACCTCGGCGAGCGGCAGCGTGATGCTGGTATCCGTGCCATTGTTGAAGCGCGCCTGGTTGCGGACCGAATCCGTGTCGCCGCTGGTGAATTCCGCGCCGACCAGCAGCGTGTGTCCGATGCCGCCGGTCTCGAACGTACCGACCATATTCGCCTGGCCAATCAGATTGGTGCGCTTGGTGCCGCTTTCATAACCGCCCATGCGGAAAGTCGTTGCCGTGGTCCCGCTGCTCGGCACCAGGTTGGCGTAGAACTTGTCGTAATCGGCATATTGCAGGCTGGCATTGAAGCTGATCGCGCTGGAGAATTCATGCTCCACCCGTGCACGGGCGATGTGCACCGCTACGTCACTGAAATTGTAGTCGGGATCGCCGAAGAAGGTTTCTTCATAGCCCATGAGCGGCAAACCGTTCAGGCTCGGTACGCCGCGATCGGTGACGCGCTCGTCATCGTCATAGGTGTAGCTGGCGGTGAAGGTGGTGTCGGGACCGGCCTCGATCGTCAGCGTCGGCGTGAAGCCGATGAAGCGCCCATCGTAGAAGTCGCGATGATTGTTGAAGTCTTCATAGGTGGCGTTGATGCGCAGGCCTGCCCCGTCGGCGATCGGCGTGTTGACGTCCCCGGTCAGGGAGTAGGCGCCGAACGTATCCACACTGGCGCCGAGCGAGCCGAACATGTCCATCGTGTTGGCGGTCTTGCTCACGCGGTTGATTGCGCCGCCGCCGGCGCCGCGCCCGAAGATCAGCGCATTGGCGCCTTTGAGCACTTCGACGCGTTCGACGTTGTAGAGAGAGCGGTAATATTGCGCGTCGTCGCGCAAGCCGTCGATGTAGAAATCCGCTGTGGTTTCCTGGCCGCGAATGAAGACCTCGTCGCGGTGGCCTTCGCCGGTTTCCAGGCTGATGCCGGGCACGAAACGCAGCGCATTGCCGAGCTGGGTAACGCCCTGGTCCTCGATCTGGTCCGCCGTGATCATGGTGACCGATTGCGGCACGTCGATCAGCGGGGTGGGGGTCTTGGTCGCGGTGCTGCCATCGCTTTCGGCATAGCCTTCACGGTCGGCGCTGACGACGATTTCGCTCGGCAGGTAGTCGCGCTGGACGTCCGCGTTGGCCAGTGCGGGAGTTGCAATGAAGCTGCTGCCAACCGTGAAAAGCAGGGTGGCGCGGATAGAAGTACGAGTGGTCAAGATTGCCCCTTGGGTGGTCCTAAGATCGATATGCCAGCGCCATCTATTGCGACGCACTTGCAATAGCAATAGAAAACATGGCACTGAGCGATCCGTTTCGCGATGGCGGCTCCAGTCGGCCGGCGCGGTGGAAATTCTAAGGGTAAGGCGCGGTGGGAGCGTCTAGTTTCGCAAGTCGGAGACACGTGCGGATGATGGTCAAGGTCGAAGGATTGCTGGACGCGGAGGAAGTTTCGCGCTTGCGCGAATTGCTCGATGCAGGCGAGTGGGTGGATGGCAATGAGACTTCCGGCCACCAGTCGCGTCTGGCCAAGCGCAACCAGCAATTGAAGCAGGGAAGCCAGGTGGCAAGGCAGGCGGGGAATTTCGTGCTCGATGCTCTGGGCAAGGCGGAGGAGTTCATTGCCGCAGCCTTGCCGTTGAAGGTCTTTCCCCCGCTATTCAACCGTTATGAAGGTGGCGAAGCCTTCGGCTCCCATGTCGATAACAGCATTCGCGCGCTTCCCGGCCAGGACTTCCGGCTCCGCAGCGACCTGTCGGCGACATTGTTCCTCGAACCGCCCGAGAATTACACTGGCGGCGAACTTATCGTGGAAGACCTGTTCGGAGAGCATTCGGTGAAGCTCGCCGCAGGCGACATGGTTCTCTACCCTGCGTCCAGCGTGCACCGGGTCGAGCCGGTGACCAAGGGTGCGCGTACGGCCTGCTTCTTCTGGCTCCAGAGCATGGTCCGCGACAACAGCGCACGCGAGCAACTCTACCGCCTCGATCGCAGCATTCGCACGTTGACACAGCGCAGTGGAGGCGAGGACGAAGTCGTGGTCGAGCTGACCAGCCTCTACCACAATCTGATGCGCAGATGGGCCGACGCATGATTATTATTGCAACTCAGTCGCATTAGCATTGACTCCGTTTGTGGTGCCGATGTAGGCGGCCTCCAATTCAATGGAGGTCACATGAGCAAATCGGGAATCGTAAAGAGCAGCGGCTATCTGGCTGCAGGATGCATCGGCTTCATCGCCAGTGCGCCGGCAATGGCAAACGAGATGGACGAGGCGGATCCCAGCATCATCGTTACCGCCGACAAGGAGCGCGAAACCTCGTCGGTCAAGGACACCGCCCCGATCGTGGACACACCCCGCACGCTGAGCGTCATCTCCGAGCAAACCATCGAAAACACCGCATCTTTCTCTCTCGAAGAAGCCTTGCGGACGGTTCCCGGCATTACTCTGGGTGCAGGAGAGGGCGGCACCGCAGCGGCGGACATCCCGCTAATCCGCGGTGTCGATTCCACCGGCGATGTCTTCGTCAACGGCGCTCGCGATGTCGGTTCGCAGACGCGCGAGAGCTTCGCGCTCGAATCCATCGAGGTTTACAAGGGACCCAATGGAAGCTTTGGAGGCCGCGGCGGCGCGGGCGGGGTAATCAACCTGGTTACCCGCAATGCCCGCATGGGTGACTTTGCCAGCGTTCAGGCCACCGCCGGTACATCGGACCTGATCCGCATTACCGGTGACGTGAACCGCCAGCTGACCAACGATGTCGCGGTGCGTGTGGCAGGCCTGTTCCACGATTCCATGACCCCAGGCCGTGACGACGTATCGGATGATCGCTGGGGCGTGCTCCCGTCTGTCACCATTGGCCTCAATGGCCCGGTCACGGCTACACTCGGCTACTATCACCTCGAGACGGAAGGCGTGCCCGACTATGGGATCCCGCTCACCTCGCGCAGGCAGATCAATCCCGATCCCGATACGCCCGATCTGCGCGAACCCGCCGATGTCGATTACGACAACTTCTACGGCCTCCTGTCGCGCGACTTCTCGGAGACCAACGTCGATTCCATCAGCGGAGAATTCTCGGCGGAACTGGCACCCAATCTCATCCTGTCGAACACCACTCGCTATAGCTGGACCGAAAACCGCTATATCGTCACCAACCCCGATGATTCCGCGGGCAATGTGGTGGACGGCCTCGTCTGGCGCGCCGTGAAGAGCCGCAATTCCCGCAGCGAAGGTGTGGTCTCGAACACCAATCTCGGCTTTGAGGGAGAGACCGGGCCCGTCTCGCACAGCCTGGCCCTTGGCTTCGAGTTCAGCGAAACCGAATCGACCAATACGCCTTTCGTGGTCGATACGGGCGACCGCAACTGCCCGGCGGAGGACATTGCCGCGTTCAACTGCACCTCGCTGGCAAATCCAGATCCTTTCGATCCCTGGAACGGCTCGATCACGGCCAGCACCACGCCAAGCCAGGCCGAAGCGCGCGATTACAGCGTCTATCTTGCCGACACGATAACCATTACGCCGCAATTGCTCCTCAATGCGGGCCTGCGTTGGACCGACTTTTCAGCAAGTGCCAGCGGATCACGGCGGGGTACGCCCTTCGATGCATCCAATAGCGGCAGCTTCTGGACCTATCAGGGTGGCCTGATCTTCAAGCCGACCGAAGCGACCAGTCTTTACGTTTCCTATGCCGATTCCAAGACGCCTCCGGGCACGACCGTGGGCGAAGGTGCGGAGAACCTCGGGGCGCAGAACGAATTGTTCGAGCCGCAGGCTACCGAGAATTGGGAAATTGGCGGCAAGGCCGAGATGTTCGACGGATCGCTTCTGCTTTCAGGCGCAGTGTTTCGCATCGATCGGGCCAATATCGACCAGCGCGATCCGAACGGCACGATCACCGAAATCCTCGATTCCGCGCGCATCGAAGGTTTCGAAGCCAGCGCTACGGGGCGGATTGGACCGGTCACTTTGATGGTCGGCTATACCTATCTCCACAGTGAGCTTGGTGCAGATGCTGCGGCGCTGGACAATGATCCGACCACGATCAGCAATCAGGGGAATGCCCTGCCACAAACGCCAGAGCACAACCTGGCCGCTACCGTGGATTGGCTGGTCACACCCCGCTTCAGTATTGGTGCGGGCGCATATGGTGCTTCCGGGCGCTATGCGGATGCCGGTAATCTAATCGAGGCCGATGGTTATGTCCGTTTCGATCTTCGGGCCCAGTACCAGCTGACCGACAATTTCGATGTACGGGTCAATGTCTCGAACGTTTTCGACGAGCGTTATATCGTCAAGCTGCGCAATCCGCATTTCGCGATCCCGGCCAACGGACGACAGGCATTGGTGACCTTGACGGCGCGCCTCTAGCCGGGGCAGGGCTGCTGTCGAGGAGAAGGCACAATGAAAGCCACGATCTGGCACAATCCGCGTTGCAGCAAATCGCGTATCGCACTCCAGCGATTGCAGGATGAGGGCTGTGATGTCGAGGTGGTCGAATATCTCAAGCATCCGCCGACAAGGGAGAAGCTGGCGCAGCTCTACAGCGATGCCGGCATCTCCCCGGCCGAGGGACTCCGTCTCGGCGGCACGGATGCCAAGGAACGTGGCTTGCCCGATGCCGAGGCCGATACGGTGCTCGATGCCATGGTGGCGGACAGCAAGCTGATCGAGAGGCCGCTCGTGGAGACCGAGAAGGGCGTGCGCCTATGCCGACCGCCCGAACTGATCGAGGAAATCCTCTGATCGGGATTCCGCTGCCCATGGTGGACCAATTGGGGGCACCGGGCCTACTTCCACCTGTCAAACTTGCATTGAACTGACATATTTGCGAGGGGTTGGGCTCTCCGGGCACGCGGATGCGTGCGGCAGTTTCGAGGGTATTATTTCCGGCATGAGAGGAAGCGAACTGGCCCAGCGACAGGGTATTCCCCGCCTTGTCCAGCGGCTGAAACGCGCAATGGGCCCGGCGGGAATATTCCTGCGTGGCATGATCGAACATCCGCGCATGGTCGGTGCGATCATGCCTTCTTCGCCGCAGACGATCCGCGCCATGCTCGAGCCTGTCGAGTGGGACAAGTGCAAGCTCTTCGTCGAATATGGACCGGGCGTCGGCACCTTCACCCTGCCGGTACTGGAACGCCTGCCGCGCGACGGCGAATTGGTGGTGATCGACACCAACCCGCTCTTCATCGATTACTTGCGCAAGACGATTACCGACAGCCGTTTCCATGCCGTTTTGGGATCGGCCGAAGATGTTGAAGACGTGGTGGCCTCGCTCGGTCATGAGAAGGCCGATTGCGTGTTGTCCGGTCTGCCTTTCTCGACTTTGCCAGAAGGCGTTGGCCCTGCGATTGCGGAAGCTACGGCGCGCGTCTTGCGCAAGGGTGGCTGTTTCATGACCTACCAGTACAGCTCGGTCGCGCGGGACCTTACCGCGCGTTACTTCCCAAGGCTGGATAGCGAGCGCATATGGGCAAACCTTCCGCCCAACCTGCTGGTCTGGGGCTGGCGCGACTAGGACCGCCGCCGCGCGATCCTATTCGAAGGTTTCCCTGATCTCCTCGCCATGGCCGGCGATCTGCTCGTACATGCTGACGAGGATCCCGCTGAAGATCATCGCCACGGCTGCTGCCATCACACCGTTGACCAGGCCTATGAACAGCGCCGAGCCGGGACCGCTGCCCAGCATCGCGGCGAGCAGGCCCATGACCGCGCCGATGATGATGCTGAGGACCAGGTAGCAGACGATCAGAAGCAGGTAGAAAAGGAAGATGCGCTTGGCGAAGGGCGAAGTCAGCTTGTAGGAATTGCCCAGCACAGCCACCGGATTGCGCATCCCGCCAAGCACCACCGATGGCACCGTCAGCGTAAAGCGTGCCGCCACGTAGAGCATTGCGAAGAGCAGGACGAAGAGGACGAGGAAGGACAGCAGGAGTGCTGCTGCCTCGCCGAGCAATGCCCCGAGTGCCGCAGCCAGCAGCCCGGTAGCCAAGCTCAGCACGAGGCCCACGGCGATATAGACCAGGATGAGCAGGATGGTGACGCCGATCATGGTCGGGAGATTGGAAAAGGCATTGCGCAGCGCTTCGCCCACGGTGGGCCGGCTGTCGCCCATCAGCGCGACCATCGCCATGTAACCGATCAACTGGCACAGCATGGCGACCAGTCCGAATGCAATCAGCCTGCCGGCCATGTCGCCCAGCATGGCCGACATTACCTCCGGATCCTGCGACATGCCCAGCATGGCGGTGAAATCGGGAAGGACCACGTAGAACAGGACATTGGGCAGCAGCAGGAATACCCCCGCAATGATCGCCAGAAGCTGGAAATTGGCCTGCACAAGCGCAATCGCCTGCGACCAGGTCCTGTTCATGTCGAATCCCATTGCGGTTCCTCCCGTTTGCAGACCCTTGATAAACCTGTCGCTGATCGCCACGCAATCACCAGCATATGAAACAGTTGCATGGATCGACCGGGCTCGCTTCGCCCGAATGGCGCATTTCGCCGGAGCTTGTGCCCTATCGGGAGGCGCTGGCCGAACAGCAGGCGCGCAATGAGGCTATCCATGATGGCCGGGCGAAGGAGCTGATCTGGTCGCTCGAACACCCGCCGGTTTATACCGCCGGGACCAGTGCCGATGCCGACGAGGTTCTCGATCCACGTTTCGAAATCGTCGAGACAGGGCGCGGCGGGCGCCACACCTATCACGGCCCCGGCCAGCGCGTGACCTATGTCCTGCTCGACCTTGCCCGCCGCGGACGCGACGTGAGGCGATTCGTCCACGCATTGGAAGACTGGGTGATCGCCACTCTGGGCGATTTCGGTGTCGAAGCCTGGGCAGTGCCCGATCGCATCGGAATCTGGACGCGCGATGTGGATGGCCGCGAAGCCAAGATCGGCGCCATCGGCGTGCGCGTGCGGCGATGGGTGACCATGCACGGTTTTTCGGTGAACCTGTCTCCCGATCTCTCGCATTTCACCGGTATCGTGCCCTGCGGCATCTCCGAATACGGCGTCACCAGCATGGACAGGCTCGGCGTGGAGCTTGCGCCGGGCGAGTGGGATGGGGCATTGCAGAAGCGCCTCGCCAATTTCCTCGATTCAGTGACCGAGCCGGAGTGATGAGTTTGCGCCTGAAAAGTACCCTGCTGCTGGTTCCCGTGCTGCTGCTTGCCGCTTGCGAGGACGAAGTCGTCGTGTCCGAAGGCGCTGATGGGCGAGAAGCTTCCGGCGAGGTGCTCGAAGGCACGATCAGCGATGAAATGATCCATACCGACCAGCTGCGCTCCCAGCCGCCGCTCCTTCGCTCCATGCCGGAAGTCGAAGAAGGCGATGAGGGTGCGGAAGGTGAGGGGGAACCCGCCGAGGGGGAAGCTCCTTCAGCCGAAGTTGCTGCTGTGGTCGAGGTGCCACCCGCTGCTCCTCCCCAGTCCGGCGAGTAATTCGGCGAGGGCTGGATGGAGGCTAGGGCGCGCGTTCGAGGAGCTTGCGCGCCTGTTCCAGATGCGGCTGGTCGATCATCTCGCCATCGAGCGATAGCGCGCCCTTGCCCGGATTGGCGGAAAAGGCATCGACGATCGCGCGCGCCCTGGCGAGTGCCTTTTCGCTGGGGCTGAAAGCGGCGTTGATCACCTGCACCTGGTCCGGATGGATCGCCAGCATGCCGGCAAAGCCGTCCGCGTGCGAAGCTTCCGCCGCCTTCTTCAGGCCCTCCAGATCGCGGAAATCGGAATAGAGCGTGTCGATCGGAAGCACCTGCCGGGCATGGGCAGTGAGCAGGATTTGCGCGCGCACCATGCGGAACAGATCGGTCCATTCGCCATTCTCGTCGCGCTTGCGCGTGGCGCCGATGGCGGCGGAAAGGTCTTCCGCACCCCAGGTCAGGCCGAGCAGTCGCGGCAGCGTGTCCTCGGCATACTGGCCGATCGACATGGCTGCCTTGGCCGTCTCGCTCACCAAGGGGAGGACGCGCGTCGAATTGGGTTCCTTCCCGTTGCGCTGCTCGTGTTCGTAAAGCTCGGCAGCCAGCATGCGGATTTGCTCCGGACCGGCAGCCTTTGGGACCATGATGCCGTGCGGTTGGCAAGGCATGACCGCCGCGAGGTCCTCGCGCCAGTGATGGCTGTCGAGCGGGTTTATCCGCACCCAGCGCTGGAAGCCGCCACCCGCCAGCACCTGCGTGCGATTGGCCTGCAGCCATTTGGTGGTCAGGCGCCTCGCTTCGGCCTTGGCATATTCCGCCACCGCGTCTTCCAGATCGATGATCACCACATCGGCGCCGCAGGAAGCGACCTTGCCCAGCTTCTTCTCGCTGTCACCGGGGGCGAACAGCCAGGAACGCATCTTCATTGCCGCTCTCCTCAAGTCCGTCGGCGCGCTTAATATCACGCATTACTGTGGCTGAGAATGCTGAGGACCGGATGAAGCCTCAGGGTTAAGGCGCGGGTAGGAATAGAGGGTGTGCCGAAGCAGAATCGACGCCGCCCCTGCGCGCTGGTAAACCTCGTCACCGGGAAAGACGCCGGGCGACAGGCTCGGTGCGACATGGGAGGGGGATTCATGCAGCAAGACAGCGCGAGCAAGGGCTGGGACACCAGCTATGAGTGGAAGATCATCCTGATCCTCAGCCTGACCTTCGGGCTGGTCGGGCTCGATCGTTTTATCCTCCCGGTCCTGTTCCCCGCTTTCATGGACGAGCTTGGCCTGACCTATGAGGACCTGGGCAATCTTGTCGGTATCCTCGCCGTTTTCTGGGGCCTCTCGGCTTTCGTCATGGGCTTCCTTTCGGACCGGGTCGGGCGCCGCAAGGTGCTGATCCCCGCCGTGATCATCTTCTCGCTCATGTCGGTTTTCACCGGCATGGCGGGCGGGCTGGTCGGCCTGTTGGTGATCCGCGCGATCATGGGCCTTGCCGAAGGACCTGTCGCTTCGACCGGCGTGGCGGTGGCCGTGGAAGCCTCGCACCCCAAGCGTCGCGGCATGAATAATGGCATTTTCCAATGCATGGTCTCGCTGATGGGAAGCGCGGTCGGTCCGATCATCGCCACGCAATTGCTGTTGGTTATGGATTGGCGCGCGATCTTCATGCTGGTCGGCATTCCCGGCCTGATTATGGCGGGTGTGATGTATTACGTGGTGCGAGAGCCCGATCAGCACGCCAAGGCCCAGGCTGCCGATGCGCCTGTCGATGTACCAGCGGCTGCGCCTGTCGCGCGGCCCAGCTTCGGTGAGCTCTTCGCCCATCGCAATGTCCCGCTCGCCATGCTCACGCTGATGTGCGCCATGGGCGGCGTCTTCATCATGGGCGCGATGATGCCCAATTACCTGACCGACTATCTCGGCCTCTCGCTGCAGGACATGGGCGTGATCACCTCGGCCATCGGCTTTGGCGGCGCACTGGGCCAGTTCGCCATGCCCACCCTGTCGGACTTTATCGGCCGCAAGCTGACCATCCTGTTATCCTATGTGCTCGCCGGGATATTCCTGTGGCTGTTCACGCAGGCCGGGGCCGACAATCTCTCGACGCTGTTCTGGCTGCTCTTCTTCGCCGCGCTGTTCAACATGTCCGCGCTGGCGACGCTGGCCGGACCGGTGGCGGCAGAGGCTGCCCCGGTGGGCATGATCGCCTCGGTCGCGGGGCTGGTGATCGGAGCGGGCGAGGTCTTCGGCGGCGGCGTTGCGCCCGTGATTGCCGGCCAGATTGCCGCGTCTTCCGGCATCCAGCACGTCTTCACCTTCGCCATTGCCGGGTTGGCCGTGGGCTTCGTGATCGCGCTGTTCCTGAAGGAAACCGCACCGCGCAGGGTTGGGGAGGTTTAGCTTTTCGTCATTGCGAGCGAAGCGAAGCAATCCAGAGCGATGAAGGACAGTTTCCAACCCGCCGTGTACCTGATGGCAAGCCAGAGGAACGGAACCCTCTACACGGGCGTAACTTCAGATTTGCCGAAGCGCGCCTGGCAACATCGCGAAGGTCTGGTCGATGGTTTCACCAAGCGCCATGGCTGCAAATTGCTGGTGTGGTACGAGCTTCACTCTACCATGGAATTGGCTATCGCGCGCGAAAAGCAGGTCAAAGGCGGTTCCAGAAAGAAGAAGCTGGCATTGATCGAGGAGCGCAATCCTCAATGGCGGGACCTGTTCGAAGAGATCGGTAGCTGATCTCTCCATCGTCATTGCGAGGAGGCGAAGCCGACGAAGCAATCCAGTGTGGTGCGCGCGACTCTGGATTGCTTCGCCCGAAACAAGTTCGGTCTCGCAATGACGAGATTGAAGTAAGACCGCGCCGAAGAGGGTTGGCGGGGTTTAGGAGGCTCGATCCATCGGGAACCAAGTGGCTCCGGATGTGGGGTAGTCCTCCGGTAGCTCCGCCAATGCTTCGACTTCTTCGACGATCAATTCAGGCGAGGTCTCAATTCGAGGCAGCGATCTCAAAATCTCGTCGGCAACTTGCTCCGCTGCCATTTGGCCCGCCTGTTCGGCATCAGGAGCACTTACCCAACGTGTGGCGAAAAAGCCGAACATTGCATCTGGCTCGTCGAACAGGCTCCCGGGGAAACTACGCCCTTCGACCACTACTCGAAAGGCGGGCAAGTCACACCTTCCCCAGATCGCCCTTGCCGACCGTGCCGCTGGCCATTTCGAGCATGCGGTCGAGGCTCTTCCTGGCGTCGAGGCGCAACTGCTCCTCGATCTCGATGCGCGGTTCGAGGTCGCGCAGGCACAGATAGAGCTTCTCCATCGTGTTGAGCGCCATGTAGGGACAGATATTGCAGCTGCAGTTTCCGTCCGCGCCGGGCGCGCCGATGAAGTTCTTCTCCGGCAGCGCCTTTTCCATCTGGTGGATGATATGCGGCTCGGTCGCGACGATCAGCGTGTCGCCCTCGAAGGTCTTGGCGAAATTGAGGATGCCGCTGGTCGAGCCGACATAATCGGCGTGGTCGATGATGTGCGGCGGGCATTCCGGGTGCGCGGCGACGGGTGCGCCGGGATTGGCTTCCATCAGCTTGAGCAGCTCGCGCTCGCTGAAAGCCTCGTGCACGATGCACACGCCCGGCCAGAGCAGCATTTCGCGCCCGAACTTGCGGCTGAGGTAGCCGCCGAGGTGGCGGTCCGGCCCGAAGATGATCTTCTGGTCTTCGGGGATCTGCGCGAGGATTGTCTCGGCAGACGAACTGGTGACGATGATGTCGGAGAGCGCCTTCACCTCGGTCGAGCAATTGATGTAGGTGAGCGCGATATGGTCCGGATGCGCCTCGCGGAAGGCGGCGAACTTCTCCGGCGGGCAGGAGTCCTCGAGGCTGCAGCCCGCTTCCATGTCGGGCAGGACGACGATCTTTTCGGGCGAGAGGATCTTGGCCGTCTCGGCCATGAACTTGACGCCGCAAAAGGCGATCACATCCGCATCGGTTTCCGCCGCCTTCTTCGACAGCTCGAGGCTGTCACCGACGAAATCGGCAAGGTCCTGCAAATCCGGCGTCTGGTAGTAATGGGCGAGGATCACCGCATTCTTCTCCTTGCGGAGGCGATTGATCTCTTCGAGCAAGTCGATGCCGGGCGGAATGGCGGTCTGTGCAGTCATGGTCAGCAAATGGCCCGATCTACGCGAGGGTTCAAGGCGCAATTGCGCGCAGTACGGCCTCGCCCAGCACGGTATCGCCCGAGATCAGGTATGTGGGATATTCGAGGCAGAAGGCCCCGAGGCCCCAGAACCATGCCGGGTGAATGGTCCCGCGGATGCGCCAATCGCCCGCCATGTAGATGAGGAAATGCGCGATCAGGGCAAGCTGCGTCAGGATGATATGCGTTTGCCCATCGATCCCCATGATCTCCACCACGCGGTTCCACGCCACCAGCACGATCAGCAGGGTGACGATATGCATGGCGCGGCGGTGCCAGTCCGTGCGCTTGCGCCAGGTAAAACCGATCACCAGCCAGACGCCAAGCTGGATGAAGTTGAAGATATTGAGGATCAGGAATCCGGCATAGGCGGGCACTGCGGGTGTGCCGGTTTCCACATGGTAAGCGCCCGAAAGGAGCGTGAAGACCGGGCCGAAGCAGACGAAGATCACGCCCACCACTGCGCCCAGCCAGCCCAGTTGCCTGTGCAGTGAGAAATTGCCTTCCTTTGCCAACCAGCTTTGCACATTGACCAGCAATATCCACGTGATCAGCGGCGCGGCATGGGCGTGGTAGAACCACGGCACGGCAAAGCTCGAAGCGCCGCGCGCGATGTTCCCGACAAAGCCGAAGAGAACCACAGCAAGGGCGAACAGCGCCATGTTGAACAGGAATGTCCGCTCACGCTGTTCGGTGCCTGGTATGCTGGCAGCGATGCTGGCCATTGTCCGTCCTCCCCAATTCCCCGACGTGAAACTGCGCGAAACGGGTAGGGGAAGTCAATTCACGCGCTGATTGCCCAGACCTCGCCGTCGAGCGAGACGCGGCCCTGTTTCTCCAGCTCTATCAGATGCGCGTGCACGCTCTGGCTTGCGGCGGGCCAGAGCCGCTCATTCACGCCCTTGTACATCACGGGCACGAGTTGGGCGATGCTGCGCGCTTCTTCCCCCAGCAGCCGGAGGATCTGCTTTTCGCGCTGCTTGCGGTGACCATACATGCCGCGCACCAACTGGCGAGGCTTCTCGATCGCCGGGCCGTGGGCAGGGTAGTAGATGCGGTCCTCGCGCTCATAGAGCTTGTTCAGGCTCGCCATGTAATCGGCCATGTCGCCATCGGGCGGGACCACGACGCTGGTGGACCAGCCCATCACATGATCCCCGGTGAACAGCGCGCCGCTTTCCTCCAGCGCGTAGCAGAGGTGGTTGGAGGTATGGCCGGGCGTGGCAATGGCGGTCAGCGTCCAGCCAGGGCCGGAGACCTGCTCGCCATCTTCCAACACGCGGGTTGGCGCATAGTCGCGATCGAAAGGCGCATCGACGCGCGGGGCATCGCTGACAATGTGTAGCGGTGCGCAGCCCACAATGGGCGCGCCGGTCTTCGCGGCGAGCGGTGCGGCACCGGGCGAATGGTCGCGATGTGTATGCGTGCACATGATCGCCACGACCTTGGCCTGACCAATCGCCGCTTCGAGTGCGGCAAGGTGCTCGGGATCGTCCGGTCCCGGATCGATCACCGCCAGCCCCTCTTCTCCCCCGATCAGGTAAGTTTGGGTGCCGGTATAGGTAAAGGGCGATCCGTTTGGAGCCAGCACGCGCGCGACAAGCGGCTCCAATCGCTCGCATTCGCCCGTCGGCCAGGGTTGCGGAGGCAATGCCATGCGCCGCATATGGAGAAACAGGGAGAGAATTGCCAATGAACGATCCGCTTATCCTCGTTCTCGACGAAGGCACGACATCGACGCGCGCCATGCTGTTCGGCGCGGATGGCCAGCCGCATGGAACGGCGCAGCGCGAGTTGACGCAATTCTACCCGCAGCCCGGCTGGGTCGAGCACGATGCGGCGGAGATCTGGGACAAGACGCTCGCCTGCGCGAAGGAGATGGTCGCCAAGGCGGGCGGGGCGGAGAAGATCGCCGCCATCGGCATTACCAACCAGCGAGAGACCGTGGTGGCCTGGGACCGGCAGACGGGCGAGCCGCTGTGCAAGGCAATCGTCTGGCAGGACCGGCGCACCGCCGCTTTCTGCAGGGAGCTGAAACAGGCGGGCCATGAGGACAAGGTTCGCCGCAAGACCGGACTGCTGCTCGATCCCTATTTCTCGGGCACCAAGATGCGCTGGATGCTCGAAAACGATCCGGCAGTTGCAAGAGCTGCGGAGGACGGACGCCTCGCCTTTGGTACGGTGGAAAGCTGGCTCACCTTTAAGCTGACAGGCGGATTGCACAAATCGGATGCCAGCAATGCCAGCCGGACCTTGCTGCTTGCGCTCGATGGCGGGCATTTCGATCCCGGACTGTGCGAGCTGCTCGGCGTTCCGCTCGCGGCGCTTCCCGAAGTGGTCGACACTAGCGGGGATCTTGGCGCGACTTCTCCGAGCATTTTCGGTGCTTCGATCCCGATTTGCGGCATGGCAGGGGACCAGCAAGCGGCAACAATCGGACAGGGATGTCTTTCACCCGGCGACACCAAGACGACCTACGGCACGGGCGCTTTCGCGCTGACCAATATCGGCAGCGAGCCAACCATTTCGGATAATCGCCTGCTGACCACGGTGCTTTACCAGATCAGCGGCGAGAAGGCCTACGCCATCGAAGGCTCGGTCTTCGTCGCCGGGTCGCTGGTCAAATGGCTGCGCGATTCGCTTGGCCTGATCCAAAGCTCGGCAGAGACAGAAGAGCTTGCGCGCTCGGTCGAGGACAATGGCGGCGTAGTCGTGGTGCCCGCTTTGTCAGGCCTTGGCGCGCCGCATTGGCTGCCTGAAGCACGCGGGCTGATAGACGGCCTCAGCTTCTCCACCGGCAAATCGCATATCGTCCGCGCTGCACTGGAAGCCATGGCACACCAGACGCGCGACCTCGCCACGGCATTCGCCGCGGATGGTGCGGAATGGACAAGCCTGAAGGTCGATGGCGGCATGGTCGCCAATGACTGGATGGTGCAGGATATTGCCGACCTGCTCGACCTCGAAGTGACACGCCCTGCCTTCATCGAGACGACGGCTTTGGGCGCGGCCATTCTCGCTGCGGTCGGATCGGGCATTCACGACGACTTGCAGGATGCGGCCGAAGCGATGATCGGCCTGACCGACTCCTTTGCACCGCAAATGGATGGAGCGAGGCGTGCCAACCGCATCGCCGATTGGGACCGCGCTATCGCGAAGGTCTGATCAGAGGTTCTGCACCAGTCCGTCGAGCCGGTCGCGCAGGCGATGAACGGCCGCGGGCTTCATCGAGAAGTGGTCGCGCCAGGCACGATCAAGCCGGGCGACGCGGGCGTAGAAGCTCTTCGTTCGTGCCACCAGATCCTGCAGGTCGGGGTCGAGCAGGGCAATCTGTTGCGGATCGCTCTCGGGCTGTGCCGGGGGCAAGCGGCCATGGCGCCGCAGCTGGAATTCGGACAACTCGCCGGCGAAGAAGGCTCGCTGGTTTAGCAGCCAGGCAATCGCGTGCATCATCCGCGTGGTCGTGCGCAGTGCCTCGCAGGAAAGGGCAATGCGTGCCATTTCCTCGCTCGTGCCGATCTGGTCGAGCCGCCCGGACAGGTCGAAGGCGGCGCGCGCCTCGTCAGCGAGAACCAGAGCATCGGAGTAAAGCGTCTCCACGATTGTGGGACTGATATCTGCGGCGTTTGTCATTTGACGATTGGCTAGCGTGAAGCTCATGCCATCGCCAGTGATAAGAAGGTTAATTTGCGCGTCTTTTCAAGGCTGTCCCGGACAGAAACGATTTATGACATTGCTGCGACCGCGAAAAGATCGCGGTGTCAGGCGATGATGTCGGGTGTCAGATAGTCTTCTATCATGGCGATCTGGTCCTTCAGCAGCAGCTTGCGCTTCTTCAGCCGCGCGACCTGCAGTTGGTCGGGCCCGCCCGTTTCGGTAAGCGCATCGATCGCCGCATCGAGATCGCGATGCTCGATCCTGAGCGCCGTTAGCCGCTTGCGCATTTCCTCTTCGGTCAATCCGCTGCCCTCTCACCAAAAAGTCGCGGCACCGTGATGCCGGGATGTCGCTCCATACGCCCGGTTCATCGCAGGCACATTTGGTGAATTAGGACTTCTGTGTTTTGATGACAATTGCGCGGCTCCCAGCCCGTGGCGAGTCGCCGCATTGGGTCGTTCCCGGGCCTCCCCTCTTGTAGGCCCAAGCGATAGGAGAACGCGTATGGAATCCTCGCATGTCACTGCTCTTCAGGCCAAGCACGAAGGGCTCGACCGTAGCCTCAGGGAAGAGATGAACAGGCCGGCGCCCGACATGGCGAAGATCCAGCTTCTCAAGAAGCAGAAGCTCAAGGTGAAGGAAGAGCTCTCGCTGCATTAGGGCAACTTGCCTGCTTCGTGCGGCGGTAACATTTCCAAAGGTGCAATAATCGTATAGGCGCTCCATTATGCCTGGAGCCGCTGCTGCCGCACGATCTATCCTGACCCAGCTTCACGAGGTCATGGCTGCGCGAACGCACGCGCAGGCGAAGCTCAATCGTGTCGTCGACATTATCGGTGAAGCGCTCGATAGCGAGGTTTGTTCGATCTACCTCCTGCGCGAGGGAATGCTCGAACTGTTCGCGACTCGCGGCCTCAACCAGAGCGCCGTGCACGTCACGCGACTTGGTGTGGGCGAGGGCCTGACCGGCACGATTGCCGCCAATATCGAGACACTCAACCTCGACGAGGCGGCGACGCATCCCGAATTCCAGTACCGCCCCGAAACGGGCGAGGAAAAATTCCACTCCTTTGCCGGCGTGCCAATCGTCCGGCGAGCGCGGTCGGTCGGCGTTCTGACCGTGCAGCATGTCGATCCGCGCAAATATGAAGAGGTGGAGATCGAGGCGCTGCAGACCGTGGCCATGGTGCTCGCGGAACTGATCGCCAATGCCGGTCTGGTGGACGAGGAGGATCTCGGGGAACGCCAGGGCGCGCAGAGCGGGCAGGTGGTGCTCGATGGCCTGCAACTGGTGAAGGGTCTCGCCTACGGCAAGGCGGTGTTCCACCAGCCGCGCGTGAATATCGAGCAGACCGTGGCCGAGGACACCGAGGCCGAGCGCCAGCGCGTCTATCTCGCCTTCGACAAGATGCGCGAGCAGATCGACCAGATGGCGGGGCAGGCCGAATTCGGCGTCGGCGGCGAGCATGAGCAGGTCCTCGAGACCTACAAGATGTTCGCCTATGACGAAGGCTGGTCGCGCCGCATCAACGAAGCGATCGATAGCGGCCTTACCGCAGAGGCGGCGATCGAGCGCGTGCAACAGCGCACCCGCATGCGCATGCGCGAAATCCAGGACCCTCTTCTGCAGGACCGGATGCACGACCTGGAGGACCTCGCCAACCGGCTGATCCGCATCGTTTCCGGCCAACTCGGCACTGCGGCGACGATGGGCCTGCATGGCGATTCCATCCTGGTGGCCAAGAATCTCGGCCCTGCCGAACTTCTCGAATATGACAAGCGTCGCCTCAAGGGCGTGGTGCTGGAGGAAGGCTCGCACACGGCCCATGTGGTGATCGTGGCGCGTGCCATGGGCGTTCCGGTGATCGGGCGGCTGCGAAACCTGCGCGGCATGGTGCGCGAAGGCGACATGCTGCTGGTCGATGGCGATGCGGCCAAGCTGACCTTGCGGCCCGCGCAGGGCGTGCTCGATGCCTTTGAAACCCGCTTCGCACAGAAGAAGCAGCGCCAGGCCGCCTATGCCAAGATGCGCGAGGTCAAGCCGGTCACGCGTGATGGGCAGCGCGTCGAAGTGATGATGAATGCCGGCCTGCGCGACGATGTCGGCATGCTCAACGTTACAGGCGCAGACGGTATCGGCCTCTATCGCACCGAATTCCAGTTCCTCGTTTCCGCAGCCCTGCCACAGCGCGACCGGCAGACGCGCCTCTACCGTGACGTGCTGGAAACGGCTGGCGACAAGAAGGTTATCTTCCGCACGGTCGATCTGGGCGGCGACAAGTCGCTGCCTTATCTCGCCAGCGATACCGGTCGCGAGGACGAGAATCCGGCCATGGGCTGGCGTGCCCTGCGCCTTGCGCTCGAACGCGAAGGGCTGATGAAGGTGCAGGCGCGCGCGCTGCTCGAAGGGGCGGCGGGCCATGAGCTCAACGTGATGTTCCCCATGGTTTCCGAACCGTGGGAATTCGATGCTGCCAAGCAGGTCTTCACCAGCCAGATCGCCTATCTGAAGAAGCGCAAGCACAAGCTGCCCAGCGCGATCAGTTACGGCGTCATGCTGGAAGTTCCTTCGCTCGCCGAATGCCTCGACATCCTGCTGCCGAAGATCTCCTTCATCTCGATCGGCACCAATGATCTGACACAATTCCTGTTCGCAGCCGATCGCTCCAACCCGATTCTGGCAGAACGCTACGACTGGCTGAGCCCTTCCATCCTGCGCTTCCTCAGCCGCGTGGTGCGCGAATGCGCGGGCCAACCGGTTGACCTCGGCGTGTGCGGCGAAATGGGCGGGCGCAGGCTGGAGGCGCTGGCGCTTGTCGGGCTCGGCATACGCCGCCTGTCGATCACCCCGGCTGCGGTTGGGCCGATCAAGGAACTGGTTTGCAGCATCGATGCGGCCGAGATCGGCTCGGCGATGCAGGGCTGGCTTGCCAATCCGCCGAAGGATTTGCGCGCCGAATTGCAGGCTTGGGCCGAAGCGCACGGTATCGAGGTCGAATAGTGGGCATGGCCGCTTTCGCTGCTTGACTTGCCGCGCTGCACCATCATTCATGGTGCAGCAAAGGGATCGCATAACGCCCCGCACGGGGAATCTGGGACAGAGATGGCCGACAAGATCGAGTTTCCGACTGAACCAACCGAGCCACGCGGCATCGGAGCGGAGCTGCGTGCGGCGCGCGAAAAGCGCGGGCTGACGGTCGAACAGGTGGCCGCGCAAACGAGAATTTCGCAGCGCCACATCCTGAGCATCGAAAGCGGCGACTTCTCCTCCTTGCCGGGCCGTACCTATGTCATGGGTTTTGCCCGCAACATCGCCAAAGTGGTCGGGCTCGACCAGGACAAGGTTGCCGCTTCCGTGCGGGCCAAGCTCGATACCGCACAATTCGACCAGGCCGAGCGTCGCCAGACATTCGAGCCGGGGGACCCTGCGCGCGCGCCCACCTCGGGCCTGGTGTGGTTTTCGGTCATCGCCGTCCTCACCTTGCTCACCGGCCTGTTCTTCGCGGCGCGTGTCTTCTTCTCACCGGCGGCGGAACTGCCCTCGCTAGTCGAGGATGAGCCTGTGGAACAGGTCCAGGACAGCGCCGCGGCTCCTGCCGAGGAAGCGACTGCCAGCGGCCCGGTGGTCTTCACGGCCGAGGGCGATGCCTGGGTACGCTTTTACGGCGATCAGGGCGTGCTGATGGAAGGCGTGCTCGAGGAAGGCGACAGTTTCACCATTCCCGAAGAGGCGGCGAACCCGCAAATCATTACTGCCCGACCGGACTTGCTGGTCGTGACCATTGGCGGACGCAGCGTGGCCAAGCTTTCGGAGGAGATGCGGACGCTGTCGGATGTGCCTGTCGATGCCGCCAGCCTGCTCGCGCGAGGCGAGGTCGCAGCCCGGCAGGAATCCGCGCCAGCACCGACGCCTTCGGCCACCAGTGCGCCTCCTTCTCCGCGCCCAACACCCTCGTCGACCTCTACGCCGAGCTCGAGCGTGACCAGCGCGCCGCCCCCCGCTCCGGCTCCGACGCAGACGGTGTCAGAACCGGTCGTGCAGGAGGTGGCGCCGCAGCCCGCCGCCGCCGCTGAGGAACCGACGGAGACCCAGCCAGCTGAAACCGAGACCAGCGGCGACGAATAGCCATGAATTCGCGGTGGATTGCGCAGAGTTACGGGTCCACCAAACACGGTTAATCGGCTATTCGACTGCAAGTCTGCATGGGGGGCATCTGTAAAGGTGGCGCTCTGCGCGCGCGGGAAGGAAATGATCGATGATCGCCAAAGTGTCTGGTTTGCGTAAGTCCTGTGGGGCCGTGGTGGCGGCGGGTCTGGTCATGGGCATGATGCCCTCGGCTGTTTCCGCCCAGGCAGATGACCGGATGGAACGGATAGAATCGCAATTGCGCGCGCTCCAGCGCGCGGTCTTCCCCGGCGGCGACGAACGCTTCTTCGAACCCGAGATCCAGCCCAGCACCAATCCGGTCGAGGTGCGCCAGGCGGGTACGCCGTCCACCAGCGCGCTGACCGACATGCTGACCCGGCTCGACGCGATCGAGCAGCAGCTTGCCCGGCTGACCGCGGCGACCGAAGTGAACGAGAATGCGCTCAGCCTGCTCGAAATGCGTGTCAACGCGGTTGAGGAAGAACAAACCGCCGCCGCAGCCGCTGCAGCCGCTGCGGTGGAAGTCGCAGACACGGGAGAGCAGCCAGTCGGCGTGATCGCCGTGCCGGACGAGGATGGCGAACTGGCAGCTATCGGCACTGATCCCAGCCTCGATGTGGAGATCGAAGGACCGAGCGACGAGCGTCTCGCCGCCGTGCAGGCCATTGCCAAGCCTGCCTCAGGCGATCAGGGTGACGATGAATATGTCTATGGCTTCCGCCTCTGGGATGGCGGTTTCTATCCCGAAGCGCAGCAGCAGCTTTCACTCTTCGTCGAGCAATATCCCGATCACTGGCGCACTACCTATGGCCGGAACCTGCTCGGTCGTGCCTATCTCGATGCGGGTGAGCCGCGCCGCGCGGCAACGCATTTCTTCGAGAACTACCAGGCCGACAAGGAAGCCGCCCGCGCAGCCGACAGCCTGCTCTATCTTGCCGAGAGCATGATTGCGCTCGGCGATACGCGCCGTGCCTGCATCGCGCTGGCCGAATTCGGCGATACCTATCCTGCGCTCGCCACCGGTCGGCTGCAGGAGCAGTATGATGCCAATCGGGGCCGTGTCGACTGCGAGTGACACGCTGCCGCCGGACCTCGTCGAGAAGTTCAAGGCGGCGCTCGACCGGCTGAATCCGTCAGGGGACAGGATTGGCTTGGCGGTTTCCGGTGGGCCGGATTCCATGGCTATGCTGCTGCTCGCCCATGCGGCGATCCCCGGCCAGTTCGAAGTCGCCACAGTCGATCACGGCCTGCGTCCCGAAGCGAAGGACGAATGCGCGCTGGTCCTCGCGGCTTGTCGGGAGCGGGGCATTCCCTGCGAGATCATCAGCCTGACGGTGGAAGGCGGCAATCTGCAGGCGACGGCGCGCAAGAGCCGTTATGCATGGCTCGGCAAATGGGTGGAGGATGCCGGCATCCCCTTTCTGGCCACCGCCCATCACGCGGACGATCAGGCCGAAACGCTTATCATGCGGCTTAACAGGGGAAGCGGTCTATCCGGCCTTGCGGGCATTCGTGAAGAGGTTTTCAAGGATGGCGAATGCTGGGACCCGATGGCCTCGCACACAGTGATCCGACCCTTGCTTGCGTTTCGCCGGGCGGAGCTGCGACAGATCGTGGACGGGGCGGGCGTGGCCTATGCCCTCGATCCCAGCAATCAGGATGACCGTTACGACAGGGTGCGTATCCGCAAGATGCTGAAGGATGCGGACTGGCTCGATGTACCGGCCATCGCAAGATCCGCGCGCCACCTTGCCGAAGCTGACGCGGACCTGCGGCAGCTGTGCGGCTATTTCTTTGACAGGCTCTTATCCTTCAGCGCCGTGGGCGATCAGGTGCATTGCCGGCTGACACCCGATGCACCGCGCACGATCATCCTGAAGCTGGTGGAAAGAGCGCTGCGCAATATTGGCGGTGATCCACGCGGGGGCGATGTCGCACGACTGGTCGCCAGGCTGGAACGCGGTGAAGGCGGCAATCTTGCTGGCGTGCTGGCGACCGTCGAAGATGGAGACTGGGTCTTCCGTCCCGAACCGCCGCGACGGACGGGCTAAGCCTCAGCTCGCCAGCGGGGTGCCGATAGTGGCGGTGACGCCGTCGGTGATGATCACCGTGTCGCCGACCTGCGCGATATCGTAGAGGCGCGAAACGAACTCGTCCGGCACGCCGATGCAGCCATGGCTGGCATAGCCCAGCTCGACGGTTGAGCCGCCATGGATGGCAACGCCGTCCCAGGTCAGGCGCAGCGTCCAGGGCATGGGTGCGTTGTTGTACTTCTCGGAGATGTTGTGGCGTTCCTTGGTCAGGATCGGGAAGATGCCGACCGGGGTAGGGTGTTCTTCCGTGCCCAGCAACGCGGCGGCGGCGCCGATCTCGTAGCCATTGCGGAAGACTGAAATAACGCGGGCCTGGAGATCGACGGTCACTACCAGCGGACCATCGGGAACGCCTTCATCGTCCCAATGCCACTCGCCATATTTGATCGGACCTTCGATCGGCAGGATGCGCTTGATGACGAACGGGTTTTCTTCGTCGAAAGCGGGAACATCCTGCACCACTTCCTGCGAGATGAAGCGGGTTTCTTCGGGAGTGAACTGCTCATCCAGCGTCAGGTCGATATCTTCGGGCGCTTCGGCCAGAACATCGTCTGCCGCAAGCCAGGCGGACATGTCATTGTCCTGCGCTTCAAGCGAATTGCCGGCAAAGACCGCCGTGCCGATCAGCACGAAAGCGACGAAGGTCGAGCCACCAATCCATTTGAGCAGTGCGTTCATGAGAATGATTATGCGCCGAATCGCGCAGGAATCCAGCGTTTCGCCATGCTCAGTCCCGAAAAGGGACGCGAAATCCCGCTCCAGTTAACGGCTCTGCTTATTGGCGGTAGGTCTGAGACCTCAACAAGGCTCAACCATGCGCGCCGAAAATGTTCGCGATGGAGGTCGAGATGCGTAGCGACAGCGCATAGGCTGTTTCGATCGGGTCGATGAAATCACGCCTGATATGCTCGTATCCCTCATCCTTGCCTTCCGGGTAATCGGTCGGCTCGTCGAGCTGGAAGTCGGCAATGCTGGGGAAGCTGGTCGGGAAGGTGCGCCTGAGCTGAGTCAGCGCTTCCTCGATACGCAGGGTGAAGACCATCTCCAGAACGTCGTCGCGGCTGATGTCGTTCGCCCGGCTGAAAACCGGGATGCTGACCGCGCGGATGAACATGTGCTGGAACAGCGCCAGCCGCAAAGCCTGCAACACGCCGATATGGCGGCGCTGGTCCTCGCGCTCTTCCGCCGGGCTTTCATCGGGTACGAGGTCGAGCAGGCGATGCAGTTTGAGCGCATCGACGCGCAAGCGGCTGGCGAGGCGGCGGAATACGCCGACCCTGTCATCCTTGACCAGATATTCGGCCAGCCCCTCGCAGGCGATGGTGAGGTGGCTTTCGGTGCCGCGATAGGGGCGGCTGGCCCAGTATGCCGAGTTGAACAGTTCTCCATAGGCGGCCACGGTCTTGACGCTGGCGAGAGCGTTGGAACAGCGCACCAGGCGGATCAGCTGGCGGCCGCGCTCGCTCTCGCGCAGCAGGGCGGCGACCTCGTCATAATTGCCTTCCGAGGCATGGCCGATCCCGGCGATCACGTTCACCGGATAGCCGAGCTGCTGCAGGATCGCATTGTGCGGGATGGCACGGATCTGCCGCAGGCTCATCTCGCGATCGGCATTGATGTCGCTCTGGCGCCGCGAGACGCGGCTGCCCGTGGGATTGAGCAGGCCGAGGCCGAACGCCGTGATCGCGCGGCTATAAGTCCGGCTTTCGAGATGCTCGCGCTGGTGGTCGCGGATCGCGCGGTAGAAATCGAGGCTGAGATCGGTGCGGCGGTAGAAGATGTCCTTGGGCGCATCGACATCGGTATAGGCCGGGCGGATCGTGGCGATGCGGGTGAGCAGCGCCAGCGCCAGTTCGGGTGTCGAGAACCACAGATAGCCGTCACCGCCCTGGAAGCTTACTTCGGGTTCCAGCGTGATCCCGGCGCGGGCGAAGCGGCGCTTGGCCCAGGGGCTGAGCGGCCATGTCAGCCGGTCTTCCAGGCTGGTGGGGTGCGCGCCGCGGCCCATGCTTTCGCCATGCGTGTTGAAGATCAGCGCGCAGACATCTTCCATGCCGTTCTTGGCCATGGCTTCGGCAAGGCGGCCCTGCAGGCGCTCGATGGCGAGGCTGGCGGGAATCTGGCCGACAAAGCGCCCGGCATCGGAAAAGCCGGTCTGCACCGAGACGCGTCCGCGGGTGCGGGCATAGTCGCGGTAGATTTCCTCCGACAGCAATTCGTCGAGGAAGCGCCCGCCATGTTCGAGCGCGCTTTCGGTCTCGAACAGGGGCGAGATATCGACCTTGTCCTCGATCCCGAACAGTTTGGCGAAATAGAGCGCGGCGAGGATCGTGGCCGGGTCCTCGCACTCGGCGATCAGCATGCGGATCGGCGCATCGGCGTCGATATGGGCAAGGATCTGCGCCATGGCGAGGAACTGGCGGATGGCGGTGCTGCTCTCGATAGCGAGTGCACCGAAATTGCTTCGATGCGGAGTTACTTCGCTGATCGCCTTGCGCAGATGGACGATGGCGCCCTTGCTCGACAGGTCGATCGCGCCCGAGGGGTCGAGCTTGCGGCGGATCGCATTGTTGAGCTGCTTGGCGTTCACGCGGAAATGGATCCAGCCCATGCCCAGCCCGTCGGCGCACATGCTGGCGGCCAGCGTTTTGAGCGCAACGGCGCGTTCGCCGCCCACCTCATTCGCCTCGGCTTCCAGCGCATCGATAAAGGGCTTGAGCGAGAGCAGCTTGCGCGGATCGCGCGCGGTCAGCCGGTTGGCGGCAACCGACAGGGCGGCGGGATCGGACAGGTCGGCGGCGAAATCCGCCGCGCGTTCCTTGGCGTAATCGCTGGCCGGCCTGAGCTCGCCGAGCAGTCTGTGCGCGGGATCGATGGCCTCCAACTTGGCACAATAGAGCTCGAGCCGCTGGGCCTTTTCCGACAGGCGGAAGCCGATCGAGTTGGACCAGGTGATATCGGTGCGCCCGTCCATGTCGTAGCCGACCCAGCTGGCGAAGCGGAATGGCAGCGGGGCGAGGTCATGCCAATCCTCGGGCCAAGTTGCCTGAGCATGGGCGAGTACCTGGGAAACGATCTCGTCGCGCGCACCCTGGGCATGGGCGATGGCGCGCATGGCCCGCTCGTGCTCGAAGGCGAGCGTGACGTTTGGCCTTTCCTCCCCGACGACCGAAGGATCTACCGGCTTTTCGGTGCCGGCGGCCCTTGCCACCGCATCCGACTGCCCCGGCGTCAGCAGGAAGGTCGGATGCGCAGTGAACACGGCGTGAAGTTGCGGGCTTTCCCAGCGACTCTTGAAAGAGGCGAAGTCTACCTCGGTCAGGGCTGCGGCGAGGTCTGCCTGGTTATCGTCCTTGTCGACCGGCGCGACCATGCGGTGCAGGCGCTTGGCACGCTTGCCCAGCGCATGCTCCTCCAACTCGTCGATGATCGCGGCGCATTCGCCAAGCGTCAGCTCGCCATTTTCGAGCATCCGCGAAAGATCGAGCGAAAGCTGGAAGACCGGATTGAAGAGCGGTGTATCCTCCGTGCGCAGGTGGTTCTCCTGCAGGCGGGATATCAGTTCTGCGACGCTCTTCATGCGCCGAGGCTCGCTGCTTCGCTGGCCAGCCTCTCAATCTCCGCCGGGCTGGCGCCCTTGGGCGCGACCCAGCTGCCACCCACACACAGCACCGGATCAAGGTCCAGCCAACTGGGCGCAGTTTCGTAGGAAATTCCACCAGTCGGACAGAACTTGCACTCGTAGAAGGGCGCGGAAAGCGCCTTCAGTGCCGGAATGCCGCCCGATGCCGTGGCAGGGAAAAACTTGAAGTGATCGAGGCCCATATCCATGCCGCGCATGATATCGCCAGCATTGGCGACGCCGGGAAGGAAGGGAATTCCGGACTTTATCGCTGCATTGCCCAGCGGTTCTGTCAGGCCGGGCGAAACGATAAATTCCGCGCCTGCCGCCAGTGCATCCTCAAGCTGGTTCTTGTTGGTAACGGTTCCTGCACCGACGATGGCGCCCTTGACCAGGTTCATGCGTTTGATGACCTCCAGTGCGCCTTCGGTCCGCAAGGTCACTTCGAGGACATTGAGTCCGCCCGCAACCAGCGCTTCGGCAATGGCGCGCGCTTCGCTCACATCCTCGATCACCAGCACCGGGATGACCGGCGCCATGCGCATGATCTTTTCGATATCGTTCATCGGCAATGCTCCATGGCAAAGGCTGCGGCGGCGCCAAACAGTCCGGGCTGGGGATGGGTAATGAGCTTGATCGGGATGCTGCGCATCAGCCCCTGGTAGCGCCCCTTGAAACAGAAGCGGTCTTCGAAGCCCGAGCGCGGCAGCACGTCGCGCAGGCGCAGGCCAAGCCCGCCCGCAAGGACCACCGCGCTTGCGCCATGGGCGAGGGCAAAATCGCCCGTCACGCTGCCCAGCGTCATGCAAAAATGCTGCATGGCGGCGACCGACAGGCTGTCTTCCCCGGCAAGCGCCGCCTTCCATATTTCGACATCTTCACGCGGGCCGTTGCTGCGCCCTTCGAGCTCGGCCAGCACCTCGTAGATTGTGACAATGCCGGGGCCAGAATTGACCCTTTCCGTCGAGACGCGGACATACATGCCGCGCAGCTTGGCAAATATTGCGTCGTCGATCGCATCGATGGGGGCGAAATCCACGTGGCCGCCCTCGGTCGCCTGCACATGATAGCCATCCGCCATGCGGTGGAAATGCGCCACGCCCAGGCCGGTGCCGGGGCCGATCACGCTGACCGTGCCCGTTTTCGGCAATCCCTTGTTCGGCCCGGCGATATGCACCAGCCGGTCTTCCGGAACATTGGCCACCGCATGGGCAACGGCCGCGAAATCGTTCATCACGCTGACCCGGTCGATATCGAGCTGTTCGTCCAGCGCGCCGGTATTGATGACCCAGCTATTGTTGGTCATGCGCACGACCTGGCCTGTTACCGGCCCGGCAATGGCAATGGCTGCGGCACGGGGCAGGGCGCGGCCCAGCTCCTTCTCGAAGGCCTCCCACGCAGTCTGCAGGCTGACATGGTCATCGGTGTGCAGCGTGATCGGTTCGTCCAGCGTTACGGTGCCGTTGCCATCCACGCGGGCTACGGCGAAGCGGGCATGGGTGCCGCCGATATCGACTGCGACCAGCTCCATCAAAGGCCTTCTCTCATCATAGTCCGGCCGCTGCGAGCATGGCGCTGCCGCCCTTTTCGGCTTCATCGGCGCCAGCTCGGAACATGGCGAAGATCTCGCGGCCCGTGCCGGTAGCCGGGGGAGGGGCTTCGGCCGGAGTGCGCGTAGAAAGGTCGGCCGTGGTCGAAAGCGTGCCATTGGTGGCGCACAGCTTCACCACATCGCCATCGCGCAGCAGCGAGAGCGGCCCGCCACCGAGCGCTTCGGGCGAACAATGGATGGCTGCCGGTACCTTGCCCGATGCACCCGACATGCGCCCGTCTGTCACCAGCGCGACGCGGTATCCGCGATCCTGCAAGACGCCGAGCGGCGGGGTCAGCGCGTGCAATTCGGGCATGCCATTGGCGCGCGGACCCTGGAAGCGGACCACCACGACCACGTCCCTGTCCAGTTCGCCTGCCTTGAAGGCATCGGCGACCTGCTTCTGGTCGGAGAAGACGCGGCAAGGCGCCTCGATCGTGTAGCGATCCTCGGTCACGGCACTGGTCTTGAAACAGGCGCGGCCGAGATTGCCCTCGACCAGCCGCATGCCGCCATCGGGCTGGAACGGATTGTCGACCGTGCTCAGCATCTCGGTATCGCCGCTTTCACCGATATCGCGCCAGGCAAGCGTGCCATTGTCGAGCCAGGGTTCACGGCCATAGTCCTTGAGACCGTTCTCGCCAGCCACGGTCAAGATATCGCCATGGACGAGCCCGGCGGAAAGCAGTTCCTTGATGACGTAGCCGATCCCGCCCGCGGCGTGGAAATGGTTCACGTCGCCCGAGCCATTGGGATAGACGCGCGCCAGCAGCGGTATGGCGGAGGAAAGCTCGGCCAGGTCGGTCCAGTCTATGGTGATGCCGGCAGCGCGAGCGAAGGCCGGGATGTGGATCGCATGATTTGTCGATCCGCCCGTGGCGAGCAGGCCGACGGCCGCATTCACCACTGCCTTTTCGTCCACCACCTTGGCCAGCGGACGGTAATCGTTCCCGCCGCTGGTGATGGCGGCAAGCCGATGCATGGCCGCGCGGTCCAGCTCCTGCCGCAGCGGGGTGCCGGGCTGGACGAAGGCAGCGCCGGGCATGTGCAGGCCCATGAATTCCATCATCATCTGGTTGGAATTGGCTGTGCCGTAAAAGGTGCAGGTGCCTGCCGAGTGGTAGCTCTTGCTTTCGCTTTCGAGCAGTTCGGCGCGCCCGACCTTGCCCTCTGCATAGAGCTGGCGGACGGCCTGCTTTTCCTTGTTGGGAATGCCGCTCGGCATCGGGCCGCTGGGCACGAACATGGCGGGCAGCCAGCCGAAGCGCAGCGAGCCCATCAGCAGGCCGGGCACGATCTTGTCGCAAATGCCGAGCAGGGCGACCGAATCATACATCAGGTGCGAGAGGCCGACGCCGGTTGCGAGCGCGATCACGTCGCGGCTGAACAGGGAAAGCTCCATGCCCTCCTGGCCCTGCGTCACCCCGTCGCACATGGCCGGCGTGGCGCCTGCGACCTGCGCCGTGGCGCCGACTTCGCGGGCATAGATCTTCAGCCGCGGCGGATAGGCGCCATAGGGCTGGTGGGCGGAAATCGTGTCATTATAGGCAGATATGACGCCGATATTGGGCCCGGCCTGCGTGGCAATGGACTGCTTGTCTTCCTCCGCGGCGGCAAAGCCATGCGCGAGGTTGGAGCAGGGCAGGGCGGTGTTGCGGTCCCGGTGGCGTTCCGCCTCTTCCTCCATCAGCGCGATATAGGCTGCGCGGCTGTCCTTCGACCTTTCGATGATCCGGTCGGTAACGTGATCGAGGACGGGATGGAGATAGGTCATGGGCGTTTCCTATTCATGCCAGCTTACCCCGTCTCGTTCGGTCAGGGCGATGGCGGCGCTCGGCCCCCAGGAGCCGGCGGTATAGGTCTTGGGCGTCAGTCCGTCATCGGCCCAGGTCTTGCGGATGGCATCGATCCAGCGCCATTGCGCCTCTACCTCGTCGCGGCGGACGAACAGCGTCTGGTCGCCATGGATCAAATCGAGCAGAAGCCGCTCGTATGCGATGCGCTTGTGCTTGCCGGTAAAGGCATCGGGCATGGCGATATCGAGCGGGACGGAGCGCAGGCTCATGCCTTCCTGCTCGAGGCCGGGGACCTTTGCCATCAAGGTGAAAGAGATGTTCTCCTCCGGCTGGATACCGATCAACAGGGCATTGGGTTTGAGCCGCGCATCGGTGAAGATCGAGTGCGGCACCTGCTTGAACTGGACCAGGATCTCGGTCACGCGGCGGTGCAGGCGCTTGCCGGTGCGCAGGTAGAAAGGCACGCCGCGCCAGCGCCAATTGTCGACATGGGCCTTCAGCGCGACGAAAGTCTCGGTGTCCGAATGCTTGCCCAGTTCCTCGTCATAGCCGGGGACGATTTCGCCTCCGCTGGCGCCGCCGCGATACTGGCCGGTGACGCTTTCTTCCACGCTGATCGGACGCAGCGCACGCAGCACCTTCACCTTCTCGTCGCGCACCGCATCGGCGGTGAAGCTGGATGGCGGCTCCATTGCCACCAAAGCGAGGAGCTGGAGCATGTGGTTCTGCACCATGTCCCTGAGGGCGCCCGAATCGTCGTAATAGGCGACGCGGCTTTCCAGCCCGACCGTCTCCGCCACGGTGATCTGCACATGGTCGATATATTGGCTGCGCCAGAGCGGCTCGAACATCAGATTGGCGAAGCGCAGGGCAAGCAGGTTCTGAACCGTCTCCTTGCCGAGATAGTGGTCGATGCGGAAAATGCGGTCCTCCGGGAAAGCCTCGGCCACGGCATCGTTGATCTCGCAGCTCGAGGCGAAATCGGTGCCAAGCGGTTTTTCCAGGCTGATGCGCGCGCCTTCCCCCGCAAGCCCCGCCGCCTGCAGGCCCTGGATGGTCGGCTTGAACAGGCTTGGCGCGGTCGAGAGGAAGATGGCGAGGTCATCGCCCGGACCGGTCTTCTCGGCCAGTTCCTTGTATCCCTCGGGCGTGGTGACATCGAGATGCTGGTATGACAGGCGGTTGAGGAAGTCCGCCATGTGGCCGCGGCGTTCGGGCGGCATATGCTTTTCCAGCGCATCGCGGGCGAAGTTGCGAAACTCGCTATCGCTCATTTCCGAGCGCGCAGTGCCGACAATCCGCAGGTTCTCGGAAATCAGCTCATCGGTGTGCAATGCGCAAAGGCTGGGCAACAGCATGCGCTGAGAAAGGTCCCCGGTAGCGCCGAAGAGGAGGAGAGTGTGGGCCTTCGCCGTCATGCATGGTCCTCGCAGTTTCAGGAACGCACACTAACGCGCGATCATGCTGCACTGCAATAGAAGCTTTTGCACGAATTTCCGGGCGCATAGGCCGGGCAGGTCAGGCGCAGTGGCTGACGGTGACCTCGCTCCAGTCGAAGCGGCACAGGCCGAAAGGCGTGAGGAAACTGACATCGGCAGCATCGCGGCCCACGCCGATCTTTACCGTATGCTCCGGGTCGGCCATGCCGGTTGCATCGACAAGGTACCAGGCACCGCCGCCATCTACTTCCGGATCGTCGAGGAATACCTCGGCAATGGCGTGGAAATCGGGCGGGTTCACGCCCGGTGCGAAGCAACTGACATAGCGCGCGGGAATTGCTGCCGCGCGGGCAAAGGCGACCATGACATGCGCATAGTCGCGGCACACGCCGCGCCTTTCGAGGAAGCTGTCGATCGCCGTCGTTGCCGTGGTGCTGGCCCCTGGCTCATAGGTAAAATGGTCCGAGATCCAGTCGCGCATGGCGGCGATCTTCGCCCCGCCTTCGAGATGGCCGAAGGTTTCCGCCACGAAGGAATGCAGCCGGTCCGCCTGGCAGTAGCGCGAATCGAACAGGTACTCAGCCGCCTCGCCGGGCAGTTCGTGCGGATCGAGTCGGGCAAGCGAGGCGATGTCGTGGATTACCCGCTCGACCTCGACCGTCGCCCAATAGCCGACCGAGAAGGGGCCCTCGGCGCGCACCCAGACTCGCTCGCCGATATTGGCCTGCGCGGGGACACGGGCGAGGTGGATCGCCTGGGCAAACTGCGTTTCGCAGGAAAGCACTTTCTGCTCGGGAATGGCGGCGGCCTCGAACTGCAGCAGGACATCTCCCGGCTGGTCGAGATGGAAGGCGAATCGGGCACAAATTTCGACGGGCATACGGCCTGCTAACGGGCGAGTGTGACAGTGGTTTCGCGGGGAAAGCGGATTCGTGGCTATTCGCCTGAAATATGCGCCGCGACCTGTCGCCTGTGCGGCATGGCGCGGTGTTCGGCAAGATAGATTCCCTGCCATGTTCCTAGCATCATGCGGCCATTCGACACCGGGATCTGCAGGCTCTCGCCCGTCAGCAAGGTGCGGATATGGGCGGGCATGTCGTCCGGCCCCTCATCGTCATGCTCGTATTGCGGGCCCTCTGGCGCGACCTTTTCGAGCCAGCGGAGGATATCGCGCTTCACTGCGGGGGCGGCATTCTCGTTGATGAGGAGCGACGCCGAGGTGTGGCGGCAGAACAGCGTGACAAGGCCGGTCTCGATGCCGGTCGCGGCGACCCATTGCGCGACCTCGCCGGTGAACTCGACCAGCGCCTTGCCGGAGGTGGAAATGGTGAATGTATTCGTGATGTGAGGCATGGCAGGGAGTGTAGCGTGAAGCGGGTCCCACGTCATTGCTTGCCCTGGGGGCGACCATTGCGTGGAGCAATGCGCGTGATTAGCGTGTTCGCGCGGAAGGGAGAAAATGCGCGTAGCGACCTTCAACCTGCAAAGGCTGCGTCTTCGCTTGCGCGATGGAAGGGCGCAATTCGACGGTGCAAGCGATAGCGATGTCCCGGGTGCCGGGAACATCGCTTCGCCCGTCCTGGACCGCATGGACCGGGAATTGACTGCCATGGTCATCCGTCATCTCGATGCCGATGTTATCGCCTTGCAGGAAGTCTTCGACCAGCAGACATTGGACCGGTTTCACGACGAATTCCTTGCCGATGGTACAGTCGAACCCTGGCCACATCGCATTTGCATGGAAGGCAATGACGGCCGGGGTTTCGACGTCGCCCTGCTAAGTCGGCTCCCGCTCCACGATGTTCGTAGCCATGCGGCGGTGACCTGCGCGGATCTGGGCCTCGAACCGCTCACCGGACACGATCCGACAGAACGCATATTTCGCCGGGACTGCCTTCGGGCGCGCATCGGCCCGCTGACGATCTATGTCTGCCATTTCAAGGCGCCTTACCCGGACAGGGATCGCTCCTTCTTCCTGCGCCGACGCGAAGCGGAAGCGGTGCGATTGCTGGTTGAGCAAGATATGGCGGGGCTGCACGAACCCCGCTGGCTGATCGCTGGCGACCTCAACGAGCACACAGCCGGGCAAGAGAGTGAGGAGGTGGCGATTGCGCCCCTTCTCGATGACGAATTCGCCGTCGATCTTGTCGAACGTATTCCGAAGGGCGAGCGCTGGACCTACCGCGATCCCGCGACTGGGCTCTATTCCCATCCAGACAGGCTGCTGGCATCGCCTGCGCTTGCTGCCGCGTTCCCGGATGCCGTCCCGAAGACCTTGCGTGAGGGACTGGAACTGGCCGTGTCCCAATTCAAGGGGCCCCATCTTGCCGGAGTTGGAGACAGTCGACCGCATGCCAGTGACCATGCAGCTCTCTGGATGGATCTTACCGGTTTGTGATCGGATCGACAGGATTGGTGGCAGTCGCCTTTCCTACTTCGCCGCCATCTGCCTAGGTCACTCCATGCGTTTGCACGGCCTCAATTTGATTTCCAACCACCTGAATAGACGCGGCTTTTGTCCGCCGGGAGGGGAAGAGTTTTCCCGTCCAGGACAGTGTGTCAGGTGTGAGGGGTTAGTTGGATATGACCCCGAAAAGGTCATGCGCGTCGGCATCCTCGACTTCGACGCTAACGAAGTCGCCCGGCTGCAGGTCTGCCGGCACGTTGCGGAGATATACTGCGCCGTCGATCTCGGGCGCGTCGGCCTGGCTGCGGCCCGTGGCGCCGACATCGCCATCCTCATCCGGCTCGCCCACCTCGTCGATAATGACGGGAATGGTTGTGCCCACCTTGGCTTCGAGCTTGGCGGCGCTGATACGCTCGGTCACTTCCATGATCTTGGCGTATCGCTCTTCCTTGACCTCTTCGGGCACCGGATCGGGCAGGGCATTGGCCGCGGCGCCCTCGACCGGCTCGAAGCGGAAGGCGCCCACGCGGTCGAGCTGGGCCTCTTCCAGCCAGTTCAGGAGATATTGGAAGTCCTCTTCGGTCTCGCCGGGGAAGCCGACCACGAAGCTGGAGCGCACCGCAATCTCAGGGCAGATCTCCCGCCAGGACTTGAGCCTCTCCAGCACCTTGGCCTCGTTTGCCGGGCGCTTCATCCGCTTGAGGACGGCCGGGCTGGCGTGCTGGAAGGGGATGTCGAGATAGGGCGTCAGCAGCCCCTCCGCCATGAGCGGGATCACCGCATCGACATGCGGGTAAGGGTAGACATAGTGTAGCCGGGTCCATGGCTGCTCGCCCTGCGGCGTCTTGAGCTGGCCAAGCTCGCGGGCAAGGTCGGTCATATGGGCGCGGACCTCGTGGCCGTGCCACATGCGCGGCTCGTGCTTCGTGTCGACGCCATAAGCCGAAGTGTCCTGGCTGATGACCAGCAACTCCTTGGTGCCGGCAGCGACGAGCTTTTCCGCCTCGCGCAAAACCGCGTCGATGCGGCGGCTCACCAGCTTCCCGCGAAGCTGCGGGATGATGCAGAAGGCGCAGGAGTGATTGCAGCCCTCGGAAATCTTGAGGTAGCTGTAGTGGCGCGGGGTGAGCTTCACGTCCGGCTGCGGGACGAGGTCGATGAAGGGACCCTGCGAGGGCGGGGCGGCTTCGTGGACGGCCTCGACCACGTCTTCATACTGGTGCGCGCCGGTTACCGCGAGGACCTGCGGGAAGCGGGTGCGGATTACTTCGGCCTCGTCGCCCATGCAGCCGGTCACGATCACGCGGCCGTTCTCGGCAATGGCCTCGCCGATCGCTTCGAGGCTCTCTTCCTTGGCGGAATCGAGGAAGCCGCACGTATTGACCAGCACCACGTCCGCCCCGGCATAGTCGGGCGACATGGCATAGCCGTCCGCGCGCAGCCTGGTGAGGATACGTTCGGAATCGACCAGCGCCTTGGGACAGCCGAGGCTGACCATGCCGACGCGCTTCTGTTCTTCGATGCGGGTTGCCATTATGCGCGCGCCACTACACGCGAGAGAGCCTTTGCGCTAGTCTTGGCGCGGGACGTGAAAGGGAGAGAGTCATGGGTCCGGTAAACTGGCTTGCAGTATTGCTCGGTGCGGTGGCGTTCTTCGCCACTGGCGCGGTCTGGTATTCCTTCCTGTTCGGCAAGGCCTGGCAGCGCGAAGCAGGCATGACCGAGGAGAAGATGGCAGGAGCCAACATGCCGATGATCTTCGGCCTGTGCTTCCTGCTCGAACTGGTGGTGGCGTGGATGCTCGGCCATTTGATCGCACGGACCAGTCCGCAGCCGCATGTGATCATGATGTTCGCGCTCGGCTTCGGCGCTTTCCTCATGGCTCCGGCCGTGGGCATCAATTATCTCTACCAGCGCAAATCGCTGAAGCTGTTCCTGATCGATGCCGGGCACTTCGTGGTCGGCATGGCGGCGATGGGCGGCGTCTTCGTCGCAATGAATTAGGCGGCGGTTTCGTCTTCGCCGGTGGGCATGTCGGTCGGACGAATCTCGACCACGATATCGCCTGCCTGCAGGGTACCGGCTTCATCCTCCCAGAAACCCCTGGCGCCGCCATTGCGATAGATGCGCAGGCCCTTGCCGCCCGTCACCAGTTCATTGAGCGACTTGCCGATTTCCTCGGGCCTGACGGGGCGTTCGACCAGCTGGACGCGTCCGGTGACCGAAGCAAGGTCGGCCAGGTAATCGGAGATGTGCGCACCCTGGGCACTGCCGGCGAGCAGCAGCCCGGTAAAGCGCACCGGGTTGATAACATTGTCCGCACCGGCCTGGTGGGCGAGGATCTCGTTATCCGCTGCCCGCACCACCACGCTGATCGGGACATTGGGGGCGAGGTGTCGCACGGTCAGCACGATCAGGATCGAAGCATCGTCGCGACCGGCGGAAACGAGAACGGTTTGCGCTTCGGCAATGCGGACCGCCATCAGGCTTTCGTCGCGCGAGGCATCTGCCTCGATTACGTTGCAGCCCAGTTCCTCGGCCTGTTCGAGCCTGTGCTCATTGGTGTCCATGACCACGATATTGCGCGGATCGGTTCCGCGCTCGATCAGCTCATGCACGGCTTCGGAGCCCGAGACACCGAAACCGAGCACCACGACGTGGTCGGACAGCTGGTCCTGGATGCGGGCCATGCGAAACTTCTCCCAGCTTCTCTTGATGATGAAATTATAGGCGGTGCCGACGAAAATGAAGAGGACGGCAAAGCGTACCGGCGTCACGATCAGGGCTTCGACCAATCGTGCGCGTTCGCTGATCGGGGCGATGTCGCCAAAGCCCGTGGTCGTGATCGAGATCATGGTGAAATAGACCACGTCCATGAAGCTGACATAGCCGTCGTGATTGTCGATCAACCCGTCGCGATCCCAATAATGGATCATGACGACGAGCATGATCAGCGCCAGCGCAGCGCCCAGGCGGATTCCGAGATCGCCCCAGACCGGCACTTTCACCGCGCGGCGAAGCGGCGTGAAACGCTTGGAGCGCACGCGCTTGCGCAAGGATTCGGGGCGCCCAGCCACTACGAAGCGAAACCTTCTGCCAGCGCACCGATAGCGGCGTGATTGGTCAGGTCGAGCTGCAACGGCGTGACCGCAACATAACCATCTGCCACGGCTTCCAGGTCGGTCCCGTGATCGAGCGTGTGCTCCATCTCTTCCAGCCCGAACCAATAGTACTTACGCCCGCGTGGATCGGTGCCTTCGACCAGGCTGCCGCGCTTGTAATCGTGGAAGCCCTGCCGCACCACGCGGATGCCCTTGACCGCATCGCTGGCAAGGTCGGGGAAGTTGACATTGATAAGCGTGCGCCTGGCCATGGGCGTATCGATCAGCGGGCGCAGGACCTTCTCCGCCCAGCCTTGCGCCGCGCCGAAACTCGCGCCCCGCTCACGCATGGCCTGCGACAATGCGATGGCCGGAATGCCCGCCAGCGCTGCTTCCATCGCTGCCGAGATGGTACCCGAATAGGTGATGTCGTCGGCCAGGTTCTCGCCCGCATTGATGCCCGAAATAACAAGGTCCGGACGCTTGTCGGCAAACAGCTTGCGCAGCGCCAAATTGACCGCATCGGTCGGCGTGCCGGTGACGGCAAAACGCTGGTGACCATGCTCGCGCAGCCGCACGGGCTGGTGCAGCGTCAGCGAGTGCCCGGCACCCGATTGCTCCTCCGCCGGTGCACAGACCCACACATCGTCCGAAAGCCGCGCCGCAATCGCCTCGAGCACTTCGAGGCCGGGTGCATGTATGCCATCGTCATTGGTGAGCAGGATGCGCATCAGCTGCCCGGGACCAGCCTCTCCAGCCCGCCCATATAGGGGATAAGCACTTCGGGGACTTCAACCGAGCCATCTTCCTGCTGGTAGTTCTCCAGCACGGCGACGAGCGTGCGCCCGACGGCAAGGCCCGAGCCGTTGAGCGTGTGCACGAAGTCGGTCTTCTTGCCTTCTTCGGGCCGGTAGCGGGCATTCATGCGCCGCGCCTGAAAATCGCCGCACCAGCTGACGGAGCTGATTTCGCGATAGGCATCTTGCCCCGGAAGCCAAACTTCGAGGTCGAAGGTCTTGCGCGCGCCGAAGCCCATATCGCCCGTGCACAACAGCACTTTGCGATAGGGCAGCTTGAGCGCCTCGAGAATGCTTTCAGCAGAGGCGATCATGTGCTCATGCTCTGCATGGGCATCCTCGGGGCGGCAAATCGTCACCAATTCGCATTTCTCGAACTGGTGCTGGCGGATGAAGCCGCGCGTATCCTTGCCTGCCGCGCCCGCCTCGCTGCGGAAGCAGGGGGTCAGGGCGGTGAGCCGGATCGGGGTGGAAAGATCGTCGATGATCTCGCCCATGACAGAGCTGGTCAGACTGACTTCTGCGGTGGGAATGAGCCAATAGCCATTGGTCGTGCAAAAGCTGTCCTCGGCAAACTTTGGCAGCTTGTCCGTGCCGTACATCGCCTCGTCCTTGACCAGCACGGGCGGGGCGCATTCGCTATAGCCATTCTGTGTGGTCTGATGATCGAGCATGAACTGGCCCAGTGCGCGATGCAGCCGCGCCATCTGCCCACGCAGGAAGGTGAAGCGCGCGCCGGACATCTTGGCGCCGGTCTCGAAATCCATGCCGAGGGCAGGGCCCATATCGGCATGTTCCTGCGGTGTGAAATGCATGGTGTGAGGGGTCAGCCAGCGGCTGACCTCGACATTGTCATTCTCGTCCGCCCCCTCGGGAACACCCTCGGCCGGCAAGTTGGGAATGGTTGCGAGCATGCCGTCGAGCTTGGTGGCAACCTCGCGCTCCTCTTCCTCCAGCACAGGCATGGTTTGCTTCAACTCGGCCACTTCGGCCTTGAGCGCCTCGGCGGTTTCCGTGTCGCCCTGGCCCATCGCCTTGCCGATCGCCTTGGATGCCTCGTTACGGCGGCTCTGCGCTTCCTGCAGGCGCGTAGAAAGCGCGCGGCGCTGCTGGTCTAGACCGAGCAGGGTTCCGGACATGGGTTCGAGCCCGCGCAGCGCCAGTCCGGCGTCGAAGGCCTCGGGATTTTCGCGAATGAAGCGTAGGTCGTGCATGGGCGCGGGCTATGCCCCCGTGCCATGGGCATTGTCCAGTGGAGAGAAGGCGCGATGCGCAGGGAACCGCCTTGAATGGCGGGCGTAATCCTTCCTATGCTGCATGGCAGAAGGCGCGGATTAAAGCGGGGGCATTACCAAAGTTGAGCAAGGGCAACATCCAACCGCCGCGCCGCACGCTGGTGGCTGGTGCCATCAACCGCGCCATCGGCCTTGCCCACGAGCTTGGTCTGAAGAAGCGGCCAGTGCTCGAGAAGCCAGCGCTGATGGAGCGAGCCAGCGCAGCCACCGGTCTCGACGATTTTGGCGATTCCTGGTTCGAGCGACCCTTCGACAATTTGCTGGAAGCGATCCATGGTGAGGCGCGGCTCAATCCAGGCGGCGAATTCATGGCCGCGCTGCAATTTCAGAAGGTCCTGTGCGACAGGCTGTGGGCGCAGCAATGGTTCGACAATCATCCGGAAATCCTCACCCGGCCCCTGCCGCGGCCGGTGATCGTGGTCGGCCCCATGCGTTCGGGCACGACGCGCCTGCATCGCCTGCTGTCTTCCGACCGACGTTTCACGCATTTGCGGCAGTTCGAAACCATCGGGCCGGTGCCGTGGCCCGGCTTCGAACATGGCGGGAAAGACCCGCGCATCGCCCAGGCCAAGCGGGTGCGGATGGCCGCGAACCTTGCCAATCCGCGTACGCTGGCGATCCATCCCACGGGACCGCTGCAGCCCGAAGAGGAGCTCGGCCTGCTGTGCAATTCCATGTGGAGCATGAAGCACGAGGCGCAGTGGCACGTGCCCTCTTACGGTCGCTGGAGTGAGCAGCAGGATGCAAGGCCTGCCTATGAGCAGATGGCGCGGCTGTTGAAACTTGTCGGCTGGGCGCAGCAAAGCTCTTCTCTACGACCATGGATCCTCAAGACGCCGCAGCATATGATGGATCTGCCGACCTTGCTCGAAATGTTCCCCGACGCACGTTTGGTCTTCACCCATCGCGATCCCATGGCGGTGGTGGGCAGCGCCGCCTCGCTCGCCTGGAACCAGATGATCCTCTTTTCCGACCATGCCGATCCGCAGCACGTGGGCGAGGAATGGCTGCGCAAGACCCGCCTGATGATCGACCGGATGCGTGCAGTGCGCGACGACATTCCCTCCGAACGGATGATCGACGTCCATTTCGACGAGATGGAGCGCGACTGGCGCGGCGCGATGGAGCGGGTCTACAACTTCCTCGGCCTCGATATCGGTCCGGCCCTGCCCGCGCTCGAAGCCTACCAGCAGAGCACCGCCCAAGGCAAAAGGCGGCGCCACGAATACAGCCTCGAGGAATTCGGGCTGTCAGAGGGCCGCGTTGCAGAGGAACTCGGCGATTATGTCAGGACATACGGCATTGCGCGCGACCAGGCCGCGCGCCTTGTCGGCTGAGCACTACTTGCTGCAGGTATTCACCCCGATCAGCGAATAGGCCGGGCAAGTCCGTGCAAGGCCGGTAATCAACGGGATCAGGCCAAGCCAGCCCCAAGCCGTCTGCGGGCCCACGAATACCAGCGCGATCAGGACGATCCCGACAACGATGCGGATCACACGATCCACTGTGCCGACATTGGTTGCGAACATGATTTGTCTCCTTCTCCAGCTTCCCTGCACTCCAGAAGGCCATGCGCCATTGACGTTGGTCAAGTCATTTCCGGGCGGCATCGCTGGTGAAATTTTCAGGACATCGCATGTGCGCTTCGGTTGATCTTATCACGCCAACCAATCCGGAACGCGGACTGGACAGGCCGATCGCGATCTTGAGAAGTTGATTGGAATCAATCCCCTTGCGTCACATGGGGGGCATAATGATAAAGAAGAGCTTCTAAGTCTGAAACATTTTCTATCACGTAGGAAGAGGACGGAAATATGAGAATTCGCGTCAAGGGCACTCTGACGACGGGCGTTTCGCTATTGTCACTGTGCGTTGCCGGCACGGCATTTGCGCAAGTTGGATCACAGACAGTCGTTCCAGGCGAGGACCTGCCGCCCGATGCGACTCTGGAAGCGGGCGAGACGCTTGAAACAGGTGTCACGACGACGGGCAGCCCTACTGCCGAATCCTACGTCCTCGACGTTCCGAGCGGCACTTTCACCCAGCACCTGATGGTCGAGGAAGAGGATGACCATGAAATGGTCGTCGCTCTCGATGTTGTCGAAGACGAAGGGCCTCTGACGCTCAACCTCGTCAATGACGGATCGCTGACGATCCTTGCGGATTCGACCGCAACTTCCGACGAGTTCCAGGTAATCGCGGAAGCCTATGTCGAAGATGGGGTCAGCCAGATTCTGACCGCACCCGAGGCGGATCTCGAAATCTTCCTTGGCAATAATGGGGACCTGACAGTCGGCGCTGCCGCCGATGCAAGCGCTGCTGCCGAAGAAGGTACGGTGGGCGCCATCGCCTCTGCCAATGTTATCGGAGCCCTTCATCAGGAAGCCACGGTAGAGGGCGGCGGCAACGGCACGTCGCATGTGACCGGAGAGAATACTGGCAGCCTCGAAGTCTTCGGCGACGCAACCGCTACTGCGGACGGCAACGCCGATGCCGTTGCAGGTGTACAGGAAGCCCTGTTCATGCGCGCGCAGGCCAATGGCAGTGGAGATGGTGTGGTCCAGACCGACTACACCAATTCGGGCAGCATCACCGCTTGGACCAGTGCCATGGCCACCAGCTCCGACCGCAGTGCCTATGCGCAAGCCACGACGGGCGGTGGTGAGCATGGACTCGTGCACATTCGCGGCGCGGCCAATGGTGTGGGTGAAGACAGCGCCACGGTCAACTTCACCAATGCGAGCGGCGGCACGATCGACGTTTCCGGCACCGCCAGCGCCACGGCGCCCGGTTTTGCCGAGGCCGCTGCGATCGGCGGCGACGCATTCTCCGAAGACCATGACGACAAGGGCGGCGGTATTGTGCTCAAGGCACAGGCAAGCGGTGCCGATGACGGCGATACCAGTGTCGCGCTGGTCAATGACGGTTCGATCGCCTTCGACTACACCGCCACTGCAACCTCCACCGGCGTACCCTCTGTCGAAGAACCGGCAGAGGAACCAGTAGGCGTTGTCTCGCTGGTCATGCTGGAGCCCGAATTCGGTGCCTCGGCGGTCAGCTCTGCCAATGGTTCGATCCACCAGATCATTGAATCTGGCGGCCCGTCCAGCTTCGAAGGCCGTACCGGCGTGGCCAGCCTCAGCAATGCCGGCAGCTTGTCCTTCGGCGCCTCGGCTATCGCGACTTCGGAAACATACAGCGAAGCCTTTGCCAATATCGGCGGCGCAGTTGTGCAGCAGGGCGAGATCACCGGCGAAGCGACGCTGGCATTCAACAATAGCGGCGATTTCGCGGTCGACGTCACCTCGCTTGCCGATGGCGAATTCGGCTTTGCCGGCGCCAACGCCCTTGGCGTGACGCAGGAAATGATCGCTCCTGGCGGCGCTTCGTCAGTATTCGGCAACAATGGCAGCTTCACCATCGATGCCACAGCGACCTCGCATGGAACCGAAGGGGCCGGCGCCCAGTCCGAAGCCATCGGCTTCACTGTTACGGCTGAACCGCTCGCCGTCGATGCGAGCAATGGAGGCACCTTCTCGGTCACCTCGACGGCCGTTTCCGACGGTTACGCAGATGCCTTTGCCGGCGGTATCGGCTTCTTTGCCGATATCGACCCGACCTCGCTTCCCGAGGAGGACGAAGATCATGGCGGCGGCGAGGGCAATGGCGGCAATCCCGGCAATGGCGGAGACCATGAAGAGGAAGAGGAAGATCCGTGGGAAGGCTGGACCAACAGCCTCTCGGGCACGGTCTCCAATACCGGCTCGCTCAATGTCAGTGCCAGCGCCACTGGCGGCACGCTCATCGAGGAAGGCGATTTCAGTTCGCGCGCCGAAGCGGTCGGCCTGTATTTCGACTCGGTCTCGAATAACATCACGCTGACCAATTCGGGCGACATCCTCGTCTCGGCAGCGACCAATGGCGGCCTTTCCGAAGCGGTCGGCATCCTCGTCGAGACTTTCGACGATTCGCCGCTCCTGCCGGGCGAAGACGATATGATGCACATCCTCAACGATGGCGGCAGCATCACCGCTCGCCAGAGTGTGGATGGCGGCGCAACCTGGCAGCATGGCACCGCGATCGACGTCCATGAAGCGCCCGTGCCGGTCGGAATCGACTTCACCGGGGCGAGCCATGTCTACGGCGACATCCTGCTCAAGGAAGGCGATGCAATCAGCGTTTCGGGCGGGACCCTCTCGCTTGACGGCACCATCAATCCCTTCTTCGAAACCGAGGATATCGATCTCGAACTCGCCTCGGCGAGCATCGATGGCCTGATCGCTGCGGCTGGCCCGGTAGGTCCGCTTGTCGGCAGTCTGTCGGTCGCCAGCGACGGTACGCTGTTCCTGGCGGACGATCCGCATGGAAACGCGTCTTATAGCGGTCCGGCATCGGTCAATGTCGACGACTTCGCGATCGCGAGCGGCGGTGGGTTGACCCTGCAGCTGCCGAGCGAGACCTTGGCGGCCGATGCGCAGGCCCACTACCCTTATATCAACGCCAATACGGCGGAGATCGACGGGGCAAACCTGGTCCTGCAGCTGAACACGCCGAACGGCCTGTATGACGACCTCTACCAGTTCAACGACATCATCGATGCCGGTGTCCTGACGGGTCAGTTCGGGTCGGTCAGCACCGATACCGGATCGATCTTCCTCGATCCGGCAGTCAGCTATGACGATGCCAACAATGTCGACCTGTCGCTGACGAGGGCTGCATTCGGCGACGCACGGTTCAGCCTGAACCCGAACCAGCAATCGGCAGCCGACGGTATTGAGGGTGTCTACTCGCCCACGCTGACCGGCGTCTTCGCCGACATGCTGGCTGAAATGTTCCTCATGGACGATGCGGACGACTATCGCTCGGCCCTGAGCAGCATTCACGGCGCGCAATACGCCACCTACCTCCAGTCGCTTGGCTGGATGGGTGCACGCTTCAACGGTCTGCTTGCCGACATGGGTGGCTGTGCCACCCTGATGCTGGACGACGGCTCGGTCTCCTGTCGCCGTGAAACCGATGCAGGCATCTGGATGACGCTGAACTATGCCGAGGAGGATATCGATACCGATCCGGCTCAGGATACAACCGGCCTGAGCGGTGAGCAGTATTATGCTGCTGCCGGTTTCGACTTCGCCGTGGGCGATTACGGTGTGATCGGCGTGGGTGGCGGCTACGTGCAGAACGATGCCGATTTCGATCAGTGGGGCGGATATGTTCGTTCGGACGGCTTCCAGATCGGTGCCTATGCAGCATATGATCCGGGCACCTTCTATGTGAAAGCGGCCGGCAGCTATTCCGAACTCGATGCCGAATCGACCCGGACCATCACGGTGGGAAGCCTCAGCGACCAGGCGAATTCGGAACCCGATTCGAGCATCTGGGCATTCGGTGGCGAAGTCGGTTATCGCCTGCCTCTGGGTGGCGCCACGCTGACCCCATATGCCGGTCTCGACTATGTCTCGGCCAAGCTGGAAGGTTTCACCGAAGCCGGACCTTCGGGTGGCAATCTGATCGTGAGCGATGCCAAGGACGATTACGCAACAGGCGAAGTCGGCCTGAAGCTTGGCGTGCCGATCGGCACCGATATCTATCCCGAAGCACATGTCGGCTGGCGTCACCAGTTCGAGGACGCACCGACGAGCTTCCTCGCTTCCTATGCGGCTCAGCCGGGATCGAGCTTTTCGATCCTCGGTCCGCAGCGGGAGGAAGACGCGATTACGGGCGGATTCAGCCTTGCCCTGGCTTTGAGCGACCGGGCTTCTGTCCGCGTCGGTTACGAGGGCTGGTACGGTGACCTCCACAAGGTGCATTCGGGTGGCCTGACGGTGCGCATCGGGCTTGGTGGTGAAGAGCCGGCTCCGCCGCCTCCTCCGCCTCCGCCTCCGCCTCCGCCTCCGCCGCCGCCTCCGCCGCCGCCTCCTCCTCCGCCCCCTCCGCCGCCTCCGCCGCCGCAGGCCGTGTGTAACGAGGGGCCCTACATCGTGTTCTTCGAATGGGACCAGTCGGACATAACGCCCGAAGCTGCCACCGTTCTGGACAGCGCGATCACGGCCTATGGCGATTGCGGCACGGCTGCGATCATGCTCGC
>CAJXNC010000009.1 GCA_913056125.1 uncultured Altererythrobacter sp.
ATCGACGGCAACACGATCAGTTTTGCAGAGCCGCTCGAATACATGCATTTCGGCGAGATCACCTTCGGCGTCGACGAGCGCGGTGAGGTTGGCATGCTGAGCCGCAACATCAAGATCCAGGCATCGGAAGACGCCGATGAGAGCTATTTCGGCGGCCACATCATGGCGATGTCCGGCTCACAAATGTATATCGACAGCGTCGAGCTATCCCGCATGGGCCAGCACCTCACCCTCGCCCGCTATCCGATCCATTTCCACGTGCTCGGCGAAGGCCAGGGCATGTATGTCCGCAACGCTGCCATCCACGACACGTTTAACCGCTGTGTGACGGTGCACGGTACCAACAATCTCGCGATCGAGCGGAACGTGACCTTCAACACGGTCGGCCACTGCTTCTTCATGGAAGACGGGATCGAGAACGGGAACCGCTTCGTCGAGAATCTCGGCATCCAGACCAAGTGCCACCCGACGCTGGACTGCATGCCCACGCGCCTTGCCGCTGCCGGCGAAGATCCGACTTTCGAGGAGCGCTACCAAATGCGCAGGGCGGGACAAGAATCGGAGAATGTGCTGCTTCCGTCGGACAATACGGTTGCGACATTCTGGATCACCAATCCCGACAACACCTATATCGGCAATGTCGCCGCGGGTTCGGACTCGAACGGTTTCTGGATGTCCCTGCCCGAACATCCCAACGGCCAGTTTGAAGGCACGGAAATAGCAGCGCAGACCTGGCCACGCCGTACGCCTTTCCGAGAGTTCCGGGGCAATGTGGCCCACTCCAATTATGACGGCTTCATGTTCGACCGGAACATCAACCAGGACAACAGCTTCGGCGTCACTGGCAATGCCCACATGCCCAAGGCCGACGTCAGCGACTTCAATAGCGCCACGGTGGAAAACGTCTTTGCCGATCTGACCGCCTACAAGAACCGCAATGGCGGCATTTGGGGCCGCGGCGAGATGCACATCTTCAGTAATGCGCGAATGGCCGACAACGCCATGGGCTATACGCATGCATCGGGCAATGGTGGGCGTGACCCCTACACCTCGCTGATGGTCGACTCATTGTTCGTGGGCGAGACCGACAATGTCGGCAATCCCGCAACGCCGGAGGAATTGGCTTATGGTCGCAGCCTGCCAAAGCCGCTGATCCCGGACTTTCCGATCCGCGGCTACGAGTATTACGATTATCGCCACGACGTGGTGAACACGACCTTCGTGAATTACGCCGACAATGATCTGCGCGATACGGGCGCGCTTTCCTACCTGATGTACACAAGCGCCGGCGTCAGCACCGAGAACGCCATCGAAGGCGCCACCTTCATCAATGCCAAGCCGGTGCATTTCCCGCGCGACGAATTCCGCTGGGGCAATGACCACCTCGGCGGCGTGGCCTGGAGGACTTCGGCCATCCATGACAAGGATGGCTCGGTCAGCGGCGTCCCCGACAGCTACATCCTCATCAATGACGGCGTCTATGACAGCGTCGCCGCCGATGAGGAGAATTGCGAAGTCAGGCAGGACTGGAATGCAGCCGTGTGCACGGGCGATTACGGTCGCCTGATCATCGGTGCACCCACTCGCACTGCCCCTCCCGGCGATCGTCCTCCTGCCGGGAGCGGCCCCAGCCTGCTGGGCGGCGGCGCTGGGAGTGACATTCCGTCACGGCCAGCCCCGCCCGCGCATACGCTTGTCCGCAACGGGCGGGAATTCTCGCTGACCAGCGGGCAGAGCACCATTCGCGCCGGAACCGAAATGGAACTGATCACCGACAGGCAGGATGCCTCGCTAACCCTGCGCGAAATGGACGTCGGCTCATGGGTGATCTTTTCTCTGCCAGGTTTCGCTACTGCGGCCTCGGGCACGCAGACGGGCAGCCTCGATGCATTACGCGCCGCCAACGACACCGCCTGGTTCAGCGACGGCGAAAAGCTGTGGGTCAAGATGGTGGCCGAGGAGACCGAAGCCGGTCCGTTCGGCTTCCGTGGCGGCGCCAGTATCGAGGTCAGCCGGGAGGGCCTTGGCGGGTAATGTAGGGCGCTGGCGCGGTCCCTAATCCAGCGCCAGCCTTCCAACCGTATTGGTATCGGCACCGAACCAGATCGTGTTGGTCGGCTCGTGGTAATGCATGTGGCGTAGCGTGCGGCCGCCCGAAGGCACCTCGCCGCTAGCGAAAAATTCTTCGCTATCCGGGTCGAAGCCGACAAAGCGGTTGGGCTGCACGCCCGTCTCGACCAGCCAGATATTGCCTTCGCCATCCATCGCCGTGCCATAAGGTCGTGATTGCGCACCCGACGGCATGGCCCATTCCTCGAATGAGCCACTGGCCGGGTCATAGGCGCCGAGGAAGCCCTCGGCATAGTCGCCATACCAGATGCGGCCATCGGCACTGATCTCGATCCGGCGGGGTCGCGCACCTTCGCGCGGCAGTTCGATCTCGGTCAGTTCCATCGTCTCGGGATCGACCGAGGCAAGCTTGTTTGTGCCGAACAGCACCACCCAGACCATGCCGTCGGGTGCAATCTTGATGCCGTAGGGCCGGGAACGTTCGGTCGGGACGTTGAGTAACTCGACCTCGCGGCTGGCCAACGTCAGCTTGCCGATCCGGTTGCTGAACTGTGCGGTAAACCAGATGTCGCCCGCATCGTCGAAGATCAGCGTATGCGGATCGCGCACTGCTTCATCGGGCATGGGAATCTGTTCGATTTCGCGCGTTTCGGGATCGATGCGGCCTATGTGGCCGACCAGATTCCCCGCATACCAAACCGCGCCATCTGCATCGACGATCTGGTTATGCGGTCCTGCGCCTTCGGGAAGGTCGACGCGCTCGAACTGGCCCGTCTGCGGATTGAGCATGGCCGCATAATGCCCGCCCTGCCCCACGAACCACACTTCGCTGCCAGAGACGGCGAAGGGATCGCGCGGCCTTGTGTTCTCCCAGGGCACTTCCCATTCACGGATATCGAGTTCACCATCGCCCTGCGCCATGGCGGAAGGCGCTCCGAGCATTGCAAGCGCCAGTGCGCCCATTATTGACCGAGATAACATGACCAGCCACTCCTCTCCGGCTGCCGGAACGATACAGCAAGTGAGGGAACGAGAATAGAGCGCGGTTTGCAGGTAGCGCTTTCAGTCTTTCGCCACTGCATCAACGGATATGGTCTCGATCTCCGCGCGCTGGCTACGTGCAAACTTGGCCTTGTACATTAGACGATCCGCGCGACCGATGACCTCCGCAGCATCCCAGCTACAGCCGACCTCAACGATCACTGCACCTGCACTCATCGATAACTTGCAGGCGTTGTTGGAGCCGCAATCCTCTACGGCAGCGACCATGCGCGCGATGGCGTGTTCTGCTGCCTGTGCGTCAGTGGAGGGCATCAGCACAACGAATTCATCTCCACCGATGCGAGCTAGCGTATCGTTGGTGCGAAGCACTTGATTGAGCTCCTTGGCAATAGCGATGAGCATCCGATCGCCCTCGGCATGCCCATGTTCGTCGTTGATCGCCTTGAAGCCGTCCAAATCGGCATAGACCACCGCCAGGGGGAGTTCCACGCCGCGCCTGTCACACAGGCCCAGATCGATCCGCCGTTCCATTCCACGGCGATTGAGGAGACCTGTCAGCGGATCGTGGCGCGCATCGACCTCGGCCTGCTTGCGATCACTGATATCCTCGATCACGGCAACGAAGAACTCGGGTTGCCCGACACTGTCGCGCACCAGCGAAACAGTGAGATTGACCCACACAGTCTTTCCATTGTCGCGGATATAGCGTTTCTCCATCGAATAGGTTTTCTTCCCGCCAGCGAGCAGGTCCTCGACATGATGGAGGTCGACCTCAAGATCTTCTGGATGGGTAATCTGTTGAAAGCCGTGAGTCAGCAGGGCCTCGCGCGGATGGCCCGCGATCTCGCAGAACCTGTCATTGATTAGCAGGAATTGTCCGTCCGGCGCGACATGCGCGATACCCACTGCAGCTTGCTCGAACGTGGCCGCGAAACGGCGGCTCTCGGTGGTCAGCCGATCCTCCACGACTTTTCGCGATGCCGCCGAATAGCCGATCGCCAGCGGGCCGACGAGGATTTGCGCGGAGAGGACGTCGAACTCGCTGAAAGCGTCCGGCAGGCGGGAATGGAAGCCCAACACGCCGACCGAGCGGTCGGCGAAAGGAATCGGGACGATTACGCCCGATCGAGCCTGGAAACGTGCGAAGTGGTCGGAGGAAATCCGCGGGTCGGATCGCGCATCGCCAAACCTGACCGGTTCACCGGTGCGGATGCAGTGCGCAGACAGCGTTCCTTGGATCGGCAGGCGCAGCGAGCGATGTGGCCACATCGTGCCGATCGCCTCGCTGATCTCGAGTTCGTTACCGTGGACGAGGCCGATCACGCCGCCATCGGCGCTTGGCGTCAGCCTCAAGCCCGACGCAAGAATGGTGTTCATCACGCTGGGGAAGTCAGGCGATGCACCGACCTGCAACTGCATGTCGATCAGCGCAGAAGACCAAGCCGCCATGCGTCTTGTCTCCGCCTCATCGGCCTTCTTTTTTATCCCTGGCAAACCGGGAAATATCTGTACTCGCGCTGCCACGCCCAAGCCTCCATCATTAGGCTTGTGGTCTAGCCCCTCAAGGTAAACAGCGGCTAAATCTCATCAGCGAAAGATACTGTGCAGCCGAGGCTGAAAGCAGGGATTAGTCGAAACCGACGCCGAGGAAGCTCGGCTTGGGACCGTTCCACTCGCCCGCGGGAACCGGCTCTTCCTTGGGTTCCGATTTCTTGCGGGGCTTGCGCCCGGACTTTTCGGAACGCGGCTTGTCAGCCTTGGGCTTGCTCTCGCGAACTTCTTCTCGCGGCGCTTCTTCAGCCTTGGGAGCATCGTCCTTCTTGCGGCGCGAACGCGACTTCTTCTCTTCGCGCGGTTTCTCTTCGCGCTGCTCTTCGACTGCCTGTCCGCCGCCAGCCTTGGGCGCAACTTCACCCCAAGGGAATTCCGGCACCTTGAACTTGGTCAGCTTCTCGACATTCTCAAGAGCTTCCCGGTCTTCCGGCGTGACCAGCGTGATCGCGCGGCCCTTGGCCCCAGCGCGGCCCGTGCGGCCGATGCGGTGGACATAATCGTCCGGATGCCACGGCGTATCGTAATTGAAGACGTGGCTGACGCCCTTGATGTCGAGACCGCGCGCGGCAACGTCGGAGGCGACGAGGATGTTCACTTCGCCCTTCTTGAACAGGTCCAGTTCGGCAATGCGGCTCGCCTGGTCCATGTCGCCGTGAATCTCGCCACTCTTGAAGCCGGACTTCTGCAGGTCCTTGTTGAGATCGCGCACCGTGGTCTTGCGATTGGCGAAGATGATTGCCGTCTGCACATTGTCGACCTCGAGCAGGTATTTGAGCGCCTGCTTCTTCTTGCGCGGGCTGATCTCGACCTTGAACTGGGCAATGTTCTCATTGGTCGTGGCCGCGCGGGCGACCTCGATCTGCTTTGGGTTCGAAAGGAACTTGTCCGCCAGCTTCTTGATCGGCGGCGGCATGGTCGCGCTGAACAGCAGCGTCTGGCGCTGGCTCGGCAGCTTTTCGCAGATGAACTCGATATCGGGAATGAAGCCCATGTCGAGCATGCGGTCGGCTTCGTCGATCACCAGCAGGTCGCAACCGTTGAGCAGGATCTTGCCGCGTTCGAACAGGTCCATCAGGCGGCCCGGAGTGGCGATCAGGACGTCCACACCCTCGTTGAGCGCTTTCACCTGGTCACCCATCTGCACACCGCCAATGAGCAGCGCCATCTTGAGATCGTGGTTCTTGCCGTATTTCTCGAAATTCTCGGCAACCTGCATGGCCAGTTCACGGGTCGGCTCGAGGATGAGCGAGCGCGGCATCAGCGCACGGCGGCGGCCATGGGCCAGGATGTCGATCATCGGCAGCACGAAGCTGGCCGTCTTGCCGGTGCCGGTCTGGGCGATGGCGATCAAATCGCGCATCATCTGGACCTGCGGAATTGCCTCCGCCTGGATCGGAGTCGGCTCCTCATAGCCGGCATCCTGCACGGCGCTTAGCAGTTCATCGGAAAGGCCGAGATCGGCAAACTTCATATAAATAAATTGTCCGGGTCGAAGCCGATGGCGAACCAGCGGCGATTGGAGGCAGGAAAAACACCGCCAGAAACTGGCGCGCCCTATGCAGCTACAGGCGAAAAAGTCAAGAATCGCCCCCGGATTGCTGTGGCGGGAAAGCCTCAGTTTCCGGCAGCGACGATGCGGTTGATGGCAGCAATCTCGCAGGAAGCCCCTGCGCGCGATTGCAGCTGGTCACGGCCGATGCACAGGCGACCATCAGTGCTGCGCTCGACATAGAAGCCCGAATAGAAGGCACGTGCAGTACAGGCACGTTCGAGCGACGCGGCCAAGACCTCGCGATTGCGCATGAAGAGAAGCAGGCGGTTGTCCTGCGTGGAAGTGACGCCGGCGATATCTTCGATGTCGATGCAGTCGGGATGCGGCACTTCCTCGAACTCATCGCGATCCGACTGGCGCGGCAATGTCGCCATCATTCGCTCGCGCGCATCGGGTGTGCTCGGCGAAATGCGGATGATGACCCTTTGCGAGACACGGACCTGGTTGAGGATCTCCGGATGCCGGGCATCCTGCAACACGCGCAGCGGCGGTGTGGCAATTCCATCGAGGCCCAGCTCGGGGCGCTGCTGTTCGGGCGAGGCGCTGGTATTCACCGACTGCGCCTGTGCACGCATTGGCAGTTCGGCCGTCAGGACGGGCAGCAGGATGGCCAGGGCCGCAAGAGTGAGAAGGAAACGCTTCATCAAGTAAGATGCTCATGGCGCGTAGGCTTGATGCCCGCGTGCATATCCTTCCCAATAGGGCTCCCGATTGAATACGGGCTTAACCTGCATATCTGCTGTGGCAAGACAAGTCCGACGCTGGCATGGGGCGTTTCATGAGCACAATCACGCAATTCTGCGACGCAGCACGGCAGTTGCTGGGGGATCGCGGCTTCACGCAGGATCCCGAAATTGTAGATCCCTGGCTGACCGACTGGCGCGGACGCTACACCGGCAAAGCCATCGGCCTCGCCTCGCCAGCCAATACGCAGGAAGTCTCCGCGCTTGTGAGACTGTGCGCTCAGCATGGCGTGCCGCTGGTGCCGCAAGGCGGCAATAGCGGCATGTCGGGTGGGGCGACGCCCGACGAAAGCGGAGAGGCGCTGATTCTCTCGCTACGCCGCATGAACCGGATCACCGCGCTCGATCCCGATGCAGGCGAAGTGACCTGCGAAGCTGGCGTCATCCTGCAGACCTTGCACGAAGCGGCGGAAAAGCATGGCTTGCGCTTTCCGTTGACCCTTGGCGGCAAGGGGTCCGCGACGATCGGCGGACTCATCTCCACGAATGCCGGCGGCACGCAGGTCCTGCGCCATGGATCGATGCGGGCGCAGGTTTTGGGCGTGGAAGCGGTGATGGCGGACGGATCGGTTTTCGATTCGCTGGTCGCGCTGAAAAAGGACAATCGCGGCTTCGATCTCAAGCAATTGCTCATCGGCTCCGAAGGCACGCTGGGCGTGGTGACCGCCGCGAGCCTGCGCCTGCTTCCCGCCCTTACCGACAGGGCGGTGCTGTGGGCCGGGCTAGGCGACATTCGCGATGCGAGGAAGCTGCTGGTCTTTACCCAGGCCCAGGCCGGCGATGCGCTGGAAGGATTCGAGGTCATGCCGCGTCACAGCCTGGAGGCGGTGCTGGCGCACAAGCATGGCGCCCGCTCGCCGCTGGAAGGCGAACATGAATGGCATGCGCTGATCGAGCTTGCCGCCGATGCCAAGGATGCGGACAGCCTGCAGGACCGGGCGCAAGGCCTGCTCGAAAGCGCCTTTGAGGCGGGCCTGGTCGACGATGCGACGATCGCCATGAACGAGACCCAGGCCGAGGAGTTCTGGCTTCTGCGGGACGAGATTGCCCCGGCCGAGCGCGCAATTGGCCCTGCCATGCAGCACGATATTTCCGTGCCCGTGGCGAAGATGGCCGACTTCGTGTCCGCAAGCCTGCCACAAGTCGAACTGCGTTTCCCTGGCTGCAAGGCTGTCGCCTTCGGCCATTTGGGCGATGGTAATGTCCACTATCACGTGCTCGCCCCCAAGGATGCCGTGCCCGGTGAATGGGAAGCAACGCAGGGCAAACAGATAAGCGCCTTTGTGCACGACCTGGTCACCGCTTGGGGAGGATCGATTAGCGCCGAACACGGTATCGGCCAGTTGAAGCGCGATGAGCTGGGCCGCTTGGGCGATCCCGTCCACCTTGCCATCATGCGCGAGATCAAGCAGGCGCTCGACCCAAAAGGCATTCTCAATCCGGGCAAGCTTGTCCCGCTTGCACCCGAGGCGAGCAGTCACTAAAGCCGCCACCGACATTTGGCGTGTCGCCGTGGGAGGGGCCCGCGGGCGGTACGCCGAACCAAAGAAATCCTGATCTGGAGAGAGAGAAATGGCGAGCGCGCCGAATCCCGCATTACCCGTCCTCTACAAGGGCCTCGTTCCGCTCAATAGCGACCAGCATGCAAGCTGGAAGGCCAAGGTCGTCGACAAGGCGCCTTTCCTGACCAAGCAGCATGCAATCCCGTTGACTGTCGAGGAATTTCCGCAGGCACAGCGCGACTTCCCGATCGTGTTCTCCTCGGGAGACAATCCGGTCCCGCTGGCACTGATGGGCCTCAACGAAGGTGTGAATGTTTTCTTCGAGGAAGACGGGACGGTTATCGGCCAGCCCTATATCCCGGCCTACATCCGCCGTTATCCCTTCCTGCTTGCCCGGTTGAACGATCAGTCGGACAATCTTTCGCTCTGTTTCGACCCAGAATCGGACATGCTCGGCGATTTCGACGAAGGGCAGCCGCTTTTCGATGCCGACAAGCAGCCGACCCAGCACACCAAGGACCTGCTCGGTTTCTGCGAACGCTTCGAACAGGCCGGCGCCAAGACCAAGGCCTTTATGGAAGAGCTCAAGAAGGCCGACCTGCTGATGGAAGGCGAGATCGCGATCAATCGTACGCAAGACGCGAACGACCAGCCTTTCGTCTATCGCGGCTTCCAGATGGTCGACCAGAACAAGTTCCGCGAGCTCCGCGGCGACCAGTTGCGCAAGTGGAATGAGAACGGTCTTCTGCCGCTGATCATTGCGCACCTCTTCTCGCTCGACCTGATGCGCTTCATTTTCACCAAGCAGCTTGATCAGGGCAAGGGTCCTGCTGCGCAGGTGAATAGCGCGGAAATGCCGGCGCCGACCGTCTAGCGACGCGTTCCAACGACTGAGACAAGCTGCGGGTGCAACCGGACAACCGGTTGCGCCCGCTCTTGTTTTGTCCCCTTGCCATCCTATCTTGAGATTGTCCCTCGGGCTCCCCTCATGGCCCGGCGGGACAGGCGCACGAACGTGCGTCTCCTCCCTGAACCTTGGCCACCTCGTGCTCCTGGCACGAGGTGGTTTTTTTACGTGTCTGGAAAGCGTCTATTCGGCTGCCTGCGCGAAGCGGCTGGACCTGCCGGCAATTTCCTCGGCCATGCGCCGGACAAGCGCCGAGACAACCGCAACCACGTCCTCCAACCCTTCACCCGGTTCTCGCAAGGCGCTGTCGAGATAGGTTGACCGGCAGACTTCCAGTTGCATGGCATGCAGTCCGCGCGCTGGTGCCGAATGCCGGTCGAGGACATAGCCTCCCGCATAGGGGCGGTTATGTGAGGCACGTCGCCTGCGAGCCTCGAACAGGTCGAAGGCGGCAAGGCTGATATGCGCGGCGCAGGATGAACCGTAGCGATCGCCGACAATGAAATCGGGCGACGGATCGCGACCGTGCTTCGGACCCAGCGGCGGCATGGAATGCAAATCCAGCAGGAGCGCGCCGCCCCAACGGTCGCGCAGGCTTTCCAGCCTTTGCGCGAGCGCGGCATGATAAGGACGGTGCACCAGTTCGATACGCGCGTCGAGTTCCTCTGCACTTATCCTGTTGCGCCACAACTCACCCATCCCGGTAAGGCGGCGGGGAACGAGACCAAGCCCACTGCGCGCCCGCCGGCCGGCGGCATGGCGCCTGCTGCCCCTTGGCGGGCCGGAACTGACCATGTCCCAGTCCATGTCGTCTGGTGCGCGATTAAGGTCGATCATCGCCCGCGGCGCGTGCGCCACCAGCAAGCTCGCGCCAGTCTGCTCCGCCACGCCGCGTGCGATCAGATCGGCGAATCGGTCTTCCAGGCGCAGGCTCGCTTCTTCGGGAAAGCGCATATTCTCGACCAGTTCGGACGGATAACTCCTCCCGGCATGGGGCACGGCGACAAGTACGGGGATCGGCGATGGCCTGCGCTTAAGCAGTTCGAACGCCGGAAGGCCCGCGCTTCCGGGAATGTGACCGCCTTGCACGCGGCCCGAATCGCCATTGCCTGTCAGACTATCGGCCATGCCCAGTTGCTGGCCGGGTTCATGCACGAAGTCAAAGCCCTGTGTCTCAAAGCTGGTCACCTGCGAAACGGCACGGGAATTTAACGGATTTCTGGTCTAGGGCGCAGCTTCCATATCAATGAGGGGACCCGAGATGATCCGTATCCTGCTGGCCGAAGACGACCAGGCGATGCGCAGCTACCTGAAGCGCGCGCTCGAAAATGCAGGGTATTCGGTCACGGCGGTCGGCAGCGGGATGGAAGCCCTGCCACTTATCGAAACCGAGATCTACGACCTGCTGCTGTCGGACATCGTCATGCCGGAAATGGACGGAATCGAACTGGCCCAGCGCTGCACCGAGTTGAGCCCCTCGACCAAGGTCATGTTTATCACGGGATTTGCAGCGGTGACCATGCGCGCAAATCGCGAAGCTCCGCATGCCAAGATGCTTTCCAAGCCGTTCCACCTGAAGGACCTGGTGATGGAAGTAGAGCGTATTTTCGAAGACGCGGTTCCGCTGCGCCTCTAGGGTCTTGCAACACGCACAAGGCGGCGCTAGATGGCCCGCCTGCCGCGCAATTGGCGCACGGCAAACCAATGGCTCGGGCGTATAGCTCAGTGGTAGAGCACTATGTTGACATCGTAGGGGTCCCAAGTTCAATCCTTGGTACGCCCACCATTGGCTGAAATCGCAAAACCCGCCGCATTCGTGGCGGGTTTTTCGCATCTGCGAAGCGGGCCTTGCGCGAAGCTGTGTCACTGCTAAGACCGCCCCAAATCCCCGAAAGAATTCTCTAGAGAACAGGAAGCCCAGATGGCGAAAATTCAGGTCAAGAACCCGATCGTGGAGATCGATGGCGACGAGATGACGAAGATCATTTGGCAGTGGATCCGCGAAAGGCTGATCCTGCCTTATCTCGACGTCGACCTGAAATATTACGACCTTTCGGTCGAGAAGCGCGACGAGACGGATGACCAGATCACCGTCGATGCCGCCAATGCCATCAAGAAATACGGCGTGGGCGTGAAGTGCGCCACGATTACTCCCGACGAAGCGCGCGTCGAGGAATTCGGCCTCAAGCAGATGTGGCGCAGCCCGAACGGCACGATTCGCAACATCTTGGGCGGCACCATTTTCCGTGAGCCGATCGTGATCGACAATGTGCCGCGGCTTGTGCCCGGCTGGACCGACCCCATCGTAGTCGGTCGCCACGCCTTCGGTGACCAGTATCGCGCCACCGACACGCTGATTCCCGGCGCGGGCAAGCTGCGCCTCGTCTTCGAGGGCGAAGACGGCAAGAACATCGATCTGGAAGTCTACGAGTTCCAGGCACCCGGCGTTGCCATGGCGATGTACAATCTTGATGAATCGATCCGCGACTTTGCGCGCGCCAGCTTCAATTATGGCCTCGACCGCGGCTGGCCAGTCTATCTCTCGACCAAGAACACGATCATGAAGCGCTATGACGGCCGCTTCAAGGACCTGTTCCAGGAAGTCTTCGACACCGAGGGATTTGCCGAGAAGTTCGCCGAAGCCAAGATCACCTATGAACACCGCTTGATCGACGACATGGTTGCCGCTGCGCTCAAGTGGAACGGCAAGTTCGTCTGGGCCTGCAAGAATTATGACGGCGACGTGCAGTCGGACGTCGTGGCGCAGGGCTTTGGCTCGCTCGGCCTGATGACATCGGTGCTGATGACGCCGGACGGCAAGACGGTGGAAGCCGAGGCCGCGCACGGCACGGTCACCCGCCACTATCGCCAGCACCAGCAGGGCAAGGCGACCTCGACCAACCCGATCGCTTCGATCTTCGCCTGGACGCGCGGCCTCATGTATCGTGGCCGTTTCGACGGTACGCCCGATGTCGTGGCCTTTGCCGAAACGCTGGAGCGTGTCTGCATCGAGAGCGTCGAAAACGGCAAGATGACCAAGGACCTCGCCCTGCTCATCGGTCCCGACCAGAGCTGGATGACGACCGAGCAGTTCTTCGAAGCCATCGTCGAAGGCTTGGAAAAAGAAATGGCCAAGCAGGGCCTCGCCTGATCCGGAACCATATTGCTTCCCGCTAGATAGGTCAGTGTGGATCGAGTAATCGTCCTGCTGACCAATCGGGAGCAAACATGAGCAAAGCCCGCCTCGAGATCCGCCAGGCCGTCGCAGCAGATATCGATGCGATCGCGGCGCTGGTCGGTCGCGTATACAAAGAATTCGGCACCTACCCGCGGCGCAAGTTGGTCGGCCAGCTGAACAATTACCCGGAAGGGTGCTTCGTCGCCGTGCTCGACGACAAGCTGGTCGGCTATTGCGCTTCCATGCGCATCGGCGGCGACAAGGCCCTTCGACCGCACAGCTGGGACGAGATTACCGGCAATGGCTATGGCAGCCGACACGATCCCACCGGCGACTGGCTTTACGGCTATGAAATGTGCGTCGACCCTGCCGTGCGCGGCACACGGATTGGGCGCAGGCTCTATGAGGAACGGCGCTTCCTCGCCGAACAGCAGGAGCTGAAGGGCATCGTGTTTGCCGGCCGCATGCCCAATCTCAAGCGGCATTGGCGAAAGGTCGAAAGCGCGCAGGATTATCTTGACCAGGTCATGGCCGGAAAGCTGCATGACCCGGTCATCCGCTTCCAGTTGGCAAACGGGTTCGAGCCGATCGGTATTCTCGAGAACTACCTGCCGGAAGACAAGGCAAGCCGGGGCAATGCCGTCCACATGGTGTGGCGCAATCCCTTCGTGGACCAGGACAATAGCGCTCGCCCCAAGGTTCCCCGCGGTGTCGAAAGCGTTCGCATCGCCACCTGCCAGTTGCAGGCACGCGCGGTGAAGGATTTCGACGAGTTTATTGGGCAGGTGCGTTATTTCGTCGATATCGCAAGCGATTACGGCTCGGATTTCATACTCTTTCCGGAATTGTTCACGCTGATGCTGCTGAGTGCGGAATCGCGCCAGCTATCGCCGCTGGAATCGATTGAGAAGCTGAGCGAATACACGCCCGCCATCCGCGATGCGCTTTCCGAGATGGCGCTGAAGTACAACATCAACATCATTGGCGGATCGCATCCCACCCGCATGCCCGACGGCGACATTCACAATGTCGCCTATATCTGCCTGCGCGACGGCTCTGTGCACGAGCAAGAGAAGATACACCCAACGCCCAACGAGGCCTATTGGTGGAACATCAAGGGCGGCGATTCCATCGATGTGATCCAGACTGATCGCGGCCCGATAGGCGTCCAGATCTGCTATGATTCGGAGTTCCCGGAACTCTCTCGACGCCTGGTGGACCAGGGCGCGCGGATCATCTTCGTACCTTTCTGCACCGACAGCCGACAAGGCTATATGCGCGTGCGCTATTGCTCGGCCGCGCGCGCCATCGAGAACCAGTGCTTCGTGGTGATGAGCGGCAATGTCGGCAATCTGCCCAACGTTTCCAACATGGACATCCAATATGCGCAGAGCTGCATCCTGACGCCCTGCGACTTCCCCTTTGCCCGCGACGGGATCGCCGCCGAGGCAACGGAAAATGTCGAGACGCTGACCATCAGTGACGTGAACCTCGCGGATCTGAGCTGGGCGCGCGCCGAAGGCACTGTCCGCAACCTGGCCGATCGACGCTTCGACCTTTACCGCATCGAATGGGACGAGGCCTCGGGCAACTCTCCTGAACCAGGCGGCCACGAGCCGATGCGCCAGCATGGTCCGGGCGGAGGCTAAAATCTCCTAGGCCTCGGGTGATTGCAGCCGCTCTCGCCAGCAGCAATCCGCCCGTTGTGACTACCGGGCCGCCGCCGACAATTGTGGCTTCCTGCACTTTGTGCATTGCAGCAGTCATTATTTCTCTGACATACAATCACGCGATGCATGGTGGCCATATATCTCCGATGATGTCGGATGCGCTGGTAATCCTCGGCGCCACCGGAATCGTCATTCCGCTCTTCGCCCGTTTTCGCATCACGCCAATCATCGGCTTCATCCTGGTGGGATTGTTGGTCGGGCCGTTCGGTCTCGGCCGCATGGTCTACGAGTATGAATGGCTGACCCATATCACCATTACGGACCCGGAAAGGCTCGACCCTTTCGCGGAACTGGGCATCACCCTGCTGCTGTTCTCCATCGGGCTGGAGCTCAGTTTCAATCGCCTGTGGGAGTTGCGCAAACTGGTTTTCGGCCTTGGCGCGCTCGAACTGCTGGTCATCGGCGGCCTGCTGGCGGCATTCCTTTCCATGATGGGGCAGTACTGGACCGGCGCGCTCGGCCTTGGATTCGCGCTGGCTTTCTCTTCCACCGCGCTCGTCCTGCCGATTTCGGGCACCAAGACACCGGTCGGGCGTGCGGCTTTGTCCATGCTCCTGTTCGAGGACATCATGATCGTCCCGATCATCTTCATGCTCGGCGCCCTGGCACCCTATGCTGCCGAGGAAGGCCTCACCGGCCTGTTTGATACGATCTGGCAGGGCATGCTCGTCGTGGCGGTAATGATGGTGGCGGGCCGCTATGCCCTACCCCGCCTGTTCGCCCTCGCCGCACGCGCCAAGAGCCCCGAACTTTTTCTGGCGGCCAGCATGCTGGTGGTGATCGGCGCAAGCCTAGCCACCGCGATTGTCGGACTCTCGCCGATCGTCGGCGCGCTGATCGCCGGACTGCTGATCGCCGAGACTGAATATCACAACGAGGTCGAAGGGATCATGGAGCCGTTCAAGGGACTGGCCCTCGGCGTATTCCTGATAACCGTTGGCATGGGTATCGACCTCACCACGATCTGGGCCAACCTCTGGTCCATTCTTGCCGCCGTTGTCGGCGTGCTTGTGCTCAAGGCGGGGGTGACCGGTATCCTGCTGCGCCTGATGGGGGCACGGCGTTCTACCGCGACCGAGACCGGTATCCTCATGGCCAGTCCATCGGAGACCACGTTGATCGTGCTCGCCGCCGCCACGCAAGCACTCCTGATCCAGCCCGGCACGGCACAGTTCTGGCAGATCGTCACCGCCATCGGCCTGACCGTCACCCCGCTCCTGGCCATGCTCGGCAAGCATATGGCGCGCCGGATCGAGCCGGCACCCGAAATGTCGGACGCCGACCTTGCCGACGGCAAGCCGCGCGTGATCATCATCGGTTTCGGCCGTGTCGGGCGACTTGTGGCGCAAATGCTCGACAAGCATGACCAGCCCTATATCGGGATCGATTCGGACTCTGATCTTATCTCGAATGCCCGCATGGACGGCTATAACGCGCTATTCGGCAATGCAGCGCGCGGGGACATTCTCGACAAGCTCGGCATGCAAGATTGTCCTGCCGTGATCCTGACCATGGACGAGCACGTCCTGGCCAACAGGCTGGTCAAGAAATTACGCTTGGCGCATCCCGACCTGCCCATCATCGCCCGTGCGCGCGACAGCGACCATGCGGCCGAACTTTACAAGAGCGGTGCCAGCACCGCCGTTCCCGAGACACTGGAAAGCTCGCTGCAATTGTCAGAGGCCGTGCTGGTGGACCTAGGGGTCGCCATGGGACCGGTGATCGCCTCGATCCACGAAAAGCGCGACGAGTTCCGCGAGCAGATCCAAGACCGGGCCGAGCTGGAGCACAAACCCAAGCTGCGGACCTCTACGGCAGAGAGTTAGGCGTCGGCCTTTGCCAGTGCTTCGCGCACGGCAGCCAATGCATCCTCGGCCTTGTCACCATCGGGACCACCGCCCTGAGCCATATCGGGCCGGCCACCGCCGCCCTTGCCGCCAAGGGCCTCGACCCCCGCTCGAACCAGGTCGACTGCGCTGACAGTGCCGGTCAAGTCGTCGGTCACAGCAACGGCAAAGGCCGCCTTGCCATCATTGACAGCACAGATCGCGGCAACACCCGATCCCATGCGCTGCTTGGCCTCGTCGAGCAGGCCGCGCAATTCCTTGGGGTTCATGCCCTGGAGGACCTGGCCGGAGAATTTCACGCCGCCAATTTCTTCATCAGCCGGACCGGCATTGTCACCGCCGCCGCCAAGCGCCAATTGCTTCTTCGCTTCGGCCAGTTCGCGTTCGAGGGTCTTGCGCTCATCGACCAGTGCAGCAACGCGTTCGAGCACGTCGTCGGGTGCGGTCTTGAGCGTGGCGGCGACAGTCTTGAGTGCCTCCTCACGGCCGACCACCCATTGCCGCGCGGCTTCACCGGTCAGCGCCTCGATCCTGCGCACGCCCGAAGACACCGCGCTTTCGGACACGATGCGGAACAGGCCGATATCGCCCGTCGCCTTCACATGCGTACCGCCGCACAGTTCGACAGAGTAATTGTGTCCGCTGCCTTCCCAATTGCTGCGGCCCATGGAGAGCACGCGCACTTCCTCGCCATATTTCTCACCAAAAAGCGCCATGGCGCCTGCGGCAATGGCATCGTCGGGGCTCATCAAGCGCGTGCTGACCGGCTCGTTATAGCGAATCTCGGCATTCACCTCGGCCTCGATCTCGGCGATTTCCTCGTCGCTGATCGGCTTGGGATGCGAGAAGTCGAAGCGGAAACGATCCTCCGCAACAAGCGAGCCTTTCTGCGTAACATGTTCGCCAAGGCGATTGCGCAGGGCTGCATGAAGCAAGTGCGTGGCCGAATGATTGGCGCGAATGCGATCGCGTCGTTCGGCATCGATGGCGAGATGGACGGTGTCGCCCACTGCAATCGTTCCCGAGGTGATCTTGCCGTGATGGGCATGCAGGCGACCAAGCGGCTTGGAGGTCTCCCCCACCTCGATCTCGAGCCGGTGGTCGCCCGTGATTACGCCGGTGTCGCCGGTCTGGCCCCCGCTTTCGCCATAAAAGGGAGTCTGGTTGGTGAGCACGGTCACCTGCTGCCCGGAATCCGCGCGTCCCACTTCCTTGCCATCGACGACGAGCGCAACCACGCGGCCCTCGCCCTCAATGGTGCTGTAACCGGTGAATTCGGTCGCGCCCTCGCGCTCGGCAATGTCGAACCACACTTCGCTATCTGATGCCTCGCCGGAACCCTTCCAGGCCGCACGTGCCGCAGCCTTCTGTTGCGCCATCGCCGCATCGAAGCCGGCCTTGTCCACGCCGATATTGCGCGAACGCAGTGCGTCCTCGGTCAGGTCATAAGGGAAGCCATAGGTATCGTAGAGGCGGAAGGCAGTCTCGCCGGGGAGGCTATCGCCCTCGCCCATTTCGGCTGTCTCCTCGTCGAGCAGGCGCAGGCCCTTGTCGAGCGTTTGGCGGAAGCGCGTCTCCTCGCGCTCGAGCACTTCGGTGATGAGCGCCTCGGCGCGGCCGAGTTCGGGATAGGCATGGCCCATTTCTTCGACCAGCGAAGGCACAAGGCGATGCATGAGCGGCTTCTCCGCGCCCAACAGATGTGCATGGCGCATGGCCCGGCGCATGATCCGGCGCAGGACATAGCCGCGTCCTTCATTGGACGGCAGCACGCCATCGGCAATCAGGAAACTGGTCGAACGCAAATGGTCGGCGATGACACGGTGGCTGGCAAGTTTCTCGCCTTCGGCCTTGGCACCTGACATCTCCGCGCTCACCGAAATCAGTTCGCGGAAGGTGTCGGTCTCGAATACGTTCTGCACCCCCTGCATCACGCTGGCTATGCGTTCGAGACCCATGCCGGTATCGATGCTCGGGCGCGGCAGGTCGCCGATGATTTCATCCGCCTCCTGCATGTGCTGCATGAAGACGAGGTTCCAGATTTCAACAAAACGATCGCCATCTTCATCAGGCGAGCCGGGAGGGCCACCTGCGACCTCGGGACCATAGTCCCAGAATATCTCGGAACACGGACCACATGGACCGTCCGAACCCATGGCCCAAAAATTATCCTTGGTCGGAATGCGGATGATACGCTGTTCAGGCAGGCCGGAAATCTTGCGCCACAGGTCGAAAGCCTCATCATCTGTATGGTAGACAGTGACGGTAAGCCTGTCCTTGTCGAGGCCGAGTTCACCCGTAACCATGCCCCAGGCCAATTCGATCGCGCGCTCCTTGAAATAGTCCCCGAAGCTGAAATTGCCGAGCATCTCGAACAGGGTCAGGTGACGAGCCGTATAGCCGACATTGTCGAGGTCGTTGTGCTTGCCCCCGGCGCGGACGCATTTCTGGCTGCTCGTTGCACGTGGAGCAGGCGGAGTCTCGAGCCCGGTAAAGACGTTCTTGAACGGAACCATGCCCGCATTGACGAACATGAGCGTCGGATCGTTATAGGGCACCAGCGGTGCCGAAGGCGCCACCAGGTGGTCATTGGCCGCGAAGTAATCGAGGAATGCGCGGCGAATATCGTTGGTCGAGTGCATCGCGCCGAGTTAGGACCTGCCAACGCGCGCGACAAGCGCCTTCAAGCCTTTCACGCCCCGGAAAACACCAAATTGCATCGCCGATCAGGCCTTGCGGGCCGATACGATCCAGCCGGCGGCCGGCATGGAGACGATTCCATCCGCCATGTTGCGCCTGGCAAGCTCCCTCACCCGGTGCTTGAAATCGGCCCGGGCATTGTCGTCCATCCCAGAAATGACGCGCGCCGCAGGCCCGATTGCGGCGAAATAATCGACGGCATCGGCAAGCGGATCAACCCCGGCACCCACGATCATCGGGAAATTGAAAGCATCGATGGCGATGCTTTCCCAACCGCCACCGGCAAGGATCTTCCGGATACGATCAGGATCGGCAAAACCGAACGGACCCGGCGAACCTGGAGGTGGTGGCGGTGGACCAGCGGGAAGAAGGTCCATGACGTCTGTAAAGAAAGGATTCTCCGCAGGAGACCGAAAGCAGGAGAACAGCAGGTGCGCGCCACGGTCCGCCTGGTCGGCCAGATTGGCAAATGCCCCCACTGGATCATCGAAGAACATGACCCCGTGACGCGAAACGAGAAGCTGCGGGGCGAAACCGGAAGGGGCACGCCACACCGCCGCATCCGAGAGATCAAAGGATACGTTGCTCAGGTTGGCTCCCCGATCACGCGATGCCGCAACGAGCTGAGGTGAAACATCGACCCCCATGACACGTACGTCCGGGTAACCGCGGGCAATGGCCAACGAGAGCTCGCCGGCACCGCAGCCAATGTCGAGTACCGTATTGAAACGCAGGGACGGGATACGCGAGAGCAGCTTCTCGGTGACCGCTGTAAAACTGCGATCGGTGCGCCGCCACTCATTGGCCCAAGTTTCGCCCTGTGCGCCCAGCCACTCGCTCTTGTCCATGATGTCCTTCCAGGAATTTCCCTTTCCGTTGACTAGGCTGGGATACGCGGCAATTTCAATAGGGTAGATTGACCTTGTACCGTATCCGACAAAACGGAAGAAGCCGGCGCACCGTCCCGACCAAAGGACTCGCACGCCGGCTCCGTTTCCTTAAGCGCCCCGCCCCGGTCGTCATTGGGGGCAGTTTACGCGCTTCTTGAGGATCAGTTTTCGGAATCCGCGTCCGGGCCCGTCATCATCTCCTCGGCAACCTCGTCGGTCTTACCGCGAATGGCGGCTTCCAACTGGTCGCAAATCTCTGGGTTTTCCTTGAGGTAGGTCTTGGCGTTCTCGCGGCCCTGGCCGATGCGGATGCTGTCATAGCTGAACCAGCTACCCGACTTCTCCACCAGTCCGGCCTTGACGCCAAGGTCGAGGATCTCACCGATCTTCGAAATACCCTCGCCATACATGATGTCGAATTCGACCTGCTTGAACGGCGGGGCAACCTTGTTCTTGACCACTTTCACGCGGGTCGAATTACCGATCACCTCGTCGCGGTCCTTGATCTGGCCGGTGCGACGAATGTCGAGGCGGACAGAGGCGTAGAACTTGAGCGCATTACCGCCCGTGGTGGTTTCCGGATTGCCGTACATCACGCCGATCTTCATGCGCAGCTGGTTGATGAAGATCACCATGCACTTGGAGCGATTGATCGACCCCGTCAGCTTGCGCAGGCTCTGCGACATGAGGCGTGCCTGCAGGCCGACATGGCTGTCACCCATCTCGCCCTCGATCTCGGCCCGCGGAACCAATGCGGCAACCGAATCGACCACCAGCACATCGATGGCGTTGGAGCGAACCAGCGTATCGACGATCTCGAGCGCCTGCTCGCCCGTATCGGGCTGCGAAACGATCAGCTCGTCAATATCGACGCCGAGCTTCTTGGCATAAACCGGGTCGAGCGCATGTTCGGCATCGACAAAGGCGACGGTGCCGCCACCCTTCTGCGCTTCTGCCAGCACGTGCAGTGCAAGCGTGGTCTTGCCCGAGCTTTCCGGCCCGTAGACTTCGATCACGCGACCCTTGGGCAAGCCGCCAATGCCGAGCGCGATATCAAGGCCGAGCGAACCGGTGGAAATCGATTCCACATTCATCGCTTCCTTGCTGCCCAGCTTCATGGCCGAGCCCTTGCCGAATGCGCGATCGATCTGCGCGAGAGCGGCGTCGAGAGCCTTCTGACGATCCACGTTGGATTCCTTGTCTACCAATTTCAGACTTGCTGCCATGACATGGCCCTCCACACGTTCCAAGAGTTGCGTTCAATTCATCAACTGGAACTCTGTGTACGCATTTTGTTCCGTGAGAACAAGAGTGGAACGAAATTTTGTTAAAATCGGCCTGATTCCGCGGTTTGTGGGCTAGTCGGCAAGCGCTGGTCGCACCCGCCATTCCACTTCGCGTTCGCCATTTGCCGGGACCGAAACTTCGACGACTCGCTGGCCGTCCTTGAGTTCGTCGCCAATGTCCTGGAAATCCCAATTGCCCGGGCTGCCAAGCAGGAGCCGCACGGTCACCGGATGCGGATTGGCATTGGTCAGCGTGCTGCGCATGCGCGACCAGCGGCCCTTTTCATTGATATTGAAAGTCGTCACGCGCTCGCACCGAGCCATGACCTGGTCGCTAAAGCCAAGGTCAATTTCGACGTCCTGGCCATCGGCATAGTCGCGCAGATTTTCTTCGCCCACCAGCAGGTCACCGACCGAGGACGGCTCGAAGAAGGCAATCGCCCCCGATGGCAGGGCAACGCCCAACCCATGATCCTCGTCATTGACGGTGGCATAGATGATCTGCGTATTGCTGAAGGCGGTACCGTGGCGGGGATTGGATGCCTCGCAATAGTCCCTGTAGACATAGCGACCCTCGACCTCGTCCTTGAGCAGGAAGGCGACCTGTTTGAGGCCCTGCGCCCGCACATCGACCGCTTGCGGGATGCGATAGAGCTTGAGGTCGCCTAGCTGCTCTTCCTGCGCCAGCATGTCCTCATCGATAGTCACCATGGGAGAATTGGCTTCAAAATCCCTGCGTTCAATACGCTGCCCGGTGACGACGATCGCGCCCTCGGCAGCCATCGCCATGGGGGCAGGTGGCGGCGGCAACACATCGTAATTGGGGATCGGCGAACCGGTCAGCGAGGAACCGAGCGGATAGCAGGTCAGTTGCAGCGCCCGCGCCCGCGGCGGCTGGGCAAGCTGCTGGAGATTGCTCACCATGTTGAGCGTGCCGGCAACCGCCATCAATTCGGCATTCTCGAAGCTCTGGCCATTGTCGTTGAGGATGGTCAGCCAGCTGAGCAAGCCCAGTTCCACTTCATCGCTGCCCTCGCCTCCACCTAGCGTCGCGACATAATCGGCCTGCCAGTCGAAACCCCAGGAGAGATAGGTCAGCGTAACCTCATAGGTCCCGCCGCTTTCATCACGCGTATCGATAGTGAAGACCGGTTGCGGTGACAGCCCTTCGGGCAGGAAATCGAAAGTCAGCCGCTCGGGCAGCCCTGAACAGCGCACCGCCTCGAATCCATCACCCGTCTGCAGCACGAGGCCGCCATCGGCCCGCGTACGCACTATGGCATCCTCGCTCACCTCCTCGCCGGTTCCGGGATTGGTGCGCGTGATGGTCACGCGGTTGCCGAGCGTTCCGTCGACCAGCGCCGCGGGACTCAAGAGATCGGCATTGCGGTTTTTCTCGATCGTCCCGCCCGGAAGGCCGGTAACGATGGCCGAGACCGCGACCATGCCTTCGGACACCCCGGAAAAGCGGATAGTCGATTCGCCTGCCGGCAAAGTGACCGTGCGCGTCTCGCTTATCATGGCGAAGCCGCGCGGGAAATTCGCGTTCATCTGCCCGCCCTGACCGCGATAGGGATCGCGATAGACGGTCACGGCCAAATCGGTCGGTGCCGATGCCTCGACCACGTCGCGTGCCTGCGAAGTGCCACTCCATGCCAGGAAAGGCAGGATAAGGAGCGAAGAAAACCGTTTCACGGCGCTTCCCTCAATACTTGGTCTCGTAGGTGACACGCACCACGCGCTCGCCATTGGCGGGCACGGTCACGCGATAGAGGCGGCTTCCGGCATTGAGCTGCTCGCCCTCGACATCTTCGCTGGTAATGCGGAAGTCACGCGCCCACCAGCCGCGATCGAGGCCGCCCTGCGTCAGTTCGACCGTGACCGGCTCGGGCTTCGCATTGGTGAAACTGTAGCGCATGGTGGTGCGGTAATAGTCGACCGAGCGTTCGACCTCGACTTCGCGCGTCACTTCGCCATCAACGACTACGCGATAGCGATAGGAGCGCTCATATTCAGCGGCAGTGATGCGGTCGCGGCTTTCCACCTCGGCCTGGACGAAAACATCGAAGGCATCGCCCGTGCGCAGCGAGAGCACGCTGCCCATCGGCGTGTGGCCGATGCCGTTCTCGCCGATGAACTGCGGGTTTCCTTGCGAATCCCTCTGGTAGAAGCGCACCGTTCCCGCTGGCAGGGCATCGCCCAATCCGCCCTCGCGACTAGAGGAAAAGCTGATCGCCGTAGAAACATTGCGCGGGTCGCTGTCAGAGGAAAGCCAGCCGACCGTGCGCGAATAGACCCGCCGCGCGGGCACGGCCTGCACGTCGAGGAAGCTCACCTGCTTGGTCTGGTTGTTGGCAATCGTCGTGCGCCCCTCGATCGGATAGAGGTAGAAATCGCCCAGCCGCTCGCGGTCGGCGGTCTCGGTCCCGGCGCGAACGAGGTCGCTGCGCGGCCGCGATCCGAAGCTGCCGCTGACATTGCCCGCGACGAGCAGCGTGTCGGCATTGGTGAATGTGGTACCAGTCGTATTGGTCAGCGTGACCCAGCCCTGCATGTCGACCGTGCCATTCGCCTCGTCATAGAGCGCGACATAGTCGGACGACCAGCCAAGCCCCGGCGTGAGGTAGCGGATAGAGGCGGGCCGCGTGCCACCCCGGCCGCTTTCCAGCGTTACAGAAAGCGTCGGCCGCGCGCGCAAATTGGGCGGCACTTCGTCGAAGATCACACGCACAGGCAGGCCGTCATCGCGCAGAACCTCGATCCGACCATCGATGCGGACGATTACACCGCCCACGGTCGAAAGCACTTCCGCGCGCTGGAGCGTCTCGGCTCCCGTCGCCGGATTGGTGCGGATCAGCGTTACTTCCTGCCCGACAGCCTTCTCCATCAGCTTTTGCGGCGTGAGCAAGTCGAAGTCGAAATTCTGCTCGACGATCGAGGTGTTGGCCGCATTGAAGCTGAGCGTTTGCGGGCGGATCATGGCCGAAACATCGGGGAATGTGATGGTCGAACGGCCCCTGGCAATATCCAGCTGGCGGATATCCTGCACCAGCGACTGTCCGTTATTGTAGATCGTGACCGACAGATCGCCTTGCGCAGTCTCGCCCGAGTTAGGATCGGTTTGCGCCATGCCGGCGGAGGAAGCCAGGCATGTTGCTGTAAACAGGGCAGCTCCGGCCAAAGCGCGAATATTCATCTCGTCCTCTCCCCGATGGGAATCATCAATGCATGTAATACTGTAACACTCGACTGTATCGCGCCTGAACGCTTGAACTTAACCGGTCTTCGCGCCGCCAGACATCACCATCGCAACCTTGTCCGCTATCTGCTGGACGCTAAACGGCTTGGGAATGAAGTGCATGGCTTCAATATCGATTTCGGAGCGCAGTTGCTCCTCGGCATAGCCCGACATGAAGAGGATCGGCAGGCCAGGCTGGAGTTTGCGGATCTCGCGCGCCATGGCCGGGCCATCCATGCTCGGCATGACCACGTCCGACACGACGAGATCGAATTTCTCGCCTTTCTGGACAAGGTCGAGGCCGATATCGCCATCGGCAGCTGTAACGACGTCGTAGCCCTGACGTGTCAGCGCACGTTCGGCAACGGCGCGAACCATGTCCTCGTCCTCGACCAGCAGAATGCGCCCGCCGCCCGACCAGTCACGCGCGACCTCCTCCGCCTCGGCCTTGGCCATTTCCTCTTCGGTGACATTGTGCACTGGCAGGTAGATGGTGAAGCGCGCACCCTTGATCGAACCGTCGGGCGCCTTTGCATTGGTGGCGAAGATGAAACCGCCCGACTGCTTGACGATACCGTAGACCGTGGAAAGGCCGAGTCCGGTTCCCTTGCCCTGCTCCTTGGTGGTGAAGAAGGGTTCGAATATCTTGCCGATCACCTCTGCCGGAATACCGCCGCCCGTATCTTCGGCAATCAGCACGGTATAGTCTCCGGCCGGGATGATCTCGCTGCCCATGCGGCGGATGTCCTTGGCCTCGACCCGCCGCGTAACGAAGGTCAGCGTGCCGCTCGCCGCTTCTCCACCCTGGCCCGACTGGATGGCATCTCGGGCATTCACGGCTAGGTTGATGATCACCTGTTCGAGCTGGCGTGGATCGGCCCGGACCGCGCCAAGATTGCGGTCGTGCCGCACCTGCAGGGTGATCTTGGCACCCAACAGCCGCTTCAATAGCTGCGAGACTTCCGACAGGATGTCGGGCAGTTGCAGCACTTCGGGCTGCAGGGTCTGCTGACGGCTGAAGGCGAGCAACTGCCGCGTCAGGCTGGCGGCGCGGTTCGAATTGGCCTTGATCTGCTGGATATCGTCATAATCGCTGTCGCCCGGCGTATGGCGCAGCAACATAAGGTCGCAATAGCCGATGATCGCGGTCAGCACATTGTTGAAGTCATGCGCCACGCCGCCTGCCAGTTGGCCGACCGCCTGCATCTTGGTCGCCTGCGCAACCTGCCGCTTGAGGCGTGCCTCCTCGGTCGTATCGGCGAGGCTGAGCAGTACCGCAGCCTCTCCCAGCCCGCGCACACCGGCAAGTCCGATGGAAACTGGCTCGTCCGGCTCGGTTCGCAGGCGCACGGCGATATCGCCGCTATTGGCCGGGCCCTGCCCGAAACGGCGCACCGCATCTGACATGGCAGTCTTGTCGCGCGGAATGACGAGGTCGGATGGATAGGGCGGAAGGTCGCGGCGATCGAGGCCGGCGGCACGGCGGAAGGCCGGATTGGCGAACAGGAAATGCCCGTCCCGATCGGTCATGGCGAGACCGAGCGGCAATTGCTCGAGCAGAGATTCAAGCTGCGGGGTCTGGCCGCGCGCTTCGCCGCCCCAGCCGCCGACACCCACGCCCGCATCGAGCAGCAGCATCAGGGCCGGACTACCGGTGATCTCCACTTCGCTTGCAGCGGACGGATCGTCGAGCGGATCGACCATTGGCACGTGCACCAGCGTTTGCGGGGAACCCTTGCGCCCTTCGCGCGAATAGAAGATCCGGTCACGCTCGTCCGAACGCAGCAGGCCGACGAAATCCTGGCCGACAAGGCTGGCCGTCTCATCCCCACTCGCGCGGCGCGCAAAACCCGAATTGACCGCCCGGATTGCACCATCCGTGCCGACCAACGCCACACCGACTCCGGCCGCGCCAAGGATGCGGCCGAGCGAACCGGTGAGATATTTGGCAAGCACCGCGCTGGGCTCGTCGCGCAAAATGGCTTTGAAGCGCCAGATCAGGAAGTCGTCGGCGCGACCAGCCCTTTGCGCTTCCACGGTCCATGAATGCTCCGTGTCGGCGATGGTCTCGACCTCGCCGCTCGATCCGTCGCGCCATGCTGCCCGGGCCAGACGGTTGAGCAACTCCGCCCCCGCATCGTCGACCGGCAGGCGCGGCGGGGCATGGCTCGAACCGAACCAGCTTTCGAATGCGGCATTGGCGCAGACCAGGCGATTGGCACGGTCGGTAATCGCCACCGCCATATCCGGCTGCTCGATAGCCGCCACGGTGACCGACCAGTCGGGTGCGGTCAGCTCCGCCACTCCCGCTGCCACAGGCTTGTTGCGTGCAGCAGCAAAGGCAATCAGGCCGAGGACGGTCAGGCCGCCGGCATAGGCCAAGGTTACGGTAGGGTTCCCGGCTGCAAGATGGACCAGCGCAACGCTGGCCAGCACGGCGGCGGCAACGGCCAGCCCATCAAGCAGGCCGCGCGATTTCTGCGTTGTCTCCAGCTCCACCGAAGGAATTCCCTGCCCAGTATTTCGCTTCACTCAGCGGGGTTTAGCATTTTCCTTCGTGCAGGTCGCCTGGTCCATTTGCGCGCCACGAGATAGCGCCACAGGAAGCCTGCACCCAGATAGCCGATGGCGGCAGTCACGATCGCCAGGACGAAAAATCCGAAGGCAGTGACGCCCGCAGTCTCGAGGAACCAGCCGAATTCCTGCCAGCGCCCGCTGGCGATCTCGGCATTGGCCGCGCCCACCGTTGCGGCATCGATCTTGAGCACGAAGCGGCCGACCTTGTTTGCCACCCAGGCCCAGAAGGGCACGGTGAAGGGATTGGTCACAAAGGTGATAAGCGCCGCCACCGGGACATTGGCGCGAGCCGGCAAGGCGAGGAATGCCGCGAGGAAGATCTGGCCGACAGGAATAATGAAGGCTGCAAACAGGCCCAGCGCGGCTCCACGCGGCACGGACCGGCGAGTAAAACGCCACAATTCGGAGCGGGCAAAGCGATGGGCGATAGGCGCAAGCCACTTGTTGCGCTCCATCTCCTCGCGCTTCGGCATCTTGGGCCAGAAGCTCTTTTTCTCGCTCGCCATCATCAGAGGCTCACATACACCTTTGCCGCATTCACGATAGTGACGTTTACCGTGAGTTCGACGAACAGGCGCTTAACGGCGACAAACTTGCAACAATGAGAGCCGTTCAGCCCTTCTCGCGCATCAGGATTTCTCTCTGAGCAGCCTGGCCTTGTCACGCTGCCAGTCACGATCCTTGATCGTCTGGCGCTTGTCATGGGCCTGCTTACCCTTGGCCAGTGCCAGCTCGACCTTGGCCCTGCCCTTCGAGTTGAAATAGATCGACAGCGGGACCAGCGTCATGCCCTTGCGTTCGACCGCGCCGAACAGCTTGGCGATCTCGCGCTGGTGGAGCAGCAGCTTGCGCGGGCGCTTGGGCTCGTGGTTGAAGCGGTTGCCATGGCTGAATTCGGGGATGTTGGCATTGACCAGCCAGACCTCGCCATCCTTCACCTCGGCATAGCTCTCGGCAATCGAGCCCTCGCCGAAGCGCAGGCTCTTCACCTCGGTGCCCGACAGCGCCAGGCCGGCCTCGAAGGTCTCCTCGATCGAGTAGTTGAACCGCGCCTTGCGGTTTTCAGCGACAACTTTCTGCTTGTCGAAGGTCGAGGGTTTGGGCCGTGCCATGGTGGGAGGGGCATGTAGGCGCGCGGGCGCGGATTGCAAAGGCCCGCGCCAAATCCACGCGGCAAATCCAACTAACCCCTCACACCTGACACGCTGTCCTGAAGGAGAAAAAGCTTCCTCCCCGAACCGGACGAATTTCAACGATGGAAAGAGCCGGTCTCGGCCCTATTCCGTCACCCCAGCTGTAGGAAAGCGGCCCCGGCTGAAAGTGCTCCGACCGGGGCCTGCTTGCATCACGATACGGTGATCGAACCCGTCATGCCATTGTCGGCATGGCCCGGACGCACGCAGAGAAGATCGTAGCTGCCTGCTGCCGGAGTCAGGTGGATGGTCACAGTCGTGCCGGGCGGAACGTCGACCACACCATTCGAAATCTTCCCGGCATCTTCTGCTGCGACATCGGCAGCGGCAAAGAATTCCGGCGCGGTGAAATCGTGCGGGAAGCCGACATTGGTGAGTTCCAGCACATAAGGCTGGCCTGCCGTCATCTGGATATCCGAAGGACCGAAGGAGAAATTGTCCAGCGTGACCGCGATGGTCACGGGAGCAGCTGCAGCAGCGGCTTGCGGTGCGCCGCCATCAGTCGTGGCGCAGGCGGCCAGAAGAAAAGGAAGTGCGGCGGTAAGAGCAAGACGTTTCATGGATAATCCTCCCTGTTATCGCCGACCGCGATACTGCGGCACAGGCGGTAGCTACCCCTATGTGCTACTTCCGCAGATATAGAGCAGTCGTACAAGTCGAGCGCAAGACGCTTGGCGGGCGGTTCAGCGCAACTAGCTTTCAGTACGGTACTGGATGTCGCTGCAACCGGCCTGCTGGATGAAGCGTTCCGCTGCATCGCGATAGCGGAAGAAGCGGTCCCCCTGGACTGGGCCGCGATCGACGAAGCGGATCTCGATCGTGCTCTTGGCGTCCTGCTGGGCGCGGCGGAAGATGTGGAATTCCTCATCCCCATAGGCGACGCCGACTTCCACCTCGGCCCGGGTGAGAGGTTCGATCCGGAAAATCCGCGCAGCCGTGGTCGGTCCAACGAGGATCCCGGAGCCGCCATAGATGCACGGATCTGCGGCATTGCGCACACGGAAGAGTTCGACCGTGTCCACTTCCTCGCATGCAATCGTACCCCATCCATCGGCGGGCGGGGTGGATGACCATTCACCCCAATCCCAGGGGATCGAACAGCCATTGTTCGGCGATCCGGCAATCTGCGCCATTGTCCTGCGCGTGGCGAGGAACATGAAGCGGTTGCGATCTCCGACCGGCTGGCCCGATGCGTAGGTTTCTTCTTCCGTGCTGACTGGTTGCGCACTCGAAGATCCGGCCGAGCTGCGCGATGTTTCTGCAGGCGGCGTCGCGGGTTCCGCAGCAGGCGCGGGAGTGCCACTCGATTGCGGAAGGATCTCGTCCTTCATCATCTCGAATTCGGCTACGGAAAGAACGCCGCGATCGCGCAGATCGGCGAGGCGTTCCAATTCCTCAAGAGTAGACATCGTCGCAGAGACCGGGGCCTGGGCGGCTGAAGGCTGTGCTGCGAGTGCGGGTGGTTCAGGCTCCGCCGGCTCTTCAATAATCAACAGATAGCGCGAAAGCCTGCGCTGCATCTCTACGCCTTCGGGCGACAGGGTGGCGCTTTCACTTCCGCCGTCCATCATCGCATCGATGAAGGATCCTCCCGCACCGGAGATCAGGAAATCGGCTGGCGAACCACCCAATGCCGCACCAATGGCGATATCGGCAATGCCGCCAAGCAGGCCGCCACTACCACCGCCGCCTGCTTCGCTACCAGTGCCGATCTGGACGACGAGGTCGGTGAATCCGGGCTGGCGCGCATCGGCAAGTATCTCGCCGTAGCCGGCTTCTTCCATGCCCCTTGCAGCCTGCCCGTTGTTTTCCTGGGTGATATGCCGTGCGGCGAGCAGGCGCTGGCCATCCTCGGTCAGGACACCCTGCGTCCAGCTCCTTGTGTCCATCAGGTGCGCGCCATTTTCCAGCAGGAGCCGCGTCCCCTTATAATCATCGCCATAGACCGGATAATGCAGCGGCAAGGCATAAGTGCTGGCCTCCCGCTCGAGAATGGCAAGCGTTTCGGGTTCGATAATCAGGGCAAGCGCATCCCACCCATCCTCATCGAATGCGCAATCGTAGAATCTCTCGCGCGTCTGAAAGGGAATGTCCGAGGCTACCAGCCCATCGTCGAGCAATTGCTGCACCAGATCGGCCCTGTTGCGGCAGGCCATGCGGCGGAAATCGCCATCCTCCTCCTCGACATAGGCATTGGCATCGCCGCCAAATTCCGTCGCGATGATCTCGCGAAGCGCTGCGGCATCGTCTGGAAGGGCCAATGCGGGCTGTGAAAAAAGTACGGTTGTTGCGGCAAGGCCGCCCAGCAATCGAACGAACGTCATGCCACCTTCATGCGCAAGGGAGGCCGTTGATTCAAGTTGGCCTTAAGCAGGTGTGCAAATCCGTTACACCAGCCCCGCGGCCTCCATTGCCGCATCGACCGCCGCCTTGCCCGGTTCCGAGCAGGGGACGATCGGCAGGCGCACATCGGGCTCCCACCAATCGTGCAGGCGGCTGAGTGCGTACTTGGCGGGCGCGGGGCTGGGATCGACGAACATGGCGCGATGGAGCGGGTAAAGCCGCTCATTCAGCTCGCGCGCGGTGTCGTAATCGCCTGCCAGCGCGGCCGTATGGAAGTCTGCGCAGAGCTTGGGCGCAACATTGGCGGTCACGGAAATGCACCCCCTTTGGCCGAGCACATAGCCCGCCAGAGCCAGCGGATCGTCGCCCGATAGCTGGTTGAAGTCCGGCCCTGCCCCCATGCGCTGCGTGACGACGCGCGACAGGTCCCCGCTGGCATCCTTGAGGCTGACAATCTTTTCCGGGAAACGGCGATGCAGCTCGATCACCGTTTCGGGGAGGATATCGGTCACCGTGCGGCCGGGTACGTTGTAGAGCACAATCGGCAGCTCGCTGCGCTCGGCCAGATAGCTGAAATGCGCCAGCAGGCCGACCTGCCCGGGACGGTTGTAATAGGGCGCGACCAGCAGCACGGCGTCGGCACCGGCGATCTGCGCTTCCTTGATGTGCCACAGTGCGGTCTGCGTATCGTTCGAGCCGGCGCCCGCAATCACCGGCACGCGGCCGGCAGCCTGCTCTGCACAGGTGGCGATGACCTTGTGGTGCTCGTCATTGTCGAGCGTAGCCGACTCGCCCGTCGTGCCGCAGGGAACAAGGCCGGTCGATCCATTCTCGATCTGCCAGTCGACAAAGCGGCGATAGGCCTCCTCATCGAACGATCCGTCGCGAAAAGGAGTCGCCAGAGCCGGAATCGAGCCTGAGAACATGTGCCTACCTCTTGCATTCGCCCGGAATCGGGCGATTTCACTATACAGAAACGGTCATTAACCGGATAATTCAGCGCCTGATAAGGAGAGGCCCGCCACTATGTCCAGCATGGTTCGCCCTGCATCCCTAATTGCCATCGCCGCTGCGCTGGCATCGCTCACCCCCGCATCGGCGCAGGAAGCGCATGATTGGGACAATGCCCGCGCCTCTCTGGTGGCGGAAGGTCCGGGCCGGATGGCGCGCGAAATCGCCCGCTGGGAACAGCTTTATGCCGATCGCGATGCGGAGCGCCCGTTCGCGGAATATGCAAGCTTCCTGGTCGAAAATCCCGGCTTCCCCGACGAGACGCGGCTGCGCGGGCAGGCGGAAGAGCGGCTGCGCAAGGAATTCGTCGATAACGATGTGCTGCTGACCTATTTCGACGCCTATCCGCCCGTTACCAATTTCAGCCGCGCGCACTATGCTCTCGCCCTGATGGGCCGTGACCGCGAGGCGGCGACGCAAATGGCGGTCGAGGCATGGCGCGGCGGCGAAATGAGCGAAGTCGCCGAGGCGATGATCTCCAGCAATTATGCTGCCGCCATTACGCAGGCAGACCACGATGCAAGGATGGACGCCCTTTTGTGGCAGCGCCAGCCTGAAGCGGCAGCACGGCAGATGCGCAATGTTTCGCTGGCCAAGCGCGGCGTGTTCGAAGCGCGTTTGATGATCCTGCAGGGCGGCGACGGCGCGACCGAAGACCCGACTGCCCTGTCTGATCCGGGCTATCTCTACAATCGCAGCCGCGAGCTGCGGCAGGATGGCCGCCGCAGCCAGGCAATCGCCATGCTGGCCAATCGCCCGCCGCTTGCCAGCAAACCTTTCGATGCGACATTGTGGGTCGAGGAATTGTTGCGCGTTGCCCGGCTGGCAGGTGCGCAGGATGCCCAGAAGATCGCCGCCTCTATCGACGATGCTTTCGATCCGGGCGAGGACGTCTCGCTACGCGAATACAAGCTGCGTGACGATTACACTTCGCTGATGTGGCTCGGCGGGACCAAGGCGCTGTGGGAACGCGGCGATGCCGCCGGGGCCGCACCGATCTTCTACCGCTATGGCGCCGCCGCACGCACGCCGCAGACGCGCAGCAAGGGCTTCTACTGGGCCGGATATGCCGCCAGCCGCGCAGGCGATACGGCAGAGGCCACGCGCTATTACGAAATGGCTGCTGCCTATCCGGACCGTTTCTACGGCCAGCTTGCGCTCGATGCGATGGGCCGCGACCTGCCCGCTTTTGCCGAGGCTCCCGAGGCAACGCATGAAGCGCCCGAACGCGCGCAATTCATGTCTGCCCCGCTCACGCAGGCGGTCAGCGAAGTCGCCCGCGACGCGCCGTGGGCCACCGGCATCCGCTTCTATCGCGCCATTGCCGACCAGGCGGAAAGCCTGGACGAGCACCTGCTCGTTGCCGACCTCGCGCGCGAGATCGGTCGCCGAGATCTTGCCGTGATCCTCGGCGAAGCGGCCATGTCCGACGGGCATGAGGGCTTCACGCAGATTGCCTATCCGCGCCTGCAGACCCCTCCCGGCACGAACTGGACCATGATCCACGCCGTCGCGCGGCAGGAAAGCCAGTTTGCCGCCAATGCGATCAGCCATGCGGGCGCGCGCGGGTTGATGCAGTTCATGCCCGCCACGGCGCGTGAGGAAGCGCGCCGCGCAGGCGTGCCTTTCTCCGCCGACCGGCTGATGAGCGATCCGACCTACGCGATGCAGCTCGGCTCCAACCATATCGAGCGGCTACTGGCGAATTATGACGGGTCCTACCCGCTCGCCGTGGCGGCCTACAATGCCGGTCCCGGCAATGTGAACCGCTGGCTGCGCGAGAATGGCGATCCGCGCACCGGGTCGATCTCCTGGCCCGAATGGATAGAAAAGATCGGCTTTTTCGAGACCAAGAACTACGTCCAGCGCGTACTCGAAAATGCCGTGGTCTATGAACGGCTCTACCCGGAAGAGGCGGGCCGCAGCCGCGACCTGAGGGATTTCCTGCGCTAGCCTATCCGTTCAGCCGAAGAACAGGCTGCCAATGCCAATCGTCGCGCCGACAATTGCTGCGAGCGCCAGTAGCAGAATGCTTCGCCAGCGCCTGCCGCCTTCTTCTTCATGCGATTGCCTGCGCAAGCCCCGTATCAGAACTGCCTCGTCGCCATCCCCCGTGGCGTCGCCATCTTCGACGGCGGCAGGCTCCGGCTCGGGTATGGAGAATTGCTTCTGAGGACCGATGACATCGCGCAGCCGCATGCTGCGCGTCCTCGCCGCCGGGCCATCGCCAATCACCCAGTTTCGTGCCATCAGCATGGCCTGAACAGCCTCGTACTCCTCCGGATCTACGGCATGGCCCTGCATCTGCATGACAAGTGTCTTCGGCAACTTTTCTTCGAACTCGACGCCGTACTCGTCTTCCTTCACCCACCTGACGATTCCAAAGACCCGAAGCTTGTCCAGCTTGAGCCACAGCGCATCGCCGCTTATCATCTCACGCTCGGCGCGAATGCGCGCACCGCCAAGCGAGAGATCCTCGAGGCTGCAGGGAAATTCGCCATTGGGCAGCATGATCGCGCTGGGCAAGGACAACAGCGCACGCCGATAGTCACGGCGGCAAGCGTCGTCTTCGAGAGGAACTTCTGGCCTGACTGCGTTCATCCTGCAATTCTGTGCAAATGTAGTTAATTAGTCGTATAAATTTACCAATGTCCGTTCCCGATAAGTCCAACCCCATCACCCCGGCAGGGCTGGCCGCGCTTCGTGCGCGTTACGACCATTTGCTTGGCACGGAACGCCCGGAGATCGTGGAAATCGTCAGCTGGGCAGCGGGCAATGGCGACCGGTCGGAAAACGGCGACTATCTCTATGGCCGCAAGCGCATGCGCGAGATCGACCGCGAACTGGCCTTCCTCGCCAAGGTGATGAAGTTCGCCAAGGTTATCGATCCGGCGCAACAGCCGGACAAGAGCCGCGTCTTCTTCGGTGCCACGGTGACCATTGCGGATGAGGATGACGAGGAACGCACGCTCACCATCGTCGGCGACAAGGAACAGGATGCGAGCGAGAACCGCGTCGGCTGGTCCTCCCCCATCGCGAGGGCGCTCCGCGGCGCGCAGGTGGGCGATTTGCGGACCGTGCGCTTGCCCGGCGGCGAGAAGGAATGGGAAGTGGTGGCGATTTCCTACCCGGAAGCCGGCTGATGCGCACGACTTCGCAGGACACCAGCGTGCGGCTCTATCACCTCAGCGATGCGACCGAGGGCGGCGCGGCGGAGACGCTGTTCTACGGCCCGCTCTCGGAAGCCATGCGGATTGCCGCCAGCCAGCCGGAGGATGTGCAGCAAGGCCTGTTCCTTGCTACCGACAATGACGTGGTCGCCTATCTGGACCTGCTCGAGGGCTGAAACGACAAAGGGCGCGGATTGCTCCGCGCCCCTTCTCATTGGTTCGAGGCCGTGATCAGCCCTTCTTGGCGTCGCCTTCGTCCTTCGGAGCATCGGCTTCGGGAGCCTCTTCACCGTCGTCATTGGCTTCCTCGGGAGCCACTTCGGGAACGTAGGTTCCCTCAGCCGCACCTTCGACCATCTTGCCGAGCGAGGACCCGTCGAGCCCCAGCTCCTTCATCAGCCCGTCGAGCACAGGAGCCTGCGCGCGATAGGCAAGGGCTGCCGAAACGGCGTCGGTTGCAAGGTTGCCCGTGCCTCCGATGGGTGCGCCGCTTCCGGCACCACCGCTTTTGCCGCCATTGGTCAGACCATCCACCTGGACGATCTTGATCGAATCGATCGCTTCCATCGGCTTCGCGCTTTCGCGGATCACTTCCGGCAGCACCTTGAGCAGCGCCATCTTGGTCTGCAGCGAGATCTGGTCCATCGAGAGGATGTTCGCAGCCTCGTTGATCGCCCGCTGGCCAGCCGCTTCGACTTCGAAACGGACACGGTCTGCTTCGGCGCGCAGCATCTCGGCATCGGCATCGCCGCGTGCTTCGAGACGGACGGCCTCGGCGCGGTTATTCGCCGCGTCCTTTTCCGCCTGTGCCTCGACCTTGATCTTGATCGCATCGCGCTCGGCCACCTTGGCAGCCTCGATCAGTTCGATCTTCTTCAAACGCTCTGCAACCTCGCTTTCGCGGCTGGTCGTGACCTGCTCCTCGGCGGCGACCGCCTTGGCGCGAGCCGCATCGGCTTCGGCCTTGGCCTGGCTTTCCTCGCGGCTCTTGTTCTGCACCGCGATCTGCTGTTCCTGCCGGGCGATTTCGAGAGCCCTGACCTGGTCGATCCTTGCCTCTTCCACCAGCCGGTCGGCTTCGATCTGCTGTGCGTCGACAAGCTTCTTCGCTTCGATCCGTGCACCATCGGCTTCGCGCTGGCGTTCGGCCTGTTCACGGGCGATCTCGGACGTCTGCGAGGCACGCCTCACTTCGACTTCGCGTTCCTGCTGGAGCCGGGCATATTCCTTGTCACGCCCGATTTCGTAGGACTTGGTATCGGCCTCGAGGTTCTTCGTCTCCATCTGAACCCGCGTGTCCTGCTCGATATCGTTGCGCAGCTTCTTGCGCGCCTCGATCTGCTCGGTCAGCTTGGTCAGGCCTTCGGCGTCGAAGGCGTTATTGGCGTTGAAGTGCTCGATACTGGTCTGGTCGAGACCGGTCAGGCTGACCGATTCCAGTTCCAGGCCGTTCATGGCGAGGTCGTTGGACGAGACCTGCTGCACCTTCTGGACGAAGTCGGCGCGCTGCTCATGCAGCTCGTTCATCGTCATGCCGGCAGCAACGCTGCGCAGCGCATCGACGAACTTGCCTTCGACAAGGTCCTTCAGGGCTTCGGGCTGCATCGTCCGCTGGCCGAGCGTCTGCGCGGCCATGGCGATTGCCTCGCTATCGGGCTTCACGCGGACATAGAATTCCGCCTTCACGTCGATCCGCAAGCGGTCGAGCGTGATGAGCGCCTCACCGTCGCGACGAATAACGCTGAGAACCAGCGTGTTCATGTTGACCGGCATGGTCTCGTGGAAGACCGGCAGCACCAGGGCGCCACCATTCATGACCACCTTCTCCCCGCCGACACCGGTTCGCACGAAGGCGATTTCCTTGCTGGCGCGGCGATAGAGCTTGGTCAGGAAGATGATGATGGCGAAGAAGGCGATTATTCCCGCCCCGCCATAAATCACCACATTGTTGTTCAATACTTCTAACATTGCATCCCCCAATCAGTGTTCGTGTTTCAGGCAATGGGCGCGAGCTTGCGCTCGGAAAGTGGCATGCCGAAGAAGGTCTGGCCTTCGCGGCGCACCAGCAGCACCTGTTCGCCCTCGTGAATTTCGCTCGATTGCTCGTGCGGTTCGACCATCACGTAATGCGTGTGGCCGTGGCGATCGCGCACCTTGGCGCGCGCCGGATAACCCGCCGCTGCGCGTCCCGTGGTGATCTCCGCGCGGCGGCCGACCAGGCTGTCGAGCCCGACCGCGCTTGTTTCGTCCTGCGGCATGATCCGTGCGAGCGGCCGCACCAGCGTGGCGGTGACGGGCAGCGTCGCTCCCAGTGAAAGGACAACGGCAAGCCAGGTATAGAGCGGAGCGCCGGTAAGGCTTTCCGCCAGACCCTGGATGCTGATGCCAATCGCAGAGAACAGGAACAGGAAAACGATCAGCCAGATGAAGAACGGCACGCGGCCGATCCCCAGCAAGGTCGTGATCCCACCCATGAGGCCCGTCGCGCCGTCGACATCCGGATCCAGGTCGAGATCGAGATCGGTATCGGTACCGAAATCTCCCAATCCGACCAGTTGCAGGATCGCAAGCAACAACATCGCGCCCAATGCGAGAGCGAATGGCAAGTTGTGATCTGCTAGAAAATCCAAGTCCCCCTCCCCTTTTCTTGCACGTATGACGAACCTGCCCGGAATCGCCTTGTTTAGAAAGCGAAACAGAGCATGCATTTGACTTTTTTCTTTTGGAAATCCGTCCCACTCTATGTGGGGATGAACGGCAGATTTACAAGGTAGTTTCGGACGAAATCGTATGCCGATTATACGATTTTTCGGGTTTGGCGCTGCCACTCCCTCTTGCTAACAGGCCGCATGGCGAGAGGCGCGATATTTGGGGCACTATTGGCAAGCTTGGTGGCCACGCCTTTGGCGGCGCGCGAGAGCTTGGGCGTGTTTTCCGACTGGGGCGCGTTCCGCGATCCCCAAGTGCCGCTTTGCTATGCCATCGCCGCTGCAGAAGAGAGCCGCAATTCCCGCGAGACCGATCCTTATGCCTCCATCGGGACATGGCCCGACAGGCAGTTGCGCGGACAGGTCTATTTCCGCCTGTCTCGCTCCTCGCGCGAAGGCAGTACGATCCGCCTAAGCGTGGGCAACAGGTCCTTCCAGCTGGAGAGTAATGGCAGCGATGCATGGGCTGCCAACCGCCAGGACGATGCCGCCATTGTCGCGCAGATGCGCGCGGCCAGCCGGATGAGCATTTCCACCATAGACACTTCGGGCAGGCGCTTCACCGACCGCTACAGCCTCGAGGGGGCCGCCACCGCGCTCGACGCCGCCAGCCTCGGCTGTGCCAATGGCTGACGCAAATCGGGCCGGAGGATCGCTCCCCCGGCCCGCTTGATTTCATAGCCCGAAAGCGCGTCAGAAGCGTGCGCCGAAGCCCACGACGACCTGGTGGCGATCGAGGTCGACATCGAAACGATCGCTTTCCATTCCGCTCGGTGCTTCGACCTCGCCTTCCTCATAATTCGAATAACGGTATTCGCCCTTTACGAAGAGTCCGCCGCCCAGGCTCTGCTCCACGCCTGCGCCCACGCGCCAGCCATCGAGGTCGACATCGGTCAGGGCATCGGAGACGTTATCGGTAGCGAGCACGTCCAGCGAGGCATTGGTGTAGCCTCCCTTGGCATAGAGCAGCGTCCGCGGACCGGCGAGGAAACCGGCGCGACCGCCGACATAGAGATCGAGGTTGGACTCGACATTGCCGACGCCTAAATCGCTAAAGCCGGTCGTGTCGAAATCGGTCGCTGCTTCGGACTGCATGAGTTCGCCCTCGACGCCGAGAACCACATTACCCAGCTGGAAGTCATATCCAAGGCCCACGCCATAGGTAATGCCGTCGATCGACTGGTCGAGGTCATCGGCATTGTCGATATCGGTCGAGCTGCCGGGGCGCATCGTGTCATAGCCGGCAAGAACCTCGGCGCGCGGCCCGTTATAGTCCGAACCGTCCTGCGCGGCTGCCGGCACTGCGATGGCGATGGCCGAAACACTGGCGAAAATTGCTGCGAAACCCTTGGTCATTGCAAACTCCATTCTGTCATTCGGGACGCGGATCTGCCGCGTCCGGGATGCTGCAATGGTTGGGAATGCGGAGAAGTTTCCTGAACCTCCCACAACAACTAAACCGTTGTTTTTTAGCAACATATTTGCACGATCAAGTGTGTCGGACGAGCGATAACTCGAGCGAGCAAGAGCTGACACGAACCCTATCAGCGGTCGGAAAACTCATCCTGTCCGAGATGTGACACAGCTCGACAGCCAAATTGGAGGTTCCGCTCAAATCACCGTATATTGCCAACAATTCGACGGAGGATCGCATGACACGGCCAGCCATCATCGCAAGCAGCTTCGTCCTTGCCGTTCCCGATGCGGACAAGACCGCTCGCTGGTGGATAGAGGCGCTCAAGTTCGATGACCGCACCGACCTCGATGGCTGGGTCTTTGTCCATCGCGGGCCGTGCACGGTGATGCTCGGCTCCTGCCCGGGCGCCCCACCCATCCCCGATCTCGGTGACCACCAGTATTTCGGATATATCGAATTCGATGATCTCGACGCTCTCGCCGAAGAAATCGATCTTGAACAAGTGGACGTGATCTTCGGCCCCGAGGACCGGCCCTGGGGCATGCGCGAAATGGGTGTGCGCACGCCGGACGGGCACCGGGTGATGTTCGGCCAGCCAATCGACTAGCTAAACCGGCGCTCCTGCACTATATGCGCCGCCAATCATGGCAGACACCGACTTGATGAGTATCCCCGGGCAGATCGACCCGGTTCCCGTGGCGCGTGACATCACGCCGCGCGAAGACGGACGCGTGGACCTGATCGGCCTGCCGAGGAAGCGCATTGCGGAGCTTTTTGGCGAGGCGGGTCTAGACGCCAAGCAGGCCAAATTGCGCGCCAAGCAAGTGTTCCACTGGCTATACCATCGCGGCGTGACCGATTTCGAGGCGATGACCGATATCGCCAAGACCATGCGCCCGTGGCTAACCGAACGCTTCGTGATCGGTCGCCCGGACGTGGTCGAGGCGCAGCATAGCTCGGACGGGACGCGCAAATGGCTGTTGCGCACCGCCGACGGCCATGACTTCGAGATGGTTTTCATTCCCGATGCGGACCGGGGCACGTTATGTGTCTCCTCGCAGGTCGGCTGCACGCTCAATTGCCGCTTCTGCCATACCGGCACGATGCGCCTGGTGCGCAATCTCACGCCGGGCGAGATCGTCGGCCAGGTCATGCTCGCGCGCGATACGTTGGGCGAATGGCCCAAGGGCCGGATGGACATGCCCGACGAGGAAACCGAGTCCGAATATACCGCGGACGGACGTCTGCTCACCAATATCGTAATGATGGGCATGGGCGAGCCGCTCTACAATTTCGACAATGTGAAGGGTGCGCTGCAACTCGTCATGGATGGCGACGGCCTCGCCCTCTCCAAGCGCCGCATCACCCTCTCGACCAGCGGTGTTGTCCCGGCGATGGAACGCTGCGGCGAAGAGATCGGCGTCAACCTGGCCGTGTCGCTGCATGCGGTGACCAAGGATGTGCGCGACGAGATCGTGCCGATCAACAAGAAGTACGGCATCGAGGAATTGCTGCAGGCCTGCGCCGATTATCCCGGCGCCTCCAACGCCCGCCGGATCACCTTCGAATATGTCATGCTCAAGGACAAGAATGACAGCGATGAGGATGCACGCGAACTTGTCCGCCTGCTGAAAGCCTTCAAGCTGCCTGCCAAGGTCAACCTCATCCCGTTCAATCCCTGGCCGGGTGCTCCATACGAATGCTCGACGCCCGAGCGGATCAGGTCCTTCTCCAACATTGTCTTCGAAGGCGGCATTTCGGCGCCTGTTCGCACCCCGCGCGGGCGCGATATCGATGCCGCCTGCGGCCAGCTCAAGACCGCCGCGCAAAAGAAGAGTCGCGCGGAGCGTGACCGCGAGGCCGCCGCAGCCGAAGCGAAGGACTAGATGAGCGAGAAGGCGCAGATCGATCCCGATACGCAGGCCTTCTACCAGACCCGCGCCCGCGAATGGGCGGCGGCCTTCCCATACGAATATTCCAAGTTCCTTGATCCATTCCTCGCACGCCTCGAACCCGGCGCGCTGATCCTCGATCTTGGATGCGGCGATGCGCGCGATGCGGCGCGGATGGAGAGCAAGGGCTTCCGGGTCGATGCGACAGACGGCACGCCGGCGATGGCTGCGCTGGCGGAGGAAAAACTGGGTCGTCCGGCAAGGGTGATGCAGTTCGGCGAACTCGCAGCCGAGAACCAATATGATGGCATCTGGGCGCATGCCTCGATCCACCACCAGCCGCTTGCCGGCCTCGCCGATGTCCTTGCGCGGGTCGAACATGCGCTCAAGCCCGGCGGCATCTTCTTCGCCAATTTCAAGCTCGGCATTGGCGAGCATCGCGACGACTTCGGTCGGCTGTACAATTTCCAGCCGCGAGAAGACCTCATGGCGCTTTACGAAGCGCGCGATTGGGAGATCATCGAAGCGCTCGATTACCAGGATGGCGGCATGGACAAGGTGCTTCGTCCGTGGATCGCCCTGACTGTGCGGAAGACCGCGGAATGAGCTGGTCCGTCGAGGCCCTGTGCGCCGCGCATCCCATCCCCTTCCGCGGCGAAGAGACGAGTGCCATCGCAAAGCAGCCGCTTTCGGGCAAGGTCATCGTCACCGCGCTGGGTCTTGCAGGCGACGAACAGGCTGACCTTGTCCATCATGGCGGGCCGGACATGGCGCTGCACCATTATCCGTACGATCATCATGCCTGGTGGCGCAGCCAGATCGGCGACCACGCGCTGCTCGACCAGCCCGGCGCTTTCGGCACAAACCTCTCCATCGTCGGCATTGTCGAGGCCGATGTGGCACTCGGCGCGCGTTACCGTCTCGGAACCGCCCTGATCGAGGCCTGCCAGCCGCGCCAACCCTGCTGGAAGATCGAGCATCGCTTTGGCGAAAGGAAGATGGTGAAGCGGATCGTGCAAACCGGCCGCTGCGGCTGGTTCTACCGCGTGATCGAGGAAGGCAAAGCAGAGGCAGGCGACATGCTCGAACAGGTCGAGGAAGGACTGCCCGATTGGTCGATGGCCAGGATCTTCGAGGCGATCTGGGGCACATCTACCCCGCAGGATGACGGCCTGCTCCGCGCGATCAGCGAACTCGATTTGCTGGCGGAAAAGCTACGCGCTAAGCTCCAGGCGAAGCTCGACGGCTGATGCCCCCGAACATGCCATTCACCGCTTATGGCGAACCATTCATCCTTAAAACCGCATTACGACAAGCTGTTCATCGGAGGTTGGGGATCGCTGAACGAGCCTGCGAGTTCCGGACATAACAGCAACCGGAATCGAGAGGTTCAGATCATGCGAAAAACACTCCTCACCCTCGCCGCCGCGACGCTGGCCCTGCCCGCAGGCCCGGCCCTGGCGGATCCGCCCGCGCACGCTCCGGCACATGGCTATCGCGACCAGCAGCGCGCCAGCATCTATGACGATCGCGGCCGCTATATCGAACCGCGCCGCGTCACCCGCGACACACGCGTCTGGCGCGGCGAGAATGGCCGCTATCACTGCGAACGCGACGATGGCACGACCGGCCTTATCATTGGCGCTGCAGGCGGTGCGCTGGTCGGCCGCGCCATCGATACCGACGGCGACCGCACGGTAGGCACGGTGCTTGGTGCGGCGATCGGTGGCCTGCTGGGCCGCGAAATCGATCGCGGCGAAGCCTACTGCCGCTAATCCAGCAACAGATCACAGCAGGACGCCGCTCTCCGCAAGGAGGGCGGCGTTTGCATGTCACAGGGCATGGCGCTCGCGCGCGCGATGGGCTACGGACAAAGTCAATAAGAACGGAGAGAACCGCAATGCTCGAAGCCGCCCTCGTCTCCTGCGACGACCATCTGGATCTCAACATGCTGCCCGCCGATGTGTGGAACAGCCGCATGGCGAGCAAATGGGGCGATCGCACGCCGCAGATCGTCGAGCAGGACAATGGCATGGCGCTGTGGATGGCCGACGGGCAGAGCTGGGGCTTCTGGAGCGGGAAGAAGTTCAGTTTCGGCCCCGGTCCCAAGCCGATCCTCACCGCCTATGACCGCGGCGGTGTAGAGGACACGACCGCCCTGCGCGCCGGGCATCCAAAGTTGCGGCTTGAGGACATGGACCGCGATCGCGTCTGGGCGCAGGCCGTGTTCGGGCCGGTAACCTCGATCAAGACCGAGGACGAAGCGTTCCGTCAGGCTTGCTACGCCGCTTATAATGACTGGCTCTACGAGGATTTCTGCACCGCCGCGCCCGATCGCCTGATTGGCGTCGCCATGCTGCCGCCGCATCCTGAAGCCGCTCTTGCCGAGCTGGAACGGCTGGCGAAGAAGGGCGGATGCCGCCAGGCGAACCTGCAGATCGCCGTGTGCGAGCCGCGCCTCGAAGACAAGCGGTGGGACCCGCTGTGGAAGCTGCTGGAAGAAAGCGGCATCGTGCTATCCTTCCATGTTACCGTGTTCCCCAAGGCCGGCGACGCCTTCGACAAGTATAAGGGCTCTCCCGGCGCGACTTTCCTCCACGCCAAGATGTTCATCGAGCAGTTCCTCGATCCCTTTGTCGACCTGTTCGCATGGGGCATCCTCGAACGCCATCCAGGCATGAAGATCGTCATTGCCGAATGCGGCGCGGGCTGGGTTCCCTGGGTCGTGGAAGAGCTCGACTATCGCCACCACCGCCTTTGGGAATGTGCCGATTACTGGGACGACAAGGGCGGCATCCCGCACCAGATGAAGCCGAGCGAGATCTTCAAGCGGCAGGTCTATGGCACGTTCCAGCAGAGCGAGACGACCATGGCGCTGACGGATTTCTGGGGGCCGGAAAACCTGCTCTGGGCGAGCGACTATCCGCATCCAGACAGTATCTGGCCGAACTCGGTCTCCACCATCGAGCGCAAGATGGGCCATATGGACCCGGCCCTGGTGCAAAAGATCGTCGGCGGCAATGCGGCCAAGCTCTACGGGCTCGACCTGTCCAAGGCGACGATCCGCGCACGCCTCGATATCGGTAATGACCGCGAGGCGGCCTAGTCGGCACCCTCACGCTGCACGCCGTTTGCCTCGATATCTGCGATCAGCCGCTCCATTTCGGCAATTTCGCGTCTTTGCGTATCGATGATACCGTCCGCCAGCTCGCGCACGCGAGGATCCTCGATCCCGGCGCGCTCGCTGGTGAGAATGGCAATCGAGTGATGCGGGATCATCGCCCGCATATAGTCGACATCGTCAATGGTGGACTGGCTGCGCACCAGCCATAGCGATCCGGCAAAGACGGCCACGGCCGTACCGAGGATGATGAGGTTCTTTTTCGTGTTGCGGTACATGCTGAGCATGAACAGCAGCATGACCACCATCATGCCTGCGCCCATGATGAAGGTCATCCAGAAGCGCGTCTCGCTCCAGAAGACATGGCTCATTTCATAGGTGTTGAGATACATCAGGCCGAGCATGACCACCGATCCGGTGGCGATCATCGCCATGAAACGCCAATAGGGTCCGTCCTGCCGATTGCTGTTGTTCAGAATGTCACTCATGCAAGACCAATGCGTGAACAACCGCATGGGTCCGGCGCCTAGGCGGGCTTCTCCGCTCCGTGATGGGCTGGCATGGGCAGCAGCAGGCCCAGCAGCGGCAGCACGATCATCCCCGCGCCCGAAACCATGAAGGCCATCGTAATGCCCCAGGAATCGGCAAAATGGCCCCACAGCCAGCTACCGATGGCGATGCCTCCGAAGGTTACGCTGCTGATCATGGCGGTGATCCGCCCGACCACATGGACCGGCGACCACATCTGGCCGGAGACGGCAAAGCCTGACAGCGCCTGCACCCAGCCCGCCCCTGCCATCACCAGCAAAGCCATGATCGCGGGCAGGCTCGGCTCGAGCGAGACCAGTACGCAGCCCGTTCCGTAAATCAGGCCAGACCCACGGGTGATCGCCTCTGCCGAAAAGCGGTGGCGGAACCATGTCGCGCTGGCCGCGCCGATCACTGCGCCGACACCCAAGGCCGCCAGCAGCAGACCGTAGATGAAGGAGCCTTCGCCCAACACCTCGCTGGCGAAAAGCGGCATGACTGCCCAGGCCGCGGCGCCGGTGCAGGTGAAGGTGAAGGCGCGCAGCATGATCGTGCGGATCTCGCGCGAGGTCATGGCATGGCGCAGCCCCTCCCACATGACCGGGCCGATCCTGCCCTTGTGCGGTTCGGGCGCTCCTTCGGGCAGGCGCCAGCGCCAGATCAGCGCGATGACCACCAGATAGGCCGCGGCATTGGCGATGAAGGCGGCGCTTGCCCCGCCGATGGAGGTGATCGCCCCGCCCAGTGCCGGTCCGAAACTGCGCGCGACATTGAAGGCAAGGATATTGAGCGCGACCGCCGCAGCCAGCTCGGCGCGCGGGACCGAGAAGTTCACCGAGGAAGCCACGGCCGGGATGATGCAGGCGACCCCGCAAGCGAGCAGCGCGGTCAGCAGGATCACCACAGCAGGCCCCGCTGCATCGACCGCGACCAGAGCAGCCAGAACCAGCGATGCGGCAAGCATGACCAGGAGCGAGATGAGCAGCAGGCGGCGCTTGTCCACCATGTCGGACCATGCCCCGGCCGGAAGCGCCAGCAGCATGATGGGCAGATTGTAGGCGGTCTGCGCCAAAGCGACGACGTCTGCAGGCTGTCCCAACTCGGTCAAATGCCAGCTTGCGCCCACGGACTGGATGGTATTGCCGAGATTGGCGAGCAGGCTGCCCGTCACCAGCACGGCAAAGGCGCGGTGGCGCAAAGGCCCGAAAGTGCTAGGCTTTCCTTCCATTGGCCGGCGTTTGCCCTTCCCCGAAGCGCCAAGCAAGCCGGATTTCGCATTGCATCAAGTATCCTTTTGGGATACACAAGATACATGCATTTGGCAGGACAGAAATTGCGCGCCTGGCGCGAGGCGCAGGATCCTCCCCTCTCGGCGGAGGAGTTCGGCGCGCGCTTCGGTATCCCCAAACCGTGGCCCAGCCGCACCGTCTATGGCTGGGAGGCAAAAGGCAAGATCCCGCGTGCACCGGTGCAAAAGCGGCTTGCCGAACTCGGAATTTGCGACCCGGCGGACTGGCTGGAACCCGCACACAAGGGGGCCGAGGTTGGGCAGAAAGTGAGCAAGGAGACGCACAGCTTCTTCGACATGCACCGCCACGGCTATGTTCGTGTGGCGACGAGCACACCCGAAGTTCGCACCGCCGATATTGGCCATAATTGTAAGGCGATCGTGGACGAAGCTCGGCGCGCGCATGCAGCGCATGTCGACCTGCTCATCTATCCCGAGCTTTGCCTCTCCTCCTACATGCTCGACGATCTGGTCATGCAGTCGGCCTTCCTCGCCCGCGTCGAGCAGGCGGTGGGCGAAGTGGTCAAGGCGAGCCGTGACCTCTCGCCCGTCCTGCTGATCGGCGCGCCGCTGCTGGCCAACAACCAGCTCTACAATTGCGCGCTGGTGATTGCCGCGGGCAAGCTGCTCGGCGTCGTCCCCAAGTCCTACCTGCCCAATTACCGCGAGTTCTACGAGAAGCGATGGTTCGCCCATGGCCGCAATGTCATTGGCGAGACGATAAAGGTGGGTAGCCTCGAAGCGCCCTTCGGAAGCGACCTCGTATTCGCCTCGACGCAGAACCGCGACTTCAAGCTGCATGTCGAGATCTGCGAGGACATGTGGTCCCCCGCCCCGCCCTCGATAGACGGCGTGCTGGCAGGCGCGACAATCTGCGCCAACCTCTCCGCCTCCAACATCGTCATCGGCAAGGCGGATGAGCGACACCTGCTGGTGCGTTCTTCCTCCAGCCGCCTCGCCTGCGCCTATGTCTATTCCGCCGCCGGCCATGGCGAAAGCACGACCGACCATGCCTGGGACGGACAGGGCATGATCTACGAGCTGGGTGAATTGCTGGCCGAAAGCGAACGCTTCCGCCGCCACCCCGAACTGTGCGTGGCCGATGTCGATTGCCAGCGCATCGTCGGCGACCGCATCCGCCTCAAGACCTTCGACGATGCGGTCGAACATGCCGGGCGCCCGCAAAAGAGCTTCCGCACGATTGCGATGCCGCATTTCCCGCATCACGGCGAGATCGGCCTCACCCGCCCGATTGCGCGCTTCCCCTTCGTGCCTGATCGCGAGCACAAGCTCGACGAGGATTGCTACGAGGCGTTCAACATCCAGGTCGACGGCCTCATGCGCCGGGTTGAGGCGACGAAACCCAAGAGCCTCGTCATCGGAATTTCGGGCGGTCTCGATTCAACGCATGCGCTGATCGTCGCGGCCAAGACTTGCGACCGGCTCGGCCTGCCGCGCGACACCATCCGCGCCTATACCATGCCCGGCTTCGGCACGACCGATCACACAAAATCCAATGCATGGGGGCTGATGGAGAAGTTCCACGTCCATGCGGAGGAAATCGATATCCGCCCGGCATCGACCAAGATGCTGCAGGATATCGGGCATGACTTCGCCGACGGGAAACCCGTCTATGACGTGACTTTCGAGAACGTGCAGGCGGGCCTGCGCACGGATTACCTGTTCCGCCTTGCCGGGCAGCATAGTGGCTTCGTGATCGGAACGGGCGATTTGTCCGAACTGGCCTTGGGTTGGTGCACCTATGGCGTGGGCGACCAGATGAGCCATTACGCGGTCAATGCCGGCGTGCCCAAGACTTTGATCCAGCACCTGATCCGCTGGGCGATCCGTTCAGAACAGTTCACGCATGAGACCGATGCGATCCTGCAGGCCGTGCTCGATACAGAGATCACGCCCGAATTGGTGCCGGTGGGCGAAAACGGCGAAGTGCAGAGCACCGAAGCCAAGGTCGGCCCTTACGAGCTCAACGACTTCTTCCTGCACAACATCATGCGCTGGGGCCTGCCGCCTTCCAAGGTGGCCTTCATGGCCTGGCATGCCTGGCGCGATGTCGAGCGCGGCGACTGGCCGGCCTTCTTCCCCGAAAATGCGCGCAATGAGTACGACCTCCCGACCATCCGCAAGTGGCTGGAGAACTTCCTCGTCCGCTTCTTCCAGTTCAGCCAGTACAAGCGCAGCGCCATTCCCAACGGCCCCAAGGTTTCGAGCGGCGGCGCACTCTCCCCGCGCGGGGACTGGCGCGCACCGTCCGATGCCGTGGCCGATGTCTGGCTCGACGAACTCAGGGCAAACGTGCCCGAGAGGGAATGAGCGCTATTCGCTCGGGCTGATCTTCAGCACCACGCCATCGGCCATGTCGCTGAGCAGATAGAGATTACCGTCCGGGCCGGTGCGCACATCGCGCCAGCGCTGCCCCAGATCCTGGAACAGGTGTTCGGGCTCGCCGATCGGCATTCCCAGCTGGTCCGTGTCGTAGCGAAGGATGCCCTGGCTGAAGCTGGCGAGGAACAGGTCGCTCGTCCATTCGGGCATGTTCTCACCCGAATAGAATTCCAGATTGCCCGGATTGAGCGAAGGCGGGCCATAGACCAGCACCGGATCGATCACGCCGGGGCGATTGCGGATGAATTCCTGCTGCTGCCCGTCATAGTGGAAGCCCTGCGTCACCGAGATCCAGCCATAATCGCCATCGCGCAGGATGCGGTTGACTTCGTCCCCGCCGCGCGGACCGAATTCGCTTTCCCAGATCTCGCCGGTGAATGTGTTGAAGGTGAGGCCGAGCTGGTTGCGATGGCCGGTCGACCACACTTCAGGAGCATGGCCTTCCACGCCGACCCAGGGATTGCCTTCGGGCACGCTGCCATCATCGTTGAGGCGCAGGATCTTGCCGAAATGCTTGGAGGTGTCGGCAACCATCTCGCCCCAATTGCGATCGCCGCTGGTGACGAAGAGATAGCCGTCCGGATCGAACAGGATGCGCCCGCCGAAAGACCCGAAAGCCGGACCCTGCCCGCAGCACTTTTCGGGGACGGGCGCGCCGCCATACCAAGTGTCGGTAATGAAGATATCCTCGACATCGGCAAGCGTGCTGCCGCCATCCCAACGGCCACGCGCCACGGCCAAAGCCGCACTTTGCGGGACGTCCGGATCGGGCTTGGAATAGGCGAAATAGACCAGCCTGTTTTCCGCGAAATCGGGATGCAGGGCGATGTCGAAAATGCCGGAAATGCCGACGATAAACATGTCGGGCAGTCCGGTGATCGGCGTCGGGTCGAGCTCGCCATTACGGATGACGCGCAGGACGCCCTCATTGCGTTCGCTGACCAATATGTCGCCTTCGGGTGTCCAGGCCATGCCCCAAGGATAGTTGATCCCGCGGGCGATGACTTCCACATCCACGGAAGCCTCATCCGTGTCGTATTGCCAGTGGGTACCTTCAAGTTCCACGCCCTGGAACGGCGGTGCGTCCTGCGCCGTTGCAATACCTCCACAAAGCGCAAATGCCGACACGGCGGCCAGAGCCTTCCAAGCTTTCATCAATGTCCCTTTCCCTCCGGGCACCCCTTCCATGGCCGCCCTTTGTCCATATCCTATGGCGATGCCCGAGCGGGCACAATGACTTTGTCCGGGATATCGGCAGGCATCGGCTTTCTCTTTTGACCGGAGCAAACTGGAAAGCATGGCAAAGAAAGTCCACAGACGGTGACTATGACCAAAGCGGTACTCATCACTGGCGGCGCGCAGCGCATCGGCGCCGCCATGACGCGGCGCTTCGGTGAAGCGGGATGGCATGTCGTGATCCACTGCCATCGTTCGTGCGAAGAGGCCGACGAACTTGCCCGGAATCTTCCCAGTGCCGAAGTCGTCCGCTGCGATCTGGCCGATGGCGATGCTGCCGTCGCCATGGTCGAAGAAATTGCCGCGCGGCTCCTCGACTGGCGGGCGCTGGTGAACAATGCCGGGATTTTTAGCGAGGATTCGGTAACCGCTCTCGATCCGGCGACGAACAGCCTGTCCATGCAGGTCAATGCAACCACACCCATGCTCATGGCACAGGCTTTTCTCGCCTCGGCACGGTCGCGTGCGGGACGCCGGGTGATCCAGCTTACCGACCAGAAGATGGAGAACCCCAATCCCGATTTCTTCTCCTATTCGATGAGCAAGTTCGCGGTCGACGGGGCGGCGCAGATGCTCGCCATGTCGACCGGCAAGGACGATCGCGTCTATCGCCTGGCGCCCGGAGCGATCCTGGCCAGCCACGATCAGTCACATGCGGAGGCCGAGACCTCGCACCGCATGAACCTGCTCGAGCGCCGTACCAGCGCCCGCGAAGTCGCCGATGCGGCGCTGTTCCTGGCGGAAGGCCCGCTGGCAAACGGTTCGTCGCTCTATGTCGATTCCGGCCAGCACCTGTTGTCGCAGCCGCGCGACGTGCTTTACCTTGCCCGCGGAGAGGATAGCTAATGGCAAGCAAACCTAAAAAGCCGAGGAAGAAGCACGCGCTCAGCACGCGCATCTGGCACTGGGTGAACGTGGTCTCGGTCACGATCCTGTTCATGTCGGGGCTGAACATCTCGAACGGCCATCGCCGCCTGTACTGGGGCGATTGGGGCTTTGCATCAGAGCATGCCTGGCTCGAAGTGCCGCGCTTCCCCGGCTGGGCGACCATACCCGGTCATTACAGCCTCGCCACGGCACGCGACTGGCATGTGATCTTCGCCTGGGTCTTCGCGCTCGGCCTGCTCTTCTTCATGGTCCGCGCGCTGATGAACGGGCATTTCCGCCGCGACCTGTTCACGAAGCTGGCCGAATGGAGACCGAAGAATGTCTGGCATGACATTGTCGAGCACCTGAAATTCAACTTCGAACACGAAGGCGTGAAATTCAACTTCCTGCAGAAGGTCGCCTATTCGGGAGTGATCTTCGTGGTCCTGCCACTGATGATCTTTACCGGCATGGTGATGAGCCCCGGTGCCGAAGCAGCCGTTCCGTGGCTGGGGGACCTCCTGGGCGGCAGGCAGAGCGCACGCTCGATACACTTCATCTGCGCCTTCCTGCTTCTGGCATTCTTCGTGGTGCATATCGCGCTGGTGCTGCTTTCCGGACCGATCAAGCAGGTCCGCGACATGATTACGGGAGGGAAGATCGATGAAGAGGCGTAATTTCCTCGTCGCCCTCGGCGCGACCTTTGTTGCCGGCTGCGATGCCATCAGCGATAGCAAGATCTTCGGATCGCTGGTCGAGACCGCCGGCAATTGGCACCGCGGCATCCACCGGGCGCTCGGCGTCGGGCGGATCACCATGGCACCCGAATTCACGCGGGCTGATATCTCGCCCTTCTTCCGTGGCAATGGTAGCCTCGAAGTGGACAGCGATGCCTATCGCGCTTCGGCGGCAAACGGCTTTGCCGATTGGCGGCTGTCGATCACCGGGCTGGTCGACAATGAGCTGTCCCTTTCGATGGACGAAATCCGCGCCCTCCCCCAGCGCACCCAGATCACCCGCCACGATTGCGTGGAAGGCTGGAGCGCGATCGGTGAATGGACCGGGCCGCAATTGTCGAGCATCCTCGAAATGGCCGGCGTGCAGGAAGGCGCGCGCTTCGCCGTCTTCCGTTGCGCCGACAATCTCAATGGCGCGGACTATTACGAGAGTTGCGACATGGACGATGCCTTCCACCCGCAGACTGTGGTGGCACACCAGCTTAATGGCGAGGCCTTGCCCGTCCTCAACGGCGCTCCCTTGCGCCTGCGGCTCGAACGCCAGCTTGGCTACAAGCACGCCAAGTATCTGACCGGGGTCGAACTGGTCGCCAGCCTCGACGATATCGAGGGCGGCAGAGGCGGCTATTGGGAGGATCGCGCCGGCTACCAATGGTATGCGGGGATCTGATCAGCCTTCTTCGGGCCAGCGTTCGAGCGAGTTCTTCCAGCTCATCGCAACCATCTGCTCGAGCACATCGAGATCGATATCGGCCAGCTTGTTGACGTAGATACAGCCGCCGGGCTTGGAGTACTTTCCGAGCTTCTCGCGTAGTGCAATGAAAGGCGCCTGGTCGCCATCCTTGCCGCAATTGAGCAGATAGAGCGAATGCTTGGCCTTGCGAGGCGAGAAGCCGACGCGGCAAATTTCGCCCTTGCGCCCGGCATCGGTCTCGTATTCGTAGGCACCATAGCCAATGATCGTGGGGCCCCACATGACCGGTTCCACGCCTGTCACTTTGCGGAACAGAGCATCCATGACCATCGCATCCTCGCGCTTGCCGGGATGCTCAACTGCCTCAATGAAGGCTTCGACGCTGACATCGGTCGGCTTGGTCTTGTTCTCCGCCACGGTCACTCCCCTTCGACCGATGATCCTATCGGGCGATTGACAGTCTGCAAGCCCGTCTGCAAACCCTGCCGGACAAAGTTGAACAGGGGGAGATGGCCCACTCATGTGGCTGCTCGACAAGATGCTCAAGAAGCTGATCCGTGCCGGTCAGCTCATTATCGTCGATTACGATGGCAAGACTTACGAATACGGACCGGGTGGCGGAACGCCGGAAACGGGCGACCAGCCGCTGATCGTTCGCCTGTCGGACAAGAGGGCCTCCAAGCACATCGCCCGCTATCCGCAACTCGGTGCCGCCGAGGCCTTTATGTGGGGCTGGATGGATATCGAGGAACCGCACGATTTGCGCGACCTGATCCTGTTCGTAACAGCGCAGTCCAAGGCGCATGGCGATCGGGCATTGCAGCCGCAGGGTCCGCTCAAGCGGCTGGCGCAAAAGGCCGCAGCGAAGGCCGACAGCGTCAATCTGCGTAGCAAGGCACGCAAGAATGCCGAGCATACCTACAACCTCACGCGGCGGCTCTACGAGCTGTTCCTAGATGAGGACCGGCAATACACGATGGGCTATCACCGCACGCCCGATGTCAGCCTGGAAAAGGCGCAGCTGGACAAGAAGGCGCATATCGCCGCCAAGATGTACATGCAGAAGGCGCGCGAGATGGATCGCCCGCTGCGCGTGCTCGATATCGGCTGCGGCTGGGGCGGCCTCGCCCTCTATCTGCACAAGCATTACGGCGCCGAAGTGCTCGGCGTCGCGCTTGCGCCCGACCAGATCGCCTTTTGCAAGGAGCGCGCGAAGGCCGAAGGCGTGGACGACAAGGTCAAGTTCGCGCTGATGGATTACCGCGATGTCGAAGGCGAGTTTGACCGTATCAGCTCGGTCGGACTGCTCGAACATGTCGGCACGCCGCATTACCCGCAATTCATGGAAAAAACGCACCAGCTGCTGGCCAATGACGGCGTGATGTTCAGTCATTGCTGCGGCCGCGCTGGCCCCCCGGGCTTCACCGATGCCTTCACCCGCAAATATATCTTCCCCGGCGGCTACATCCCCGCTTTGTCCGAGCTGGTGACCGAAAGCGAGAAGGCCGGCTGGCAGGTGATGGATGTGGAGGCCATGCGCTTCCACTACAGCTACACGCTGGAGGAATGGTACAAGCGCACCGTCATGCACAAGGACGAGATCGTCGAAATGTATGACGAGAAGTTCTACCGCATGTGGCTCTATTACCTCGCCGGCGCGGAGCAGAGTTTCCGCAACGGCACTCTGGTCAACTGGCAGCTCATCTATGTGAAGGACCGCGCGGCGATCCCGATGACGGGCGACTTCGTCTATGAGGAGAGCGCCCGCCTGCGCGCGCTGGAAGAGCCGCCGCAATGGCATCTCGACCCGGCATTGAAGGAAGCTGCGGAGTAATACGAAACCGAGGGGGAGTTCGGATGTCGAAGAAGGCGTTACTGGCGGGTCTGGCCCTGATCGCATCGGCATCGGCTTTCGCCCAACCTGCCCAGCCGGGCGTGGCCGTGCCGCCGCTCAGCGATATCGGCTACATCTTCGACACCGCGGAAGTACACGGCATCCAGGTCGACGTGGTGGCGAAGGATTTCGCCCAGCCCTTCGCGCTCGAGGCTTTGCCCAATGGCGACATGCTGATCGTCGAGCGGGGTATCGGGCTGCGCCTGCTGCGCGGGGCCACCGGCTCCAATCCCGAGCTGGTCGAGGGTCGCGTAGCCGGCGTGCCCGAAGATGCGCCCGACATCTTCGCCTATGGCGTGATCGACATCGCGATCCATCCGGAATTTGCAGAGAATGGCTGGATCTACTTCACCTTCAATCGCGGCGTTCCGGAGGAAGAGCGCGAGGAAGCGCTGATCCGTCCCGGCACGTTCGAAATCCTGCGCGGCACATGGACCGGCAGCGAGATTACCGGCATCGAGACGATCTTCAGCGCTGCGGGCACCGCTTATGCGGGCGGCAATCGCGTCCATGTCGCCGATGACGGCATGGTCTGGGCGGCCACGACCGGCCCCTATGAAGGCACGTCGCAAGACCTTTCCGATGTCTATGGCAAGGTGCTGCGCCTGAACGAGGATGGCAGCATCCCGGGGGACAATCCCCTTGCCGGACAGGATGGCGTGCATCCGGCGATCTATTCCTACGGCCACCGCGACCAGCACGGCATGACCGTCCACCCCGGGACGGGCCGCGTCTTCACCGTCGAGCACGGCCCCAATGGCGGCGACGAACTCAATCTGATCGAACCGGGGAGCAATTATGGCTGGCCCGATTTCAGCTTCGGGCGTGACTATGACGGCAGCGATTTGACCGATCTGCCCTTCGGTCCCGACACTGTGGAGCCGCTGGTCGTGTGGTTGCCTTCGATCGCCCCTTCGGGTGCGCTCTTTTATACTGGCGACGTCTTCCCCGAATGGCAGGGCAATATCTTCATCGGCAGTGCGCGCTGGGGCGAGATCAACAATACGGGCAGCCTGCAGCGCGTGGTCTTCAACGAGGATTTCGGCGAGCTGCGCCGCGAAGCGCTCTTGGCGCAACTCCACCACCGCGTGCGCGACATCGCCCAGGGCCCGGACGGCAATATCTACGTGCTGACCGACGGGCCGACCCATGCGGTGCTGAGAATTTCGCGCGGCGAATAGGCTGTAAAGGCCGCGCGCAAGCGCTAAGGCGCGCCGGATGAATACCGCCGCCCGCCCCCTGACCCGTGCGAGCATTTTCGCGCAGGCCTGGCCGATCATGCTCGGACAAGCCTCGATCCCGCTCGTCGGCGTGGTCGATGCGACAGTGATCGGTCGCACAGGCGATGCCGCAGCACTGGCCGGCGTGGCGCTGGGTGCGACGATCATCACGCTGATGTTCTGGAGCTTCGGTTTCCTGCGCATGGGCATGACCGGCCTCACCAGCCAGGCCGATGGCTCCGGAGACAGGCAAGAGGTCGAGGCGCTGCTGCTGCGCTCGCTGGCGATCGGCGGGGCCATCGGCCTTGTCCTCACCCTGTTGCAGCAACCGCTTTCCGCGCTGGCATTCGCAGTGCTGGCGGGCGGGGAGACGGTCACTGCGGAGGCTTCTGCCTATGTCTCGGCGCGTTTCTTCGGTGCACCGGCCGCGCTTTGCGTCTTCGCCATCAATGGCTGGCTTCTGGGGCTTGGCCGCACGCGCGAAGCGCTGGTGCTGCAAGTGGTAATGAATATCGCCAATGTCGCGCTCGATATCTGGCTCGTCTGGGGGCTTGGCTATGGCGCCTTGGGCGTCGGTATCGGCACCGCGGGCGCGGAATGGATCGCGCTGGTCACCGGACTGCTGGTCGCCGGACGCGTGGCAGGAGGCGGAATGCTGGCAGTGTTGCGCCGCGTGCCGCGCGCGGCGGTGACCGAGCGGGCCGCCCTCGCCCGCCTGTTCGCAGTCAATCGCGACATCATGATCCGCACGCTGGCACTGCTTTTCATGTTCACCTGGTATGCCAATGCCGGGGCACGGCTCGGCGCGCGCGAGCTGGCAGCCAATCACGTGCTCCTGCAATTCATCAACCTCGCCGCCTTCATCCTCGATGCCTTCGCCTTCACCGCCGAAAGCCGCGTCGGCAATGCCATTGGCGCAGGCTCGAAGAGACAGTTCCTGCGCGGAGCACGGCTGGCGACCGAGTTCTCTTTCCTGTCGGGCCTCGCCCTGTGCCTGCTCTTCCTGTTTGCAGGCGAGTCGGTAATAGGCCTCATCACCACCGATCCAGGCGTCCGCGCAGAAGCCATGCGCTTCCTTCCCTTGGCTGCGCTGATCCCGCTTCTTGGAATGCCTAGCTGGATGCTCGACGGCATCTTCATCGGTGCCACCAGGGGCAAGGCGCTGCGCAATGCCGGCGTGGTCGCGACCGTGCTCTATATCGCGCTCGACCTCGCCCTGCGACCTCAGGGAAACCTCGGAGTCTGGCTGGCTTTTTGCGCGAGCTATGTCCTGCGCGCCGGAGCACTCGCCTGTTACCTGCCGGCACTGCTGCGCGATATCGAGGAGCGGGCCGTCGCAAAGCACCTTGACGATGCCCCCGCCGACAAGGCTGAATAGGCGCATGACTGGACCGACAAAGCGATTCATGCTCGCCTGCCAGGGGATTGCACTGCATGTGCTGGCAGCGCTCGCCTGCCTTGCCCTTGCCGTCCCTGCCAGCGCGCAGGTCAGTGTCAGCTTTCACAGCTTCAACGGTTCGGTGCTGTTCGGCCGCTTTCCCCACACTTTCGTGGTGTTCAGCGGTACTCTCGATGAAACGGGCGAGGAGGTGGACGAGAATTTCGGCTTTTCCGCCCGGCGCACTTCTGCGGCAATCACGGGTGGCCCGGCAGAACATATCGTGATGACCGAGGAAGAACGGCAGATACGCCGTACCAATCGCCATTTCACGATTGCCATCACCGACGAGAAATATCGCGAGATGCGCGCCGAGGTCGAACGCTGGCGCGATCATCCGGGCAAGTTCTACGACCTAGACGAGAACAACTGCATCCATTTCGTCGCTCGCATGGCGGAGATGGTCGGCCTCACCTCGGATGTGCCCGAAGACTATCTCAGGAAGCCCAAGGCCTGGCTCAATTACGTCACCCGCCAGAACCCGCAGCTGGGCGTAGCCGAGATAGATTGACCGCCTGATAGTCGATCTGCGTTGCGATGCGGCGCTACGCCTGTTAGGCGCGCCCGCACTTTTCAAGCGGAGCGGAAGATGTCCGATATCAAGCGTGTGGTCCTCGCCTATTCCGGCGGTCTCGACACCAGCGTTATTGCCAAGTGGCTCGAAAGCGAACGCGGCCTCGAAGTCGTCACCTTTACGGCCGATCTCGGCCAGGGCGAAGAGATCGAGCCTGCGCGCGAAAAGGCGCGCGCCATGGGTATCCCCGACAAGCACATTTATATCGAGGACCTGCGCGAGGAATTCGTGCGCGACTTCGTCTTCCCGATGTTCCGCGCCAATGCCCGCTATGAGGGCGACTATTTGCTCGGCACCTCGATCGCCCGCCCGCTGATTTCCAAGCGCTTGGTCGAAATCGCGCATGAGACCGGCGCCGATGCCATCGCCCATGGCGCCACCGGCAAAGGCAATGACCAGGTCCGCTTCGAACTGTCGGCCTATGCGCTCGATCCCGATATCAAGGTCATCGCGCCGTGGCGCGAATGGGACCTCACCAGCCGCACCGCACTGATCGAATGGGCCGAGTCCCACCAGATCATGGTCCCCAAGGACAAGCGCGGCGAAAGCCCCTTCTCCACCGATGCCAATCTGTTGCACACCTCGTCCGAGGGCAAGGTGCTTGAGGATCCGTGGCAAGAGACGCCCGACTACGTCTACTCGCGCACGGTCGACCCTGAGCATGCGCCGGACAAGGCCGAATATGTCGAGATCGGCTTCGAGAAGGGTGACGGCGTATCGCTGAACGGTGAGGCAATGAGCCCCGCCACCTTGCTGACCGCGCTCAACGAGCTTGGCTACAAGCACGGCATTGGCCGCCTCGACCTGGTCGAGAACCGCTTCGTCGGCATGAAGAGCCGCGGCATGTACGAAACTCCGGGCGGCACGATCTACGCCGTTGCCCATCGCGGCATCGAACAGATCACGCTCGATCGCGGCGCAGCGCACCTCAAGGACGAGCTGATGCCGAAATATGCCGAGCTCATCTATAATGGCTTCTGGTACAGCCCCGAGCGCGAAATGCTGCAGGCCGCCATCGACCTGTCGCAACAGAAGGTTTCGGGCACGGTGCGCCTCAAGCTCTACAAGGGCAATGCGATCCTGGTCGGCCGCAAGAGCCCCAACTCGCTCTATTCGGAGGCGCATGTCACCTTCGAGGACGATGCCGGCGCCTACGACCAGAAGGACGCTGCGGGCTTCATCAAGCTGAACGCCCTCAGGCTGCGACTCCTCGCCCAAAGAGATAAGTAGGGCGCGACCGCAAATAGAGTCACATTTTTGCCATGCTGCAGGTGCAAATTTGTGAGCATCTGCAATAACTTGGCAAGAACGCGATGAGCCGTTGACTTATCCACTCTTGTCCACTGGCAATTGGCCTGAAAGTGGATAAATCGCAGGCTGCGCTATTGCCCGACTCGGTCCGGCGACGCATCATCCAGACATCGACAACGGAAAGCTTCTTCGGAACAGTCGCCTGCCGATTGGGAAGATGAAAACGGAAGATGTCGACGCGGCGGTGAAGAACCGGAGCGGAGTAGGAATGGGGAAAGCGAAGGCCCGGAAGGGCTGGAGTGGAAGCCGGACTGTTGAGACCGCACCAGCTACATCGTCGGAAAGGCCGGACGGCAAGGTCGGCTGTCGAGGTTTCGCTGTGCTCCCTGGCATGTGTGGAACCGCTTGAGACAGCAGGTTGCAGTCTCCGGTCTCGGATTGACGAACGGCAAGGGAGAGGTCTTCGGACCATACCCGGTCGCGAAACGATCCGGCACCGGCGCGAGCGCCGGGCGACATAGCCGCGAGCCTGCCTTGCGGCGACACGCCAGGCGATAAGCGTCCTTCGGGACCCACCGCCGGTGAGAGTGGGGTCAGCAGCAATGCTGGCCCCATTTCTCTTTTCCCGCCCTCAAATTCCACTTGCGCGACGCTTCGGGGAACCGATTCCCCATGCCAATTGGTGCAATCTGCGGCACGATCAATCCACAGACGCGCCACCACTCATCGCATTTTCGTTTCATTTCGCGTCCGATTCGATGGATTCGAGCGCCAATCCGCCGGGCAAATTTGGAACTGGTCATCCTTTGCGGGTAAAGGCGACCTCCATGACGAGCGGGAGGCCATTCCTGTCCTTCTCGCGCCGCGGCCTGGCCGCTGGCGCCCTCGCCACCCTATTGCCTTTCACCCTGCCCGCGCTTGCCCAGCAGCCCGAGCCGCTCGCTTTGGTCGCCACCGAGCAGCTGCTGGAGGATCCCGGCGCGCCCGTGATCCTCACGCCCAATGCGGACCTTCCTTTCGACCAGGCCTTTGCGAACCTGCCCGACCCCTCGCTAGATCCGGCGATTCCGGGACATGCGGTGGACCTCTCCACCATCGAGCCGCCGCAAATCTCCACCTCGCTTGGCAATGGCGTCGCCTCCTATTACGGGCGCCGCTTCCACGGCCGCACCACGGCGAGCGGAGAAGCCTTCGACATGAATGCCTATACCGCCGCGCACAAGACGCTGCCATTCGGCTCCATGGTCCGCGTGACCAACCCGCGCAATGGCCGCTCGGTCGTGGTCCGCGTCAACGATCGCGGGCCCTATGTCCGCGGACGCGAGATCGACCTGTCGCGCGCCGCCGCAGAGGAACTCGGCATCGTCCGCGCGGGTCATGGCGAGGTCGAATTGGAGTTGCTCAGCTAAGCTGATACCTTCCCCGCATGTTCGTACCCATCTGGCTGATCGTCCTCACCGGCATGCTTGTCGTCGCGCTGGCGCTGGCCGCCTTCCGACCACGCGACAGCGGGGACATGCTGGAGGAGCAGCGCCGCAACGCCCCCACGCCCCCGCCACCGGCACTTGGCCCGGGCGAAGAGCTGGACGAGGCCAAGGTCATGGCGCTCCCGCAAGTGCAGGATGCGCTGCGCCGCCGCCGCAAGATCGAGGCGATCCGTTACGTCCGCGAGGCGACCGGGCTTGGCCTCAAGGAGAGCAAGCTGCTGGTCGAGCGCCACACGCGGTCCTGAGTTAGGCCTACCCCTCGAGCACGCCCTTGATCGCGCCGTCGGGGAAGACCTGCGTCGCCACGCTCACTTCATAGGCTTCGGGATTGTCGACCAGCGCTTGCGCCATGGCCGCGTCCAGCACCAGGCAGCCGCCGCTCGCACCGTCCACCGGCGCTTCGAGCTCGACCACGTCCGCTCCGCGCGTGATATGCGCCGCGGTCACGCCGGGCAGGCCCGCCGCATTGAGCATGTAGCACATGCGTCCCTCGCCCGGATCCACCGTCAGGGTGATCTTGCCGCTATGGCTGGGGCCGGTCAGCTTGGCGAAAAGCACGGCATCCGGGCTTTGTTGCGCCGCTGCGGGGGTGGAGGAGATTGCGGAGGACATGGCGGCCACGCCCAGCGCCAGGCTCGCGAAAAGGGCATTCTTGCTGTTCAACAGGTGATGCATCGTCAGTCTCCCATTTGTTTCACGGGAGGCGATGCCGGCGCCATGGCGTCGAGAGACGCGTCGCCGGCGGCGCCTCGGCGTGCGAGATTGGAACACTCGGTGCGGGTTTCAAGATAGCCTTTTGTCTCCCCCTAACCCCTCACACCTGACACACTGTCCTGATCCGAAAACTCCTCCGCCGCGTTTTCCTCCTCGTCCTCGTCCGTCCCGCGCAGCCACCACTCCGCCTCGCCCGCCTCGAAAGCGCGCACTTGCGCCTCCTCGACCTCGTCATAGGGTCGCAGCGCAGAATATGGCGGCGCATCCACCGGGCGCGCCTGTTCCATCGCCTCCACCCGCCGGAACCAGGGCGAGAGATATTCGCCGCGGATCCAGTGCGCGGGATCGGCCCGGTCCGCCAATTGCTCTTCGGTAAACTGGTCCGCGCGGCACGCTTCGGCCGCAGGGGAGCCGCAGGCCAGGCAGTCCTCCTCGCGCAGCTCGCACGGAGACATACCGGGCAGGTCCTCGCCCGCTTCGAGCGCTGCCAGCGCGGAATCGAAGTCCCCTTCGCCAATGGCGGGAGCCTCCTCCCCCGCCAGGTCTTCAACTTTGCGGTCGAGCCGCGCGAGATGCGCCAGCAGCAGGCGGGAATCGAAGCGTCGCCGCGTGGCGACCTCCTCGCCATGGTAGAAGACGCTCTCCTCCACGCCCTCGAGCGCGCGCTCGGCCAGCACCTGTTCGGCATGGGCCCGGGCGAGCAGGATCGCGGCATCCCACAGGCGAGCGAAGTCCGGGAAGCGCCGCCGTGCGCGATAGGCCGAATTGGTCGAGACCCCGACCCGCGCGCAGGCCGAACGGACATTGCCATTGTGCGAGAGATGCTCGCAGAACTGCGCCTGCCGTTCGGGGGTGAGGTACGGATCGGGTCCGGGCCTCGCCCGCTCAGCAAAAGTGGGAACCGGTTTTGCGCCCGGAGTGGGCGACACAAGATCGCCATCGGTGAGGGATTGGCCCACCCCGCTGCGACTAGCCTCGCCTTCGGCTTGGGAAGTCTCGCTCCCCTCCCGCATGCGGGAGGGGCTGGGGGTGGGCACGAGACCACTCGCGCCCTCCACCTGCCCGTTCGCCTCGAGCGAAGTCGAGAGGCCGGACGGTCCCAACGTGTCTCGACTACGCTCGACACGAACGGAACTGTGGGGCACGAGACCGCTCGCGTCGTCCACCTCCCACCCCCGCCCCGCAGGATGGGCTAGTTCATACCCCCGCGCGGCCTGGTCACTCCCTTCATGCCGTTCGCCCCGAGCGTGTCGAGGGGGAACGGCGTCATCTGGCTCATCAGGAATATCCCCCGGAAGCGTGAAACGATCGATTTGCGGCTGGTGAGTCATAAAGCGTCCTTACGTGGTTCACAGAACCGCGCAGGGAGGCACATTTATGGGGATGTAGGACAGCGAAACACACTTCCCCGTCACCCCGGCCGCCGAGCCGGGGTCCAGCTTCCTTGAAGCAGGGAGCCTGAGTAGCCTTGCCCCGGTTCAAGCCCGGGGCGACGACAAGTGTCAGTCCACGGCGAAGCGCCGCCGATGATCGGAGAACCGCTCCCCATCCTTGCGTTCGGTGCGGTGCCCGTTGACCTTCCACGGCTTGCACAGCTTGCACCCGGCGCGGGCGTTGCGCGGGCGGTGACGTTTATGATGCACGGAACTCAGCCTTTCTCTCCGCCGGCTGCTGGCGAAGCGGGCCGGTTAGGCGCGTCGAGCGAATTTGGCAAGCAAGGCATGGGAATTACGAAGCTGTCGGGTTGCAGTTTTTCGGACATAAAGGCCTCGCTTGGTTCTAGGCAAAGCCCGCAGCGAGGCAGATTTCTGGGGGGTGTAGGAAAGGGTGGATCGAAAGCTAATCTTCTCAGCCGTCTGGCGCTTTTCTCTCTGCAGAAGTGGCTTTGTCGTCCAACAGAGTAAGTAGATTTGTGAAATTGACGATGCCCCAACACTCTCTAATAGTCATAGAAATTAATACATACATCCAAAAACTTGAAAGCAAACGCGAAAATTCACGATTCCAAATCTCAAATTTTAATCCGCCGGAAGCCATTATTGCAATGTAAACAACGCAACAAAACAGTATAAGAATGGCCATCTGAAAACCATACACGTAATCTGATAATGGGTTTTGCTCGGAAATTATCCTTTCTCGAAACTCTCTATTGTTTAAGATTGTGGATGCACGAGCAGTCCAGGCAAATGCCATGCCTGCCAGAATCGATGCAGCGGGAAAGAGCGCTCTCTGAGCAAAGCTGAATCCATCTACAGAAAGACCGAAGACCAGCAAAAGTGCGATGGTTAGATCAAGCAAGACCCACTTTGACAACAACAAGCGATAGCCGATCTTCCGGCCAGACTTAGCGCGAAACCAAGGCCAGAACTCTTCAATCATCTGTCGGGTGTCGTAAGCGCTTGTACGCGGATCGTAGCGCATCAAGCATTCGAACTTTCAGGCCATCCAAACCATCGGGAAGGTTCAGCTTCTCCAGTAGCGGCGTCCCTCTGAGATAAATCGTACGTCCTTTAGAATGGCCCTTGTCCACGACCGTCGCACTGGCAGGATCTCCGACTGATGCAGCACTGCGAGCCATTTCCTCGACTACATCCTTGCTCAAGTCATTTCCGCGAGTTTCCACGGTCGTCTTATCACCGCGAATGACCTCGTTGTACTGCTCGGCAGGTTCATGGATCAGTTTGTACACATCGTGTGGATTTTCAAACTCTGCAACAAACTGAAATCGAGTAACGCGATCTGCGTTGTGAATTTGTTCAATGAATCCTTCTGGATCGCGCAATTCGTCCACCACAATCCGAAAACCAGCCTTCTGCGCGAAACTTGGATTGTTCAGGAGTTTCTGCAATTTGCTGGCTACCTCGGGCGCCTTGGCGGTCACCGATGATTTCTTTTCAATCACGCAAACTTGAATACGGGGATCGAAAACACCGTGGGCGTACGGCGCACGCTCACCTTCTGCCTCATAGAAGCGCTGACGCTGATCGTCGTATTGCGGCGTCGTTACCGACTGCACCCGACCAATCTGAAATGCGATTGCGTCTTCCGCAAACGACTCAGTCGCGGCAATGTGCCATTCACTACCGCCGCCAACCTCGGCGGCCGGATGAGCCCGAAAAGCATCAGAGATCACTTCATCTGCCCTTCGATCTTCAGCGAACAAATCTGACTGAACGACATCTTCGCAGCGAATTCGAAGTACATGCAGCCACTTTTCCATTTTGCCCCCTTTCGACCTCCAGAAACCAGTATTGACTTCGAATGGACATAAAGTCGAACAGAACTTCAAATGAGCAATTGCAAGCGGTTACAACTTAGTTTGAGACACATCCCTACTGTGAGAATGCCAGCCACCTAGCTTCGCGCCTTGCCGCCTTTGCGTAATCCAATCTCCCACCTGCACCATAGAAAGCCCAACCCCGGATCAAGTCCGGGGGTGACGCTACCCCCCTACCCTTCCCCCCGCCCCGGCGTTAAGCTCTCCCCCAATGCGCGGCGTCAGACCGCGCGAGGGATTGGAGAGCCTCATGTCCAGGACAAGCATTTACACCGCCGCGCTGGCCGCGCTGGCCCTGATCGGCAACGCGCCGGCCATGGCACAGGACACGGAGGCAAGCGCGGACGGCCCCGGCTTCACCATCGCCGCGCATCATGTCGGCATCAGCGTGCCCGATCTCGACGCCTCGATCGAATGGTATCACCGCATGCTGGGCTTCGAGCTGGTGCGCAAGATGTCCAAGCCCGAGGACCCGGAGATGGACTTCGCGCTGATCACCAATGGCAGCTTCAATATCGAGCTGTTCGCCGTGGTCGAGGACCGCCCCATGCCCGATTACCGCTTCGACCCCACGGCGGACCTCTATGTCCACGGGGTCAAGCATCTCGCCTTCGAGGTGGATGACGCCGTCGCCGCGGCCGAGGAGCTTGCGGCCAAGGGCGCCACCGTGCTGCTGGGCCCGGTGGTGACCGAGCGCACGACATATGTCTTCATCGCCGACAATGCGGGCAATCCGTTCGAGCTGATCGAGTTCAAGGAATAGGCTTGCCCCACTCCCCCACGCCCTAATCCAGCCAGGTGATCACGCGCCTGCCTTCATAGGCCGCGCCGATCCGCGCCACCTCGCCCACGCCCAGCCGCACGGGTTCGTCCAGCGGCGCGAGGGTCAGTCCATTGAAGCTCCGCGCGCCCGCTTCGGGCCTTGCCTCCAGCACGCGCTCGTCATCCAGCTCCAGCCTGATCCAGCGGGCGATGCAATGCGCCTCCCCATCCGCCAGCGCCTCCACCCGCGCCTCGCTGCGGTCCTTGGGCGGGAAGGTTTCTTGCGCAAAGTCGAAGCGGAACAGCTGCGCCGCGCCGGTCAACAGGGCCAACTCGCTCGTCCCCACGCGCCGCTGATAGGTGGGGATGACATCGGCAAAGGGGGTGAGGTCGAAGCCCGCCGCGCTCTCCACCGCGCCGCAGCGGTCATAATCGCTCCAGCTGGCCAGCGCCGCATGCAGGCTGGCCGCGCGCGGCATGCAGGGGGCGCCCGGTGCCAGCAGGCGCGCGCGGGCATCGGCAATGGCGGGGAGCGGATCGAAGCCGAGAAGCGTATCGGCAAAAATATCGCAGACGAGCATGTCCGCCTTGCGCGGCAGGTGCTCGCCAACCTGCAAGTGGCGCGAATGGGCGGTGATCACGCTGATGCGATCCGCCAGGCCGTTGGCAGTGGCGATCTCGCGCGCGAATTCGGCCGCGACCGCGCTGGTCTCGCAGGTCACCACCTGCGCGCCGGCGCGGGCCGCCATCAGCGCCAGCATCCCTGCCCCCGTGCCGATCTCCAGCACCAGCATGCCGGGACGGATCGCCGAACGCAGCGCCGCATCCCAGGCTGCATTGCGACGCGTGTCGTTCATCATCGCGGCGTGATAGCCGGGCAGGAGCGAGGAGAGCATGTGCCGCGCCCGCATGCGCAATTCGGCATCCTCGGGCGCGGCGGCCAGCGCCTTGCGCGCCAATTGCATCGCGCGGAGGGGCGCGTCCATCCCCGCCACCGCTTCGGCCAGGCCGAGCAATTTTGCCGGATAGTCCGGCGCGCCGTGCAGCTTCGCCTCGAATGCGGCGATGAAGCCCTCGACGTCGCGCGCCATCAGCCCGCTTCTTGCATCCGCTTGAGCATTGGCCTCAGATATTGCCCGGTATAGCTGGCTTGCGTCTTGGCGACGTCCTCCGGCGTGCCCTCGGCCACGATCTCCCCGCCGCGCACACCGCCATCGGGCCCAAGGTCGAGGATCCAGTCCGCCGTCTTGATCACGTCCAGATTGTGCTCGATCACCACCACCGAATTGCCCTGGTCGACCAGCCGGTGCAGCACTTCGAGGAGCTTGCGGACATCCTCGAAATGCAAGCCCGTGGTCGGCTCATCCAGGATGTAGAGCGTCTGCCCGGTGCTGCGCTTGCTGAGCTCCTTGGCGAGCTTCACCCGCTGCGCCTCACCGCCTGACAGCGTGGTCGCCTGCTGGCCCACCTTGACATAGCCGAGCCCGACCTCGTTCAGCATATGCATCTTGTCGCGGATCGGCGGGACGGCCTTGAAGAACTCCTCCGCATCCTCGATCGTCATGTCGAGCACGTCGGCAATCGAGTGCCCCTTGAACTTCACCTCGAGCGTTTCGCGATTGTAGCGCTTGCCGTGGCATTCCTCGCAGGTGACGTAGACATCGGGCAGGAAGTGCATCTCGATCTTGATCAGCCCGTCGCCCTGGCACGCCTCGCACCGGCCACCCTTGACGTTGAACGAAAAGCGCCCGGGCTTGTAGCCGCGCGCCTGCGCCTCGGGCAGGCCGGCGAACCAGTCACGGATCTGGGTGAAGGCGCCGGTATAGGTGGCCGGGTTGGAGCGCGGTGTGCGGCCGATGGGCGACTGGTCGATCTCGATCACCTTGTCGCAATATTCGAGGCCGGTGACCTTCTCATGCGGGCCGGCGACCACGCGGGCATTGTTGAGTGCGCGGGCGCTGGCGGCATAGAGTGTGTCGATGGTGAAGCTGGACTTGCCGCTGCCCGAGACGCCGGTGATGCAACAAAAGGTGCCGAGCGGGATCGCGCCGGTGACGTTGCGGAGGTTGTTGGCCGTGGCGCCGTGCACGGCCAGCTTCTTGCCATTGCCCTTGCGGCGCTTGGCCGGAACCGCGATTTCGCGCGTGCCGTTGAGATAGGCCGCGGTGAGGCTCTTCTTCGATTTGAGGATCTGCTTGAGCGTGCCCTGCGCCACCACTTCGCCGCCATGCACGCCCGCGCCGGGGCCAAGGTCGACAATATGGTCGGCGCTGCGGATCGCATCCTCGTCATGCTCGACCACGATCACCGTATTGCCGAGGTCGCGCAGCCGCTTGAGCGTTTCCAGCAGGCGATCATTATCGCGCTGGTGCAGGCCGATCGAAGGCTCGTCGAGCACGTAGAGCACGCCGGAAAGCCCGCTGCCGATCTGGCTGGCGAGGCGGATGCGCTGGCTCTCCCCGCCGCTCAGTGTTCCGGAAGTGCGGTCGAGATTGAGGTAGTCGAGCCCGACATTGTTGAGGAAGCCCAAGCGCTCGACGATCTCCTTGAGGATGGCCTTGGCGATTTGGTTCTGCGTCTCGGAAAGTTGCGAAGGAAGTGCGGTAAACCACTCCAATGCATCGGAAACCGAGTAGCGCGTCGGCGTAGAGATATCGGTATCGGCAATCTTCACCGCCAGCGCCTTTTCATTGAGGCGCGCGCCGTGGCAGGTCTCGCAAGGCTGAGCGGTCTGGAACTTGGACAGCTCTTCGCGCATCCACGCGCTGTCTGTCTGCAGCAGGCGGCGGTTGAGATTGCCGATCACCCCTTCGAAGGGCTTGGTGACGGTATATTCCTTGCGCCCATCCTTGAAGGTGAGCTCCACCGGATAGCCTTGCGTACCGAACAGGATGATGTCGCGCTGGTCCTGCTCGAGCTGGTTCCACGGCGTTTCGAGATCGAAGCCGTAAGCCTTGGCGAGACTGGTGAGCACCTGCATGTAATAGGGCGATGGCGGGTTGGACTTGGCCCAGGGCACCACTGCGCCCTTCTTCAGCGTCAGCTCCTCATTCGGCACGACCAGCTGCGGATCGAACAGTTGCTTCTCGCCAATCCCGTCGCAAGTCGGGCAGGCACCCTGCGGCGCGTTGAAGCTGAACAGGCGCGGCTCGACTTCCTCGATGGTGAAGCCGGAGACCGGACAGGCAAACTTCTCCGAAAAGACGATGCGGTTGGCGGGGATGCCCGCGCCCTTCATCGCGCCTCCCGATGCCTCCTCATCCTCGCGGCCCGGCACTACGCCGTCCGCCAGGTCGACATAAGCCAGCCCCTCGGCCAGCTTGAGCGCGGTCTCAAAAGAGTCGGCCAGCCGCGTCTCGATCCCCTCCTTCACCGCCAGGCGATCGACCACCACTTCGATGTCGTGCTTGAACTTCTTGTCGAGCGCGGGCGCATCCTCGATCCCGTACATCTCGCCATCCACCCGCACACGGGTGAAGCCGGCCTTCTGCCACTCGGCCAGCTCCTTGCGGTATTCGCCCTTGCGACCGCGCACCACGGGCGCGAGCAGGTACAGCCGCGTGCCTTCGGGCAAAGCCATCACCCGGTCGACCATGTTGGAGACGGTCTGCGCTTCGATCGGCAGGCCAGTGGCGGGCGAGTATGGCACGCCCACGCGCGCCCAGAGCAGGCGCATATAGTCGTAGATCTCGGTGACGGTGGCGACGGTCGAGCGCGGATTGCGGCTGGTGGTCTTCTGCTCGATCGAGATGGCGGGGCTGAGCCCGTCGATATGCTCGACATCGGGCTTCTGCATCATTTCGAGGAATTGCCGCGCATAGGCGCTCAGGCTCTCGACATAGCGCCGCTGCCCCTCGGCATAGATCGTGTCGAAGGCCAGCGAGCTCTTGCCGCTGCCCGAGAGGCCTGTGATGACGATCAGGCTATCGCGCGGCAGGTCGATATCGACGCCCTTGAGATTGTGCTCGCGCGCGCCGCGTACGGAAATTGTGGTGAGAGCCATAGGGGTCCCGATTTGGTGTGTTCGCGAGCAAGAGTCCAGTGGACCTTTGGCGAGGGTCGCCAATGGTGTTTGTTCACCAAATGTTCGATGGCGTCAAGGGAGTGCTATGCTTCCTCCCCATGCCCCCCTAGTCGACCTAGTCCTGCTTACCCATGAAAAGTCCGCGGATATCCAGCGTGTGCCCAGCATGATCTGTATCGGGCATGGCGATCATGAAAGTCCCGCCGACCTCTTCGGCAAAAGGTCCGAAGAAATAACCATTGGCAATTCCGACATCGGTCAAGCCGCTGAACACTTCGGCCTGGTGCAGATTGCCGCCCGAAACGAGGCCGCCTTCGATAGTGAAATCACCGAAATTGCGGCTGCCGGTTGAATTGCGGTCATTGCCGGTGAGCGACAATGCACCGTTCCAGGTAGCTGCGGCGAAATCGACGGAGATCGAGGAAGTCCCGTCAACCAAATAGAAAATACTGTCCGCGCCGTTGCTGCTGGCAAAGCCCTGCGCGACGCCGGTGTAGCTTGCGCTGCCCGTGGTTGGGACCTGGATCAGGTCCGTTTCGAAACCGAAGACGAACATCTGGCTGGTCGAGGAGTCGCTGTAGCCACTGGTGCGCTCGACGATTGCAAAGGATGTGTATGTGAGTTCGACCAGCGAGTTGCCCGGCCCCGGCTTCAGCAGCCGCGCAGTATGCTCGATATTGGGGTCCAGATCATTGGCATAGGCCGTGAACTGGTCGTCTGACGCTCCACTGTCGATCTGCGTGTCGTCGAAGGGGTGATCGTTGGAAAACCGCCATAGGTTATTGCTAGTGGGATCATAGCTGACCGTGCAGCAATCCAGCGCGCTGCCCACTGAGATGGACTGGCTCAATATATCGCCCGTCACCGAGTCAACATCGGACGAACTGGATACCGCGACGGAACTGAAACTGCTCGGCCCGTTCAAATCAAGAAATCCATCCGAGAGGTAGCGGAATGCAGGATCGCTCGCTCCAACCATGGTCCCGGAATAGTCGAACGTGCCATTGTTTGAGCGGAATGCCGCGCCGACTTCCTCCGCGGCCGGTCCGAAGAAGCTACCCTGCCATGTCCCCGCAACACCAGCGAGCGTGAATGTACCGGAGAAACCGGTCGAGGAGATATTGGCACTTCCGCTGTAGGCGTAATTGCCGCCGGTCGGTCCGCCGCCATTAGAATTGAAGACGGTCGTCATGCCATCTACGTTGACGGTACCGGTCCCAAAATTGGCTTCCAGCTGGCCCGCCTGGAACAGCGAAGTACGGAACAGTTTCGGACTGTCTCCCGGCTCGGTAGTAGCACCCAGCAGATACACATCATAAGTCGCGGTGCCGGTGGGCATGCCGCCGGCCTGGGTGGGGATCCCAAACAGGAAGGAGTCCGCTGTCACCGTGAACGTGGAGCCGTTCTGCAACTGCCGAACCAGCAATCCGTTGCTCACATAGTTGAGATTGAGGTCACTCGTATCCGGGAAGACACCGACCAGCAGGTTCTCGAACCCGTTGGTCACCGAGACTTGATATTCGCGATAATTGACCCGCGCGCCACCCTCGGTAACAACAAGCGCCGAAGGACCGAATTGACGCACTCCGTCGGGCCTGGTGACGGTGTAGGTGCCGTTTGCCGGATTGTACGCAAAGGTCAGCGTCTGCGCAGACGTAGTCCCATTGGTCACGATCGCGGATCCGTCCACGCTCGCTTCCTGCGTTACCGCGATATTGTAATAAGTCGTCGAACTCGTCGGATTGATCAGCGATCCGGAGGTCGGCGTCGGTGTCGGTACCGGTGTGGGCGTGGGTGTCGGCGCCGGACTGGGCGTAGGCGTTCCGCCCCCACCACCGGTCGGAGGAGTGGGCGTGCTGTTGGTCCCTCCACCACCGCCGCCGCCACATGCAGCAAGAGCGCAAGCGAGCACGACGACAGAAGCCTGCCGAAGCAAGGACACTTGTTTCACGAAAATCCTCTCCCCCAACTCAGAATGCGGCGGTGATCCCAACTTCTACCGCAACACGTTGATAGTCATAAATTTCTACAGTGGAATAGTTTCTTTCACCGCGCAGACTGACAATCGGGGCAAAACTGCCCACGCGCAAAGAACGCAAGGTGGCCGACAGTCCTGCAGAGAGCCTGTCATCGACACGCCGACGCGGATAGAGGAACAATCGCTTGTCCGCTTCGAGGTGATCGTAGCCCATGTTGAGGACGAGCGTAGTCTCCCCGAATTCGCGATAGAGATAGGTCGAAAGCCCACCACTGGCGGTCGAATAGCCCGGGTCGCGGGAAATCTGCCTGCTGCCATTGAGGCTCGCCCCTCCGCCGAAGCGGGCGCTAAAGGCACGGTCCAGCCCGATATCGGCCGACAGGCGATGGTTGTCGCGCAAGTCGTTGAGTTTGTCGTCGGTGTAGATGACCGAGGCACTGGCAGTCAGGCGCGAGCGTTCTCCGGTCGGGTGTCGGTAATCGGCGTTAACGCCATAGCCCAGCGTGTAGGGATCTTGCCCGAACCAGCGCCAATTCACCGTACCGGCAATGCTCAGCCTGTCCGAACCGATGCGGTATTCCGGACCCGCCTGCAGGGCGAGCACGTAATCGTCAAATTCGCTTTCGCGATAAAAGCGGCCAAGTGCGTTGACACGCACCAGCAGGTCGATCCCTTCGTCCAGCCCTTCGCGGAAATAGCCCTGCCCGCGCAGCGCGATGCCAATGCCGGACTGCGCCTGTGCATCTTCGCTGAGGTCGAAATCGCCGATGATCGTGCCGAGCGTCTCGGACGTGGTGGCACGGTTGATATTGCTGTCGGGCGCGATGGCGACCTGGAAGGAACCGCCCAGAGGTTTGCGGGCATTGAGCGCCGCAGCATAGAATTCGATCGCCTGCTCCACCGCGCTGGGCAGTCCGGCGGCCTGCGCGGCGCGCAGTTCGCGCTCCGCATCGCCATAATTGCCGAGCGCCACCTGCATGCGCGCAAGCTCCACGCGAACGCGCGCGGCATCGGGCTTCTCGTCGAGGATTTCGCGCAGCAACACGGCGGCATCACGATGGCGGCCAAGCTTGTCTGCCAGCATCAGCGCAAGCCGGAAACGCGCCTCGGTCCGCAGCTCGATATCGGGATTGGTGGCGAGCGCGCGATAGGCTGCCTCGGCCGTTTCGAAGTCGCCCCGCTCGCGCGCCTCGTCGGCAAATCCGAACAATTGCGCCGGCGTGAGCGAGACGCTCTGCCCTGCTGGCGCATCCCCTCCATCCTGCGCGGCCACAGGCAATGCATGCACAAGGGCAAGAGCGCCCAGGAGGGTTCGAACGTGTCGCATTAAGGAGGAAAAGTCAGTCTGATAGGTCTCGAACGCGCTGATATGGCGCGGTTTTGGCCATTATCCAACTGCCAAGCCGCCGTCTTGTGATAATACGTCACCATGCACCGCCTTTTCGTTGCCATTCGACCGCCCGGGCCTGTCATCGACGCGCTGTTCGATACGATGGAAGGACTCGAAGGCGCGCGTTGGCAGTCGGACCTCCAACTGCATCTGACCCTTCGTTTCATCGGCGAGGTCGAGCGCCCGCAGGCGGAGGATATCGCACAGGGCCTTTCGCGCCTGACCTTTGCGCCCTTCGAACTCGCCATTGCAGGCGTCGGGCATTTCGAGAAGAAGGGCCGCCCCCATGCGATCTGGGCGGCCATTGCCCCGTCGCGCGCACTGACGGACTTGCAGGCGCGCGTGGAACAGGCCTGCCAGCGCGCCGGTGTCGAGCCGGAGACGCGCAAATTCGTGCCCCACATCACGATCGCCCGCCTCAATGCCGCAAGCGGCGACATTGCACCCTGGCTGGCACGCCATGAGGGGCTGAACCTTGCTCCCTTCGAGGTAAGGCATTTCCTCCTGTGCGAAAGCCACCTCTCCAAGCACGGCTCTGACTATGAGGATATTGCCCGCTTCCCGGCCTGACCTATCGATACTATCTAGGCGGAATGGAACAGACCTCGACCACCGCCGCAGCCGACCTCCCGCCGATTCCCGAAGCCTCTGGCATCTTCGCACAGCCTTCCGCCCTGCCCTTCCAGGCGCCCGATTTCAGCGCCATCAAGGACGAAGATTACCAGCCTGCCATCGAGCAGGGGATTGCCATCAAGCTGGCCGAAATCGCGCATATCGCGGGCAATCCCGAAGCGCCGACATTCGCCAACACCATCGAGGCGATGGAGAGGACCGGGCAAATGTTCGGCCGTGCCTATGCCGTGTTCGGTCAGCTGGTCAGCGCCAATACCAATGCCACGCTCGATGCGGCCGATACCGCGCTCTCGCCGCAGATCGCCGCCATGTGGGATGCGATCTATCTGAACGAGGCGCTCTTTGCCCGGGTCAAGGCAGTGCATGACGCGAAGGACACGCTCGACCTGAGTGAAGAGCAGGCCATGCTGCTCGAGACGACCTATGCCGATTTCGTCCATCGCGGCGCGCTGCTGGACGACGCAGCGAAGGAAGAGCTGCGCGACATCAATTCGCGCCTGTCGAGCCTGCAGACGAGTTTCAACCAGTCGCTCAAGGAAGCAACCAACGAGGCCGCGCTGCTGGTCGAGACGCGCGAGGAACTGTCCGGCCTGTCCGAAGCGCAGATCGCCGCCGCGGCCAAGGCCGCCAAGGAGCGTGGACATGAGGGCAAGTTCCTGCTCACCGTGCAGAACACTACGCAGCAGGCGCAATTGGCCGTGCTCGACAACCGCCAGCTGCGCGAAAAGCTCTACCTTGCCTCGATCACGCGCACCTCGCATGGCGGAGAGCACGATACGCGCGCTACGGTGCGCGAAATGGTTTCCTTGCGCGCCCGCAAGGCCGCCCTGTTCGGCGAGGACAATTTCGCCAGCTGGCAGATGTATGACCGGATGGTCGATGGTCCAGCGGGCGCGCTCGACTTCCTCAACGCCATGGTGCCGGCCCTCGCCGACACGCAAGGCCGCGAGGCGCAGGCGATCAATGAAAGGATCGCGCAGGACGGTCACAATTTTACCGTCGAGCCTTGGGACTGGCCCTATTATGCCGAGAAGATCCGTCAGGAACGCTACGACTTGGATGAAAGCGCCATCAAGCAATATTTCGAGGTCGACCGCGTGCTCGAAGACGGCGTCTTCTACATGGCGAACAAGCTCTACGGCGTGAGCTTCGAGAAGCGCGATGACATTCCCGCCTATCACGAGGATGTGTCGGTCTATCTCGTGCGCGATAAGGATGGCAGCGATCTGGCGCTGTTCTATTTCGATCCCTTTGCCCGACCGAGCAAGCAGGGCGGCGCTTGGATGAGCAATTTCATCGAGCAAAGCCATTTGCTGGGAGACCTGCCGGTCATCACCAATACGCAGAACGTCGCTCCGCCGCCCGAAGGCGAGCCAGCGCTGGCCAGTTTCGATGACGTGATCACCATGTTCCACGAATTCGGTCACGCGCTGCACGGCATGTTCGCCGACCAGCAATATCCCTCGCTTTCGGGCACAAACACCGCGCGCGACTGGGTCGAATTCCCGAGCCAGTTCCACGAGAATTTCGCCACAATTCCCGAAGTGCTGCGCAATTATGCACGCCATTGGCAGACCGGCGAAACGATCCCGATGGAGCTGGTCGAGGCGATCGCAAGGGCGCGCAAGTTCGACCAGGGCTATGCCATGGGTGAAGCGCTCACCGGCGCCCTCCTCGATATGGATTGGCATCATCTTGCCGCCGGACAAACCCCAGAGAATGTCGAAGATTTCGAAGCCAAAGCACTGGAAAATCTCGACCTTCATACCGAACTTGTGCCGCCGCGCTATCGCTCGACCTATTTCTCGCACATTTTCGGCGGCGGCTATGCGGCGGGTTATTATTCCTATCTCTATACCGAGATGCTGCACCACGACGCCTATGATTTTGTCGCGCAGAATGGCGGCATGACCCGCGAAATGGGCGAGCGGATCCGTGACACGTTCCTCAGCCGTGGCCATTCGCGGCCCTATGAAAAAATGTATCGCGATTTCACCGGGCGCGACCCGCAGGTTGAGCCGATGCTCAAGGCGCGCGGGCTGATGGAGGCCTAGGCCAGCGCCTAAGCCAATGAGAGCGCCCTTGCGCCGGGCTCGCCAAGCCATCTTGCATTGGTCTGCCAGATGGAAGCGATCATCGCTTCGGTGAGAGCCTGTTCGGGTGGTCCCTCTGCGCGCAACTCGCCCTCGCCAAGCACCAAGACATGATCGGCATGGTTCATCGCCATGGCGAGGTCGTGCAGCACGAGGATGACACCGGTCCCGGCAACGGCGGCAGCGCGGAGATGCCGCATCATCGCCTGCTGGTGGCCGAGGTCGAGTGCGGCCAAGGGCTCATCGGCAAGGATCCAGTCCGGCTCACCAGCCAGCACGCGCGCCAGCAGCGCGCGCGCCAGCTCGCCGCCAGACAGCGTGGCGGTCTTGCGTTGGGCGAAGTCTGTGAGGTCCACCGCTGCCAGTGCTGCCGCGACCTTGTCCGGCGCCCTATCGCCATGCGGCAGGCGGCCAAGCGCGACCAGCGCCTCGACCGACAGGTTCCACGCCACTTCCGCCCGCTGCGGGAGGTATCCGATACGCCGCGCACGGGTTTCCGCGGCTAGGTCGTGAAGCCTGATCCCGTCGAACAGGACTTCTCCGTTCGAAGGCTCAATCAATCCCGCCAGGCATCGCAGCACGGTCGATTTGCCCGCGCCATTAGGTCCGCAAATCGCGGTGATCTTGCCCGGTGCAAAACTGGCCGAGACATCGCGCAAGACCGGTGCGCCATCCAGTTCGATCGAGAGATTGCAGGCTTCGAGCATCAGGCAATCTCCCGCCGCAGCTTGAGCAGAAGCCAGAGGAAGAAGGGCGCGCCAATCAAGCTGAGCGCAATGCCGAGGCGTAGCTCGGTCACCAACGGCAGGATCCGGCATAACATGTCTGCCAGCAGCACCAGCAGTGATCCGGCAAGCGCGCTAGGCAGCAGTAGTTTCGAAGGCCTGCCATCGGTCAGCGGGCGAACGAGATGTGGCACAATCAGCCCGACAAATCCGATTATCCCCGCCACCGCCACGCCGCTGCCGACGGTCAGCCCGATCCCGGCGATCAACAGCCAGCGCAGGCGCACGGCATCAACGCCGAGCGAGCGCGCAGCCTCCTCCCCTAATGTCAGCGCATCGAGCGCCTTGCCTGTGCGAAGCAGGATGGCAATTCCCAGCAGCGTCAGCGGCGCTGCGATCTGCACATCACCCCAACTGCGATCGGTCAGTGCACCCATCAGCCAGGTGACCATGGCGCTCATGGCAAAGGCATTGGGCGCGAGGCTGAGCACCAGCGAAGTCAGCGCCCCGGCGAGGCTGGCGATCATCAGGCCGGCAAGCGTAAACAGCGCGATCCCGCCATTGCGCCCGGCGATCAGCGACAGCAGCGCCATGGCCCCGCCCGCGCCCACGAGCGCGAACAGCGGCAGCACCAGCCCGGAGCCGATACCGAAGAACAAGGCCGTAACCGCACCAAGCGCCGCGCCGGGTGCGATACCGAACAGGCCCGGATCGGCGAGCGGGTTGCGCAGATATCCCTGCATCGCTGCACCCGCAACGCCCAGCCCTGCCCCGATGGTCACTGCCAGCAGCGCGCGCGGCAGGCGCAGTTCCATCACGATCAGTGCGGCATTGGGCGTCTCCGTACCCAGCCAAACACGGCCCGCCAGCAGCGATGCTGGGATCGCCACGAGCAGGAGCAAGCCGAAGATCAGCGCGGCGCGGTTCATGAAAGCCCCTCGCGGATATCCGCCAACCGCTCGAGCGCGCGCGGGACGCTCGGCCCGGCGCAATAGAAGAGCGAGGGATCGAAGCTCTCATGGCGCATGTCCGACAGCTGCCCGAGCACCGGGTGTGAGAGCATGCGCTCATCCGAGGAGGTCAGCAGCAAGTGTGGCGGATCGGCCAGCACCTGCTCCAGCGGGAGGTAAGCGCCCTGCCCCAGCCCGCGCGCTGCGGAGTGCAGCGCAAAGCCGCTGTGATCGAGAATGGCCGCAACCAGGCTCTCCGGCCCCGGTACGATACCGCCTTCCTGCCACAGCAAGGTGTCGATCGGCGCGCCATGGCCTGCGCTCGCTTCAAGGGCCGCATCGATCCGCGCGACAAGCTCCTCCCCGCGATCTGTATGGCCCGCCAGCGCCGCCAGCGTACGCACCTGGTCCCGCGCTTCACCGAAATTGGATGCCACGTCCACGGTCTCCACCCGCATGCCGAGCCGCTCGAAAGCGGCGCGCGTGGCTGGGGCCAGGAAGCTGCCCGCCACAACCACATCGGGTTGCAGCGCGAGCACTTCCTCCACCGCGCCGCTGGTCGAATGGAAACTGCGCGCTAGGTCGAGCGGCATGGAAGTACTCGCCGAATCCCGGCTGTAATGCGAGATCGCCAGCAATTGCTGTTTGTCCGCCACCTCGGCGAGCACTGCATCCGCGCAGGGGTTAAGGCTGACAATGGTGGGCAGACCGTCATGCTGAGCCACAGGCCCGGTCTGCTGGCATCCGGCCAGCAACAGGAGGCAGGCGATCCACCTCACAACCAAGCCCTGACACCCAAAAAGGCTGCGCGGCCCTGCGTCGCATAGCCAGCCGCGGTCTGGTATTGCTCGTCCCAGGCATTCTCGATCCGGCCAAACAGCTCGATATCGTCACTCAATCGCCAGTTCGCGCGCAGGTCGAGCACTGCATAGCCATCCAGCCGGACCAAGTTGGCGGCATCGTCATAGCTCGCCGAAACCACCCGCAGATCGGTACCCAGCGCAAACCCATCACCCGCCTGCCAATCGAGCGACAGCGTGGCTGCGTGGCGTGGCCGCCGGGGCAGGATCTTGCCGAAATTGGCCGAGGAAGCGGAACGGTCCTCGCTATCGATATAGGAATAGGCGCCATGCGCTCGCCAATTATCGCCGATGCGCCAATCCGCCTCAATTTCGACGCCTTGCCCACGCGTGCGACCGGTATTGTCATAGGTGCCGAAGGGCCTATTTTCGCAGATGCCCGTGGTCACGCCGAAGCAGGAGGCGAACAGGATCTGGTCCCGCGTGACGCGGTGGAATAATATTGCCTGCACATCGAAATCCTGCCCGTCGAGGGCGATGCCGGCATCCACGGACCGGCTCTTCTCGGGTCGCAGTCCGGAATTTCCGTAATCGGAATGGAGCTGGAACAGGCTGGGAGCCTTGAACCCTTCGCCATAGGAGGCGGTGAGGTGGAAGCCCGATCCAATCGAGGCGGCAGCATCGGCACCGAAGCTCCATTGGCCGCCAAAGTCGCGATGTTCGTCCCGCCGCAACCCCACGGCAAAATGCAGCGGATCATCGTCATAATCGAGCTGGACATAGGCCCCGCCTGCGGCCGTCCTGCGCGGCGCGTCGAACAGCGTCTCGAAACGCGTCCATTCACCTTCACCGCCGAAGGAGAGGCCGAACTCGGAATCGAGCCTCGTATGTCCGCGCAGCTCGGCACGGCGGCTCGTGCCATCGGTCGTGTATCCGGGCTGCGATCCCAGTGCTGGATCGTAATTTTCGCGCTCGCTGTCGGACTGTGAGAGGGACAGGGAGAGACCAAGCCCATTGGCGAAATAGTCGAGACCTGTGGCGGCCGAGAGCTGGCGGATGCGCTGGTATTCTCCGGTATCCGCAAGGACAAAATCGGGCGCGGGAAAGCCGTCTATATCGGTTCGCCCACGGGCATAGCGCGTGCTGGCAAACAGGCTCAGCCCACGGGCAAGTTCGACCTCGCCTTGCGCAACCAGCTCGGCCTGACGAAAGCCGTCATCCTCGATCCCGCCCGCAGCAGCCGAAAATCCGTCGCTCCTGGCATAACCGCCGCGAAGACTGAGCGATGCCAAACCGGATTCCAGCCCGACACCGCCAGTCGCATAGAGGCCGTCATTGCTCCCATATTCCAGCGAGGCGTCGGCGCCTTCGGTAAATCCTGTCGTCAGCAGCAAGACACCGCCAATCGCATCGCTGCCCCAGATGGTGGAGTTGGAACTACGCTGCAATTCCACCTTGCTCAGATTACCCATCGCAAGCGAGCCGAAATCGAAGCCACCCGAAGGCGAGGCCGGATCGGCCATGCGCACACCGTCGAGCATGACCAGCAATTGCTCGGCTTCCGCCCCGCGCACCCTGATCCCCGTGAAGCTTCCCTGCGGCCCGTTGCGGCTGGCGGTAACGCCCGGTGCACGTTGCAGCAGGCGGGTGATGTCAGCGCCCTGCACCTGCGCAACATCGCCCTGGTCGAAGATGCTCACGGCAATGCCGTTCCATTTGAGATATTCGGGGCTACCCGTTGCCAGAACGGTGATGAGGTCATCGCGCAATTGGTCGGCGATCACGATCCGCTCGCCCGCACCGTCCTCAGGCGCCCCTTCCTGCGCCGCGACCGGGAATGGGACGAGGCAGAAGCCCAGCAGAAAAAATCCAAGAGAACGCAAATTTTCCTCCACAAACAACGCATTTGCGCCGTTCATGGCAGGAGCACTGCGCGAGGGACGCGCGGCACTTCCGCTGGCTCTCGGTGCACCCCGCCCGAAGCCGAACGACCGCCAATCGGACCAGGTCTCCTGGCTCGCCGGATCATCGCGCCGCCCCGCCTTCCCGCACCTTTCGGAACAGTGGCATATCGGGATGGAGCTCCCCGGTCACAGTTGCGGGGGCAGCGCAGGATTTGGAGTCACCTCCTCACCTGCTTCCCTCTTAGGTCCGGTCTCCCGGACAGTCCGTGACGTCAGGCAGTCTGATAGGTCCGCGCCCGTCTTGGGGCAAGGTTAACGCTTCGCCCCTATACGTCCCGATCCGAGACGCGGGGATTTGCCTGCGCGCGCAGGCAGCCGATCCGTCCTACGCGCGACAGCGCGCTTTCCCGCACACCGACGGAGTTTCGTAAACTGGCTCATCCAATTCGCCCCGGCCGAGAGGCTCCGCGCTCTTACTTGCGCGCGAAACCGCGCAGGGGCGGGACGAAGCGGCTTGCCCTGCTCGCCCTCGCGATTGCCGTGCCGGCCATGGCTGCCCCTGGCATGGACAGGCAGGAGAACGAAGGCCCGACCATTACCTTCCCGATGGCCGACGTACCCGATCTTGCAGAGCGAGAAGTGGAATCCTGGATCCAGTTCGAGGAGCAGGTTCTCCCGCTCGAGCCATCCGCAGACAGCTTCACCGGCCCGATCGCCGCCTCGCTCAAGCTTACCGGCAGCAGCACGGACATGCGCCGGGCCAAGCAATGCTTGGCGATGGCGGTCTATTACGAGGCAGCCAGCGAAGGACTCGACGGACAGCGCGCCGTAGCGCAGGTCGTGATGAACCGGGTCCAGCACCCGCATTTTCCCAACACGGTGTGCGGCGTTGTGTTCGAAGGATCGGAGCGCAGCACCGGCTGCCAGTTCAGCTTCACCTGCGACGGCTCGCTTAACCGCAATCCCTCGACCCGCGCCTTCGCCCGCGCGCAATCCGTGGCAAGCGCTGCGCTGGATGGCTATGTCTACCAGCCCGTCGGCTTGGCCACCCATTACCACACCACCAGCGTGAACCCTTATTGGGCAAGCTCGCTTGATCCGGTGGGCCGCGTCGGCCTGCACCAGTTCTACCGCTGGCGCGGTTCGGCCGGACGTGCATCCGCCTTCGTCGCCAGCTATGGCGGCGGCGAGCCGCTACCCGCCCGAACCTACAGTTCTGCCAGCCATGCGCCGGTCGAGGCCCAAATCCCCGTCCAGCGGGTGGCAGCGCCGCCTGTTTCGCGCAGCATGGCCCCCGCGTCGCCGCCCGCCCTGCCCTCACTGGAAATTGCCGGCCACGAACTATCGGGCACGGTCAATGCGGAATATGCACGAAGCGGCGAATGGCTCGTCCAGCCCTGAGGCGAAACGACCCTGCGAAGAGCAGGGACAAGAAATCGGAAACCATTCCTTCGAACATTCGCTTAGCTACAAGCGGTTAGTATGCCCGAAAGGCCCGCATTGCGCGCCCTTTGAGTCTTCGGGATATCGCACATGTCTATTCGCTTCTCCGCTCCTCGCTCTGCCATTCGCAACCGGATGGAGACTGCCGAGGCCCAGTCGCACTGTGCCCTGCCGGCAAATGACAATGGCGCGGGCCTCAGCAACGACACCATGCTTCATGCCGCCCTGCGTCATTTCGCCGATCACGGCCTTGCTGCTGCACGAGAGGCGCGCAGGCATGCCGAGGATGCACGCGCAGCAGGCGATGATCAGACTTATGAATGGTGGCTGGGCATCTGCCGGGCCCTTGACCGGCGCATGGCCCGCGAACTCGACCGGCAAGCCATTGGTAGCTCACAGGTAAAGCACGTCTAGGGGTTCAAACGGTAAGCGACCGGTTAACCCAGCGGTGATCTTTGCCCGATAACTTCGGCGTGACGAATGGGAGGCAAGTGATGTCCCCGAAGCGGACCATGCTGACATTTCTGATCGGCGCCATTTGCGGCGGTGCCATGGCATTGCTGGTGCTGGGCGAAGGCAGCGTGCCGCTGATCGCCTCAGGCCTGGCGCTCCTTTCCGCCGGCATCGCCCTGGCCTTGGCTCGCCTGTTGACGATCCGCGCACGCGATACCAATGCGGCGCAACTTCAGGCCGAAATGGCGGTGGAGATACGGCACCGGGCGCGTACAGACACGGTCACCGGCCTCGCCAATCGCGAAGGCTTCGAAGTCGCCATCGGCCAATGGTTCGACGATGGCGAACAGGATGGCACCTTCCTCTTCTGGCTCGACCTGCATCGGTTCACCGAGGTAAACGATACATTGGGCCACCAGATCGGCGACAAGGTGCTGCACGAAATGGCCGAAAGGTTGCGCAAGCGTGCACCCTACGATGCCATCCTTGCCCGCTTCGGCAGCGATGAATTCCTGGTCGGCGTGCGCCTTGCAGGGAAAAACGAGGCAGAGGCACTGGCAGGCGCAATCTCGGCCGACCTCGCCACGCCCATGCGCATTTCCGGCCACCGCATCGAATCCGGTGCGGCGATCGGCATTGCCGAGCTAGGTGACAAGACGAGTAGTCTCGAAGACCTCATGCAACAGGCCGATCTCGCCCTGTTCCATGCCAAGTCCGGCGCCAGGCATCACATCTGTTTCTTCAACAAGGCGATGTCGCGCAATCTGGTGCGGCGCAAGGAAATCGAGGCCGAATTGCGCGCAGCGATCCAGAAGGATGAATTGTCGATCTATTTCCAGCCGATCATCGAGCTGGAAAGCGGCAAGATCCGCGCCTTCGAGGCGCTGGTGCGCTGGTTCCACCCGGAAAAGGGCGAGCTGATCCCCGAGGAGTTCATTCCCGTGGCGGAAGAGACCGGGTTGATCATTACCTTGGGCAACTGGATCACAAGGCAGGCGGCACGCACCTGCGCCACCTGGCCCGATCACATAAACCTCGCGGTCAATCTATCTCCCGTGCAGATCCGCGCACCTGGCGCCGCGCTGGGCATACTCGAGGCGCTGAAAGAGGCGAAGCTCGATCCCTCGCGGCTCGAGCTGGAAGTGACGGAAAACCTGTTTATCGAGGGGACCAGCGATACGGCGCGTTTCATGGACGAGCTGGCCGGCGAAGGCGTACGCTTCGCGCTCGACGACTTCGGCACGGGCTATTCCTCGCTCCACTATATCAACCGCTATCCCTTCCGCACGATCAAGGTCGATCGCAGCTTCGTTTCCGGTCCCAATAACGGCAGGCGCAGCGATGCGATCATCCGCGCTGTGGCGGAAATGGGCGCGACGCTGGGCCTGGAAATCGTCGCCGAGGGACTCGAGACCGCCGAGCAGGTCGCCAATGTCCGCCGCGCAGGTTGCACGCTGGGTCAGGGCTATTTCTTCAGCCGCGCCGTGCCCGATCATCTCGCCGCCAAGCTGCTGGTCGAGGAAGAGGCCGGGGACAGCGCCAAGCGCCGCGCCAGCTGATCTGGCTGGCAATTCCCGGGATTACCGTCATTTTCGGATAGCATGCACGCCCGAGCAGCGAGAATGTCGCATTCTTCCCATTTTATTGCTATTGCGAACTGATATCAAATATACCATTGGAATGCGTGCCTTTCGCGGTTGCAATATGGCAGGGGTGGGCCTAACGCCGACTCAGTGATGCAGGCCGAGTCCGATGGCGGAGCGCGGGACGGCTTGCGACGGTTACTCGAAAGCGACGCGCCCGCGCAGCACGTAAAGGACCTGGCACTTCCCATGGCACGCAAGAAGATCGCGCTTATCGGCGCAGGCATGATCGGCGGCACGCTCGCCCACCTCGCAGCGAAGAAGGAAATGGGCGACATCGTCCTGTTCGATATTGCCGAGGGCATGCCGCAGGGCAAGGCGCTCGACCTCAGCCAGTGCGGCCCGGTCGAAGGCTTTGATGCCAGCATAACCGGCACGAACGACTACGCCGATATCGCCGGGGCGGATGTGGTGATCGTGACCGCCGGCGTGCCGCGCAAGCCGGGCATGAGCCGCGATGACCTGCTGGGCATAAACCTCTCGGTGATGAAGGCCGTGGGCGAAGGCATCAAGAACAACTGCCCCGACGCTTTCGTGATCTGCATCACCAACCCGCTCGACGCGATGGTTTGGGCGCTGCGCGAATTCTCCGGCCTGCCGACCAACAAGGTCGTCGGCATGGCGGGCGTTCTCGACAGCGCGCGCTTCGCCACTTTCCTCGCCTGGGAATTCGGCGTTTCGGTGAAGGACGTGAACGCCTTCGTTCTCGGCGGCCATGGCGATACCATGGTCCCCGTCCTCTCGTACTCGACCATTTCGGGCATCCCGGTGGGCGACCTTGCCAAGATCAAGGGCGTCGATGAGAGCCGCCTAGACGAGATCGTCAAGCGCACGCGCGGCGGCGGCGGCGAGATCGTCGGCCTGCTCAAGACCGGCTCCGCCTATTACGCCCCGGCCACCAGCGCGATCGCCATGGCCGAAGCCTATCTGGGTGACCAGAAGCGCATCCTGCCCTGTGCCGCCTATGTCGACGGCAAATACGGCGTGGACGGCCTCTATGTCGGCGTACCCGCCGTGATCGGTGCCGATGGCATCGAGGACGTGGTCGAAATCGAGCTTTCCGACGAAGAAGCCGCCAATCTCAAGGTCTCGGTCGACGCGGTCGAGGAACTGCTCGAAGCCTGCAAGGGGCTGGACAGCTCGCTGGCGTGAACCGGATCTACTCCTCTGATCGGGATGTTAACCGCGCCGCGTATTGGCAACAGGTCAGATCTGACCTCGTTCTCGCGCCGATTATCGCCGGGGTGGTGTTCCTGATTGCCCTATATTCGGTCAATCTCGCCGCGCTCGCAGTGCTTGTTGACATCGCACACTGGATCTTCGGTCGCATTAGCAAGTCAGGCATCAAGATGACCTTTCCGGCCTTCTCGATTGCTTTGACCCTCGACATTCTTGCGATCTACGTCGCAGCAGTATTTTTCTGAAGGGACGAACTAATGTCCATCCTCGTAAACAAAGACACCAAGGTCATCACGCAAGGCATGACCGGCAATACCGGCACGTTCCACACGCAGCAGGCGCTCGATTACGGGACGCAAATGGTTGCGGGCGTGACGCCGGGCAAAGGCGGCACCGACCATCTTGGCCTGCCGCAGTTCAACACGGTCAAGGACGCCAAGGACGCGACCGGCGCCACGGCATCGTGCATCTATGTGCCGCCGCCCTTCGCCGCCGATGCCATCCTCGAAGCCATCGATGCCGAGATCGAGCTGATCGTGGCGATCACCGAGGGCGTTCCGGTACTCGACATGGTCAAGGTGAAGCGCGCCCTGTCAGGCTCCAAGTCGCGCCTGATCGGCCCCAATTGCCCCGGCGTGCTGACGCCCGGCGAATGCAAGATCGGCATCATGCCAGGTTCGATCTTCTCCAAGGGCAGCGTCGGCGTGGTCTCGCGCTCGGGCACGCTGACCTATGAGGCGGTGCACCAGACCACCATGGTAGGCCTTGGCCAGACCACCGCAGTCGGCATCGGCGGCGACCCGGTCAACGGTACCAATTTCATCGACGTGCTCGACCTCTTCCTGTCGGACGACGAGACCAAGTCGATCATCATGATCGGCGAAATCGGCGGCAGCGCCGAGGAAGAAGCCGCAGCCTTCCTCAAAGCGGAAGCCGCCAAGGGTCGCTCCAAGCCCGTCGTCGGCTTCATTGCCGGGCGCACTGCCCCTCCGGGCCGCCGCATGGGCCATGCCGGCGCCATCGTTTCGGGTGGCCAGGGCGGCGCGGAAGACAAGATCGCGGCGATGGAAGATGCGGGGATCCGTGTTTCTCCTTCCCCCTCGGAACTCGGCACCACGCTGGACGCTTTGCTCAAAGAACTGGCGTAACGCCTACCCCTTCCTCTCCATTGCGAGGATCCGCCCATGGGCAACGAAGCGAGTAATTTCCTCCCCGAACTGGCCGGACAGGACGGTCCGCAGCCCGGACCGAGCTGGGGCAATTCCAATTGGCCGCTCAAGATCGCCGATGACGACCTGACCGGAGCGATGGACCCGACGGACATGGTCGTCGCGGTCAAGCAGGCTGCGGCCAAGGCAGGCAAACCGACCGATTCCGCGTCGATCGAGCAGGCTGCCAGCGCATCCGTCCGCGCGATGATGCTGATCCGGCTTTACCGTGTGCGCGGCCACCTGGCGGCCGATCTCGACCCGCTGGGCCTCTCGCACCTGGACGAGCCGGAGGAACTTTCGCTCAAGTGGCATGGCTTCGACGGACAGGAAGACCTCGAAGTCTTCGTCGGCGGCGCCTTTGGCTTCGACTGGGTAACCATTCGCGATCTCTATGCCGCCCTGCGCAAGACCTATTGCGGCGAAGTCGGCCTCGAATACATGCATATCGCGGATACCGAGGAACGCCGCTTCCTGCAGGAAAGGTTCGAAAGCCCCGACGACACGATCCAGTTCACGCCGGAGGGCAAGCGCGCCATCCTGGGAGCCGTGATCCGCGGCGAGGAATATGAGAAATACCTCGCCAAGAAATATGTCGGCACCAAGCGCTTCGGCCTCGATGGTGGCGAGGCGATGATCCCCGCGCTCGAAGCGGTGATCAAATATGGCGGCTCGCTCGGCGTGCGCGAGATCGTTTACGGCATGGCCCATCGCGGGCGCCTCAACATCCTCGCCAATGTGATGGCCAAGCCCTACCGCGTGATCTTCCACGAATTCTCGGGCGGCAGCGCCAATCCGGACGATGTCGGCGGTTCGGGCGACGTGAAATACCACCTCGGCACCAGCACCGACCGCGAATTCGACGGCATCTCGGTGCACATGTCGCTGGTCCCCAACCCGAGTCACTTGGAAGCGGTCGACCCCGTCGTGCTTGGCAAGACCCGCGCGCAGCAGGCCATTCGCGACGACCTGGACGCGCATGAGCAGGTCCTGCCCGTGCTGATCCACGGCGATGCCGCCTTTGCCGGCCAGGGCGTGGTGTGGGAGTGCTTCGGCCTGTCGGGCGTGCGCGGCTATTCCACCGGCGGCTGCCTGCATTTCGTGATCAACAACCAGATCGGCTTCACCACCAGCCCGAAATTCGCGCGCAGCTCGCCCTATCCCTCTGACGTCGCCAAGGGCGTCCAGGCACCGATCCTTCACGTCAATGGCGACAATCCGGAAGCGGTGACATTCGCCTGCAAGCTGGCCATCGAATACCGCCAGAAGTTCAAGCGCGATATCGTCATCGACATGTGGTGCTATCGCCGCTTCGGCCACAATGAGGGCGACGAGCCGAGCTTCACCCAGCCGCTCATGTATGCCCGGATCAAGAAGCATCCGCGCGTCAGCGAGGTCTATTCCGAGCGGCTCAAGGATGAAGGCGTGATCGAGGCCGGCACGGCCCCGGCCATGCGCCAGGAATTCATCGATCTGCTCGACGAGGAGTTCGAGGCTGGCAAGACCTACAAGCCGAACGAGGCGGACTGGTTCGCCGGGCGCTGGTCGGGCCTGCACAAGCCGGCCGATCCGGAAACCGCGCGGCGCAATGTACATACGGCTATCGAAAAGAAACTCTTCGAGAGCCTCGGTCGAACTCTGACCACCGTGCCCGATGACCTGACCATCCACAAGACGCTGCAACGCGTGATCGATGCCAAGAAGGAAATGTTCGCCAAGGGCGAAGGCTTCGACTGGGCAACGGCGGAAGCGCTCGCCTTTGGCAGCCTTGTCAGCGAGGGCTTCGGCGTGCGCCTGTCGGGCCAGGATTCAGGCCGCGGCACGTTCAGCCAGCGCCACGCGATCTGGGTCGACCAGACCGACGAGCATAAATATATCCCGCTCACCACGCTGCCGCACGGCAAGTTCGAAGTGTACGATTCCACCCTGTCGGAATTCGGCGTGCTCGGTTTCGAGTACGGCTTCGCCATGGCCGATCCCAAGACGCTGGTCATGTGGGAGGCGCAGTTCGGCGATTTCGCCAATAGCGCGCAGGTGATGATCGACCAGTTCATCGCCGCTGGCGAGGTAAAGTGGCTGCGTGCCAATGGCCTGGTCCTGCTGCTGCCGCACGGTTTCGAAGGCCAGGGGCCGGAGCACTCCTCCGCCCGTCTCGAACGCTTCCTGCAGCTGTGCGCGAACGATAATATCCAGGTCTGCAACATCACCAGCCCGGCCAATTACTTCCACGTATTGCGCCGCCAGATGCTGCGTCCGTTCCGCAAGCCGCTGGTGATCATGACGCCCAAGAGCCTGCTGCGCCATCCGCGCGCCAAGAGCGATGCCTATCGCTTCCAGGGCGATCATCATTTCATGCGTATCCTTTCGGACAAGGCCGAGATCGCGGACAGCAAGATCCGGCGCCTCGTCCTGTGTTCGGGCAAGGTCGGTTACGACCTGATGGACAAGCGCGACGAGGAAGGGATCGACGATGTCTCGATCGTCAGGATCGAGCAGCTTTATCCCTTCCCCGGAGAGCCACTGGCCGTACGCCTCAAACGCATGACCAATCTCGAAGAGGTGATCTGGTGCCAGGAAGAGCCGAAGAATAACGGCGCCTGGTTCTTCGTCGAAAACCGTATCGAGGAAGCGCTGATCGCCTCCGGCCACAAGGGCATGCGCCCGGGTTATGCCGGCCGCGAGGTTGCGGCATCCCCGGCGACCGGCTTCGCCAAGCGCCACCAGATGCAGCAGGAAGCGCTGGTTGCCGCCGCGCTGGGCCTGTCCACCCGCGGCAAGACCGCTAACGCACGCAAATCCACCCGCAAGAAGAAGGCCTGAGGAATCAGACATGGCCAGTGAAGTCAAAGTTCCCGTCCTGGGCGAATCCGTAACCGAAGCGACGGTCGGCGAATGGCTCAAGCAGCCCGGCGATGCGGTTGCTCTCGACGAGCCGATTGCCAGCCTCGAAACCGACAAGGTCGCGGTCGAAGTGCCCTCGCCGGTCAACGGTATCCTCAGCGAGCACAAGGTTGCCGTGGGCGATACGGTCGAAGTGGGCGCGGTCATCGCCGTGGTCGAGGAGGGTGATGCGCCTGCAAAGGCAGCGCCTGACGCAAGCCCCGCACCCTCGCCTGCACCGGCACCCGCCCCCCCGGCAAAGGAAGCCGAGGACGACCATGGCGATGCCATGACCATGTCGCCCGCAGTGCGCCGCGCCGTACTCGAAGCCGGGCTCGACCCGACGACGATCAAGGGAACAGGCAAGGATGGCCGCCTGACCAAGGAAGACGTGCTCGCCGCGGCCAAAGCCAAGTCGAGCGGGGCTGCACCAGCTGCATCCGCCCCGGTGTCCTCGCCTGCCCCTGCCCCAGCTGCCGCCAAGGGCGAGCGGCGCGAGGAACGCGTAAAGATGACGCGCCTGCGCCAGACCATCGCCAAGCGCCTCAAGGGCGCGCAGGAAGAGGCGGCGCTGCTCACCACTTTCAACGATTGCGACATGACCGCCGTCATCGAGGCGAGGAACCAGTACAAGGACCTGTTCGCCAAGAAGCACGGCATCAAGCTCGGCTTCATGTCCTTCTTCGCCAAGGCGGCCTGCCTCGCGCTGAAGGATGTGCCTGCGGTCAACGCCCAGATCGACGGGGACGAGATCGTCTATCACGATTATGTCGACATCTCGGTCGCGGTCAGCGCACCCAATGGCCTTGTCGTCCCGGTCGTGCGCAGCGTGGACCAGATGAGCTTTGCCGAGGTAGAACTGGCCATTGCCGGTTACGGTCAGAAAGCCAAGGAAGGCACGCTGACCATGGCCGACATGTCGGGCGGCACTTTCACCATCTCCAATGGCGGTGTGTTCGGTTCGCTCATGTCGACGCCGATCATCAATCCGCCGCAGAGCGCCGTGCTCGGCCTGCACCGGATCGAGGATCGCCCCGTTGCGGTGAACGGCGAGGTGGTGATCCGCCCGATGATGTATCTCGCCCTGTCCTACGACCACCGCATAATCGACGGCCGCGAGGCGGTGACCGCGCTCAAGATCATCAAGGAGGCGATCGAGGATCCGATGCGGATGCTGATCGACCTCTGAGGAAATTCCGATGGCTGAATATGATTTCGACGTCCTGATTATCGGTGCCGGTCCCGGCGGCTATGTCGCGGCGATCCGCGCGGCACAGCTGGGCCTCAAGACGGCCTGCGTGGAAAGCCGCGCAACGCTGGGCGGAACCTGCCTTAATGTCGGCTGCATCCCTTCGAAGGCGATGCTCCATGCCTCGGAATATTACGACGCGGCGGCAAGCGGCGCGATGACCAAGATGGGCGTGGAAGTCAGCCCCACGCTCAATCTCGACGCCATGCATGGCCAGCGCAGGGACGCGGTTGAGCAGCTTACCGGCGGCATCGAGTACCTGTTCAAGAAGAACAAGGTCACCTGGCTCAAGGGGCTGGGCAGCTTCGTCGATGCCCATACGGTCAAGGTCGGCGATGCGACGCACACGGCCAAGGAGGTAGTGATCGCCACCGGCTCCAGCGTGACTCCCCTGCCCGGCGTCGAGGTCGACAATGAGAAGGGCGTGGTGGTCGATTCCACCGGCGCACTCGAACTGCCCAAGGTGCCCAAGAACATGGTCGTGATCGGCGGCGGCGTGATCGGGCTTGAGCTTGGCAGCGTGTGGCGTCGCCTGGGCGCCAGTGTCACCGTGGTCGAATTCCTCGACCAGATCCTGCCCGGCATGGACGAGGATGTGCGCAAGGAAGCGAACAAGATCTTCAAGAAGCAAGGCATCGAATACAAGCTATCGACCAAGGTCACCGGCGTGTCCGTGCGCGGTAAGACAGCCACTTTGACCCTCGAACCCGCCGCCGGCGGCGAAGAGGAGGCCCTCAAAGCCGATTGCGTGCTCGTATCCATCGGTCGCAAGCCCAATACCGAAGGCCTTGGCCTCGAGAATATCGGCCTGGAGACCAATAAGCGCGGCCAGATCGAAGTGGACGGCCAGTTCCGCACCTCCGTGGATGGCGTGCGCGCCATTGGTGATTGCGTCCCCGGCCCCATGCTCGCCCACAAGGCCGAGGATGAGGGCATTGCCGTGGCTGAATGGATCGCCGGTCAGACCGGTATCGTCAATCACGACGTGATCCCGAGCGTGGTCTACACCATGCCGGAAATTGCAGGTGTCGGCCTGACCGAAGAGCAGGCAAAGGAAAAGGCGCCCAGCGGCGCGATCAAGGTGGGCAAGTTACCCATGCTGGCGAACAGCCGCGCCAAGACCAATCACGAGCCCGACGGTTTCGTGAAAGTGATCTCCGACGCGGAGAGCGACCGCGTGCTTGGCGTCTGGTGCATTGCCAGCGTGGCGGGGACGATGATCGCCGAGGCGGCTCTAGCCATGGAGTTCGGTGCCACGAGCGAGGACATCGCCTATACCTGCCATGCCCATCCGACGCACTCAGAAGCGCTGAAGGAAGCGGCCATGGCGGTACAGGGCAAGCCGATCCACATGTGAGATGGCAATGGCACCGCGCATTCCCGCGCTGGTAGCTCTTGCCGTGCCGGTGCTTGCCGGTGTCGCATGGATGGCCGCAAGTGGCGCTCCGGCGCATTACTTGCTGATCAACCTGTCTGCGCTCGGCCTTTCGCTGGCTTGGATCGCGTTCGGTCGCAGGTTGCACCCGGGGCGCGCATTTGACACGCTGACGCTGGTCCTGCTTGGACTGGCATTCCTGCCGCTCCTCACCGGGCCTACGCAGCTTTCGATCACGGGAAACGCGGTTGCCCGCTGGATTCCGCTTGGACCGCTGGCTGTGCATACTGGAATGCTGGTCTTGCCTGCACTCTGCGTCATCGCGTCGCAAAACGAGCGCTTCGGCATAGCCATATTTGCAGCCATGCTTGTTGCCGTTCTCCTGCAGCCTGATGCGGCAACGGCTTTCGCGGTGACGACAGCCGCAATCGGGCTCTACCAGTCGAGGAAGGACTGGAAACTCGGTGTGGTGGCCATCATCGGCTTCCTCGCGACAATCTACACGTCCCTGCACGGTGAGCTGGCACCCGCACCTCATGTCGAACGCGTGATCCTGGATGCATTCCACGCCAGCGCGCTGACCGGGATCGGCCTTCTGCTGGCCATGGCGATCTCTTTCCTGCTTTACGGAATGGGCCTGCAAATGGAGCGCGGCACGCGCTTTGCACTGGCCGGATCATTCTTCGGCTTTTCCCTCATGGCAATCATGTCGCATTATCCGACGCCACTCATCGGCTATGGCGCGGCACCGATCATCGGCTACGGCTTCGCGCTTGGCCTTCTGAACGAAGGAACCACATGACCCTTTCCCCCTTCCATCTCGCCTTCCCGGTGCATGACCTTGCTGCGGCGCGCGCTTTCTGGGGCGGTGTCATGGGTTGCCCTGAAGGGCGCAGCAGCGATCAATGGGTCGATTTCGACTTTTACGGCCACCAGATCGTCACTCATCTCGTGCCCGGTTGCGACCAGCGTGACGAGGCCAACAACCCGGTCGACGGCCACGGTGTGCCGGTGCCGCATTTCGGTATCGTTCTGTCGATGGAGGAATGGCAGGAGCTGGCGGACCGCCTGACCGAGGCCGGGATGCAATTCGCGATCGAGCCCTATATCCGCTTCAAGGGCCAGCCGGGCGAGCAGGCGACCATGTTCTTCCGCGACCCGAGCGGCAATGCCATCGAAATGAAGGCCTTTGCCGACCGCTCCAAGCTCTTCGCCAAGGCCTAGCCGCACGCCAGCCCGCGCGGTAATAATCGCAAATGGCACACCAACAAATCATGCGCCTGTTTGCGAAGTGGCATATCTGGCTCGGCTGGCTGGTCGGCTTCCCCATCCTGATGTGGACGCTGACCGGCTTTGTCATGGTCCTGAAACCCATCGAGGAAGTTCGCGGCGAGCATTTGCGCGCCGGGACGGCGCCGCTCGAGGCCGGAGAGCTCGTCTTTCCGGGGCACAAGATGGGAACGGTCACGAGCATTTCGCTGGTCAACCAGGTCGATGGACCTGCCTGGATTGTCGTCGAAGATACGGGTGGCCGCTATCGCTATTCGGCCCGAGACGGATCGCTCATCCCGCCGCTTATAGAGAGCGAAGCCACGCGCATTGCCGAGGATGCCTATGCCGGGGATGGCGAGCTCGAAAACGTCACCTATTTTCCCGAAGATGTCTCACCCACGGACCTGCGTGCTCCCTTTGCTGCATGGGGCGCGCATTTCTCGGACGGCACCAATGTCTATATGCGCGCATCGACCGGCGAAGTGCTGGCCATGCGCACGAGCTGGTGGCGCGTATTCGACTTCATGTGGGGCCTGCACATCATGGATTTGGAAACGCGCGAGGACACCTCCCATCCGATCCTCATAATCTTCGCATTGCTGGGCGTGATCGGGGCGACGCTCGGCTGCATATTGATGTTCCGCAGGAGGAAAGCGAGGGTGAAGGCGTGAACGCCCCTACCCTCACGCCCCTGCTCGATATCCTCGATATCCTCGGCGTCGCCGTCTTCGCCTTTTCGGGAGCACTGCTGGCAGCCAAGGAGAAGCAAACCTTCGTCACCATGGCCTTTTTCGCGCTGGTCACGGGAGTTGGAGGCGGCACATTGCGCGACCTTCTGATCGACGCGCCGGTATTCTGGATAGCCGATCCCTGGGTCGCCCTCGCCTGTTTCGTCGTGGCATTGCTTGCCTGGTTCACGCCGACGCGCTGGTGGGAAGGCAAGATCCTGGAGTTCGCCGATGGCGCGGGCCTGACCGGCTATGCCGTGATCGGGGCAGCCAAGGCGCTATCCTACGGCGTGCCCCCGGTGCCCGCGATTGTCATGGGTATCGTGACCGGCTGCGTTGGCGGCATCATCCGCGACGTCGTTGCCGGGCGGCCATCGATCATCATGCGCCCCGAACTCTACGTCACCGCTGCCGCGCTTTCCGCCGTGCTGTGCGTGGGTGGGGAGATGGCCGGATTACCGCGCGTTCCGGTATGGACGGTGGCTACACTAGCGGGTTTTGCCCTGCGCAGCGCAGCGATCCGGTGGAATATCTCGCTACCGGCCTATTCGCGCAATTAGCGCCTAGCCGCCGACATAATCGTCATAGCCGGGTTCTCCCGGCAAAGGTCCACCGGGATAGGCAGGCATGGGCTGGTTTTGGGAACCGTCAAGATCGGCATCGACGCCATAGCCGTAATCGTCCTGCTGGTAGCGGTCGTCCACGGGCTGGTAGCGCGTGGCCGCACGGGCGCGGGCATAGTCCGCATCGGACAGCTGCGGACCGCCAGCAGGCCCGCTCAGCCTGTAAGCTGCATCCTCATAGCCAGCGCCAATATCGACGCTGCGAATGCGTCCTTCATTGTCGATATGGCAGGAAAAGCGATCTCCGGTATTGAGCCAGCCCGAGAAGTCCCAGCCGCCCGCATTGCGCTCGGCCCGGTCGACTTCGTCCACGCTCTCGCTACCGCGCTCGACCTGGTCGATGCACATGGCCGCAGCACGGTCGAGTCCGGTGGATCCGTAGGAGGGACGCGCCTCACGATAGCGCACATCTTCGCGCTCCCGACGGCGGTCATTGTTGCTCGATGCCGAGCTGGCAATGGCAGCCACCGCGCCGAGCACCAGCACGCCCGCGATCACATCACCCGCATCGATGCCCCGGTCGCGATGACGACGGCCGCGATACCCGAACATGTCTTCGGCAGACCCGTCATATATGTCCACCTGCGCGGCGTTGAGCGCGGGCAAGGGGGCGGCCGAAACCGGCATCGCGGTCAAGGAAAAGGCTGCAAGGCCAGCGGCAGCAGCGGCGAATTTACCTGTGATCAGGGCCATTGAAGGGCTCCCGGAAGGGCCCCGCCTGGACGAGGCGCATTGAGTTATTGTCCCATGCAATAGGCGGCCCAGGCTTTCGAGGGCCTGAACCGCCTGTCGGGGGAAGTTCGTATAATCAGCGGAGACCACGGATTCCGCTAAAGTCGATATCGACCACCTGCCCGCGGCGATAATCGCAGGTGAAGCGGCCTTCATCCCAGCCACCACGGCGGGAATTGCGGCCATAGCCATACCGTTCCTGAACGGCGATGCGGCCCTTCACTTCGAAGCCGCGGCGTTCGCGGTCGACATCGCGGATCTCGGTCACCTGTGCACGGCCACCACCATAACGTTGTGCGGTGCGTTCTGCAGCACGGATGCATTGGTTTACGGCGGCATTCTCATTGCCGCGACGGTTGTTGTAACCATTGTTGTAGCGGCGATTGTCGTAGCGGTCATTGTAACGACGATCGCGATAGCGGCGATCATAGCGATCATCATCGTCGTCACTGGCGATAGCGGCGATGGCCGCGATCCCGCCGATGATCAGCGCGCCGGTCACGACATCTTCCGTCGAGATACCACGGTCGCGATCACGATGGCGATCCTGAGCTACGGCAGGAGATGCCGTACCCACTGCCATTGCACCAGCGGCGACGGTCCCCAGGAGGATTTTCGAAATGGACGTCATAAGGCTTCTCCTCTCATGTCCGCGGCGGCCCTATCGCCACCGATGAGAAGGGTTCTAGGCGAGTCGGCGTGAGGTCGTGCTGAACTCGCATGTTAGCCGATGTTCAGGAAACCAATTACTTTCCTGAATGACTGTTCGAGGCCTGCAATCCTGTCCAAAATGCGAGGAAACCCGCAATGTCAGAGGCCTCTGCAATGGCCTTGTCGGTCGGCTTGCCCGAACCATGCCCTGCCCGCGTTTCGATGCGGATGAGCTGCGGGCGTTCTCCCAGTTCAGCTTCCTGAAGCGCCGCGACATATTTGAAGCTGTGTCCCGGAACCACGCGGTCATCGGTATCGGCGGTGGTCACCAGCATTGCGGGATAATCGCTACCGCGCTGGATATTGTGCAACGGCGAATAGGCACGCAGGACCGCAAAGTCCTCTTCCCGGTCGGGATAGCCGTAATCGTCGACCCAGTATCGCCCTGCAGTCCAGCGATCGAAGCGCAGCATGTCCATCACGCCGACAGCGGCATTTCCCGCAGCGAAGAGGTCGGGTCGCTGGTTGACCACGGCACCGACAAGCAATCCGCCATTGGAGCCGCCCTGGATTGCCAGCCCGCCCTGCGGAGTGATGCCCTCGCCTATCAGGAATTCTCCTGCGGCAATGAAATCGTCGAATACGTTCTGCTTGTTCGCGCGGCGCCCGGCATCGTGCCATGCCTTGCCATATTCCCCGCCGCCACGAAGATTGGCGACAACAAAGGCTCCGCCCGCCTCGACCCATGCCAACCTGCTCGGCGAAAAGCCGGGAGTGAGCGAGATGTCGAACCCTCCATAGCCATAGAGCACGGTGGGGGCCGCCACGGCCGCTTCTGCAATGTCGCGGCGACGCAAGACGAACATGGGCACGCGCGTGCCGTCCTTGCTGGTGTAGAAGAACTGCTCGACCAGGAAGGCATCGGGGTCGAAAGCCAGATCGGGCGCGGCCCAGATGCTGCTTTCCCCGCTCGCCAAGTCCATGCGGTAGATCGTTGCGGGACGATTGAAGCTGGTGAAGGCGTAGAAGGTTTCCGGATTACCCGGCTCTCCGGTGAAGCCGCCGACCGTACCGATTCCGTCCAGCTCAACTTCGCCAGCCGGTTCGCCTTCCAGCGTGAACAATCGCACCACCGAACAGGCATCGCGCAAATAAGAGATCACCAGCCGGCCTCCCACCAGCGAAACCCCGCCGATCACCTGCTCCTGCTCAGGGACGATCGTCTGCCATTCGGGATTGTCGCTATCGAGATCGATAGTGGCGATACGGTAGAGCGGTGCATCGGCATTGGTGGCGAACCAGAGCTTGCCGCCAATCCCGTTGATCATGCTCCAGTCATGCTCGAAGCCGGTGATGAGCTCGCGCACTGCCCAGCCCTTCTCGGCACGGGCGGCAAGGTCGATGGCTCGCACTTCGTAACAGGAATCGGTGCCCTTGTGGCTGACGATGAGCGCCCAGCGCCCATCGGTAGTCACGCGCGCCGAATGGCCGATCTTGGGATGCTCGGGCGTATCGTAGACAAGCTCGTCTTCTGCCTGCGGCGTACCGAGGCGATGGAAATAGACCTTCTGGTTAAAGTTGAGAGCCTGGAAGTCCGCTCCTTCCTCGGGCTCGGGGAAACGCGAATAGAGGAAGCCCTCTTCCCCCACCCAGGACAGGCCGGTGAATTTGCACCAGCGGATCTCGTCGCCCAGTTCCTCTCCGCTCTCGACATCGAGCACGCGCAGGATCCGCCAGTCAGAACCCCCATCCTGCACCGAAAAAAGCAGTTTCGAGCCGTCGGGCGATGGCTGCCACATATCGAGCGCAGTGGCTCCGTCATCGGCCCAGCTATTGGGATCGATCAGCAGGCGCGGCTCACCCTCGAGGGTGTTGCGGACATAGAGCCGGCTCTGGTTCTGCAACCCCGTATTGTGCGTGTAGAAATAGCGTGTGCCCTTGCGCCGCGGGGTCGAGAAGCGTTCGAAATCGAACAATTCGCCAATGCGCTGGCGGAACCAGTCGCGCGCGGGCAATTGGGTCAGCACCTCATCGGTGACGGCGTTCTGACGCTCGACCCAATCGGCTACGTCCTCGCAATTGCGGACATCCTCTTCGAGCCAGCGATACGGGTCGGAAATCTCTTCTCCGAACAGGGTTTCGGTCAGCTCCTCGCGGCGGCTCTCGGGATAGGCGGGTATCTTCATGCAAGCGAACTAGGCACGCGCAGGGCGAGCTGCAAGGCGCGCACGAAAAAGGGCGGCAGTGCCGCTGCACTACCGCCCTTTGAACTCGGTTACGAATGCGCCTTAGGCGTCTTCGTATTCGTCCTCGACCATGACTGGGCCGGAGTCCTGGCCCTTGGCGTCTTCGTCGCGGTCGACCAGCTCGATGATGGCGATCGGCGCAGCGTCCGAGGCGCGGATGCCGGCCTTGATCACGCGGGTATAGCCACCCTCGCGGTCGGCATAACGCTCGGCGAGGACGTCGAACAGCTTCTTAAGCTGGGTTTCGTCCATCAAGCGAGCCGCGGCAAGGCGACGGTTCGACAGGCCGCCACGCTTCGCCAGCGTGATCAGCTTCTCGACATAGGGACGCAGTTCCTTGGCCTTGGCCGTGGTGGTGGTGATCTGCTCGTGCTTGATCAGCGCGGCAGCCATGTTGCGGAACAGGGCCTTGCGATGACCCGACTTGCGGCTCAGCTTACGGCCGGCGATACCATGACGCATATTCTTTACTCCGTTCGATAAGGGCCCGTGTCAGGTAGCCCGTAGCAGGCCGGAAGAAGGGGTCCGGCCCATGCCCCGTTGAGTGATTAACCCAGAAGTTCCTGTTCGAGCTTCTTGGCCATCTCTTCGATGTTCTCCGGCGGCCAGCCGGGGATGTCCATGCCGAGGCGCAGGCCCATCGACGAAAGGACTTCCTTGATCTCGTTGAGCGACTTGCGGCCGAAATTCGGCGTACGCAGCATCTCGGCTTCGGTCTTCTGGACCAGGTCGCCGATATAGATGATGTTGTCGTTCTTGAGGCAGTTGGCCGAACGCACGGACAGCTCGAGCTCGTCGACCTTCTTGAGGAGGTAACGGTTGAGCTGGTTAGTGTCGCTTTCCTGCGGCTCGGCAGCCATGCCGATCATCGCGCCCTGCGGCTGCGGAATGCCATCCTCGAAGTGGACGAACAGGGTCAGCTGGTCCTGCAGAATGCGCGCGGCGTAGGCCACGGCGTCTTCCGGCGTGACAGTGCCATCGGTCTCGACGGTCAGGCTGAGCTTGTCGAAGTCCAGTTCCTGGCCGACACGGGCGTTCTCAACCTTGTAGCTGACCTGCTTGATCGGCGAGTAGAGCGAGTCCACCGGGATCAGGCCGATCGGCGCATCGGCCGGACGGTTGGCAACTGCCGGGGCATAGCCCTTGCCGGTATCGGCGGTCAGTTCCATGTTCAGCGTGGCGCCCTCGTCCAGGTGACAGATCACCAGCTTCGGGTTCATCACTTCGATGTCGCCGGTCACGGCGATATCGCCGGCGGTCACTTCAGCAGGGCCGGTAGCGGAAAGCTGCAGGCGCTTGGGGCCTTCGCCTTCCATCTTCAGCGCGATCTGCTTCACGTTGAGGACGATATCGGTCACGTCCTCACGCACACCGGCGAGGGACGAGAATTCGTGCAGCACATTCTCGATCTTGATCGAGGTAATGGCGGCACCCTGAAGGCTGGCAAGCAGCACGCGGCGCAGCGCATTGCCCAAGGTCAGGCCGTAGCCACGCTCGAGCGGTTCGGCCACGAAAGTGGCCTTGCGGCTCTTGTCGCCGCCTTCCTTGATCTCGAGGCTGTTGGGCTTCTTGAGTTCCTGCCAGTTCTTCATATTGACGGACATGGACTTCCCCTAAAGGTTCTGTTTCGGCGGCAAAGGCCGCGGAGCGTCTGGGACGCCGCGGCCGATGCGAATTACTGTAATGCGAAACCGGTGAGCTCTCTCCGGTCCCGCGCGGCAGGTTCGATCAGACGCGACGGCGCTTGGATGGCCTCACACCATTGTGCGGGATCGGCGTCACATCGCGGATCGAGGTGATGGTGAAGCCCACCGCCTGCAGCGCACGAAGCGCAGACTCGCGACCCGAACCGGGCCCCTTGATCTCGACTTCGAGGGTGCGGACGCCATGCTCGGCGGCCTTCTTGCCAGCGTCGTCCGCAGCCACCTGAGCGGCATAGGGGGTCGACTTGCGGCTGCCCTTGAAGCCCATCATGCCCGCGCTGGACCAGCTGATCGCATTGCCCTGCGCATCGGTGATGGTGATCATGGTGTTGTTGAAGCTGGCGTTGACGTGGGCAACACCGCTCGAAATATTCTTCTTGTCGCGACGCCTGATGCGGCCGGGTTCGCGTGCCATATCTCGTATTCCTCTTTATCTCGGGAAGAAGGGAAAAGCGCTTGCGCGCTTACTTCTTCTTGCCGGCGATCGGCTTGGCCTTACCCTTGCGAGTGCGGGCGTTGGTGTGAGTGCGCTGACCGCGAACGGGCAGGCCCTTGCGATGACGCAGGCCGCGATAGCAAGCCAGGTCCATCAGGCGCTTGATGTTCATCGCCGTGTCACGGCGAAGGTCGCCTTCGACGGTGTAATCAGCGTCGATCGCTTCACGGATCTGCAGCACTTCGGCGTCGGACAGGTCCTGCACGCGGCGCGCGTGATCGATGCCCAGCTTGTCGGCGATCTTCTTGGCCGTCGTCGGGCCAATTCCGTGAATGTAGGTCAGCGCGACAATAACGCGCTTGTTGGTGGGGATGTTTACCCCGGCAATACGAGCCACTTAATTCTCCTGCTCCACAGGGGAAAACCCCTATCTCATAGCGTCAGTTCTCTCGTCCGATCGCAATCTTGCCTAGAACGACAATAAGCCCGGATGGCGCGCAAACGGCTGCCGCCTGCCGGACTTGATTCCGATTAAACGAATGGAAGGCGCAAGTAGGGCGATTCGCCCTTCAGGTCAAGCGCACAAAAGAGCCGTGAGTCCGCGCCCACGTCTCCAGTCAATATTACCTAGGATTACTCTTATACAGCTTCGCGCGGAGAAGGTCAAAATTCCCCAAGCAAGAAAGTGTATCAGTCCACCTCGATCGCCCCGCCCAGTGCATCGGCCAGATTGCCAAGGAATTCTCCCTGCACCCTGTCAACAACCGGCGCGAGTTCGGCCAAGGACATGCGGGATTCGCCGCCAACAACATAATCCCAGGTGATGCGGGTACCGTCCTGTACGGCTTCCAGCTTGACAGACAACGTCCCTTTCAACCCTTCGGTCTGCAGCGGGCCGAGCGCGCCGGTCATGCGCAGTTCCACATGCGGCTGGACGAAAAGCACCCGCATATGTTCGGCAGATCCGGACGGCGCACCATTCACACCGGGCAGGACTTCGCAGAAACAGCCACCGGCATGCGGATCGAGCGTCAGATTGTCCGAATTGTCCGAATAGGAATGGTGCCACCAGAACTGCGGCTCCACCAGCATGCTCCAGGCCGAAGCCGAATCTACTCCCACCACAACGCTCTGGCTGCTCGCAAAACCGCCCGTTTCGGATGGCACGACTTCAGCGGCAAGTGGCATGGCAAGGCACAGACCGCAAAGCGCAATTATCCGACGAAACATATGCAATGCTCCCGATCTGCCTATCCCCTGCGCAGGTCTAGCAAAGGAGGAGCGGATCAGGAAGCAGCGGCGATCAGCCGTTCAGGACCTTCTCTATCGCCTCGGTCACATCGTCGATTTCGGCCATGCCGTCGATACGGGTCACGAGACCGCTCTTCTCGTAATAGGGAAGGATCGGCGCAGTCTTGGCGCGATACTCGGCCATGCGCGTACGCACGGTTTCCTCGTTATCGTCCTTGCGGCGCTTGAAGTCGGTCGAGCCACACTTGTCGCACACGCCCTCTTTTGCGGGCTGCTTGAAGGTGTCGTGATAGCCCTCACCACAATTGGCACAGGTGAAGCGGCCGGTAATGCGTTCGACCAGCGCGTCCTCGTCCACGTCGAGTTCGATCACATGCTGCAACTTGCGGCCATGCTTGGCGAGCAGCGCGTCGAGCGCAACAGCCTGCGCTTCGGTACGCGGATAGCCGTCAAAGATCGCGCCGGTGCTTTCGTCCAGGGCCGCCAGTTCGTCATCGATCAGAGCGGAAACGATCGCGTCGCTGACCAGTTCGCCGCGTTCCATGATCGCCTTGGCCTTGAGGCCGACCTCGGTCTCAGCCTTGACCGCAGCGCGCAACATGTCGCCCGTCGAAAGCTGCTTCATTCCACGATGTTCGACCAGCAGGCCGGATTGCGTCCCCTTGCCGGCTCCCGGCGGACCAAGAAGGATAATGTTCATATTGCCGAAAATCCCCCGTTAGCGTCGCATCGCGCCGATCAGCGCATGCGGCCCTTCAACTTGGCCTTCTTGATCAGATCGCCATACTGGTGCGCAAGCAGGTGCGACTGGATCTGGCTGATCGTATCCACCGTCACATTTACCACGATCAGCAAGCTGGTACCGCCAAGGAAGAGCGGAATGCCGGTCTGGGCGATACCCCATTCGGGAACCACGCAGACAACCGTCAGGTAGAGTGCGCCGACCACGGTGATGCGGGTCAGCACGTAGTCGAGATAATCGGCGGTGCGCTTGCCCGGGCGGATACCGGGAATGAAGCCGCCATTCTTCTTCAGGTTCTCGGCCGTGTCCTCAGGGTTGAAGACCACCGCGGTATAGAAGAAGCAGAAGAAGATGATGCCTGCGGCATATAACGCCATGTAGAGCGGTTGGCCGTGGGCAAGATACTGGTTGAGCGTCTGGATAACACCATAGAAGGTGCTGTCCGTTTCGACCGAGCTACCGGCAAACTGGCTGATGGTCAGCGGCAGCAACAGCAGCGAGCTGGCGAAGATCGGCGGGATGACACCGGCCGTGTTGAGCTTGAGCGGCAGGTGCGAGCGATCGGCCTGCATGCCGCCACGCTGAGCAGCACGCTTCGGATACTGGATCAACAGGCGGCGCTGGGCGCGCTCCATGAAACAGATCCCAAGGATCAGCACGATCACCATGATGATGAAACCGACGACCACGCCCGTGCCGATCGAACCTTCGCTATAGCCGCTGAACAGATTGGTCGTGAAAGACGGGAACTGCGCAACGATGCCGGCCATGATGATAAGCGAAACACCGTTGCCGATACCGCGGCTGGTAATCTGCTCACCGAGCCAAAGCAGGAACATGGTTCCGCCAACGAGGCTGATCACTGCCCCGACACGGAACATAATGCCCGGGTCCACGACCGCCTGCAGGCCGCTCTGCGCACCATAAGCCTCGAGGCCGGATGCCAGGAACCAGCCCTGGATCGCACACAGGAAGACCGTGCCGTAGCGCGTATACTGGTTGAGCTTCTTGCGCCCTGCTTCGCCTTCCTTCTTGATCGCCATCAGCGCCGGATGGAGCGAGGCGGCCAGCTGGATCACGATCGAGGCGGTGATGTAGGGCATCACGCCGAGCGCGATCAGGCTCATGCGTTCGAGCGAACCGCCCGAGAAGGTGTTGAAGAGATCGAGGATGCCGCCGCGGGTCTGGTCGTACAGCGTTTCCAGGATCAGCGGATTCACGCCCGGGAGCGGAATGAAGCTGAGGAAACGGAAGACGATCAGCGCACCGATGGTGAACCAGATCCGCTGGCGAAGCTCTGTCGCCTGGCTGAAATTGGCAAAGCTCAGAGAGCTTGCAAGATTGTCGGCGCGTGATGCCATCGAAACTCGTAAATCCTGATAACCTGCCGGACTTCGGGCCGATCCCTCCCCGGCTCAGGAAGGCTAGATAGGGAGGCGCGGGCCCGATGTCGAACCCGCGCGCCCATTTTTCCTTATTCGGCTGCGGAAGCGGCCTTTGCGGCAACAGTCTGCTCGACCGAACCGCCAGCCTTTTCGACCGCAGCAACGGCACCAGCAGAAGCACCGGCAACCTTGAAGGAAACCTTCGCGGTCAGCTCGCCCTTGCCGAGCAGGCGGACACCGTCCTTGCCGCCGCGGGCAACGCCGGCTGCCTTGAGCGCCTCGTGATCGACGACCTTCTTGGCGTCGAGCTTCTTGGCGTCGATCAGCTTCTGCACCATGCCGACATTGACCTCGGCATAGTCCTTCCCGAACGGGTTGTTGAAGCCACGCTTCGGCAGGCGCATGTGAAGGGGCATCTGGCCGCCTTCGAAGCCCTTGATGGCAACGCCCGAACGGCTCTTCTGGCCCTTCTGGCCGCGTGCCGCGGTCTTGCCCTTGCCCGAGCCGATGCCACGGCCCACGCGGATGCGGCCCTTGCGCGCACCCTGGTTGTCACGAATATCGTTCAGTTTCATTTTATTGCACTCGCTTTCGCTGTCTTCGCGCTAGAATTTCAAAGTGTCGAGATCAGTCGACGACCGCCACCATGTGCGGAACCTTCTTCAGGGCACCGCGCACTTCGGGAGTGTCCTCGACTTCGACGACTTTGTGCATCTTGTTGAGGCCAAGGCCGATCAGGATCTGGCGCTGGACCTTCGGACGACGGATCGGCGAACCGATCTGCTTGATCTTGATTTTTGCCACGATCGATTACTCCGCAATAGCTGCGGCGTCGGCTTCCGCCTCGGCCTCGCTCGCGCCGCCGCGACCCAGCAGGTCGGCAACCTTCTTGCCACGACGCTGGGCAACAGACTTCGGCGAAGTCTGGTTCACCAGCGCGTCGAAGGTGGCGCGGATCATGTTGTAGGGGTTCGAGGTGCCGATGGACTTGGTGACAACGTCGGCAACGCCCAGGCTTTCGAACACGGCACGCATCGGACCACCGGCAATGATACCGGTACCGGCGGGAGCCGAACGGACATTCACCTTGCCAGCGCCGAAGTGACCCTTGCCGTCATGATGCAGCGTGCGGCCTTCCTTGAGCGGGACGCGGATCATCTTCTTCTTGGCAGCGGCAGTGGCCTTGTTGATGGCTTCCGGCACTTCGCGGGCCTTGCCGTGGCCGAAGCCAACGCGGCCCTTGCCGTCACCCACCACGACCAGCGCGGCGAAACCGAAACGCTTACCGCCCTTCACCACCTTGGCAACGCGGTTGATGTGAACGAGCTTTTCGATCAGCTCCTCGCCATCGTCGTCACCGCCACGGCCACGACGATCATCGCGATCACGGCGGCCACGACCGCGGCCCTCGCCACGTTCGCCGCCACGACCACGACCGCGACCACGGCCCTCACGCTGCTGCGGAGCTTCCTCGGCGGCAGGTGCAGCTTCTGCAGCAGCAGGTGCTGCCGTTTCCACCTTGGCTTCCTCGGTGGTTGCCGGGGTGTTTTCGGTGTTGTTTTCGTCAGCCATCATCAGAACTCCAGCCCGCCTTCGCGAGCGGCATCGGCCAGCGCCTTGACGCGGCCATGGAACAGGAACCCGCCGCGATCGAACACGACAGTGGTCACACCCGCCTTCTTGGCGGCAGCGGCGATATCCTTGCCCACCTGGACAGCGGCATCGACATTGGCGCCCGAGGACTTGCCGCCCAGGGTCGAGGCGGCAGCAACCGTGCGGCCGTCCTTGTCGTCGATGATCTGCGCATAGATGTGCTTGCCGGTGCGGTGCACCGACAGGCGCGGCTTGTCGCCGGAACGCTTGCGAAGCGCGGTGCGCACGCGGCGGCGGCGCCGTTCAAAGAGAGAAAGCTTTGCCATCTTACTTCTTCTTCCCTTCCTTGCGGAAGATATACTCGCCGCGATACTTGACGCCCTTGCCCTTGTAGGGTTCCGGCTTGCGCCATTCGCGGATCTCGGCGGCGAACTGGCCGACCGCCTGCTTGTCAACTCCGCTGATCTCGACCGTGGTCTGGTCCGGAGTCTTCACTTCGAGACCCTCGGGAACATCGAGGTCGATATCGTGCGAAAAGCCGAGCTGAAGCTTGAGCTTCTTGCCCTGGGCCTGCGCACGGTAACCGACACCGCTGATTTCCAGCACCTTGGTGTAACCTTCGGTCACACCTTCGACCAGGTTCGAGACCAGCGTACGCTGCATGCCCCAGTAGGAGCGGGCGCGCTTGGTATCGTTCGCCGGGGTGACGGAGATCTCGTCACCCTCGATCTTGTAGTCGATCATGTCGAGCAGCCCCATGGAAAGGGTACCCTTGGGACCCTTCACGCTGAGCGTGCCGTCGTCGATCTGAGCGGTCACTCCGCTGGGGATCGCAACCGGCTTCTTGCCAATGCGGCTCATCAGAACACCTCCGCAAGCACTTCGCCGCCGACGTTTTCAGTGCGAGCTTCGGCATCCGAAAGCACGCCCTTGGGAGTCGAGACGATGGTAATGCCCAGGCCATTGCGCACGATCGGCAGTTCCTTGGAACCTGAATAGACGCGGCGGCCCGGCTTGGAGACACGGGCGACGTGCTTGATCGCAGGCTCGCCCTCGAAATACTTCAGTTCGATCCGCAGCGCCTTGTGCTTGCCGGAAGCGTCTTCGCTATAGCCACGGATGTAGCCTTCGCGCTGGAGCACTTCGAGAACGTTCGCACGCAGCTTGGAAGCCGGCGACAGGACGGAATCCTTCTTCGCCTGCTGGCCGTTGCGGATACGGGTGAGCATATCACCCAGGGGATCGGTCATTGCCATGTTCTAGATCCTCACCAGCTCGACTTGGTCACACCCGGGATCAGGCCCTTATTGGCCAGATCGCGGAGTTCGATGCGGCAAAGGCCGAACTTGCGGTAATAGCCGCGCGGGCGGCCAGTGGTGGTGCAACGGTTACGCACGCGGGTCGGATTCGCATTGCGCGGAATCTCGGCCATCTTCAGGCGCGCGATCAGGCGCTCGGAATCGTCGAGCGATTCATCGTCCGCGATCGCCTTGAGGCGCGCGTACTGGTTTGCGTACTTCTTGACGAGACGCTTGCGCTTCTCGTTCTTGTTGATGGAACTCAGTTTCGCCATTGGACTTAAGCTCTCCTGGCGCGGCTTACGCCGCTTCCTTTTCTGCGGCTTCGTCAGCCGGGAACGGGAAACCGAACAGGCGCAGCAGCTCGCGGGCCTCTTCGTCGGTCTTTGCGGTGGTGGTCACGATGATATCCATCCCGCGCACCTTCTCGATCTTGTCGTAGCTGATCTCCGGAAAGATGATCTGCTCCTTGATGCCCATGGCATAATTGCCATTGCCATCGAACGACTTGGGATTGAGACCACGGAAGTCGCGAATACGCGGCATCGCGATGGTCACAAGGCGATCGAGGAACTCGTACATGCGGTCGCGGCGCAAATTGACCTTGCAGCCGATCGGCATGCCATCACGCAGCTTGAACTGCGCGATCGACTTTTTCGCCTTGGTGATCACCGGCTTCTGACCAGCAATCAGTTCCATTTCCTCGAGCGCGGTCTGAACCTTCTTCTTGTCCTGGCTCGCTTCGCCCACACCCATGTTGAGCGTGATCTTTTCGAGCTTGGGAACCTGCATCGGGTTCTCGTAGCCGAACTTCTCCGTCATCGCCTTGACGATGGAGTCGGAATACTTCTGCTTCAGGCGGGGGGTATAATCAGCCATCGATAGTCTCCCCGGACTTAACGGCGACGCGCACCTTCTTGCCGTCACGCTCTTCGAAACGGACGCGGGTGGGCTTGCCATCCTTCGGATCGGCGACGGCCACTTTGGCAATCGCCATCGGCGCAGGAGCACGGTCGATACCGCCCTGCGGGTTCACCTGGCTCGGCTTGCGGTGACGGGCGGCAACATTGACGCCTTCAACCACGACCTTGCCTTCCTTCGGCAGGACCTGCTGCACCGTACCGGTACGGCCCTTGTCCTTGCCGGACAGGACGACGACCTGGTCGCCCTTCTTGATCTTTGCGGCAGCCATCACAGCACCTCCGGAGCAAGCGAGATGATCTTCATGAAGCCCTTGGAGCGCAGTTCACGCACCACCGGGCCGAAGATACGGGTGCCGATCGGCTCCTCGCTCTTGTTCACGAGCACCGCGGCATTGCTGTCGAAGCGGATTACGCTGCCATCGGGGCGGCGGACATCCTTCTTCGTGCGCACGATCACCGCGCGGTGAACGTCGCCCTTCTTCACGCGGGCGCGCGGCTGGGCTTCCTTCACGGAAACCACGATCACGTCCCCGACACTCGCGGTGCGGCGCTTCGAGCCACCCAGTACCTTGATGCACTGGACGCGCTTTGCGCCGCTATTGTCCGCGACGTCGAGATTGGATTGCATCTGGATCATCGATCCGGTTCCTTCTCTTGGCTTGCCGGATCAAGTCCGGCAGTTCCTAAAACGTCAGTTCTTACTCGCCACCCGGGGTGGCTTCGGCGACTTCGAGATCGGCCTCGACAGCCTTGCCCTTGCTCGCCGTGATGCGGTCGATCACCTTCCAGGTCTTGGTCTTGGAGATCGGCTTGGTCTCCTCGATCCGGACGGTGTCGCCCTCATTGTATTCGTTCGCTTCATCGTGCGCGTGATACTTCTTCGAACGCTTGATGATCTTCCCGTAAAGCGGGTGCTTCACGCGGCGCTCGACCTTCACGGTCACGGTCTTGTCGGTCTTGTCGGAGGTGACGGTCCCGATCAGGATACGCTTCGGCATCGTTGACTCCTTAAGCCTTGGCGGCTTCGCGGGCGCGTTCGCCCTGAAGCGTCATGATCTGCGCAATTTCGCGGCGGACTTCCTTCACCCGGGCAGGACGCTCGAGCTGGTTGGTCGCCGACTGGAAACGCAGGTTGAACTGCTCGCGCTTGAGCTCGACCAGAGCCACGGCCAGCTGGTCGTCGGTCTTGGTGCGAAGATCTTCAATCTTGGCCATCAGAAAACTCCCAGGTGCGAGGTGTCACCCAAGCGGGCAACGACCTTGGTCTTGATCGGCAGCTTCATCGCTGCGCGGCTGAAGGCTTCGGCGGCCAGCGGGCCGGGAACACCATCGAGTTCGAACAGGATGCGGCCCGGCTTCACGCGGGCGGCCCAGTATTCGACCGAACCCTTGCCCTTACCCTGACGGACTTCGGCAGGCTTCTTCGAAACCGGCACGTCCGGGAAGACGCGGATCCAGAGCCGGCCCTGGCGCTTGATGTGGCGCGTGATCGCACGACGCGCAGCTTCGATCTGGCGCGCGGTGATGCGTTCCGGTTCCAGGGCCTTGAGGCCGTAGGAACCGAAGTTCAGGTCCGAACCGCCCTTGGCATTGCCATGGATCTTGCCCTTGAACGCCTTGCGGTATTTGGTTTTCTTCGGTTGCAGCATTTCTCTTACCTAACCTCAGCGAGCCGGGCGGACGCCGGAAGTCTGCGCTTCCATCATCAGCCGGTCCTGTGCCATCGGGTCGTGGCCGAGGATCTCACCCTTGAAGACCCACACCTTGATGCCGATGATGCCGTATGCAGTCAGTGCTTCGGCTTCGGCATAATCGACATTGGCGCGCAGCGTGTGCAGCGGCACACGGCCTTCGCGATACTGCTCGACGCGGGCGATTTCAGCACCGCCGAGACGGCCGCCACACATCACCTTGATGCCTTCGGCACCCAGGCGCATGGCGGATTGCATGGCGCGCTTCATCGCACGACGGAAAGCAACACGGCGAACGAGCTGGTCGGCGATGCCCTGAGCGACGAGCTTGGCGTCGATTTCCGGCTTGCGGATCTCGACGATGTTCAGCTTCACTTCGCTAGTCGTCATGGTCGAAAGCTTGGCGCGCAGCTTTTCGATGTCTGCACCCTTCTTGCCGATAATGACGCCGGGACGCGCAGCATAGATCGAAACGCGGCACAGCTTGGCCGGACGCTCGATCACCACCTTCGAAATGGCCGCCTGCGGCAGCGTCTCGACGATGTACTTGCGGATCGCGATGTCTTCCTCGAGCAGCTGACGGTAATCAGCGCCCTCGGCATACCAGCGGCTGTCCCAGGTGCGGTTGATCTGCAGGCGCAGGCCGATCGGATTGCTCTTATGACCCATTATGCTTCCTCCTGCTCGCGCACCACGATCCGCAGCCGGCTGAACGGCTTGAGGATGCGGGTGGACTTGCCACGGCCGCGCGTTGCGAAACGCTTCATGGTGATCGACTTGCCGACGCTGGCTTCGGCGACGACGAGCGCGTCGACATCCAGGTCGTGGTTGTTTTCCGCATTGGCGATAGCCGAAGCGAGGACCTTCTTGGCGTCCTGCGCCATGGCGCGCTTGGAGAAAGAGAGGATGTTCATCGCCTCTTCCGCCTTCTTGCCACGAATCAGTGCAGCCACCAGGTTGAGCTTCTGGGCGGAGCCACGGATCGTGGTACCGACGGCCAGAGCCTCGTTATCGGCGACGCGGCGGGGTGCTTTTGCCTTGCCCATTATCGCTTGCCCTTCTTGTCGGCGGCGTGACCCGGGAAGCTGCGCGTGGGCGCGAACTCGCCAAGCTTGTGACCGACCATCTCCTCGTTAACGGAGACCGGGATGAACTTCTGGCCATTGTAGACGTTGAACGTCAGGCCGACGAAATCGGGAAGCACAGTGGAACGGCGCGACCAGGTCTTGATCGGCTTGTTGCTGTTGGCTTCCTGAGCTTCCTGCGCCTTCTTCAGCAGGTGAAGATCGACGAACGGACCTTTCCAGACGGAACGTGCCATGTCCGATTACCTCTTCTTCTTGGCGTGGCGCGAACGGATAATCATCTTGTCCGTCTGCTTGTTCTTGCGGGTACGGGCACCCTTGGTCGGCTTGCCCCACGGGGTAACCGGATGACGGCCACCCGAAGTGCGGCCTTCACCACCACCATGCGGGTGGTCGACCGGATTCTTGGCGACGCCGCGGGTGAGCGGCTTGACGCCCATCCAGCGCTTGCGACCGGCCTTGCCCAGGTTCTGGTTCTGGTTGTCGGGGTTCGACACGGCGCCAACGGTGCCCATGCAGTCGGCGCGCAGGTAACGCTGCTCGCCGCTGTTCAGGCGCACGATGACCATGCCGCGGTCACGACCGACCAGCTGCACATAGGTGCCTGCCGAACGGGCGATCTGGCCGCCCTTGCCCGGCTTCATCTCGACATTGTGGCAGATCGTGCCGACCGGCATCTGGCCCAGCAACATGGCGTTGCCCGGCTTGGTGTCGGTCTTCTCGCCGGCGATGACCTTGTCACCAACCGCAAGACGGTTCGGCGCGAGGATGTAGGCCAGTTCGCCATCGTCATACTTCACAAGCGCGATGAAAGCGGTGCGGTTGGGATCGTATTCGATCCGCTCCACGGTGCCTTCGACGTCCCACTTGCGACGCTTGAAGTCGATGAAACGATACTTCTGCTTGTGACCGCCGCCCTTGCCGCGCGAAGTGACATGGCCCTTGTTGTTACGGCCACCGGTCTTGGTCTTGCCCTGCGTAAGCGACTTGACCGGCTTGCCCTTGTAGAGCGCCGACTTGTCGACGAGGATCAGGCCACGGCGTGCCGGGCTGGTCGGGTTGTAGTTCTTAAGTGCCATCAGCTCACACCTTCGGTGATGTCGATCGACTGGCCTTCAGCCAGCGTGACAACCGCCTTCTTGATGTCGGTGCGCTTGTAGGGCTTGCCCTTCCAGCGCTTGGTCTTGCCCTTCTGGACGATGGTGTTCACACCCGTCACCTTGACGTCGAAGAGAGCCTCGACCGCATCCTTGATCTGCGGCTTGGTCGCTTCGCCGGCCACCTTGAAAACGACAGCATTGTTCTCGGAGAGAAGCGTCGCCTTTTCGGTGATGTGCGGGGCGAGAATCACGTCGTAGTGACGCGCATCGATTTCCTGCTTCTTAGCCATTGAAGCGCGCCTCCAGCTTTTCGACAGCCGCCTTGGTCAGGACCAGCGTGTCATGCTTCAGGATGTCGTAAACATTGGCGCCGGCAGCCGGCATCACGTTGACGCCCGGCAAATTGCCGGCGGCGAGGCGGAAGCTGTCTTCCACTGCATCGCCATCGATCACGAGGACCTTGCCGTTCCAGCCATTCTTGCCGAACACGCCGGCCAGGGCCTTGGTCTTGGCGTCCTTCAGCTCAAGGCTGTCGACCACAACCAGGCCATCCTTGGCCTTGGTCGAAAGCGCCATCTTGAGGCCGAGTGCACGGACCTTCTTGTTCAGCGACTGCTCGAAGTCACGCTTGCGCGCACCGTGTGCCTTGCCGCCGCCGATGAAGATCGGAGCCTTGCGGTCACCGTGACGGGCAACACCGCCGCCCTTCTGGCGACCGTACTTCTTGCCCGTGCGAGCCACGTCCGAACGCTCACGCGTCGGGCGGGCCGTGCCGCGGCGGTTTTCCAGCTGCCACGTGACAACGCGGTGCAGGATGTCGGCACGCGGCTCGACACCGAACACGGCATCGTTGAGCTCGATATCGCCCGACGCCTTGCCGTCGATTTTCTGGACCTTCACCTTCACGGATCAGCCCTCCTTGTTCTCGTCCGAGCCGGCATCGGCTTCGGGCGCGTTGGTTTCATCGGCCGCCGGAGTGCTCTCCGCAGCTGCACCGGCTTCCTGTTCTTCCAGGAGCTGGGCCTGCTGCTCGGGGCTCACTTCGGGGTTCACTTCATGCTCGGCAGCTGCCTCGACCAGGCCGGGCGCTGCTTCTTCATGCTCGGACTGCGTGCTCTTCTTCTCGAGCACGGCACCGGGGAACGGCAGTTCCTCGGGAGCGGCAACCTTCACGGCGTCGCGAACGAGCAGCCAGCCATTCTTCGAACCGGGGACGGAGCCCTTGACGAAGATCAGGCCGCGGTCGGCGTCGGTACGCACGACTTCGAGGTTCTGCTGCGTACGCTGACGGTCACCCATGTGGCCGGCCATCTTCTTGTTCTTGAAGACCTTGCCCGGATCCTGGCGGTTACCGGTCGAGCCGTGCGAACGGTGGCTGATCGAGACACCGTGCGTGGCGCGCAGACCGCCGAAGCCCCAGCGCTTCATGGCGCCGGCAAAACCCTTACCAACGGTGTGACCGGTGATGTCGACCTTCTGGCCGGCAATGAAATGCTCGGCACTGATGGTGGAACCGACGGGCAGCAGCCCTTCTTCACTTTCGACGCGGAATTCGGCGACCTTCTGCTTCAGACCGACTTCAGCCTTGGCGAAAGCTTCGCGCTGCGGCTTGTTGACGTTCTTCTGCTTGGCTTCGCCAGCACCAACCTGCACCGAATAATAGCCGTCACGATCGGCAGTGCGGTGGGCGGTGACCTGGCAGCCTTCAAGTGCCAGGACGGTGACCGGCACGTGGCGGCCATCTTCCTGGAACAGGCGGGTCATCCCGACTTTCTTCGCGATCACGCCAGTGCGCATGATCCAAACTCCTTACAGAGGCACAAGGGGACCATCCCCAGGTGCTTGCCAGCCCAGATTGTCATGCGTCGCCCCGTCCGGGCTGTACTGCCCTCCCCTTGCGGAGGAGAGCTAGACGGGGGACGCAGCCCGGATAAATCCGGCGGTATCCCTATGTCTTGCCGACCTTTCGGTGCGGCGGGGCCATATGGAGCCCCGGAATTCTCTGGTCTTTTAAGGTCCCACCAGAAGGACCGGTCAGACAAGTCGCTTAGGCGAGCTTGATTTCGACGTTCACGCCGGCAGCCAGGTCGAGCTTCATCAGCGCATCGACGGTCTGGGCGTTCGGTTGCACGATATCGAGCAACCGCTTGTAGGTGCGCACCTCGAACTGCTCGCGCGACTTCTTGTCGATATGCGGGCCGCGGTTCACGGTGAACTTCTCAATGCGCGTCGGGAGAGGAATGGGGCCACGAATGAGAGCACCCGTACGACGCGCTGTGTCTGCGATTTCGCCAGTTGCCTGGTCGAGCACGCGATGGTCGAACGCCTTAAGGCGAATACGGATATTCTGAGCTTCCATGTCCTACTACCGATGCGAAAGAGCCAAAGGGATCTTTCAATCCCCCAAAAAATAAAGAACCGCCCGACCTTACCGAATGTTCGGTGAGGGGCGGCCCTCCTGAATTCTTAGCGACGAACACCTGTCCCGGGGGACGAATCTCCGTCTGTGGGCGCGCGTATACGGGTGAGAACCCGTTCTGACAACCCCCGATTTCAGCCAATTTGCAGTCGACCGAGCCGGCAGGTTCCCCACATAAAAAGGGGCCCGGCTCCCCATTCAGGAACCGGGCCTCTTTTGTGTCCACTGCGCCTTGTGGCGCGGCAGGATTACTTGGTGATCTTCGAGACCACACCCGAACCGACGGTGCGGCCACCTTCGCGGATAGCGAAGCGCAGGCCTTCGTCCATGGCGATCGGAGCAATCAGCTTGACCGAGATGGTGACGTTGTCGCCCGGCATGACCATTTCGGTGCCCTCGGGGAGGATCACTTCACCGGTCACGTCGGTGGTGCGGAAGTAGAACTGCGGGCGGTAGTTGGCGAAGAACGGCGTGTGACGGCCACCTTCGTCCTTCGACAGCACGTAGACTTCGGCGCTGAACTCGGTGTGAGGCGTAACCGAACCCGGCTTTGCCAGAACCTGGCCACGCTCGACTTCGTCACGGCCCACGCCGCGGATCAGGGCGCCGATGTTGTCGCCAGCTTCACCGCGATCGAGCAGCTTGCGGAACATTTCCACGCCGGTGACGGTGGTCTTCTGGGTGTCCTTGATGCCGACGATTTCGACTTCGTCGCCAACATTCACAACGCCGGTTTCGACACGGCCGGTCACAACCGTACCACGACCCGAGATCGAGAACACGTCTTCGATCGGCATGAGGAACGGCTGATCAACCGGACGCTCCGGCTGCGGGATGTAGCTGTCAACAGCGTCCATCAGTTCCTTGATCGAGTTCTCGCCGATTTCCGGATCGCGACCTTCGAGAGCAGCAAGGGCCGAACCCTTGATGATCGGAATATCGTCGCCGTCGAAGCCATATTCGGTCAGCAGCTCGCGAACTTCCAGTTCAACCAGCTCGAGGATTTCCTCGTCGTCGACCTGGTCGACCTTGTTCATGTACACGACCAGAGCCGGCACGCCGACCTGACGAGCGAGCAGGATGTGCTCGCGGGTCTGCGGCATGGGGCCGTCAGCAGCGTTCACCACCAGGATGGCGCCGTCCATCTGCGCCGCACCGGTGATCATGTTCTTCACATAGTCGGCGTGACCCGGGCAGTCGACGTGCGCATAGTGGCGCGCATCGGTTTCATATTCGACGTGTGCGGTCGAAATGGTGATGCCGCGCTCGCGCTCTTCGGGAGCCTTGTCGATGTTTGCGAAATCGACAGCCGAACCCTGACACTTGGTGATTGCAGCAGTCAGCGTGGTCTTGCCGTGGTCGACGTGACCAATGGTGCCGATGTTGCAGTGCGGCTTATTCCGCTCGAATTTTTCCTTCGCCATTGTTCCTATAACCTTCTTAGTTCGAATCTGATTTCTGAAGAGATCAGGCGGGCACCCGCTGAATCAGGCGCCCGCCCCTAGACGTTGATCCAGCCTTAGGCAAGCTTCTCCTTGACCTCTTGTGCGACATTCGCCGGCACTTCGTCATAGTGAGAGAACTGCATGGAGTACTGGGCACGGCCCTGCGTGAACGAACGCAGCTCGTTCACATAGCCGAACATGTTGGCCAGCGGCACATGAGCCTCGACTGCCTGCGCGTTACCGCGCGTGTCGGTGCCCTGGATCTGGCCACGGCGGCTGTTGAGGTCACCGATCACGTCGCCGAGGTAATCTTCGGGAGTGACGACCTCGACCTTCATGATCGGCTCGAGCAGCTTGATGCCGCCGCGTTCGGCCGCTTCGCGCATGGCGCCGCGACCAGTGATCTCGAAGGCAACCGTGCTGGAGTCGACGTCATGGTACTTGCCGTCGATCAGCTCGATGGTGAAGTCGATGATCGGGAAGCCAACGAGGTAGCCGCTCTCGGCCTGCTCGCGCATACCCTTCTCGACCGAGGGGATATATTCGCGGGGAATATTACCGCCCTTGATCTGGTCCTCGAAGATGATGCCCTGGCCGCGCTCACCGGGGATCACGCGCACCTTGGCTTCACCGAACTGGCCCGAACCGCCCGACTGCTTCTTGTGGGTGTAGGTCACCTCGACCTCACGAGCGAGCGATTCACGGTAGGCCACCTGCGGCGCGCCGACATTGGCTTCGACCTTGAATTCGCGCTTCATGCGATCGACGAGGATGTCGAGGTGCAGTTCGCCCATGCCCTTGATGATCGTCTGGCCACTTTCATGGTCGGTCGAAACACGGAAGGACGGATCTTCGGCAGCCAGGCGGTTGAGGGCAACGCCCATCTTTTCCTGGTCGGCCTTGGTCTTGGGCTCCACCGAAAGTTCGATAACCGGATCGGGGAATTCCATGCGCTCAAGGATGATCGGCTTTGACGGATCACACAGCGTGTCGCCCGTCGTGGTCTCCTTGAGGCCCGCAATGGCGACGATGTCGCCGGCGAATGCTTCTTCGATGTCCTCGCGGTTGTTGGAGTGCATCAGAAGCATGCGGCCGATCTTCTCGCGCTTATCCTTCACCGAGTTCAGGACAGTGCCCTTGGAGAGCTTGCCCGAGTAGATACGGGTGAAGGTGAGAGAGCCGACGAACGGGTCGTTCATGATCTTGAAGGCCAGCGCGGCGAAGGGCTCGTCGTCCGAAGACGGACGGGTCTCTTCCTTGTCGCTATCGGGCAGTACGCCCTTGATGGCCGGGACGTCGATCGGCGACGGCATGTAGTCGACGACCGCATCGAGCAGGGGCTGGACGCCCTTGTTCTTGAAGGCCGAACCACACAGGACAGGAACGAAAGCCTGCTCCATCGTGCCCTTGCGGATGAGGCGCTTCAGGGTCGCTGCATCGGGCTCTTCGCCTTCGAGATAGGCTTCCATCACGTCGTCATCCTGTTCGACGACGGTCTCGATCAGCTGCTCGCGATATTCGGCCGCCTTGTCAGCGAGGTCTTCCGGAATGTCGACATAGTTGAACTTCGCGCCAAGGCTCTCGTCTTCCCAAACGATACCGCGATTGTTGACGAGGTCGACGACGCCCTTGAGGTCGCTTTCCATGCCGATCGGCAGGTAAAGCACCAGCGGCGTCGCGCCGAGGCGATCGATGATCGACTGTACGCAGTAATAGAAGTCGGCACCGGTACGGTCCAACTTATTGATGAAGCACATCCGCGGAACCTTGTACTTGTCCGCCTGGCGCCACACGGTTTCGGACTGCGGCTCCACGCCGGCCACGCCGTCAAAGACAGCGACCGCGCCGTCGAGCACGCGCAGCGAACGCTCGACTTCGATGGTGAAGTCGACGTGTCCGGGCGTGTCGATGATGTTGATGCGGTGCTCTTCACCCTGCCCATCCTCGGCCTTCCAGAACGTGGTCGTCGCGGCCGACGTAATCGTGATACCGCGCTCCTGCTCCTGCTCCATCCAGTCCATGGTCGCGGCGCCGTCATGCACTTCGCCGATCTTGTAGGACTTGCCGGTGTAATAGAGAATACGCTCGGTCGTCGTGGTCTTGCCGGCATCGATGTGGGCCATGATGCCGATATTGCGATAGCGCTCCAGCGGATAGTCGCGGGCCATGTTCAATTCCTCGAATGTGCGGGGTACGGGTTAAATCTCGCGCCCCATGTAGTGACTTTTGTGACCACTTGAAGACCGCGCGGCCGGGCTTTCCCCAGCCCGCGGCCCGTCAAGCGAAACGCCTTACCAGCGATAATGCGAGAAGGCGCGGTTGGCGTCAGCCATGCGATGCGTGTCTTCGCGCTTCTTCACCGCCGAACCGCGATTGTTCGCAGCATCCATCAGCTCACCCGAGAGACGGGCGGCCATGGTGGTTTCCGCACGGCCACGCGCCGCACCGATCAGCCAGCGAATGGCGAGCGCCTGGGCACGCTCGGGGCGAACCTCGACCGGCACCTGGTAGGTCGCACCGCCGACGCGGCGGCTACGCACTTCGACCTGCGGCTTGATGTTGTCCAGCGCAGCGTGGAACACTTCCACCGGGTTCGCCTTGGCACGCGATTCAACCGTATCGAGCGCACCATAGACGATCTTCTCGGCAACGGCCTTCTTACCGTCCAGCATGAGGTTGTTCATGAACTTGGACAGGACCTCATCCCCGAACTTGGGATCAGGCAGGATTTCCCGCTTCTCGGGACGACGACGACGTGACATTTTCTTCAACTCCTTTGGAGTGCGGGCCGGATATCCATCCGTCCCTTGCGGCACCGGCCCACTCCCCCACCCGGCCACCCAAATGATACCTTCACTGGTATCCGGGTGGGGGACTGGACCGGCTTCGCGTTAAAACCTGGTCCTATGTTGTGTCGGTCCGGCTTCCCCTCCCAACATCCCGATACCGTCTCGGGAAATCATCGGGAGGTTGGGAGGGGGAGTCGGGCCGGCACCGAGGTGAGCGCGGATGCGCTCACCGCACCTCAATCACTTGGGCCGCTTTGCACCGTACTTCGAACGGCTCTGGCGACGGTCCTTGACGCCCTGCGTGTCGAGCACGCCGCGCAGCACGTGGTAGCGCACGCCGGGAAGGTCGCGCACACGGCCGCCGCGGAT
>CAJXNC010000010.1 GCA_913056125.1 uncultured Altererythrobacter sp.
GGCGGAGTAGCTCAGGTGGTTAGAGCAGCGGAATCATAATCCGCGTGTCGGGGGTTCGAGTCCCTCCTCCGCTACCAATCCCAATGTGATCGTATGCCAATTGCCCAAACCGTGACTGCGTGATAGGCGATTGTTCCCATGAGCTATTGCGACACTTGTCTTGTCCGGAACCGGGCAATCTGTGCAGCCCTCGACAATAACGAGGTAGAGGCGCTGAATGGTATTGGCCGCCGCAAGCAGCTGGAGCCAGGTGATCCGCTGATCTGGGAAGGCGAGGATTCGCTGCTGGTCGCCAATGTCATCGACGGCATCCTCAAGCTCACCAATTGCACGGAAGACGGTCGCGAGCAGATCGTCGGCGTCGTCTATCCCTCCGATTTCATCGGTCGGCCCTTCGGCGAGACAAGCGCCTATTCGGTGACCGCTTTGACGGAGGCCAAGGTATGCATTTTCTCGCGTTCAGATTTCGACCGTTTCGCGCAAGAGCATCCCGCACTGGAGCACAAGCTGCTCAAGCGTACGCTGGAAGAGCTCGACCGTACGCGCAACTGGATGCTGCTGCTTGCGCGCAAGAGCGCCGAGGAAAAGGTGGCCACTTTCCTGCTCGACATGTCGGCACGCCTTGTCGAACCCGGCTGCGAAGCTCCGCAGGATGGCGCGCTCGAGGAATTCGACCTGCCTTTCTCGCGCCAGCAGATCGGCGATATCCTTGGCCTGACCATCGAAACGGTCAGCCGGCAGATGACTCGCTTGAAGCGCGACGGCATGATCGACCTGCCCACGAGACGCCGTGTGAAGATCATCGACCGTTTCGCGCTTGAGGACATGGCTGGCTAATTCCGGCTGCATTTCCGCCTTTTATGGCGGTATTCCGAGCTTTTTGCCCCTGCTGCATTGACCGGACGTCTGTGCCGTTTATTGCAGTGCATCATGCAGGGAAAACTCCAGCTGCCAGCACCGCCGGACCTCGAGGCCCTGCAAGAGGCCGGGCCGCTCGCCCTGTTTCTCGATTTCGATGGTACGCTGGTAGAGATCGCCCCGACCCCCGAAGGTATTAGCGTGCCCGTGACTCTGGCCGACGGTCTACACCGTCTCTCGGACAGGCTCGATGGCCGCGTTGCGCTCGTCAGTGGGAGGGCGATTGCCGATATAGAGGGTTTCCTCGGCTCTTTGCGGCTTCCGCGTGCCGGGTCGCACGGCATAGACAGGCGGCTCGCAGATGGCAGCGCGCTTGGCGCTGCGCCGGACGATTTTCCCGCAATCGTGCGCGGCAAGCTTGACGCCTTCGTTAGCGACAGCGGCTTTGCGCTCGAGACCAAGCCGCATGGTTCCGCGCTGCATTTCCGTTCCGATCCCTCGCTGGAGGAAGAGGGGCTGGAATTTGCCTTGGGGCTGGCTGCGGAGCATGATCTTCAGGTCAAGCGCGGGAAATGCGTGATCGAACTGGTTCGCCCAGGGGCGGACAAGGGCGGGGCGGTGGATGCCTTCATGCAGCATGAAGGCTTTGCCGGTTCGCGGCCTTTCTTCATCGGCGACGACATCACCGACGAAGACGGATTTGCTGCTGTGCTCAAATATGGAGGAGCTGGAATATTGGTCGGAGATCGCGAGCCTAGCTTGGCCCAGTATCGCCTTTCGGGACCGTCCGCCTTGCACGATTGGCTCGGCCTGTGAGCGCGGTGAAGGCGCCCGAGGCGCATCCCGATCTTGAATTGTGGCCGGTCGGCAATTGCCAGGTCTCCGCCTTGGTGGATACCAATGGTGCCTTTGTCTGGGGTTGTGTGCCCCGCGTAGACGGCGATCCGGCTTTCTGTGCCCTCCTGAATGGCGCCTCGCAGGATGTCGGCGTCTGGCGTTTCGAGCTGGAAGGACAAACCAGCACCAGCCAGAGCTATATTCGCAATACGCCGATCCTCCTGACCAAGATCGAGGCGGAGGACGGCAGCGCTATCGAGGTGCTCGATTTCTGTCCGCGCTTCGAGCGATCGGGGCGCATGTATCGCCCCGTAGCCTTTGCCCGGATCGTGCGCCCGGTGGCAGGCAATCCGCGCGTAAAGGTCGTGCTGAAGCCGATGAAGAATTACGGTGCCAGCCTGGCGGACACGACAAACGGCACGAACCATATCCGCTACCTGACGACGGGGCAGGCGTTGCGCCTCTCCACCGATGCGCCGGTTGGATACATCCTCGAGGGGCGGACCTTCCGCATCGAAGGGGACACGCATTTCTTCCTCGGGCCGGATGAGCCGTTCTACGGCAATTTGCGCGAAGAAGTACGCCGGATGGAGCAATCCACGCGCAAATACTGGCAACACTGGTCGCGCAGCCTGGCAACGCCGTTCGAATGGCAGGAAGCCGTCATCCGCTGCGCAATCACGCTCAAGCTGTGCCAGCATGAGGAAACCGGTGCGATCGTTGCGGCGCTGACAACCTCGATCCCCGAAGCTCCCAATTCGGAGCGTAACTGGGACTATCGCTACTGCTGGATCCGCGATTCCTATTACACGGTGCAGGCGCTTAATCGGCTCGGCGCTCTCGACGTCCTGGAGAAGTATCTCGGCTACCTGCGCAATATCGTCGATGACGCCAAGGGCGGCCAGATCCAGCCGCTTTATTCGGTGATGGGCGTTGCCGAACTTAACGAGACCACCGCCTCCTGGCTGGAAGGTTATCGCGGCATGGGACCGGTGCGCGTGGGCAATGCCGCTTACAAGCAGGTGCAACACGATTGCTACGGTCAGATCGTCCTGCCGACGGTGCAGGGCTTCTTCGACCAGCGCCTGCTACGCATTCCCGACGATCGCGATTTTGCAAGCCTTGAGCAGGTGGGCGAGATGGCGTGGAAGATGCACGACCAGCCCGATGCCGGCCTGTGGGAATTCCGGACGCGGCAGGAAGTGCATACTTATTCCGCGGTGATGAGCTGGGCGGCCTGCGACCGCTTGGCGAGGGCTGCCAGGCACCTATGCAAGGATGATCGTGCCGCTTTCTGGCGCAAGCGGGCCGACACGATCCGGGCGACAATCGAAGAGAAGGCGTGGAAGGGCAATGGGGAGGGCGGTCATTACGGCGCCAGCTTCGAAAGCGACTATCTCGATGCCAGTCTTCTGCAGCTCCTCGAACTGCGTTTCATCAGCCCGGAAGACGAGCGATTCAAATCAACCTTCGAAATGGTCGAGCGTGATCTCAGGCGCGGCGAACACATGCTTCGTTATGCGGCGGAGGATGATTTCGGTGCGCCCGAGACGGCGTTCAATATCTGTACTTTCTGGCTGATCGAGGCGCTGGCGCTGATGGGCAGGGAAGAAGAGGCACGCCAACTGTTCTGCACCATGCTCGGCCACCGGACCGATTCCGGGCTGATTTCGGAGGATATGGACTTCGAAACGGGTGAATTGTGGGGGAACTTCCCCCAGACCTACTCGCTGGTAGGTGTGATCAATTGTGCGGGTTTGCTGTCCAGGAAATGGAACACCGTACGTTAGGGGAATCATGAATCGTCTTGTTGTCATTTCGAACCGTGTGGCCGTGCCCAAGGCGCGAGGTGCCGCCGGGGCACAAGGCGGACTGGCCGGGGCTCTCAATTCCGCGCTCAAGGAGAACGGCGGCATCTGGTTCGGCTGGTCGGGCCAGGAATGCGAGGAATTCACCGGCAATCTCAATGTCCAGCGCAATGATGGCGTGACCACGGCGACGATCGATCTCGAAAAGCAGGACGTCGATGAATATTACAACGGCTACGCCAACTCGACACTCTGGCCGCTTTTCCACTATCGCATCGACCTGACCGAATACGAACGCGAGTTCGGCAAGGGCTATGAGCGTGTCAATGAACGCTTCGCCGAAAGCGCATTACCGCTCATCGAGGAAGGCGACCTGGTCTGGGTGCACGATTACCACCTGATGCCGCTGGGCGAGAATTTGCGCGCGCGTGGGCTGAAGAACAAGCTGGGCTTCTTCCTGCATATTCCCTGGCCGCCGGCGAACCTGTTCGTCTCCTTGCCCTATCACGAAAGGCTGGTGCGCAGCCTTCTGCATTACGACTTGATTGGCTTCCAGAACGACACGTGGCTGGAAAGCTTCCTGCATTATTGCCGCAAGGAACTGGGCGCTCGGGTGGATGATGCGAGCGGTGCCGTTACGCTCGATGGGCATACGACAATCGCCCGGGCCTATCCGATTGGCATCGATTACGACTTCTTCATGGGCAAGGGCGAGACGGAGCTGGCGAAATCTTCCGAGAAACGGCTGGCCGATTCCTTGCGCGGTCGGACCTGCATGATCGGCGTCGACCGGCTCGATTATTCCAAGGGTATCCCCGAGCGGATCGACGGTATCGGGCGCTTCTTCGACGTGGATCCGGAGCGGGTGGAAGACCTCGTCTTCATCCAGATCGCGCCGCCCAGCCGCGAGGATATCGGTTCGTATCAGAATATTCGCGAGATCCTCGAGCAGAAGTGCGGGCAGATCAATGGTGCGCGCTCTGATGTCGATCTCGTGCCGATCCGCTACGTCAACAAGGGCTACAACCAGGAAGAGCTGTTCGGCTTTTACCGCGCGTCGAAGATCGGACTTGTCACGCCTCTGCGTGACGGGATGAACCTTGTCGCCAAGGAATATGTCGCCGCGCAGGATCCCGAGGATCCGGGGGTTTTGATCCTGTCGCAATTTGCAGGGGCCGCGCAGCAGATGCAGGACGCATTGCTGGTCAATCCGCACAGTCCGGATGACCTTGCCCATAATATCCGTATCGCACTCGACATGCCCCTGGCAGAGCGCAAGGAGCGCTACGAGAAGCTCATTGTCACCGTGCGCGAGGAGAATGTGCTGCGCTGGACCGAGAACTTCATCTCCGACATGGAGCAGCTCGGCCAGGCCTGACCGGCAGGTCTCTCAGAACAGTGCGATCGCCGCGTGCAGGATCAGCGCGATGAGCGTCAGTGAGGACAGCACGAAGATCGCGAAGCGCAGGACCACCTTGTTGATGGTCGCCTGTACCAGCGAATGGAGCACGCGCAGTCCCACATAGATCCATGCCAGCCAGTAGTTGACGCCGTCTCCATGGCCGATGATCGCCAATGTGATCGCAATCGCATAGAACACCGTAGGTGCTTCATGCAGGTGGTTGTAATTCTGCGCTTTCCACTGGACGCCGGGCGGCAAGACGCGATCCAGTGTGACCTCTGGATCATTGGCCAAGCGGTCTGGATCGACCTGCGCTTTGCTCATGGCGGGAATTCGCGTCGCATACATCCATAGCCACATGACCATGGTCCATGCTGCCAGCGCGACGACCGGCTGGAGGATGGACATTCCGATAAGGGTCATAGCGTTACCATCAGGGAACGAGCCGCAAGAACCAGCAGCACAATACTGGAGAGTGTGAAGAGGCTCAGCCGAACAGGGATGGTGTTGACCGTCGCCTGCCAAATCGAGTGCACAACGCGCAAGACCACATAGGCCCATGCCAACCAGATATCGAGCTGCGCCGCGCCTGCCAGAGCCAGGATCACCACCAGCGCGTAGAATATGGTCGGCTGCTCCATCAGGTGATTGTAGTTGTGCGCCTTCCACTGGGTCTTTGCGGGAATGATCCCTTCAAGGTCGCTGCCGCGGCGGCCGGGCTCTGCATTGCGTGCATCGATACCGGCGCGCTTGAGCGCGGGCAGCCGTGTAAAACCCATCCAGAAGAGCATGACGACCGTCCAGGCCACCAGCACGGCAGCCGGCGCGAGCATTTCATTTTGCATGGGTAATCCTCCCCTCCATGTGAAAGGGAAGGTGCGCAGCTCAACTTAGATTGTCAATTGAAACCTATTATGCCTGCCCGACGAGCTCGGCAAACATGTGCGGATCGACATTGCCGCCGGTCACCATGATCACCGTTCCTTCATCGAGCGGAACCTTGCCTGCCAATGCCGCGGCGACACCCGCCGCCGCACCGGGCTCCACCACAAGGCGCGCATGGGTGAAGAGAAAGCGGACCGCTTCGCGAATCTCCGTATCGCTTACTGTCAGGCCAGGCGCGGCGCGATTTCTCAACACGTTGAGATTGATCGCCTGCGCTGCCGGGGCGAGCAGGCAATCGCAGATCGTCTTTGGCGCGTCCTTGTTGGCGGCGAGCAGTTCGCCGGTCGCCATGCTGCGCCCGATCGTGTCCCAGCCGACCGGTTCGACCGGGACAATCTCTGCTTCGGGGCAGGCGAGGGCGAGCCCGGCAGATAGTCCACCACCCCCGCAAGGTGCGATGAAACGGGTAGGGGCAGGCAGCCCGTGCTCAGCCAGTTGCGCCTCTGCCTCTATCGCTGCGCTTCCCTGGCCTTCGATCACCCACGGATCGGCAAAGGCATGGACAATCGTTGCGCCGCTCTTTTCCTGCAATTCGCGGGCAATGGCATCGCGGTCACCGACATTACGCTCATAGGTGACGATCTGCGCTCCCAAGGCGCGGACGTTGTCGAGCTTGATGCGCGGGGCATCGCTCGGCATCACGATGGTGGCCTGCATGCCCAGCCGCCGAGCCGCCCAGGCGACACCTTGCGCATGGTTGCCGCTCGATACGCCGATGACGCCGCGTGCGCGCTCCCCTTCGGGAATTGCGCTGATCCGATTCCATGCGCCGCGTATCTTGAACGCTCCAATGGGTTGCAGGCTCTCGGCTTTCACCCAGCAGGACACGCCTGCGATCTCGACCGGCAAGAGCGGCGTTGGTGGCAGGATTTCCGCCACTTTGTCCGCCGCGCGCAGTACGCCTTCGCGTTTGGGAATTCGCATTGTCGCGCTTTGAGTCATATGCCATGCGAAATACATGTTTACGTTCGGTACGCCAGCGACTATCGGGCGCGCCCTTCAATCCGGGAACCCGCATTGTTTTGGGTCCGTTGTCCCGGCAAATGGACCCGGAGTATTTCGATGACTGATTCCAAGATCAACGACACGCGTAAGGCCGAACTGCTGAGCACTACGGTCGAGCATATCGACATCACCAGTTTCGACGCGCGCCCGATCATTGATTCGATGAAGAAGATGAGCTTCACCAGCCGTGATCTGGCGAACGCGACGGGCATCTACAACCAGATGCTGGCAGACAAGGACTGCACCATCTTCCTCGTCATCGCCGGTTCGACCAGTGCTGGCGGGTGCATGGATCTCTATGCCGAGCTGATCCGTTCCAATATGGTCGATTGCGTGGTCGCCACCGGCGCAACCATTGTCGACATGGATTTCTTCGAAGGGCTTGGCCACAAGCACTACCAGGCGCTCGAAGTGCCTGACGATGACACGCTGCGCTCGCTCTATATCGACCGTATCTACGATACCTATATCGATGAGGAGCAGCTGCAGGATTGCGACTTCACCATCAACAAGATCGCCAACGAGCTCCCCGCAAAGGCCTATTCGAGCCGCGCCTTCATTCGTGAGATGGGCCGCTACCTGTCCGAGCACGGCAAGAAGGAAAACAGCCTGGTCAAGCTCGCATACGAACACGATGTGCCGATCTTCTGTCCCGCTTTTGTCGATAGCTCGGCCGGTTTCGGCCTGGTCAAGCACCAGGTTGACCAAATGGCCAAGGGCGAGCCTTACCTGATGATCGATGCGGTGGCCGATTTCCGCGAGCTCACACAGATCAAGATGGAGGCCGGCGAATCGGGCCTTCTCATGGTCGGCGGCGGTGTGCCGAAGAACTTCATCCAGGATACGGTCGTTTGCGCCGAAATCCTCGGTCACGAAGACGTGGCGGTGCACAAATATGCCGTGCAGATCACCGTGGCTGACGTGCGTGACGGTGCCTGTTCCTCCTCGACGCTTCAGGAAGCGGCAAGCTGGGGCAAGGTTTCGACCGCGATCGAGCAGATGGTCTTTGCCGAGGCCGGTTCGGTCATGCCGCTGCTGGCGTCGGACGCTTATCACCGTGAACACTGGAAGACCCGCGACAAGCGCCGCTGGTCCAAGCTGTTCGACTAGGCTTCGTTACCTCGCCGGCTCGTTCAGCGCGTCGGCGAGGTCGACCATCGACATGAACTGCTTGATGCAGGTCTCGATCATCTCGCGGTCGCGGCCTGCATCCATGTTGCCGCTTTCGAACATGTTCTTGGTTTCCAGCACCACGGTCAGTTCCCCATCCATGAACAATGTGCGGACCTTCTTGCCGGCAAAGGCTTGCTCGAGCGCGATCAGCTTTTCGACATAGGTCGGGTGGACGAGGTAGCGCGCTTCCACCTGGTCGGTCGAATAGATGGTGAACTCGTCCTCGAATTCGGGATGCACCATATCGACCTTTTGCAGGTTGAGATTACCGATATCGAGGCTGTCTTTCTCTCCGAAGAACAGGAAGTTGCGGTGCTTGCCCGCACGCTCGACCAGTGTGGTGCCGTGGAACGTCCGGTCGAAACCAATGGTCATCACCGGCCCGCGGAAGACGGTGACGTAGCGCGTATTCTTGCCATTGCTGCGACGCTGTTTGAGATGCGCTTCGTGCAGGGAGAACGTACGACCGCCCAGTTCGCCCCTCCACAAATCCTCGAAATTGGACCGGTCGAAGCGCGGCACCATCTTGAAGCTCGATGCACGCATGAAGCCCATGCCGGGCTGGACATCGTGCTGGTATTCGAGGCCCAGCGCCTGGGCGAGAGCGGTGTTGATGCCGGTCTTGGTTTGCTTGATCGCTTTCGCCCGCGGTGCGTAGACCCACCATCCGGCACCCATCAGCGCGCCGAACATCAGGAACATGGTGAATTCGCCGAGGCCGGGGCCGAAGAAAAGGAAGGCACCGAGCGGTAGGACAATGAAGGCTGCTATGACGAGGCGCGAATTGCTCTTGGCACGCGCCGCATCGCGCACACGCGCCTGCTCGCCGAGCCACATGCCCAGTTCCCCGGCCATCAGGGCATCCACATCTGGCCGTTCGATCACGCGATTGTCCCCTTTCAACTGCCCCCTTTATGCGCGGGCTGGTTGATGGCACACTAATGATTAACGGGGAAAGGGGTACTCACGGCTGATGGAATGGATTCTTCTCGCGCTTGTCGTGCTGTTGGCTGTTGCCGTCATCAGCATCTACAACCGGCTTGTCGCTCTTCGGCAAAACGTCAATCAGGGCGTGGCCGATATCGATGCGCAGCTGCGCCAGCGTCACGACCTGATCCCCAACCTCGTCAACACCGTGAAAGGCTATGCCAGCCACGAGAAGGAAACGCTCGATGCCGTGATTGCGGCGCGCAACAATGCCGCGCAGGGTTCACTTGCTTCGGGTGACGAGGCGCAATTGCGTGTCGCGCTCGATCGCCTGCTTGCACTTGGCGAGGCATATCCCGACCTGAAAGCATCGGCCAATTTTCAGGAATTGCAGCGTGAACTTGCAGATGTCGAAGACAAGCTGGCTGCTGCACGCCGTGCACTGAATGCTGCTGTTTCACGCTATAACACCGGGATCGAGAGCTTCCCGGCCGTGATCTTTGCCGGCATGCTGGGTTTCCGCCAGGCCGACTTCCACCGTCTGGACGACAGCGAGAAGGGCACGGTGGACCAGGTTCCGGACGTCAGCTTCTGATTTCTCGGAACTTACTGTCGATCCACGCGTGTGATTTGCATGCGCTTTGTTATTGCAAGAATCACCAGTGCGCCTATATGCGCCCCTTCCGCTGCCCCAAGGGGACTTCCTAACCGCAAGGCAGCTTGTCGTTTCATGGTTTGAACGAACCGTTTTGGGGGTCCCTTGAGTTGCACATCTACCCTGACGCCAAGGCTGTAATTTCCGCGCATTCGCCGGACGAAGCGGTGATTCTCAATCGTCCGCATGCGGCGGCGCGCGCAGCCCGTTTCTTCACCGAGAAGTTTCCCGGCACGGCCATGTATGCGGTGAAGGCCAATCCTTCGCCCGACCTGATTCGCATCCTGTGGAACGAAGGCGTGACGCATTATGACGTCGCTTCCATTGGCGAGGTGCGCATGGTGCGCGAAGTTCTCCCCGAGGCGACTTTGTGCTTCATGCATCCGGTCAAGACCAAGAGTGCGATCCGCGAGGCGTACTTCCAACATGGTGTGAAGACCTACAGCCTCGATACGCTGGAAGAGCTGGAGAAGATCGTCGAGGCGACCGATGCGGCGCAGGATCTGCGGCTGCTGGTCCGCCTGCGCGTATCTTCCGAGCATTCCGAGCTTTCGCTGGCAGCCAAGTTCGGTATCGATCTTGCTGATGCCGCTCCACTGCTGCAGGCCACGCGTCAGCATTGCGATGCGCTGGGCATCTGTTTCCATGTCGGCAGCCAGGCGATGACGCCCTTTGCCTATGTACAGGCGCTGGAACGCGTTCGTGCTGCAATTGCCAATGCGGCGGTTACGGTCGACATCGTCGATGTCGGCGGTGGCTTCCCGAGCGTCTATCCCGATCTCGACCCGCCTGCGATGGAAGACTATTTCGCGCAGATTCACCGTCATTTCGAAGCCTTGCCGATTTCCTATTCGGCCGAGCTCTGGGCCGAGCCGGGCCGGGCTCTGTGCGCGGAGTATTCCTCGCTCATCGTCAAGGTCGAGAAGCGCCGCGGTTATGAGCTCTACATCAATGATGGCGCCTATGGCGCGTTGTTCGATGCTGCGCATGTCGGCTGGCGTTTTCCCGTGCGCGTGCTCGAGGAAGACCTGACACAGCCGTTTGCCGAGTTCTCCTTCTACGGCCCGACCTGCGATGATGCCGACTACATGAAGGGCCCCTTCATGCTACCCGAAGACATCCAGGCGGGCGATTACATCGAGATCGGCATGCTGGGTGCCTACGGAGCGGCCATGCAGACGCGCTTTAACGGTTTCGGAGCCGAATTGGGCTTTGTCGTCGAGGACGAACCGATGGCCAGCCTCTATCGCGGCGACCGGCCCGATCCGCGTGCCAGCGACAATGTGGTGAGCCTTCGCTAACAGCCTTCATGCGCCAGGTCTGCTTGGTGGACAGCCGGGAGCGGACTGGCTAACCGCAAGTCTGCGGGAAGGGGAGGCTCAGGCTTCTGTAGCTAAAGGGTTCACGATGCCGATCTTCAAAGTGGGGCAAGACATGCATTACTTTGCGCATGTCCCCAAATGCGGCGGTTCTTCGGTCGAGCTCTACCTGCAGCAAAGATTTGGCAAGATGGCCTTTGTCGACCAGTCGCCGATGGACAGGGAAGCGAAACGGCGGCGCTGGACGCGCAGTTCCCCGCAGCACCTGCCTTGGCAGCAATTCGAGCGATTGATGCCGCCGGAATGGTTCAAGAGTGCCTTTGGCGTGGTGCGCCATCCCGAAGCACGGCTGATAAGTGTCTACCACCATTTCCATGATGGTCGCGCCGGTAGCGGCGATGTACCGACCATAGACGAGTGGTTTGCACGCTGGCTCGAACGCGACGATTTCTACCAGTTCGACAACCACCTGATGCCGCAAGCGCAAATCGTGCCCGACTGGGCAACTGTATTCCGGCTGGAAGAAGGGCTTGATGCCATCGTGCCGCACATCGATGGTCTGGCGGGCAATGTGCAGGGGCCGCGGGAACTGCCCCGGGTCAACAAGCGCAAGGCCGATGGGCCTTCGCTCCCAAAAGCGGTTCTATCTGAAGAGACAAAAGCGAAAGTCGCTGAATTCTATGCCGAGGATTTCGCGCGCTTCGGATATCGTCCAGATGGTTCACTTGGGCCGATGAAAAGGGCTGCTGCCGTGCCCAAGGCCCGCAGGAACAACCTGTTCTGGCGCGTGGCGCGCGCGGTTCGATACGAGATCAAAAGCCGGCGCAACTGATCGACTTCCTTTACCGATCCTCCTAGCCTCCGGGCGAGGAGGATGGCGATGAAGTGGAATAGCGCAATTGCGGCAATGCTTTGTCTGGGCCTGGCAGCATGTACACAGACGGAGGGAGACATAGCCGAGGAATTCGCGCTTTCACCAGATGCGCCGAATGTCGATCTCGAGAACCCGGCCGTTCAGGAAGTGCTTGCCATTCGTGACCGGGCGGCCACGGCATTGCAGCAGGGCGATGCCGAGACTTTCGCGGCAGGGATCGATGAAGGTTTCGTCGCCAGCAATCCGGCGGACCAACTCGCCCGCAAGGAGGCAATGGTGGCATTCGTCGCCAATGCGGAGTTACGCTATACCGGGATCGATACCGTGCTTGCCTTCGCGCAGCAGGTGGCGCCCGACATTGTGGTGCTGATGGGCAATGAGTTCACCACCCAGAGTTCGGTTCCCGACGATGCGACGAGCGGTCAATCCTTCGTGGATTCCCGGCTCAACCGCCGTTTTACCGACGTCTATCGCCGGGGCGAGGACGGTGTCTGGCGGCACCTGGCCAAGCAGTCGACGCTGGTCGGCTCTGAGCCGCTCGACTGATTTGGCGGACCGGAAAGGTCATTCCCGGCCCGCCAGTTCAGACTAGTCGAAAATGCTCACGCCGAGCGATTCACGCTCGGTCGATTCATGCAGGATTCCCTGGCTCGGGACTTCCGGCTTGAACATGTCGTGGCACTGCAGGCAATTGTCGACCAACTTGTCGCCAATGGCGCGCCATGCTTCGACATCTTCCGACTTGGCTTCGGCCAATGGCAGCGCTTCTTCGCCGATTTCGGTCAATTCGTGCGATAGGCGTTGCCAATCCGGATTGGCAACCCACTGTGCATCGTATTCGCCCGTGCCGACGATCTGGATCACTTGGCCGCCCAGGATCATGTCGTAAACGGCACCGCGCACGAGGTCCCAATCGTGGTCGTCGCGCGGCATGTCGCCATTGCCGACTGCCCAGATATAGTCGGCCGACTGATCGACAATACCAACCATGGCGGCGTTGATAGGTACGGGAAGGGCAAGTTCTGGTGCCGAACCTTCGGTGGCTTCTTCTGCCGGGGTTTCGGCCCGCTGGCAGGCAGCGAGCGCCAGTGCGCCGGCGCTTGCCAAGGCGATCTTGTAGCTAGTCCTCATAAATGGCTCCTGTCCGGGTCTGCACGCCCGGAAGCCTGCTATCCCGCAAGGTTGTTGTTATTGGGGGGCGCAGCAAGGATTGGCCCGCGACGGCTACCTTCCGCTTGGTAGTGACCATTTACCGGAGCCTGCAATCAAGCCAGGCGCCGGGCACTCCTGCGACACAAGGCCAGCATGGGTGGAGTTGCATCCGGCACACGGCCCTGGAATTCTCGCGCGTCCCGCCGCGAGATCCCCTGGCCTTGCCGGGAGAAAGCGCCTGCGATTAGGCCGCCTTCTTCAACTCCAGATCCATCCGGTCCCAAATCTCGACCAGCGCCTTGGTAACCTCGTCCATCATCTCTTCGGTATGGGCGGGGCCGGGGGTGAAGCGCAGGCGCTCCGTCCCGCGCGGCACGGTCGGGAAATTGATTGGCTGCACATAGACGCCGTATTCGGCGAGGAGTATGTCGCTGATTTTCTTGGCACGCACCGGATCGCCCACCATCAGCGGAACGATATGGGTGGTGGAATCCATCACCGGCAGGCCGGCATCGCGGAATTTCTTCTTGAGCATGGCTGCAGCAGCCTGCTGACCGTCCCGCTCGACCGAGCTGCTCTTGAGGTGGCGCACGGCCGCCAGGACACCGGCGACCAGCACGGGGCTGAGCGAGGTGGTGAAGATGAAGCCCGGCGCATAGGAGCGGATGCAGTCGATGACCTTCTTGCTCGAAGCGACATAGCCGCCCATCACGCCGAAGGCCTTGCCGAGCGTGCCTTCGATCAAATCGATCCGATGCGCTGCTTCGTCGCGTTCGGAAATGCCGCCACCGCGCGCGCCATACATGCCCACGGCATGCACTTCGTCGATATAGGTGAGGGCGTTGTACTTGTCCGCCAGGTCACAGATCGCGTGGATCGGGGCGACGTCGCCATCCATTGAATAGACGCTTTCGAAGGCGATCAGCTTGGGCGTATCGGGATCTTCGGCCGCGAGAAGTTCTTCAAGGTGTTCCACGTCATTGTGACGGAAAATGCGCTTTTCGCAGCCCGAATTGCGGATGCCGGCAATCATGCTGGCATGGTTCAGCTCATCCGAAAAGATGATGCAGCCGGGCAGCAGCTTGGCCAGCGTGGAAAGCGTCGCATCGTTGGACACATAGCCGCTGGTGAAGAGCAGCGCGGATTCCTTGCCGTGCAAATCCGCCAGCTCGTTCTCGAGTTGGATGTGATAATGTGTGTTGCCGCCGATATTGCGCGTGCCGCCCGAACCGGCGCCGACATCGTGCAGCGCCTCTTCCATCGCCTCGAGCACCTTGGGGTGCTGGCCCATGGCGAGATAGTCGTTCGAACACCAGACGGTGATCGGCTTGGGACCGTTATGGCCGGCAAAGCAGCGCGCATTGGGGAAGGCGCCCTTGTTGCGCAGGATGTCGATGAAGACGCGGTAGCGCCCTTCGGAATGCAGGCGGTCGATCGCCTGGTCGAAGATCTGATCGTAATTCAAGCTACTCGTCCATCCAGCACCGCGAGCAGACTCGCGGCCAAGAGTTTCGTCGGACTTAGTCAATCGGCGCGCGTCTTTAAAGCACGGAGTTTGCGAGCGATTCGCATCAAAGCCCGCGGATTTCTGCGATTCCGAAGGGTTGGAAGGCGCTGGCGTAAGTCGCAGGATCTTGTTCATGGCCGGTCACAATCGCGAAGTCTTGCCGGGCGCGGCGGAATGGCTGCCCTCGCGTGAGATAGGCGATGCGACGGGCAATACCTTGCGCTCCGTCAACGAATTGCACGCCGGGACCGAAGGCCTCCGCCAATTCCGTTTCGAGCAGCGGGAAATGGGTGCAGGCGAGCACGACGGTGTCGATGTCCGCGCCGCCGGGCTGGCCTCGTAGTCCCTCTACGGCATTGCGGATGAAGGCCGGGTCCACCATTCCACCACGCAGTTTCGCTTCAGCCGCCGCAACCAGTTCGGGGGCGGCATGGCGCAGTAGCGACTTTCCCTGCGCGAACTCAGCCTCGAGATTATCGACATAGGCCTGGCGGATCGTCGCCCTCGTACCGAGCAGGCCGATCACGCCGGTTTGTGTGATTTCCGATGCCGGCTTGATCGCAGGTACGGTGCCGACAACCGGGATTTCGAGCACGTCGCGCACCATGCCCAAAGCGATAGTGCTGGCAGTGTTGCAGGCGATGCATATCAGGCGCGGGTGGTATCGCTCCGCCATTCGCCCCAGCAATCCGCAGACGCGCGCGGCAATTTCCGCCTCGCTCTTGTCGCCATAGGGCAGGGCTGCCTCGTCCGCTAGGTAGATGACCGGCGCATCTGGCAGGAGCTCGCGCGTCTCGGCGAGGACGGACAGTCCGCCCACGCCGGAATCGAGAAACAGGATCGGGGCGTGGGGCTCGACCATCCGCGCCGAGATGGCCGAGCGCCGATAAGGCGTCAAGTTCAGCTATTGGGCGTCGGTTGCAGGTTTTCCTGCCACTCGCCAGGGATGCCGAAGCGTTCCAGCGGCACCCGTGCCCACTCATGGTACTCGGGATAGGAAACACGGCCGTCGCCATTGCTGTCTGCCTGTGCGTAGAAGCCCTCGGTAGCCTGTTTCGGCGTCATCGGACGGATTTCCTCGCCCTCACTGGCCTGCACCGGTTGTGGATTTGCGGGAGGACTCACCGGTGATTCCCGCCCTTCGAGAAAACCCGATTTGTCTTCGTCGAGATAGTCGAACGTTGCCTGAGTGATCACGGCGATCTCGGCTTCGGAAGGCCGGATCATGTCTTCCGGACTAACTCCCCGATATCCTGTTTCCGGGCCAGCCCCCGAACCCGGCAAAGCCCCATAGGAGCCCTCGGCTCCGGATGCTTGCAGGGCAAAGGCAAGTGTGGCTGCGGCAAGAATACTCATAGTGACAACTCCATACGTCTTTGCGTGGGAGTGCCGTCCTTGCTTGGCGACGAGGTGGGAGGCGAGGTCCGGCGGACCGGATACGGCTTGGTCGTAACCCTCCGCCATGGCCAATATCCGCGCCGCTTCGCGTGATGTATGGACGCCCAGCTTGGTGCGCGCATGCTTGAGGCGTTTCTCTACCGCATGGTGCGTAATGCCGAGATCGAGCGCCATTTCCTTGGCGGTTTGTTGCCGTGCAAACCGGCGAAGGCACTCTTTCTCGCCTTCACTGAGCCGTTGGATTTCGACACTTTCGTCCATGCCGGCATGGTAGGGCCAACTCATGCGGCGGGAAAGTCCGGTCGGACCGTAGCCCGACCAGAAACGCCCTTGAGCGACTACCCTTCGCGGTTGGCGCCTGGGCTCATTTGCGTCCAGTCGGCCGGGACCAGCGGGATGCCGTTTTCGACATAATGCGGGATAATCGGCGTGGAATATTCCTCGAAGCTTATCCGCCCGTCGCCGTCCCGGTCGGCATTCTCCATATATTGCGCCCGTGCATCATCGCCGGACAGCCGGTTCAGCGGATCGTTCCGGTCATAGACCAAGGTTCCGTCTGCCCGCAGCGTGGCCTTGGGCGTGCCGAGCATCTCGGGAGCCTCCGCCAGTTCGACAAAGCCCGACCGGTCCCTGTCCGTGGCGTCGAACATGGTGCGGACATAGGCGCGTGCCCTTTCCTCCGTGGCCGGGGTGGTTTCGAAGTCCGTCGGAAGGAATTCCCGCTGCTCCCCATTACCCGGATTGGCGGCGTAGGGGGGATTGCGCTCGCCGATCACGATCACGTCCGCGCGATTTACGGCAAAGCCGTTCTTCAACATGGCATCGTAGCGGACATTGCGGAATTCGGCATGGCTGATGCGGTTGTCGCCATCGTCCTCATTCTGATCGATGAAGAACTGCCACGCGGCCTGACCGGTCAGTTCATCGCGCGGAGCCATGTTGCAGCAGGCAGCACCGATGCTGCGCGGACCTTCCGACTCCTCGATGAAGCCGGACCCATCCGCGTCGAATTCGGCAAATTGCTCTGCGATGTGGTCCTCGATCTGCTCGGGCGTTGCCATCACCATGAGTATTTCGGGCACGTCGGAATTGTCGGTTGCGGTCGCCTCGACCGTGCTTGCTTGCGATAGGAGGAAGGCGGTTGCGGTCGCCAGAAGGATCATCGTCATTACTCCCAATGCCAGTGGTCTGGTGAACCACTTGTCGGGCGTGGGAGCCTCACTTTCGACCTCCGGCGAATGGGCTACCGTCAGGCCGTACCCTTCCGCCTCGCCCAGCATGCGGGCCGCTTCGAGCGAGGATCCGGCATCGAGCTTGATACGCGCCATCTTCAGCCGCTTCTCGACCGCATGGTGCGAAATGCCGAGATCGAGCGCGATCTCCTTGGCGGTCTTGTGCTGCAGCCATAGCCGCAGGCACTCCTTCTCGCGCTCGGTCAGGCGGCTGAGGCCGTTCCTCTCTTCCATGCACCACAGATAGGCGCTGGCGTCGCAATTCCAAAGTACGGTCTGCTGGTACCGCGCGGGCGGAAGCGCCTGATTTTGCTGCACGCCGCAATCCGAAGCGGATCATTTTGTCCCTGCCATTCGCAGGGCAAACGGCTATGCATCGCGACCATGAACCTGCTTTACGCGACTCTGCTCGGCTACGCGCTCGGCTCGATACCCTTCGGCCTGCTGCTGTCTCTTGCAGCCGGCAAGGGGGATATACGCCAGATTGGAAGCGGGAATATCGGAGCCACCAATGTGCTCCGTACCGGCAGCAAATGGCTCGCGGCGGTTACCCTGTTGCTCGATCTGGGAAAGGGCTTCCTGCCGGTCTTCCTCGCCTGGCATCTCTTTGCGCATGATGGCAGCTGGCATTCGCCCATCGCCGGCGCGGCAATCGGCGCAGTGTTGGGGCACTGTTTTCCCGTCTGGCTCAAATTCAAGGGGGGCAAGGGCGTTGCCACCAATGCCGGGGTCAGTTTCGGCGTCGCCTGGCCGATCGGGCTTGCCTATGCGCTGGTCTGGATCGGCGTGCTGGCCGGTTTCCGTATCTCCTCGCTGGCGGGGATGAGCGCGGTTGTGGCTGCAGTTGCCGCCGCGGCGATGTTCGGCCCGGTCGAATTCGTACCCGTCATGGCGGTGATCGCCGTTCTGGTCCTGTGGCTGCACCGCGCCAATATCGCCCGGTTGCGCGAAGGGACCGAGCCCAAGGTCGGCAGCAAGAAGTGAGTTCTGCGCCCGCCCTTGACCAGGACGAGGCCTTCAACCGTATCCGCCTGCTGCGATCGCCCAATATCGGGCCGGTCAGCTATCACCAATTGCTGCGCCGTTTTGGCAATGCGCAGGCCGCGCTCGAGGCGCTGCCTGACCTCGCCGCGCGCGGTAAGCGCGACTATAGCGCTGCCTCGGTCGACAGGGTGGAGGAGGAAATTGCCGCTGTGCGCCGCGCCGGTGCGCGCTACCTGTTCCACGACATGGCGGCCTATCCCGCATTGCTCGGCCAGATGGAGGGCGCGCCGCCGATCCTCACCATGCGCGGCAATTTGGAGCTGGCGGCAAGGCCCTGCGTTGCCATGGTCGGCGCGCGCAATGCCTCGGCTGCGGCGCTCAAGCTGGCGCGGGAATTTGCATCGGCGCTGGTGGCGGAAGGCTTCACCGTGGTTTCGGGACTGGCTCGCGGGATCGATGGGGCTGCTCACCAGGGCTCCATGCCCTCGACCATCGGCGTCATCGCCAGCGGGATCGATATTGCCTACCCGCCGCAGCACGCCGAATTGCAGGAGCGATTGGCCAGCGAGGGCCTGCTGATCGCCGAGGAGGTTCCGGGCACCGAGCCGCGCGGAAACCTCTTTCCCAAGCGAAACCGCATCATCGCCGGACTGTCTGCCGGGACCCTGGTTGTCGAGGCCGCGCCCAAAAGCGGTTCGCTCATTACTGCAAGGCTGGCGGGAGAGGCAGGACGCGAAGTCATGGCGATCCCCGGCTCGCCACTGGAGCCACGTAGCGCTGGCTGCAACCAGCTGATCCGCGAAGGAGCCGTGCTGGTGCAGGAGCCGGCCGATGTGATCGAGTTGCTGTCAGGCTTTGATGGCAATCCGCGATCCAGCTTTCGCGAGGCAGTGCCCGCATTCGATTATGAAATCGAGCCAGCGGATAGTGCGACGGATGTCAGCGATCTGCTTACACAGGCGCCCGTGGCGGTTGATGAACTGGTTCGCCAGAGCGGCGAAAGCGCAGGCGTGGTGCAGATGGCATTGCTCGAACTCGAGATCGCCGGCCGGCTTCAGCGCCATGCCGGGGGGAGGGTTTCGCTGACTTCTTGACTCTCCATCCACATTGCACAGGATGGTAGCGGGACGTTGGGGAAGGAAATGAAATGGCTATTGCCGCTGCACGCGAACTAAAAGTCGGCCGCTTGATCAACAAGACACTCGATGTCCTGGAAAAGAACTGGGTTGTTGCCCTGATCTTTATTGTCGGGATTGCGGCCATCAATGCCGGCATGGCTTATGTGGGCCTTACCAGGACGGCGATCTTGCAGCAATTGGGCCTGACTGCGGCAAGCATCGTGATCGGAGTATTCGTGAATTTCTTCCTGATCACTACCTTGCTCAAGCGAACGGGCCTGATGGCAGAAGGGGAAGGCGGGCATCTAATACCGTTTCTTGGCCTGTCGGTGCTTCATTCCTTGGGCGTGGGCCTAGGCTTCGTCTTGCTGATCATCCCGGGCCTGTTCGTCATGGCGCGTTGGAGCGTGGCTCAGCCCATTTTCCTCAGTCGTGGCGGCGGCGTGATGAACGCACTGAAGCAGAGCTGGGAGCAGACACGCGGGAACGAGTTCCCGATCATCGTGGCGGGGCTGGCGCTTGCGATCATCTTCATCGCTATTTCGATCGGAGCGCCATTCTTGGTCGGTGCGGAATCGATTCTCGGCCTGATCGTGGCACAAGGCGCGGGCGCCGTGATGACGGTGATCTTCGCCAGCTTCGGTGTCGTGCTTTACGGCCTCCTGATAGTGGCGCGGGAAGCTTCCACTTTCGAATAGGAAGATGCAGCGACACTTGGCGGCAACCGCCAAAGGGATTTGGACGAGATGAGGAGAATGGATGATGGCGAATGAAGTAAGCGTAGGGACGATCTTCAACGGCATGTCCAACCTCGTTTCGACCAATTCTCGCGAGGCGGGGATCTATGTGCTTGTCGTGGGCGGCTTGGCCGCGCTCGGCTATGCGGCCGGCTTCTCGCAAGTCACCACCCAGGTCGGCATCAATTATGGCTTCCTGATCGACCAGAATGACACATTGGGCAGTGGCCTGTTCGAGCTGTTCTCGGCCCTTGTCGGGATTATCGCGGCATACATGCTCACCAGGCAATACATCGCCTCTCGCCACCGCCTGGCGAGCGAGGGCAATCGCTTCTGGCAATTCCTCGGCCTGTCGATCCTTGCCGTGATCGGTCTCGTGATCGGCTTCCTGTTTCTGATCGTGCCAGGTATTATCCTGCTGGTTCGTTGGAGCGCTTCCACGGGCTATGTGATCGGGACCGAGCAAGGGATTACCGAATCGCTTTCGTCCAGCTGGGAAGCGACCAAGGGTCATGGCTGGCAGATCTTCTTTGCCGGGCTCATCTTCCTGATCGGGTCGATGATATTCGCCGGGATCGTGGCTGCAGTGTTCTCGCTTGCCGGCCTGACCGTGGCGGCGATGATTTCCGGCTTTGTCGAAGCGGCCATCGGGGCACTGTCATATGCCTTTGCCGTGTCGGTCTACCTGCTGGTCAGCGAAGGCAGTGAAGAGCTTGGGGACGTGTTTGCTTGAGCGGTCGAATGCAAATGCCTGCTTGACGAATCTGCCGAGGTCGATTCACCCTCGCGCGTACGTACACGCGTAGGGATTGCCTTTTCAGAACATGCAACTTGTCATCGTTGAGTCGCCGGCCAAGGCGAAAACCATCGAGAAATATCTCGGCAAGGACTTCAAGGTCCTTGCCTCATACGGCCATGTCCGCGACCTGCCGCCCAAGGATGGCAGCGTGCGACCGGACGATGAATTCGCGATGGATTGGGAGGTCTATGCGGACAAGCGCAATCGCGACCAAGTCAAGGCGATAGCAGATGCTGCCAAGAAGGCCGATCGCCTGATCCTCGCCACCGACCCCGATCGCGAGGGGGAGGCGATCAGCTGGCACGTCCTCGAACTGCTGAAGAAGCGCAAGGCTCTGCCCGATGACGTCGAGCGGGTGACCTTCAATGCGATTACCAAGCAGGCCGTGACCGATGCGATGAAAGCACCGCGGGAGCTCGACCAGGATCTGATCGATGCCTATCTCGCTCGCCGCGCGCTCGATTACCTTTTCGGCTTCACGCTCTCGCCCGTGCTTTGGCGCAAGCTGCCCGGGGCCAAGAGTGCCGGACGCGTGCAATCCGTGGCGCTACGCCTGATCTGCGAGCGCGAGCACGAGATCGAGATTTTCAAGCCTGAAGAGTACTGGTCTGTTACTGCCAAGATGGAACAGGGCGGGACCGCATTCGATGCGCGCCTGGTCAAGTTCGACGGCAAGAAGCTCGACAAGATGAGTCTTGGGAACAAGGGCTCTGCCGACGCGGCCAAGAAGGCAGTCGAAGATGGCCGCTTCACAGTCGAAGAAGTCGAAACCAAGCCGCTCAAGCGTAATCCTTCACCGCCATTCACCACTTCGACCTTGCAGCAGGAGGCGGCGCGCAAGCTCGGCTTCTCCGCCAGCCATACGATGCGCTGTGCCCAATCGCTCTACGAGGCGGGCGCGATCACCTATATGCGTACCGATGGCGTGCAGATGGATGGCAGCGCAATAAGTGCTGCCCGCAAGGCCATCGCGGAGCGTTTCGACGGGCATTACCTTCCCGAAAAGCCGCGCCACTATGCCACCAAGGCCAAGAATGCGCAGGAAGCCCATGAGGCGATCCGACCGACCGATTTCAGCCGCGACCGCGCCGGATCGGGCGACGAGGCCAAGCTCTACGATTTGATCTTCAAGCGCGCCATGGCCAGCCAGATGGCCGCTGCGCAGCTCGAGCGTACCACTGTCACCTTGCGCGACGGGACCGGCAAGAATGAACTGCGCGCCACCGGCCAAGTGGTCAAGTTTCCCGGCTTCATCGCGGTCTATACTGAAGGGCTGGACGAGAAGTCCGACGATGATGACGACGGCCTGCTGCCTGCCATGCGCGAAGGCGATGCGCCGGCGAAAAAGGGCGTCGAGGCGCTGCAACATTTCACCCAGCCACCGCCGCGCTTTTCCGAAGCCTCGCTGGTCAAGCGGCTCGAGGAACTCGGCATCGGCCGCCCCTCGACCTATGCCTCGACCATCCAGACCCTGCGCGATCGCGACTATGTCCGGATGGAGAAAAATCGTTTTTTTGCAGAGGATTCGGGCCGACTCCTGACGGCATTCCTCGAACGTTTCTTCCCCCGCTATGTCGCCTACGACTTCACGGCGGGCATGGAAGATGAACTCGACGAGGTGTCCGGCGGCCGTGAGGAGTGGAAAGCGCTGCTCGCGCAGTTCTGGCAGGATTTCAAACCCAAGGCCGACGAGGTGATGGACCGCCTGCCGTCCGAAGTGACCGAAGTGCTCGACGAATATCTCGATGACTACCTGTTTCCGAAAACGGAGGATGGCGTCGATCCGCGGGTATGCCAGAAATGCCTGGCGGAGGGCCGCGAGGGCGGTCGCCTCGCGCTGCGCGGTGGGCGTTATGGCGCCTTTATCGGCTGCTCGAACTACCCTGAGTGCACCTTCCGCCGGAAGTTCGGCCAGCCTGGCGAAGGCGATGGCTCGGACGATGCGGTGATGGGCGTCGATCCTGAAACCGGCCTCAATGTCGAGCGCAAGACAGGCCGCTTCGGGCCCTATATCCAGCTGGGCGAGGGCAAGGATGCCAAGCGCGCTTCCATCCCCAAGGACCTCGACGATTTCGACCTCGAATGGGCGCTCAAGCTGCTGGCCCTGCCGCGCATCATTGGCGACCACCCGGAAACGGGCCTGCCGATCGAGGCGGCCATCGGGCGCTATGGCCCCTATCTTCGCCATGACGGTAAATATGCCAAGCTTACCTCGACTCGTGACGTGTTCGAAACGGGCATGAACGCGGCTGTGACGCTGCTGGCCGAGGCGGCCAATCGCAAGGGCGGGGGCGGCCGCGCCAAGGCCGAACCGATCAAGACCTTCGGCAAGCATCCCGATACAGGCGAAGAGATGAAGGTCCTGCCCGGCCGCTACGGTCCTTATGTCACCGATGGCAAGAACCATGCCACCGTGCCCAAGGACACCAAGCCTGAGGACGTGACCGAGGAGCAGGCGATCGAGCTGATCAATGCCCGCATCGCCAAGGGCCCGGCGAAAAAGAAGCGCAAGGCCCCGGCCAAGAAGAAGGCCCCGGCCAAGAAGAAGGCGCCTGCCAAGAAGAAGGCGGCGGCGAAGGAAGCCTAGGTCCGCCGTGTCCCTGATAGCGTCTTCCCTGCTGGTCGTGGCCAACATGGCCATGCCATCTCCGGAAATGCCCTTTTTCCGCGATACGCTCTCCATCGGGAACTTGCCGATGATTTATGTCGAGGTGTTCGTCGATCCCGATGGCGTGGTGCTGGAATGCGATGTGCTGGAGTACGAGGGCAGCCGCAGGATCAGCCGGCAGATTTGCCGGCAGGCGGTGGGCAAGGACATTGGCGAGGGCGCGCGCAATGATGCGGGGCAACCGGCCCATGCGGTGATGATGCTCTCGCGCGTGCAGGGGCAGAATCCTGATGAGAATCTTGGTGCGGCGCCTCCTGCTGCTCTGGTCCGCGCTGCGCAGCTGCAGGTCATGGTTGCGCAATTGCCGGGTGACGGGCGCAATCGCCGGGTGGACGTGTTGACCGAAATTGCAGCTGATGGCTCGGTCGCTGCCTGCGCGCCGGTGCTGGGCGATGCGGATGCATTCACGCGCATTGCCTGCGATCAGGCCACCACGCATCGCTTTGACAGCAGGGACGGCGGTGATGGTCGCCCGGTGAGCTATGTCATCACCCTGTCGGTCGATTTCGTACTGGATGACTAGGGCTTGCAGTAACTCCCTAACAGGCCCAGATGGCGCGCATGAATGACGCGGCACCGATAGGCAATAATACAGCGAAGCCAGCCGCATCACCCCAGCAAGACGAACATCCCGGCCTGCCTACTCCGCGGCGTTGGTGGGCCATTGCCGCAATCAGCTTCGGCACCTCCTTGTTGGTGTTGGACGGGGCGATTGCCAATGTCGCCCTGCCGACCATTGCCCGTGACCTGGGCGTGTCCAATGCCGCGGTCACCAATGTTGTCACCGTCTACCAACTGGTGCTGGTGATGATGTTGCTGCCTTTCGCCTCGCTGGGCGACAAGCTGGGCCACCGCAATCTCTATCAGGCGGGGCAAGGCGTGTTCATGGTTGCATCCGCCCTGTGTCTGCTGGCCGATCATTTCGCCGTCCTGCTGGTCCTGCGGACCTTCCAGGCGCTGGGCGCGGCAATGGCGCTGAGCGTCTCTGCCGCCATGCTGCGGCAGATCTATCCGGCCAAAAGGCTCGGCACGGGGCTTGGCGTCAACAGCGTGATCGTCGCCTCGTCATCCGCCATGGCGCCGACCCTGGGCGGCTATATCGTCGGCAATGCCCATTGGCAGCTGGTATTCGTGGTGGCCGCACCGTTGGCAATCGTCTCGCTGCTGTTGGGCAGGGCGCTGCCTGACCCGGAACCGCGCAAGGAGCGCCTGCAATGGATTAGCGCGAGCTGGAGCGCTCTCACCATGCTGCTGCTCGTTGGCGGCGTACAGGTGGGTACGCATGGCCAGCCCTTGCTTGGTATGCTGATCGTTGCGCTCGGCATCGTGTCGACTTTCTACCTCGTCCGGCGGGAGAAGCGGCGGCCCGCGCCGGTCCTGCCGGTCGACCTGTTGTCGCGGCCCGTCCTCGGTCTGTCCGCACTGGCTGCAATGGCGAGCTTCGTCGCCGCCAGCGCGCTGATGCTGTCGCTGCCCTTCCGGCTGGAAGAGGGCTATGGCTTCGATCCGCAGACCGTTGGCCTGCTCCTGCTGCCATTCCCGTTGACCATGCTGGTGATCTCCCCATTGGCGGGCTGGATGAGCGACCGCATTGCCGCGACCAAGCTGGGCGTGACGGGCATGAGCATCGTCACGATCGGCATGCTGCTGATTGCCTTCATGCCCGAGGATGTGAGCAAGGAGGGGATCGGTGCGCGTCTCGCCTTTACAGCTCTCGGTTTCGGCCTGTTCTTCAGTCCGAACACGCGGCTTCTCATCAGTCGTGCACCGCGAGAAAGGGCAGCGGCGGCGGGCGGCGTTCAATCGACCGCAAGGCTTTTCGGCCAGACGCTAGGTGCAGTACTGGTCGGTGTCTTGCTGGCCGGGGGCTGGGGGATGGGACCGGCGCCCATGCTGTTCGCCTGCGCGCTCGCTTTCGTGGCCGCGGCTTGCAGCGTGACGCGGTACAAATTCAGGGATGCGAAGGCGGGTTAACGCACCCAGTCGAGGCCCATTTCCTCGTAGATTTCGCGATTGTCGGCCCAGTTCTCCTCGACCTTCACATGCAGGAAGAGGTGGACCTTCACGCCGAGGATCTCACTGAGTTCCTTGCGCGCGGCCTCGCCGATCGCCTTGATCTTGCTGCCATGCTTGCCGAGCACGATGCTTTTCTGGCTGTCGCGGGCGATGACGATCTGCTGGCGCACCTCGACACTGCCATCCTTGCGCTGCGTATAGGCCTCGTGCCGCACGGCGGCGTCGTAGGGCAGTTCGTCATGCAATTGCTTGTACAGCTGCTCGCGCGTGACCTCGGCGGCGAGCAGGCGCTCGCTGGCATCGGAAACCTGTTCTTCGGGGTAATGCCAGGGTCCTTCCGGCATCAGCTCGGACAGGCGCTCCTTGAGTTCGGGCACGCCGTCCCCGGTGAGGGCGGAAACGAAGAACACCTCGGCAAAGTCGGCCAATCCGGCCAGTTCCTGCGCCAGCGCCAGCAACGGCTCCTTGGCGCTGGCATCGACCTTGTTGAGCACCAGGACCTTGCGCTCGGGGCGGCTCTTCAGCGCCTCGATCAACGGCATCAGCTCATGTCGGCGTTGCTTGATGGGATCAACTACCAGCAGCACCGCATCGGCCTCCTGCGCGCCTTCCCAGGCGGCAGAGACCATGGCGCGGTCGAGCCGGCGCCTGGGTTCGAAAATACCCGGCGTATCGACCAGGATGATTTGCGTCGGGCCGTTGAGCGCAATGCCCATCAGCCGTGCGCGGGTGGTCTGCGCCTTCGCACTGGTGATGGCGACCTTCTGCCCCACGAGCTGGTTTACCAGCGTCGACTTGCCGGCATTCGGCGCGCCGATCACGGCCACGACGCCACATTTGGTATTCTCGTCGCTCAAGCGAATTTCTCCATGAAGGCACGCGCGGCCTTGGTCTCGGCATCCTGCTTGCCGCCTGCGGTCGCCTCGACTTCGCCGACATTCTTGACCGAGACGCGCACGGTGAACTTGCGCGCATGGTCGGGCCCGGTGGTTGCGACGACTTGGTATTCGGGCGGCTTGCGGCGATTGCCCGCAGCCCATTCCTGCAGGGCGCTCTTGGGATGCTTGGAGCGCCCGGCCTTGCCCTCGATCATGTCGGCCCAGAGCGTGCGCACGATGTCGCGCGTCGCCTCGAAGCCGTTTTCGACGAAGCTTGCGCCGAGCAGCGCTTCCATGATGTCGCCCAGCACGTTGTCGCTGTCATGCGCGCCGTCATCGCGTGCCTGGCGACCGAGGCGCACATGCTCCGGAGCGCCGGTGCGGCGGGCAACCTCGGCACAGCTTTGGCGGCTTACCAGAGCGTTCAGCCTTTGCGCGAGTTCACCTTCGGACCCGCCATTGCGGGTAAACAGCCAGTCGGCAATGGTCAGGCCGAGAACGCGGTCGCCAAGGAATTCGAGCCGCTCATAATTCCGCGCATCGCCTGTGCTGCCATGTGTCAGCGCTTCCAGCCAGACATCGTCCTGCCGGACGGTGAAGCCGAGCGCTTCGAGCCACTCCCTGGTTGCAGGTTCGAGTTCAGCCATCTTCGCTATTCGATGCCTCGACCGATGCGGCTCCAGCGAACACCGTCGCCCCAGGACCAGTACATGAAGGTCGCCTGTGCCACGAGGTTGTCCTGCGGGACGAAACCGACGCCTGCGCCGGCAGCGGCGGGGAAACGGCTGTCGAGGGAATTGTCGCGGTTGTCGCCCATGGCAAAGAAGGTGCCTTCGGGCACGATGTAGGGCGCGGTATTGTCGGCATCGACATTCCAGCGGCTGTTGAAGCCTGACGGCCCGAAGTCGAGGATATTGTAGGACACACCACTGGGAAGCGTTTCGCGGAATTGCGGGAAACGGCATTCGAAGCCCTCGTCAGTCCGAACGGTGAAATCCGAACGTCCAGAGCCGCAACCGCGCTCAACCGTCGTGGGTAGGACGAAATCCTCAATCCGCTCATGGCCGACCGGCTGGCGGTTGATGTGCAGCACGCCGTCGATCACCTGGATTTCATCTCCGGGCAGGCCGATCACGCGTTTGATGTAATCGGTACCGTCCACCGGATGTTCGAAGATCACGATATCGCCCGGCTCCGGCGAGCTGGCGAGCAACCGGCTTTCCGGCAAGAGAGGCAGGTTGAAGGGCAGTGAGCGGTTCGAATAACCATAGGACCATTTCTGTGCGAACAGGTAATCGCCCACCAGCAGGCGTGGCATCATGCTCTCGCTGGGGATGTTGAAACTGGTGAATATGAAGCTGCGGAAGATCGCCACGATCAGCGCCAGCTTGACGCAGAACCAAAGGAAGCTTTTCCAGTCTTCCTTCTTTTCCGGTTTTTTGGCCGCCGGTTCGACGATTTCGCGATGTGTGGTCTCGGTCATGGGCGCAAGCTCATGTTGTCAGGGAACGGGCGCGTCAAGAAAAATGCCCATTGCGGGCTTGCATTGATCGACGAAGACCGTAGCCAGACAGCCGTACTGCATGTGCGAAGGAACATTCCCAGTGACCGAAGCCCGAGACGAAGCCTGGAGAGCACTGACCCTCCATCCCGATCCGACGCTGGAAGAGCTTTTCGCGGCGGATGCGGAGCGGGTGGACAAGCTCTCCTCGCGGCTCGAGCTGGGCGAAAGCGGGATCCTGTTCGACTGGTCGAAGACGCATCTGACCGCTGAATTGCTCGGAGAATTCGAAAGTTTTGCAGAGGCTTGCGACTTTCCGGAAATGCGCCGCAAGCTGTTCGCCGGCGAAGTGGTCAACCCTACGGAAGGGCGCGCTGCGGAGCATTCCGCGCTGCGCGGCGTGGGTAAGGAAAGCTCGGTCGAGGAAGCCGCGGCGCTGCTCGAACGGATGAAGCTGCTGGTGGAGGCGATCCACGAGGGCGCGCTGGGCGAGGTGAAGCACCTGATCCATGTCGGTATCGGCGGATCGGCACTCGGCCCGGCGCTGGCGGTCGATGCGCTCAGCCGCGACCTCAGCCTGGTCGATGTCCATGTCGTCTCCAATATCGACGGTGTCGCGCTGGAGGCTGCCTTTGCCGCCTGCGATCCGGCGACCACCTGGATCGCTGTCGCCTCCAAGACCTTCACCACCATCGAGACCATGACCAATGCGCAGAGCGTGCTCACATGGCTGGATCAGAACGGCGTTGCCGATCCTTCGGGCCGCGTCATTGCGCTGACCGCCGATCCCGAGAAGGCGGTCGAATGGGGCGTGGACGAAACGCGCATCCTGCCTTTCGCCGAAAGCGTGGGCGGGCGCTATTCGTTGTGGTCAAGCATCGGCTTTCCCATCGCGCTGGCGATCGGCTGGGAGGATTTCCAGGCTCTGCTCGATGGCGCGGCGGCGATGGACGTGCATTTCCGCGATACCGATGGGCGCGACAATGTCGCCCTGCGTGCCGCCTTTGCCGACCAGTATTACACCCGCATCCGCGGCTGCCAGACGCGCGCGGTATTCTGTTACGATGAACGTCTCGGCCTGCTGCCCGATTACCTGCAGCAACTGGAAATGGAATCGAACGGCAAGAGCGTGCATGTCGACGGAACGCCGGTCGAAGGCACCACGGCACCGATCACCTGGGGCGGGGTGGGCACCGATGCGCAGCATGCCGTGTTCCAGCTGCTCCACCAGGGGACCAACCTTGTGCCGGTGGACTTCATCGCCAGCATTGCGCCGGGCGACGTGCTTGACCCTGCGCATCACCGCATTTTGCTGACCAATTGCTTTGCCCAAGGCGCCGCACTGATGGCGGGCGGCAATATGAGCGCGGATGGCAAGGACCCGGCGCGCGCCTTCCCTGGCGACCGTCCTTCGGCGACGATCCTTTGCGACGATCTCGACGCGGCGACGCTCGGCGCGCTGATCGCCTTTCACGAGCATCGCACCTTCGCCAATGCGGTAATGATGGACATCAATCCCTTCGACCAATTCGGCGTCGAGCTGGGCAAGAAGATGGCCAAGGATATCGAGGGCGGCGAGGCCGATTTCGACGCCAGTACCGAGGCGCTGCTGAAGGCTGCTGGTTTGGCTTAGCTCCGCCGGCTGAAGAACCTCGGTTGCAGCCCCGGCACAAGCATGGGCACGCGCTTGCGGTATTCGGCATAACCGCCGAGCTCCTGCTCGAGGAAGCGTTCCTCCACCTTGGCCTTGAAGGCAAAGCCGCCGGTGAACAGTGCAGCGCCGAGCAGCGCGGTGGGCAGGGCGCTCGTCAGGCCGACGCCGATCGCGGTCATGGCAAGCCCGGTATAGATCGGGTGGCGGACAATGGCGAAAGGCCCGGTCTGGATGACGCGGTGATCTTCCATTCTTTCCACGCCACCCGACCATAGCTTGCCCATTTCGATGCGTGCCCACCAGGCCAAGAGGATGCCTGCCGCGACCAGCGCCACCATGGTCCAGCCGAGGGGAGGCCCGACGCTCCAGAGTGGACCAAGGAACGGGATTGGAAGGACCATCAGGTAGAAGCCAATGACGATGACCAGGAAGTGCGGGCGGAATTGCCTACGCTCCAATCGCGAGCTCGATTTTCCCTTCCAAACGAGCGCGGCGGCAAACCAGCTGATTACCCATGCGACCCACAGGATGAGTTCGATACGGACGAAATAGAGGTTCACCGCAGTTTCATTGGGTCAGAAACTAAGCACGAAATACATCACGGCGAGTCCGCTCATGACCAAGATCGCGGCGAGGTTGATGCCTTTGGCGACAGGTCCGGGCCTCGCTTCGTCGGGCAAGTCGCAGCGGGTCACCACAAGGTGGTTTAGTAGGGCCACAACGGGTGCGATCACGAAGGCAGCGGAGGTGGTGAAATCCAGGAAGGTGGCGAAATCGCTCATCACCGTGAACAGGACCATAAGTCCCATCGCCATGAACAACAGCGCGAAGCCGATATAGTCCTGACGCTGGCCGCAATCGTCTTCGCGCCCGGCAAAGACCGACATGGCCGAGGAGTAGATGCGCGCATAGGCGTCGATCGCGGCAATTACCGTGGTCGCCATGACGGAGAGTGCAGCGATTGCCGCGAGAATGGCGGCACCGGGCCCCAATGCCTGCCGATAGAGATCGACGATCTGACCGGCGAAGCCTGGCGCATCGGTCAGCGGCGTGATCTGCTGCGCGTGCATCACTCCGGCTCCCATGATGCAGAAGCACACCGCCATGATGGCGGAGAGCGCGTAGGGTCCGGCGAAGCTGGAGCGCGCCTGCGACAATGTGGGCCGTTTTTCCGGTGGCAGGCTGCGGCTCGCCTCCACCTCCCACAGCGATACAGGCACCGATACGTCGAGCGGATTGGGCATGAATCCTGCCAGTGCAACGATGAAGAGCAAGGCGCTTGCTTCACGCGTCCAGCTGACATCGACGAAACTCATCCATTGCACCTCGGGCAGGACCATGGACGTTGTTGCCAGGGTAGAGGCGACGAGGAAGGCCATCAGCACCGAATTGACCCGGTCGAGCCAGCGATAGCCGCCTATTACCAGCATGGCGGTGGCTGCCATCAGCACCAGGGCGGCGAGGGCGGGGACGGGCATGACAGGACCGATAATTGCGCTGATAATGCCTGCCGTTGCTGCTCCCAATGCGGCAAAGGTGATCGGCACGACGGGCGCCACTGCAACAAGGAAAAGGATCGGAGCCCACAATCCAAGCTCGCGATAGCCGGTCAGAAGCGAGCGACCGCGTGCATTGGCGAAATCCACGCCAAATCGATAGGCAGGATATTTCAGCACGTTTATCAGCAGGATAACGGTGATCAGTGCGGCGCCGAAAATGGCCCCGGCGCGGGTCGACTGGACCAGATGCGATGTGCCGATGGCTGCGCCCGAGAAGATCAGGCCGGGCCCCCACATGTGTCGCAGGCTGCGAATTCCAGTGATCTGCTTTCCCCCTCTTGCTCCCCAAGGCTTCGAAGCCTTGCGAAAACAGCGTCATCCTGTGCGAATTCCATGTTTCGCGCTAGTCCTTTCTTAACCATGCGCGCCTAGTGATTTCCGACAATTTGCAGCACTTGGCAGGGGGATAATTCGGGCATGATCAGGACCAAAACCACTTTGGTCGTGGGCTCCGGCGCGAGCGCTGAAATCGAGATTCCCGAAAGCCGAGAATTGCTCAACAAGATTGCGCAGGGCTTCGATTTTGCTCGCCTAGGCAGCGAATTGCAGACGCGCGACATGCAGATGCTTGCCAAGCATTTCGACAAGTTTGCCCGCCGCGTGGGAGCAACGCCGGAAAAGCTCATGGAGGCAGGGGGCACCATTCGGGCTTCCGCGCGCGTCGGTAACTCGATCGACAGCATCCTCGAACAGCACAATAGCGATCCGCTGGTCATGGCCGCAGGGAAGCTGGCGATCATCTTCTACACACTCCAGGCCGAAGCGCGCTCACCCCTTCTGCTCGAGCCGCGCGTAGCGGGCGACCTTCCGATGCGCGGAACCGAGAACTGGCTGTTCCAGTTGGGACGCCTGATTACCTCGGGCGTACCGCGCAACAAGGTGGAAAAGTGTTTCGACAATCTCGCCATCATCAATTTCAATTATGATCGCTCGATCCAGCACTACCTGCCTTTCGTTGTGGCGATGGCTTTCGGCATGACGCTCAACGAGGCGCGCGAACTGGTCGGTGCCAAACTCAACATCGTTCATCCTTATGGCAATGCCGGCAGGCTTCCTTGGGAACCGGGAGAAGCGCCCGATGTCGATTGGGGAAATGAGGAACCGTGGAACCTGCAGAACCTCGTCAAGGAGGTGAAAACCGCCTCCGAGGCCTTGCGCAACCGGCAATGGGTGACGGGCCTGCATGGCGCGCTGGCGGGATCGAAGAAGATCGTGTTTCTCGGCTACGATTTCGATCCGCAGACCATCGATTTCCTGTTCGATTACTCGCTTAGCCACGATCCTGACGTGATCGCCGCGGTGCAGGGAATGAACAATCCGACCCAGACCGCCGCTTTCCGCATGCTCAAGCGGCGCACGGGCATCGAGGACGATACGCTGATCTCGATCCTTGATACCCGTTGCTTCCAGTTCATGCGCGACTACGCGCTCTTCCTGGAAAGCTGACCCGCTCCTGAAAAGGAGCAAGTAACCCGCAGCGGTTGGCAAGCGTATGGCAAGCAGTCATATGGCCGACCAACCACAAGCGGAGTCCGTGATCAGCATGTCCGAATTCGAATATGACCTCTTCACCATCGGTGCAGGATCGGGTGGGGTACGCGCATCGCGCATTGCCGCCAGCCATGGCGCGAAAGTCGCCATCGCGGAAGAACACCGTGTGGGCGGGACCTGCGTAATTCGCGGATGCGTGCCCAAGAAGATGCTCGTCTACGGCTCCATGTTCGCAGAGGAGCTCTCCCATGCGGAGAATTATGGCTGGAGCGTGGGCGAAAAGAGCTTCGACTGGCCGAGTTTGCGCGATTTCGTGAACTCCGATGTCGACCGGCTCGAAGGGCTTTACGGCAAGACGCTGGAAAGCCACGAGGTCGACCTGTTCGAGGAGCGGGCGACAATCACCGGGCCGCACACGGTCAAGTTGGCCAGCGGTCGCGAGATTACCGCGAAGCACATCCTGGTCGCCGTTGGCAGCTGGCCGGCTATGCCCGATTTCCCGGGCGTCGAGCACTGCATATCCTCCAATGAGGTGTTTCATCTCGAAGAACAGCCGAAATGCCTGATGGTCGCCGGTGGTGGCTATATCGCGATGGAATTCGCGGCGATCTTCAACGCGCTGGGTAGCGAGGTAACGGTGGTCAACCGTTCCGGCCGTATCCTGCGCAGCTATGACGAGCAGATCGTCGAGCGCATGCTGCATATTGCCATGGGCCGCGGGATCGATTTCAAGATGCACAGCCTGATCCAGAAGGTCGAGAAGCAGGAGGAAGGCTGCCTGCTGGTCGATCTGGGTGACAGCAATCCGGTGCAGGTGGACCAGGTCCTGATTGCCACCGGGCGCAGCCCAAAGACGACGGGGCTCGGTTGCGAGAATGCCGGCGTTGAGCTGGACGAGAAGGGCGCGATCAAGGTCGACGAATACAACAAGACCAGCTGTGACAGCATCTATGCCGTCGGCGATGTGACCAATCGCGTGCAGCTTACGCCCGTAGCGATCCGTGAAGGGCATGCCTTTGCCGATACGGTGTTCGGCGGCAATCCGCGCACGATCAATTACGATCACATTCCCAGCGCCGTCTTCAGCCAGCCGCCGCTTGCCGGCGTCGGCCTGACCGAGCGGGAGGCGCGTAACACCTATGGCAATGTGAAGGTCTATTCTTCCGACTTCCGGCCAATGAAGAACATCTTCTCGCCCCATGCGGAGCGCGGGCTCTACAAGATGATCGTGGACGAGGCTTCGGAGAAGATTCTCGGCATCCATATGATCGGGCCGGAATCACCCGAGATCATGCAGGTTGCGGCCGTGGCGGTGAAGGCGGGGCTGACCAAGCAGGCCTTTGACGACACTGTGGCGCTGCATCCTTCGATGGCGGAGGAGCTGGTGCTGCTGAAGTAGGCCGCGGCGATGGCGCAGCGCCTGTTCACGATCGGCTACCAGCAGGCGACGCAGCTTGGCCTGATTGCCTTGCTGCAGCTCCATGGGGTGCAAATGCTGGTCGATGTCCGGGCCCGCGCGCAATCGCGCAAGCCAGGCTTTTCCAAGTCCAACCTCGCCGCTTCGCTGGCGGAGGTCGGAATCGCCTACTGCCATCTGCGCGATCTCGGTACGCCGCCCGAGGGCAGGGCAGCGGCCCGGCGTGGCGACCGCGTGACCCTGGCGCGCGTCTATGCCGGACAACTCGAACTGCCCGAGGCGATGGTAGCTCTGGCCGAATTGCGCGAGATTGCCCTTGCCCGGCCAACCTGCCTGATGTGTTATTGCCGCGATGCCGACAAGTGCCATCGCCACCTGTTGATCGAGGCGGGCTTCGGCCATTTCGACGTGGTCGATCTGAAGCCGGTATTGGCCTGACCTGCGGAGTCATTGTTGGGGCGTGACAAGCGCCTGCTTGTGGCTCATCCTTCCCTTGTTCACTTGGGGAGGACTTTAGGGGATGAGCCAGCTTTACAATGACAGCCACCGCGCGTTGCAGGATGAATTTGGCACGCGCAAACTCGCCGATCGGGCGGAAGAAGCGATCTATTCCGAAGTGATGGATGAGCGCGCGCAGGGCTATATCGGCTCACGCGATTACTTCTTCCTCGCCACTACGGATCCGGATGGACAGCCATCGGTATCCTACAAGGGCGGCTTTCCCGGCTTCATATCCATCGTCGACGAGCGCACGCTGGTCTTCCCCAATTACGATGGCAACGGGATGTTCCTCTCGCTTGGCAATATCGAGCGGACCGCCAAGGTCGGTATGCTGTTCATGGATTTTGAGAAACCTTCGCGCATGCGGGTGAGGGGCGAGGCAAGCCTGCTTCGCGATGGGCCGCTGGTCGCGCAATATGAAGGGGCGACGGCAGCCATTCGCGTGGAGGTCACGGGCGTGTGGCTCAATTGCCCGCGTTATGTGCACAAGCATCATAGGGTGAGCACATCGCGCTACGTCCCCGAAGCGGGCAAGGAAGCGCCTCTGGCCGGATGGAAGCGGATCGCTTCCAACCAGGATGCGATAACTCCCGAAGACGCGGAAAAGGCCCGCAAGGAGGGGCTGATCAGCGAGGAGCAATGGGGGGCCATGGTGGCCGAGGGCCACCCCGAGGCCTGATGGCGGTTAGAGCTGTTCGGCTAGGAACTCGGCCACGTCGTTTAGCTCCACCTGCTTGTCGAGGAAGGCATCGCCCACCGCGTGAAGCAGGACGAAGGGCAGGGTGCCCGCATCCATTTTCTTGTCGTGCAGCATGTGCGCGGCCAATTCCTTGCCCGAACATTCGAGCCCGAGCGCGGAAATCTCGCTCGGCAATCCGGCACCGGCGATAGCGGCGGCCACGCGCGCAGCATCCTCTTCCGAGATGTATCCCTTTCGGGCCGAGTATCGCGCTGCCAGCACCATGCCGAGCGCCACCGCCTCTCCATGCAGCAGCTTGGGCGAAAAGCCCGTCTCTGCCTCGAGCGCGTGCCCGAAAGTGTGGCCAAGGTTGAGCAGAGCGCGTTTGCCGGTGGTCTCGCGCTCGTCTTCGGCGACGATGCGCGCCTTGGCCTTGACGCTTTCGGTCACCGCATATTCAAGCGCCGCCTTGTCGCCGGCCATGACCTTGGCGCCGTTTGCCTCGCACCAGGCGAAGAAATCCGCATCACCGAGAATGCCGTATTTGATCACCTCGGCATAGCCGGCACCCATTTCGCGCGGGGGCAGCGTGGCCAGGCTGTCGAGATCGGCCAGCACCAGGCTTGGCTGGTGGAAGGAGCCGATGAGGTTCTTGCCTGCCCTTGTGTTGATCGCGGTCTTACCGCCGACCGAGCTATCCACCTGCGCCAGCAGCGTGGTGGGCAATTGGACAAAGCCGCAGCCGCGCTTGAGGATCGCTGCGGCAAAGCCGGTCAAATCCCCGATTACGCCGCCGCCCAGTGCAAGGATATGATCGCCGCGCTCGACTTCCTCGGCGAGCAGCCAGTTGCAGACCTTTTCAAGCACCGTCCAGCTCTTGGCCGCTTCGCCGGGATCTAGAACGAGGAAATGCGCCTCGTGTCCTGCTGCCCCAAGCGAGGAGGCCACCTCCTGGCGCCAGTGCTCGGCGACATTGCTGTCGGTGATAATCGGAACGGCCTTCTTGCGCAGCAGCGGGCCGCATTGTGTGGCGACGTCGGCAAGCAGGCCGCTATCGACGCGGACTTCGTAGCTCCGGCCAGCCAGTTCCACGCGCGTTACAGACATTTCTCGAGTGCCTCCAGGATACGGTCGACCGCTTCTGCATGCGGTCCGGTGTCGCTCATGACGTGGATCGGGGCCTGCGCATAGGCCGGTTCGCGTTCCGCCTTCATCCGTGTGACGATTTCGTGGACATCGCCGCCGCGCAGCAACGGGCGTTTGTCATTGCGGCTGACCCGTTCGACCAGCGTTTCCACATCGCTGTCGAGCCAGATGGCAATACCTTTGTCGAGGATCATCTCGCGGGTCGGCTCCTGCACGAAGGCGCCGCCGCCCGTGGCGATCACGCATTTCCCGTCTTCCAGCAGGCGGGCGATCACGCGCCGCTCGCCATCGCGGAAATAGTCTTCGCCGAACTGGTCGAAAATGTCCGAGATCGGCATCTGCGCGGCTTCGACGATCTCGTCATCGGCATCGGCGAAGTGCAGGCCGAGCAATTGTGCCAGCTTGCGCCCGATGGTCGACTTGCCGACCCCCATCATGCCAACCAGCACCAGCGGACGGGTGATACGCGCGGCCAGCGCCTTCACTTCCTCGTCGCTCAAATTGCGTCCATTTGCGGACTCATTGCCTGGTTGTGCGATGTTCATTGCCGTTGGGCCTATAATTGCGCTAACCGCCCATGCAAGTTTGCTGAGCCCGGGGAACGGGCCCGATCGAGGGATATGTGGCGAAACGCCTGATGAGTTTGGTGCTGATATTGCTTCTGTTCGCAGCGCTTGCCATTGGCCTCGCATGGTATGATGGCGGGCGCGAAGAGCAGCGCCTGATCGTCGAGCCAATCGAATTGCCGGAGCAGGGCGCATGAAGCATTACTGGCTTGCAGGATCCGCCTTGCTGCTGTTCGGCTCCGGCCTTGCGCTGGCTCAGCCCGAGAGCCTGCTACCCGATATTTTCGACAATCCTCCGCCTGAAGAGCCGACGCCCGCTCCTGCGCCTTCTTCTTCGGCGGCCCCGGTCGTGCGTCCTACGCAGCCTGTCGCCCCGCAGCCGGGTGAGGACTTGTTGCCACCATCGGTGACCTCCGACCCGGTGATCCAGCAAATACCCGGCGCTCCGGTTCAGGTCGTCCTGCCAGAGGATTTCCCCACGCTCGAAGAGCTGGAGGAAATGGAAGACTACGAGATCAACGAACTGTTCGGCCTGCGTCCCAAATTCGACGTGCCGCCGGGTGCAAGAAGGGCGTTGGCGCGGATCGGCGTGATTGCGCGCGACGAAGGCGGCTTCCCCTCGCAATCGCTGGCCGGGCAACCTGCCGCCCTAGTGCGCGCCGCGCTGGAAAAGAATCGCGGGCCGATGGTTTCGCGCTGGGGACATATCTTGCTGCGCCGTGTCCTGGCGAGCCGGATGGATGCGCCCGATGGCATGGATGCGGTCGAGTTTGCCGCCTTGCGTGCCAGTTTGCTCGATCACATGGGCGAGTTCCATGTCGCGCGCATGCTCGTGCAGGATGTGGATTCGGGCAATTACTCGCCCCATCTCGTTGCCGCGGCCTTCGACTCTTATCTTGGCAGCGGTGACTTGCTGGGCATTTGTCCCGTCGCCCGCTCGCAGCCGACTGCGCTCGAAGGCGCTGAGTGGATCATGACGCAGGCGATCTGCGACGCCTATCTCGGCGAAACACGCGGGTCCGAAAGGCGCCTCGACCGTGCGCTCGGCACTGGCGAAGCGCCCGAGATTGATGTTCGCCTGGCGCAAAGATATGCGGGGGCCGCCGGAATCGGGGCAACGGGCGTGACGATCGAATGGGACGGCGTGGACGAGCTCACGCCATGGCGCTTTTCCCTGGCGCGGATGCTGGGCGAACCCTTGCCCGAGGCGCTGCGCAGCGGCGCGGTGCGCCAGTTCGATCTGGCAGACGCATTGATACCAGCTGTTTCACTGCCCGAGCGCGTTGCCGCAGCGGATTATGCAGCCCAGCGCGGCGTCATGTCCTCTTCGGCCATGGTCGATCTCTATTCGCAATTATATGCCAGCGAAGTCGTCGCAGCGGGGGACCGAGTACCCGGGCAGATCCTGCGTGAGGCTTATGTCGCAGAAAATCCAGCAGCTCGGCTTGCAGCCATGCGCCAGCTTTGGGGTACGGAGGGCGGCTACGGCCCGCGCGTCCTGACTGCCTATGCTGCGGCTCGTATGCCGGTATCCGAAGCGTTCCTGGACGATGCCGCCGACCTGATCGGTTCGATGCTGGCAGCCGGCCTCGATCGCAATGCGCGGCAATGGGGAACGCTGGTTCCCGAAGGCAGCGAGGCTTGGGGCCTGCTCGTGCTCGCGCAGGAGCAGCGCAATGGTAGTGTTTCGTCCGGCGCGCTCGACACGTTCGTGGATGACGATGAGAGCGCGGATAGCCGCAAGTCGAAATTCCTGCTTGCCGGACTTGCCGGGCTCGGTCGCGTCGATAGCGGCACGATTGCCGATTTCTCGAACCGACTGGAAGTCAATCTTACGCGCGAAAGCGTCTGGAGCCAGCGGATCAGCCAGGCTGCAGAGTATCGCAATGCCGCGCTGGTCGCCTTGTTGGCAGGGGTCGGCATGCAAGGCGATAGCTGGAGCCAGATGACCGCGCGCCAGCTCTATTTCATCGTCCGGTCGCTCGATCAGGCGGGACTCAATGCCGAAGCACGGATGATCGCGGCGGAGGCCGTGGCCCGGGCTTGATCTGGCATAGTACCGAGGGGAGGGCGCATCATCAGCGCTGAGATCGATCTCTTCCTTGCCATGCTTGCGGCAGAACGCGGCGCAGCGCGCAATACGCTTGCTGCCTATCGCCGCGATCTCGAAGGCGCTGAGGAATTGCTCGGCGACCTTGCGGGAGCGGACCGGGACCGACTCGGCACGCTCGCGGGCAAGTGGGCGGAACTGGCGCCAAGCTCGGTCGCCCGCAAGAGCTCGGCCCTACGCCAATTCTTCGGCTTTCTGGTCGATGAAGGGCTGCGCAAGGACGATCCTTCGGCCGCGCTACCGCGTCCGGCGGCGAGGCGTCCACTGCCCAAGATCCTTACCCATGCCGAGGTCGAGGCGCTGTTTGCGCGCGCCGAGCTCGAGGCCGATAGCGACAGGCCGCCAGGCTTGCGCATGCTGGCGCTGCTCGAACTGCTTTACGGATCAGGGCTGCGGGCGAGCGAGCTGGTCGGGCTCCCCGTGGCGGCAGTGCCGCGCGATGCGCCTTTCCTGACGGTCACCGGCAAGGGCTCGCAGCAACGCATGGTGCCCGTCTCGCGCCGGGCGCAGCAGGCCCTGGCGCGCTGGATGGCCGTTCGTGGCAGCGACTCTGCGTTCATTTTTCCGTCGCGAAACAAGCATTTGACGCGTATTCGCCTGTACCAGCTGGTCAAGGAACTGGCCGTGCGCGCCGGCCTTGATCCGGCCAAGGTCAGCCCGCACGTCCTGCGCCATGCCTTTGCTACCCATTTGCTGGAGGGCGGGGCGGATTTGCGTGTGCTGCAGACCCTGCTCGGTCATGCCGATATCGCCACGACGCAGATCTATACCCATGTCGATTCCGCGCGATTGGTCGCGCTTGTAAATGAACGACATCCCCTTGCGGGCAAGCCCCGCTCCGTTTAGCGCGTAGGCATGATTTCCTATCTCGAATTCGAAAAGCCGGTTGCGGCTATCGAGGCCAAGATCGCCGAATTGCGCGCTGCTGCGGGCGAAGATGGCGAGGTCGATATCTCCAAGGAGCTGGAGAAGCTCGAAGCCAAGAGCGCGAGCCTGCTCGAAAGCACCTATGCCTCGCTCACGCCGTGGCAGAAGACGCAGGTCGCGCGCCATCCTTCGCGCCCGCATTTCGGCGACTATGTGCGCAACGCCTTTACCGATTTCATGCCGCTGGGCGGGGACCGCCTTTATGGCGATGACGAGGCGATCATGGGCGGGCTTGCCACGCTCGATGGCCGCAAGGTCATGCTGATCGGACATGAAAAGGGCCGCGATACCGAAAGCCGCATCCGTCACAATTTCGGCATGGGCAAGCCGGAAGGCTATCGCAAGGCGATCCGCCTGATGGAAATGGCCGACAAGTTCGGACTGCCCGTGGTCACGCTGGTCGATACGTCGGGCGCATTCCCGGGCATCGAGGCCGAGGAACGCGGTCAGGCCGAAGCCATTGCCCGCTCGACCGAAGCCTGCCTGGCGCTGGGCGTGCCCATGGTCGCAGCCATTGTGGGCGAGGGCGGTTCCGGCGGCGCGGTGGCGCTGGCCAGTGCAGAACGCGTGCTGATGTTCGAACATGCGGTCTATTCGGTGATCTCTCCCGAAGGTTGCGCCTCGATCCTGTGGCGCACCGGCGAGAAGGCCCCGCAGGCTGCGGAAGCCATGAAGATGACCGCGCAAGACTTGCTCGGCCTTGGCGTGATCGACCGTATCGTGCCCGAACCGATGGGCGGCGCGCAGCGCGATCCGGAAGCTGCTTCTGCTTCGTTGGCAGCTGCTATCGGCGAAGAGCTCGATGCGCTCGCTGGTTTGGACAGCGACAGCCTTCGGCGCCAGCGCGAAGAGCGTTTCCTTGCCATTGGCGAAGGGCTAGCCCGCTAGCATTTCGGGAACGCCTCTCTCCCCGGCAGGTTGGAATTGACATGAGAGCGGGCCATGATGGCCGCCGACCAGCAATTGGTGGAGAGCAAGTGCCAATGTCCGAATTGTCTGCAAGTCGCGTGAAGAACCTGGCGTTGACCGGTGTGGTTTCGCTCGCGCTGTCAGCCTGTGCGACCATTCCCGGCGCGAATGTGGCGCCCGGTTCGCCCATTACTGCGGCCGAAGCGCAGCAAGGTGCGCAATATCACCCTCAATTCATTGCCGAATTCGGCGGCGAGATGAGCGGCCCGCAGGCCAGCTATGTCGAGGATATCGGGCAGGGCATTGCGGTGCAGTCGGGTCTGGCAAATTCTCCGACAGCTTTTGATGTCACGCTGCTCAATTCTTCGGTCAACAATGCCTTCGCCGTGCCCGGCGGATATGTCTACGTCACCCGCCAGCTGGTGACGCTGATGAACAACGAGGCGGAATTGGCAGGCGTACTCGGGCACGAAGTTGGCCATGTGGCAGCGCGCCATTCCGCGCGCAGGCAAGCCACGGCACAGCGCAACCAGCTCGGAGGTCTTGGAGTTGCCATCCTTTCGAGCGTGCTGCTGGGCGACAACCCTCTGGCGGGCCAGATCGGTCAGGCGGCGATGCAGGGCTCGCAATTACTGACCCTGTCCTATTCGCGCAGCCAGGAGATCGAGGCAGACAATCTCGGTGTATCTTACCTGCAGCGCGCGGGTTACGATCCGCGTGCAATGGCGTCACTGCTGCAGAGCCTTGCTGCGCAGAATTCGCTAGATGCCCAGCTGCAGGGGCGCGACAACGCCACCATTCCCGCGTGGGCATCGACCCATCCGGACCCGGCCAGCCGGGTGCAGAATGCGCTGGCACAAGCCGGGGCGGGCACCGGCATTACCAATCGAGAGACCTTCCTCCGCCGGATCGACGGACTGATCTACGGCGACGATCCCGAGCAAGGCATGATCGAGGGAAGGGATTTCATCCATCCCGAACTGCGTCTGCGCTTCACCGCGCCGCAGGGCTTCTACATGGTGAACGGCACGCAGGCCGTGTCGATCAATGGCGATGCCGGACGTGCACAGCTTACGACCGGGCCGTACAACAACAATCTCGATGCCTATATCCGTTCGGTCTTCCAGGCGATCGGCGGAGACCAGCAGCAGCTTGCCCCATCATCGATCCAACGTACCACGGTGAACGGGATTCCGGCTGCCTATGGCACGGCGCGGGTCAATAACGGGCAGCAGCAGGTCGATGTGACCGTGTTCGCTTATGAGTTTTCGAACAACCAGGCTTTCCATTTCCAGGCGATTACGCCTGCCGGCCAGGCGGGAACCTTCAATTCGATGTACAGCTCGATGCGCCGGATCTCGACGGCAGAGGCGGCGCAGGTGGTGCCGCGTCGCATCGACATCATCACCGCAGCGCGCAGCGATACCGTGCAGACCTTGGCCCGGCGCATGGCCTATAGCGATGCGCAGGAAGCCCGCTTCCGGGTTCTCAACGGATTGTTCGGGGATGCGCAGGTGGTACCGGGCCGTCAGTACAAGCTCGTGGTTCGCGCCAACTGATCTGGTCTGGCCGCGACATCCGTCAGGGCCTTGGAGCTTGTACCGAACATCAGCACAGCACAAAAAGAAAGGGCGGCAGGTTTCCCTGCCGCCCTCTTTCAGGCTCGAAAGCCTTAGCTATTACGTGTTGGCCGACTCGAGTTCGTCCGAAACAGTGTTGAACGTCGTGGTCAGCTCGTTACCAACGCTCTGGAGAGCGGTGATGGCAGCAACGGCGATCAGAGCAGCGATCAGGCCATATTCGATGGCGGTGGCGCCAGCTTCGTCGCGCAGCATGTTCTTGAAGAAGGTCATTTCAGTCTCCTGGTTTTCAGTCTTCGGTACCCGATCCGGTTGGCTTCCCTTCCGGACGATTTGGGGTCTAGGTTGGAATAGTTGATAAACCCCTAAGCGGTGGTTGCGTTCTCGACACTCGTTTCGACGTATCCCCACATCGCGATTGTCTCGTTAGCGAACCCCTGCAATGCCGCGATCATGGCGATCACGATCATGGCAATGATCAGGCCATACTCGACAGCAGTGGCAGCACGCTCGTCGCGCAGAACGGCAAGACAGTGTTGGTAAGCTGACACTAGAGGTTTCCCCCAATTGATGATCTGATGCCTGAAAACTTCGCATGAGATTGCTAATGAAAGGTTGAGACGAAACCTTACCGTGACAGAGATTCCGACATGGATAGCCGTTGTGGCCCTTGCGCTTCGTGACGAAGGCGGGCGGCTGCTTCTGCAAAAGCGGCCCGATCACAAGCATCATGGAGGCTTGTGGGAGTTCCCCGGTGGGAAGGTGGAAACCGAGGAATCCCCTAGGGATGCGCTCTGCCGGGAGATTGGCGAGGAGCTGGGAATCGTGGTTGCACCGGGCGATCTCGAGCCTGCTTTCTTGGCCGATGAGGGTAGCGATCCGGCAATTGTCCTGTTTCTTTACAACTGCGGGCGCTGGCAGGGCGAGGTGGTCGCCCTGGAACAGCAGGATTGGGGCTGGTTTTCCGTTGCAGAGGCACATTCACTGCCCATGCCGCCCATGGATCGCGACTTGTTGCACAGGATTGCCAACTAGCTATTGCCAAGCTTGGAAGGCACCCCTATGTGGCGCCCTCCAAGCGCGCCCGTAGCTCAGCTGGATAGAGTACCTGACTACGAATCAGGTGGTCGGAGGTTCGAATCCTTCCGGGCGCGCCAATAGAGGCGGTCTTGCGAAAGCAGGGCCGCCTCTTTTGGTTTCCGGCTGCAATTTCTCTCTTCCAGACGCCGCACGAGTCCGGTGTTTCCCCTGACCCCGGACCAAAAGCGGTACCCCCCATTCGGAACATTTCCCTTGCCCTATGGATTGGGTGGGAAACGCAATTGAATGGAGAATGACATGTCCGACACGGAGATTTTCGATCGCCTGAAGCAGGATCATGACCTTCACCGGGAGCTGATCGCACGGATCGGTGAGACGCATGGCGAAAGTGACGAGCGCAAGGAACTGTTCGAAAAGCTGACGCTGGAACTGAAGGCGCATGCCTCTGCAGAAGAGCAGGCGCTCTATTCCACCATGATGCGCAAACCCAGGACTACCGACGAGACCCGCCACTCGGTCGCCGAACATCACGAGATCGAAGAATTGCTCAACGATCTTGCGGCCACCGATATGTCGTCGGGCGCTTGGCTGACCAAATTCCGGACGCTGGAGCACGATTACCTCCATCATATCGATGAAGAGGAAAACGATCACTTCCCCGACTTCGCAAAGCACCTTACGCGCGATGACGAAACGCATATGCGTGCCGTCTTCGATCGCCGGAAGCGGGCCGAAAAGGCTGACGCCAAGGTAACCCCGGTCGAGATGGAGGACGCGAAGGAATAATCTTTCCCGCCGGAGGGGTGCTTGAACACAGACAAGTCCCGAGAAGTTGCCGATGCCGGGCTCGATGCGAATTCCGTCGAGCCCGGCGTCTGGCGTTATGTCCATGCAAGGCGTGCCAGCCTCGTCGTGGACGGGGAGGATTACTTCGACCTGATGCGGCAGGCCATGCTCAAGGCGCAGGACCGCATCATGCTCATTGGCTGGGATTTCGACACGCGCATCCATCTGCGCAAGGGACGGCGTTGGTGGGAGAAGGGTTGGCGCAAGCGCTATCCACGCAGATTGGGAAGTTTCATCCTGTGGCTGGCGCGGCATCGCGAGCATCTCGACATCAGGATCCTCAAGTGGAACCTCGGCACGATCAAGTTTCTTGTCCGCGGCACCATGATACTCGACTTGCTGCGATGGTGGCTCAATCGCAAGATTGATTTCAAGTTCGACTCCGCACACCCGCTGGGGTGCAGTCATCACCAGAAGCTTGTCATCATCGACGACAGTTTCGCCGTTTGCGGCGGTATCGACATGGCGGCGCGGCGCTGGGACACACGCGACCACCTCGAACATGACGAACGCCGGGTGCAGCCCAATGGCAGCCATTATGAACCATGGCACGACATGGCGATGCTGATGGAAGGCGATATCGCACAGGCGCTGGGTGAACTTGGACGGTCTCGTTGGCGCGAGGCAGGCGGCAAACCGCTTATGCCCTGCAAGCCGCACGCGGAGACAGCCTGGCCGGACGAACTTTCCACCCAGTTCGAGGATGTGGAGATCGGCATTGCCCGGTCACTGGCTGCCTATAACGGACGGCCGAAGGTGGATGAGGTAGAGGAGCTGTTCCTGCGGCAGATCGCCTCGGCCAAGCGCTTCCTGTATATCGAGAACCAGTATTTTTCTTCACGCTCGATCGCCGAGGCCATGGCCCAGCGTCTCAGGGAAGACGATCCGCCAGAGATCGTGGTGGTTCATCCTGTCACTGCAGATGGTTGGATCGAGAGCAAGGCGATGGATCCGGCGCGCACCAGGCTCGTCCAGGCCCTGCGCGAATGCGATCACAAGGCCCGGTTCCATATCTACGCACCCTATACGGGCGATACGTCCATCTATGTCCATGCCAAGCTCATGATCGTCGATGATTGCCTGATCCGTGTTGGCTCGACCAATTTCAACAACCGTTCTTTCGGCCTCGACAGCGAATGCGACGTGTTCATTGATTGTAGCCGGCCTGGGAACAGCCATGCGAGGGATGTCATCCGGTCGCTGCGTCATTCGCTGCTGGCAGAGCATTGCGGGATCACGCCCGAGGAGGTTGCCCGCCTGCTCGACCAAGCAGGTTCGATGGCGGCGATGATTGCCGCGCTTGGGGACCGGAATCGCCGCCGCCTCGTGCCGTTCCAGCCGGCGGAACCGGGTGAATGGGAAGTGGCACTGGCCGAGCGACAGATGTTCGATCCGGAGGAACCCGCGGAGCTTTTCCAGATTCTCCCTCCGAACCGTGGCCTTTTCCGCCCGGGCAGCCTATTGGCGAAAGCCATGCGTAAAGTAAGAAGGAAAGCGCACAAAAAATGAGCAGTCTGGTTGGTCCCGATGAGGACGATCCACGCGGCAAGCCCCCCGTTCCCGAGGATGTACAGGAAGCTATCCGCACACTGATCCGCTGGGCCGGAGACGACCCCACGCGCGAGGGCCTGCTCGACACGCCGGCGCGCGTTGCGCGTGCATGGAAAGAGTATTGCCAAGGCTATGGCGAGGACCCTGCGCTCCATCTATCCCGCGTTTTCGAGGAGGTGGGCGGCTATGACGAGATCGTGCTGCTCAAGGACATTCCCTTCCAGAGCCATTGCGAACATCACATGGCACCGATCATCGGCAAGGCGGCAATCGCCTACCTGCCGACCAATCGCGTTGTCGGCATCTCCAAGCTCGCCCGTGTGCTGCATGGTTTTGCCAGGCGCCTGCAAATCCAGGAACGGCTGACCGCCGAAGTGGCGCAGTGCATCTGGGAAAACCTGGAGCCCAAGGGAGTAGCCGTGGTGATCGAGGCCAGCCATGCCTGCATGACCGCGCGCGGCGTTCGCACGCCCGGCGTCAACATGGTCACCTCGCGCGTTATGGGCCTGTTCAGGAGCGATCCCAAAAGCCGCGAGGAAGTTCTCAAGCTGATGGGCTATTGATGCCTGACGGCCGGGCGACAGGATTGGAAGGAATAGAATGACGGCGCTTTACGTGCGTGGCGGTACGCCGCTGAAGGGCAAGATCGATCCTTCGGCGAACAAGAACGCCGTTTTGCCCGTGCTGTGCGCGACCTTGCTCAGCGATGCGCCGATCACTTTGCGCAACGTGCCCGAAATTACCGATGTCCTGCGCATCCACGACTTCTTCACCCAGCTGGGCAGCACGGTGAATTGGGACAAGGCAAACAAGGTGCTGGAGATCGACCACTCCACCATCGCTTCGAATGCCCGTGCCACCTTGCCGCAGGCCATGCGTGCCTCGATCATGATGATCCCCGGCCTGCTTGCCCGCTTGGGCGAGGCGCGGCTGGAGAACGAGGTCAAAGGCTGCACCCTGGGCGCTCGCGAAATCGATCCGCATGTTGCCGTGTTCAAGGCTTTCGGGGCCGAGGTCTCCTACGAAGGTAAGAACATCGTCTTTCGCAAGAAGGGGAAGGGCGAGGGAACGCGCATGTGGCTCGAATATGCGTCTGTCACCACGACCGAGAACTTCATAATCAGCGCCCTGACTGCATCTGGCACGAGCCAGATCGTCAATGCCGCCTGCGAGCCCCACGTACAGGAAATGTGCGCCTTTCTCGAACTGATGGGCGCAGGCATCAAAGGCAAGGGTACCTCGATGGTTTCGGTCGAAGGTGGAGCCGAGCTTGGCGGTGCCGACTACACCTTTGTCGAGGATTTCCACGAAGTCGCGACCTTCCTTGCGCTCGCGGCGGTGACCGGTGGAGACATCTCCATCCGCAATTCGCAGCCCGAGAATTTCATGCTGATCGACCGGACATTCGAGAAGTTCGGGGCGCATGTCGAACACGGCGATGGCTGGTCGCGTCTCAACGCGCCCGAAGAATTGGTGGTGCAGCAGAACTTCACCAGCCATATCACCACCAAGGTCGAAGCTGCGCCCTGGCCCTATATCCCGGCCGATTTGCTGCCGATCTTCATCGCACTGGGCGTCAAGGCCAAAGGCCAGACCATGTTCTGGAACAAGGTCTATGAGGGCGGGCTGACCTGGCACACCGAGCTTTCGCTGTTCGGTGCGCACACGCTGCTATGCGACCCGCATCGCCTGATCACCTTCGGCGGATCGAAGCTGGTCCCTGCCACGGTCACCAGCCCCTACATCATCCGTGTGGCGATTGCATTGCTCATGGTCGCGGCCAGTATCGAGGGCGAAAGCAAGATCCTCGATGCTGACCCTATCAAGCGCGCGCACCCGAACTTCGTGCCCAATATCGACAGTCTCGGCGTCAATGTGGAGTGGGCGGAGTAGGGCTCCCGCGCCTTACTCCCCGCCGCTCTCGATCTCCGGGAAAACCTCCGCAATATCGCCCTCGAGCGCGCGGCCATAGGCGGTGTTTGGGAGCAGGTACCAGCCATTACCCCAATTACCGGAAATCGGTTCGGAAAGCGCGGCCTGCCGCCGGGCCGATACGGGTTCGACTTCGCTCAGCTGCTCGGAGAAATCGCCAAGCTGGTCCCCGGCCATCGCGACCACGCACCAGCTTTCGGCGATGGTCCAGCGGCGACCGTCCTTGTTACCGCCCATATCGTCCATGCCGTTGAGGAACAGGGTCTCGCCCTGGACAGGCCGATCGAGGCCGAAGGACACAAGGTAGTCCGCAATCAGATCACCCATATCGACCGTGCGATTGGTGTTGTAGACTGGCGTTATTCCTGCCTGCTGGAGCGTCCTGATCGTCTCCACCACGCCGGGCACCGGCCGGACGGCAAGTTGTGATCCGGGCCCACCCATCGCGCCGGTCGCGCGGCCATGCATGAGCCCGGTATTGAGCGAGACGGTCTCATCAACGTCCAGCACGATTGCCAGCGGCTTGTCTTCACAGGGCACGTAGGATGGCGCTTCGACCCGCGCGCCTTCCGTCAGGATGACGCTGTATTCCGGCCGGTCAGCAGCCCTGGCCAGTGCATGCAGTTCGAGTGCGCGATAGGTCTGTCTGCTGATCCCGGCAGCTTCGGCCGAGCCGTAGAGGAACTGCAAGCCGCCCATTTCCGGTGGCGGCGGGCCTTGCGGCGAAGTGGGCGCGACATTGGTTTCATTGATCGAGACGCAGCCTGCGAGCAGGATGCTGGCGGCTGTTGCGATGGCGGCGTTCTTCAATCTCACTCTCCCAAGGTATGACATTCTGCCTGCGCGCACTCTCGTGGTGGGATGCAGGGCGATGTCGAATCTGAAGGGCAGGGTTTGGCCAGTCCGGGGCAAAAAGCCCAGCCTTTTGTGCCCGATATGTGACCTTGGGTAAGGCATTCGGTGGAGTTGTTGGTTCTACGAAAAAGGGCGCCGCAATGGGCGCCCTTCCATCTTTCCGTAGGTCGGAAGTTCAAAGCTGGCCGAGCATGTGCTCCGCGCTGGAGACCTTGAACTCGCCCGGTCCTTCGACGTTGAGCTCGGTCACCACGCCATCATCGACCACCATCGAATAGCGAGCCGAGCGTGTGCCCATGCCATAGGCGGAGAAATCCGCATCGAGGCCGATTGCCTTGGCGAAGTCTGCACTGCCATCGGCCAGCATGGTCACATCGTCGCTGCCTGCGGCCTGCTTCCAAGCTCCCATCACGAAAGCGTCGTTGACGGCGACGCAGGCAATCTCGTCCACACCCTTGGCCTTCAGCTCGGCAGCCTTTTCGACATAGCCGGGCAGGTGCTTGGCCGAGCAGGTCGGGGTGAAGGCTCCGGGAACCGCGAAAAGCGCCACCTTCTTGCCCGCGAAAAAATCGGCGCTCTGCACCTTGTCCGGTCCTTCCGCTGTGGCTTTCACGAGTGCCACGTCCGGAAGCTTGTCACCTACTGAAATCGTCATGTCTGAATCCTCCTGATCCCTTCTTCACCAGAGATAGGACTTTGCACTGACAGTGCAACAGAAAGGCCGGGGTTGAAGCGTCCACGCAGGCGCTTTATGTGCACTCGCCAATAACGCGTTGCATGGAGCCCCGGCGACGCTTCACCCCGCCATCTGACAGGAGAAGTGTACGTGGCAACAGCTGCTGCCGAAAAGGATTATATCGTCAAGGACATCTCGCTCGCCGATTACGGCCGGACCGAGATTGCCATCGCAGAAACCGAAATGCCGGGCCTGATGGCCACGCGCGAGGAATATGGTGCGTCGAAGCCGCTCAAAGGCGCGAAGATCACCGGCTCGCTGCACATGACCATCCAGACCGCCGTGCTGATGGAAACGCTTGTTGCCCTGGGCGCGGAACTGCGCTGGGCTACCTGCAACATCTTCTCGACGCAGGACCACGCCGCCGCAGCCATGGCTGATGCCGGTATCCCGACCTTTGCGGTGAAGGGCGAAAGCCTGGCCGAATATTGGGACTATGTGGGCAAGATCTTCGACTGGGGCGAGGACGAGACCTGCAACATGATCCTCGACGATGGCGGCGATGCCACCATGTTCGCCCTGTGGGGTGCGCGCGTCGAAGCAGGCGAGGAGCTGTTCGAGCCGTCCAATGCGGAAGAGATCGAGTTCGTTCGCGCGCTCAAGGACTTCCTCAAGCGCAAGCCCGGCTACCTCACCAAGACCGTGCAGACGATCAAGGGCGTGTCCGAAGAGACCACGACCGGCGTCCACCGCCTCTACAGCCTGGCCAAGCAGGGCAAGCTGCCGTTCCCGGCGATCAATGTGAACGACTCGGTCACCAAGTCGAAGTTCGACAACCTCTATGGCTGCAAGGAATCGCTGGTCGACGCGATCCGCCGCGCCACCGACGTGATGCTGGCCGGCAAGGTCGCCTGCGTCGCCGGCTTCGGCGATGTCGGCAAGGGTTCGGCGGACTCGCTGCGCAATGGCGGCGCTCGCGTCATGGTCACCGAAATCGATCCGATCTGCGCCCTGCAGGCAGCGATGGAAGGCTATGAAGTCGTGACGATGGAAGAAGCGACCAAGCGTTGCGACATCTTCGTCACCACCACCGGTAACGAGGACGTGATCACCGCTGAGCATATGAAGGCGATGAAGCCGATGAGCATCGTCTGCAATATCGGCCACTTCGATAGCGAGATCCAGATCGGCGCGCTCGACAATTACGAGTGGCAGGAAGTGAAGCCGGGTACCGACCTGGTAACCTTCCCCGATGGCAAGCAGATCATCGTCCTGGCCAAGGGCCGCCTGGTGAACCTCGGCTGCGCCACCGGCCACCCGAGCTTCGTGATGAGCTGCTCCTTCACCAACCAGGTGCTGGCGCAGATCGAGCTGTTCACCAAGAGCGAGCAGTATGAGAACGACGTCTACGTCCTGCCCAAGCATCTCGACGAGAAGGTTGCTGCCCTGCACCTCGAGAAGCTGGGCGTTTCGCTGACCAAGCTGACGCAGAAGCAGGCCGACTATATCGGCGTGCCGGTAGAAGGCCCGTTCAAGCCGGAACACTACCGCTACTAGAATCTGATCCACCTACGTGGAAGCGGCACCAGCCCGCACCCCCACCCGGCCACCCAATCAGGATAATGTCTTGGGAGGCCGGGTGGGGGCGTGGGCCGGAGCCGCAATCGATTCAGCGGAGCTGAATCAGAATCCAAGTATCAAACGAACGAAAAACGCGGCGGGCGGGGGTTCACAATGGTGAGTTCCCGCCCGCATCGTATTGCAACGCCTCCCTTGCGCGCATAGCTCCTAACTCATGGAACTTACGCCGTCCGCGCTTGCGCTGCTCGGCCTGCTTCTGGCGGGCTGGACCTTCGGTGCCGTGTGGCTGGTGCTTGCTGCCCAGCGCAGGGCGCGGCAGGCCCGTTCGGCCAAGTCGGCGGCGCGAAGACTGTCGCGCATGATCGACGATTCCCCTTCCATACCACTGCTGGTCAGGGCCGATGGCAAGATCGAGGGGCCGGACAGGCTGGCCGCATGGCTCGGCCTCAAGCGTCTGCCGGGTTTCATCAGCGAGCTTGGCTCGGACAAGGATGGCCTTTCTCCGGCCGACCTGGAAGAATTGCGCGAATCCGTCCGCCGCACCCAGAAGACGGCGGCTCCGTTCCGCATGGTCGTCACGCCGCAAGGCTCCGAACGCAGCCTCGCCCTGCGCGGCCAACAGGCCGATCCGCAAGTCGCCCCGATGGGCTCTGCGTTAATCTGGTGGTTCGACTTCTCCGAAAGCCAGGGCGAGCTCTCCCGGTTGCGGACCGAGACAGCACGGGCGCGCAATGATTTCGCCGCGCTGGTTGGCCTGATCGAAGCAGCTCCCATGCCGATGTGGTTTCGCGGGCCTGAGATGGACCTGCGCCTCGTCAATTCGGCCTATGTCGATGCGGTCGAGGCAGAAGATGCCGACCAGGTCGTGCAGGAACAGATCGAGCTGATCGAAACGGTCGAAGGGGCCAGCGCAGCCGATATCGCCCGCCGTTCTCGCGAAAACGACACCCCGATGGAGCGTATCGTGCAGGCCACGATCGGCAACCAGCGCCGTACCTTGCGGGTCAGCGACCTGCCCTTGGGCGACGAGGGTGTGGCCGGCTATGCGATCGATATCGAGGAGATGGAGGAGCAGGGCCGCGCCTTCCGTGCATTCCGGGAGGCGCAGCGTAGCATGCTCGACCAGCTTTCGGTCGGCGTGGCGCAGTTCGATCCGGAGAGGCGTCTTGCCTTTGCCAACCAGCCATTCTTGCGCATCTTCTCCTTGCCGGGCTCGGTGCAGAGCGATCCGCCGCATTTCGATCGCTTCCTGGACATGGCGCGCGACAAGGGGCGCCTGCCCGAAGTGCGTGACTTCCCCGAATGGCGCGCCGAGCTGGCGGGGTGGTTCCTGCGTGACAATCCTGTGGAGGATGCCTGGACGCTGTCGGACAACACGCATCTGCGCATCGTCGCACAGCCCATGCCGGATGGCGGGCTGGTCCTGGTGGCGGAGGATCGTTCGGAACAGCTGGCGCTGTCTGCCACGCGTGACACGCTGCTGCGCACGCGCACCGCGACGTTCGATTCGCTTTTCGAATCGCTCGCCGTCTTCGCGCCCGATGGCCGGGTCCAATTGTGGAACCGCAGCTTCCCCGCGATCTGGAATATCGAAGAGGAATTCTTTGCGTCTCACCCGCATGTCGACGCTTTGCTCGACCGGATGACGCAAAGCCTGGCTCGGCCGGGGCAGCGCAAGGCAATTGGCGAGATTGTCCGTGCGGCGACCCTCGACCGGGTGGAGCGCGGCGGGCGCGTTATGCTCTCCGACGGACGGACGCTTGAATTTGCCGGGGTTCCGCTGCCCGATGGCAACGGTTTGCTGACGGTGATTGATGTCACCGATTCAACCAAGGCGGAAGAAGCCTTGCGCCAGCGCGCCGAGGCGCTGGAAGAGGCGGATGCGGTCAAGACGCGTTTCCTCGCCAACATGTCCTACGAATTCCGCACGCCGCTTACCTCGATCGGCGGATTTGCCGAATTGCTGCAATCGGGCGTGGCGGGCGAACTCAGTGATCAGGGCAAGGACTATGTCGCGGCGATCATCGCCTCGGTCGAGAGGCTCTCCCAGCAGATCGAGAGTGTCCTTGACCTGACCCAGAGCGAGGCCGGGCTGCTGCCCATCGCGACCGAGGAAGTGGATGTCCTTGGCTTCGTCACCAACACGGTGCGCGAGCGTGAAGATGCAATCGAACAGAAGAACATTGCGGTCGACCTGCGCGGCGACAAAGGCGCGGGCACAGTGATGGCGGACAAACGTCAGCTCGGTCGGGCTCTCGGAAATCTGCTCGACAATGCCATTGCAGCGGTGGAACGGGACAAAGGGCGCATCCTTGTAGACCTGTCGCGCCGAAAGCAGGGCGTTCGCATCGTAATTTCGGACAATGGCCCGGGCATGAAGCCGAGCGAACTGGCGCGGGCGCTGGACGGTTACAGGATGGTCGAGGATGGCAGCGAGCGCGAGAAGCGCGGCCTCGGCCTGCCGCTGGCGAGACAGCTGATCGAGGCGCATGGCGGGCGACTGGATATCCAGTCCGAAGTGGGCACGGGTACCAGCGCGATCGTCGTCTTGCCGTGATCGTCGATTTGCCGGACCTTGCCGCCATGGAGGCCTATGGCGCGCGCATCGCAAGCCGATTGCGGCCCGGCGACGTCCTTGCGCTGTCGGGCGGGCTGGGAACGGGTAAGACCACGCTTTCGCGCGCCGTGCTTGCCGCGCTTGGCCATGAGGGAGAGGTTCCCTCTCCTACCTTCACCATTATCGAAACCTACGACCAGCTCTCTCCGCCGGTGGTCCATGCCGATTTCTATCGGCTCGACACGCCCGCCGAGGTCGAAGAACTGGGACTCGACGATTACCGCGAGGGCGCGGTGCTGCTGGCCGAATGGCCCGAGAATGCCGGCGGTTTCGCACATGAGCCGGGCTGCCTCGCAATCAGGCTGGAAAGCTCGGGCAATGGTCGCAAGGCGATTGTCGAGCCGGGTCAGGATTGGCTAGGGCGGGAACCATGAATTCGCAACTTCCCGAGGGCGTGGAATCATTTCTGGCCGATGCAGGCTGGGCTGGGGCCGAGGTCGAGGCACTGCCCGGCGATGCCAGCTTCCGCCGCTATTTCCGGATCCGGCAGGGGGAGGGCAGTGCCTTGCTGATGGACGCCCCGCCACCGCACGAAGACCCGGCACCTTTCCTCCATGTCGGCAAGTGGCTGGCCGAGCACGGCATGCGTGCACCGCAAATCTATGCCGAAGCGCCTGCGCGCGGCCTCGTCCTGCTTGAGGATTTCGGCTTCGACCGGATGCGCGACTGGCTCGATCTCCATGCAGACGCGGAAACGGAGACCTATCGCAAGGCAGTGGATGCGCTGGTTGAATTGCATGACCGCCCTCCCGGACCCTTCCTGCCCTATGACATGCCGACCTATCTGCGCGAGGCGCGCCTGCTGACCGAGTGGTTCTGCCCGGCGGCGGGCATCGAGGTGGATGCGGAGGCGCATGATGCGGCATGGATCGAGGCGCTGACGCCGCTGCTGGAACGCCAGGATCCTGGCGTTACCGTGCTGCGCGATTATCATGCGGAAAACATCATGCTGTTGCCTGATGGCGGGCAGGGACTGATCGATTTCCAGGACGCGCTGGTCGGCCACGCGGCGTACGACCTCGTATCGCTGCTGCAGGATGCGAGGCGCGATGTCTCGACCGATCTCGAAGCGGAGATGTTCGGGCATTACTGCAAGGCGATTGGCGCGGATGAGCGCTTCGCCGCCGATTATGCACTGCTCGGTGCGCAGCGGAACGCCAAGATCGTCGGCATCTTCACTCGGTTATGGAAGCGCGACGGGAAGCCACGCTATCTGGCTATGATCCCGCGCGTATGGGAAGCGATGGAACGCGATCTGAAACATCCCGCGCTTGCCCCGGTAGCGTCATGGTTCGATGCCAATATTCCTGATCTGGTTCGCGAGAATCGTGGAGGAGGATTGGGATGACGGCGCTGGCTTCCGATACCGCGATGGTTCTTGCCGCCGGTCTCGGCAAGCGCATGCGACCGCTCACTGCCTCGCAACCCAAGCCGCTGGTGCGCGTGGCGGGCAAGGCGTTGGTCGATCATGTGCTCGACAGGCTGGCCGAATCCGGGATCGAGACGGCGGTGGTCAATGTTCACTACCTGGCCGATGCTCTCGAAGCACATGTGCTCGAGCGAAAGAGCCCGAAAATCCTTATTTCGGACGAACGCGAAATGTTGATGGAAACAGGTGGCGGCATGGTCAAGGCGCAGGATTTGCTGCCCGATCCCTTTTTCAGCGTGAACAGCGACAATCTGTGGCTCGATGGGCCGAAGGACGCCTTTGCCGATCTCTCGGCGCTGTGGGACGCGGAGCAAATGGACGCGCTGCTCCTGCTTGTGCCGCACAAGGGTGCCTCCAATTTCAGCGGCAAGGGCGATTTCCACATGGACGCCCATGGCAAGGTGCGCCGCCGCCGCTCGGGCCGGATTGCGCCCTATATCTTCACTGGCATCCAGCTCGTCTCCAAGAGGCTGTTGCGCGATGCGCCCGAGGGGCCATTCTCGATCAATCTGCTGTGGGACCGCGCAATCGAGGAAGAGCGGCTGTTCGGCCTCGCTTTTACCGGTCGCTGGTTCGAAGTCGGCACGCCGCAAGCGATCCATCCGACCGAGCTTGCCCTCGTCGACGGCTGTTAGGCGGCGATGGGGGAGGGAAAGCCGGAAATATACTCCATCGCCGCGCATCGCGGCTTTGCCGATGCGCTGGTGGCTGGGCTGGTCCCCCGATATTCGGAAGAGGGCTTCGGTCTTGCCCGCCTGACCTTGCTCCTGCCCAGCAGCCGGACGGCGCGCACCCTTTCGGAGGCCTTTATCCGCCATTTTGGCGAGCAGGGCCTGAGCGGGCTGCTGATACCGCGCATGGCTGTAATCGGCGATCTCGAGCTGAATGAGAGCCTGGGGCCGTTGTTCGACGACATGGCGTTGGGCAGCGATATTCCTCGCGCCGCCGATCCCACATTTCGATGGCTTCGTATCGCCGAATTGATCCGGGAGGTCCGCGGGGATGAGGCGCATAGGGGCAGCGCCCTGCTGCGCGAGGCTTACGAGCTTGGCCGGGTGATGGATCGGCTGCTGGTCGAGGAAATCGCGCCCGATGACCTGGTGGGTGAGCGGGTGAAGGGCCTTGTCGGCGACCTGGCAGGGCATTGGGTCGAGAGCCTGACGCTGTTCGCCAAGGTGCACCAAATGTGGTTGTTCGAATTGCAGGAGCGCGGCGAAATCGATGCAGCCACGCGCCGAAACCTGCTGTTCCGCGAGATGGCTGCCCGTCTGCGTGACGATCCCCCGCAGTTTCCGGTCGTTGCGGCAGGTGTCACCAGTGCGGCTCCGGCGGTGGCGGACTTGCTGCGTGCAATTTCCGAATTGCCCAATGGCGCGGTGGTCCTGCCCGATCTCGACCTGTCGATGGATCGCGCGGTGTGGGAGGAGCTCGGCAGCGCAGGCGCTCCGGGCGAGGAGACGCCTTTTATGCGCGGCGACGCGGTGACCCATCCGCAATACCATCTGAAGCTGCTGCTCAATCGCATGGGCATTGCCCGCGATGAGGTCGATCACTGGCACCGGGCCGGGCTGGGCAAGGGGCCACCTGCGCGCAGCCATGCCATTTCCAGCCTGTTCCTGCCGCCCGAGGCCAGTAAGGCTTGGGCGGGGCTCGAGCTCGACAAGCGTCGCCTCGCCGGTGTGCGCATGGTCGAATGTGCCAATCCCGAGGAGGAGGCGCAGGCCATCGCCCTGCTCATGCGGCAGGCGATTGCCGAACCCGAGAAGCGCGTTTCGCTGATCACGCCCGATCGCGGGCTGGCGAGCCGGGTGGTGCAGCATTTGCGCCGCTGGAATATCGTCGCGGACGATACGGCGGGCAGGCCGCTGGCGCAGACGCCGGCAGGCCGCGTGCTGTTGCTGCTGGCCGAAGTCGCGGCGAAGCAGGCAGCCCCGGTTCCGCTGCTCGCTCTGTTGCAGCATCCGCTGGTGAAACGCGAGGACGGACGCGAGGCCTGGCTCGATGCAGCCCGCAAGCTTGAGCTTAAGCTGCGCGGCCCGCGTCCCGCTGCCGGGCTTGTCGCCATGCGCGATATTGCCGTGAGGGTGAAGCTTGGACTTTGGTGGGACGAAGTCGAGAGCATCCTTGCCCCGCTCTGCGATGCTGGAGACGAAATCTCGCTGGCAGAACTATTCGATTTGCTGGCGCAGGCGGGCGAGCAACTATGCGGCAGGGGCCTGTGGGCGCAGGAAGACGGGCGCAGCCTGTCGCGCCTGGTCGAGGAATTGCGCTTGCAGGCGCGCGCTGTCGGAACGCGCATTGCGCTCGAGGATGCGCCCGCAGCGCTGCGCGATGCGATGGACCGGTTGGCGGTGCGTCCGCCCTATGGCGGTCACCCGCGCATTGCCATTTACGGCCTTCTCGAAGGGCGCATGACCCGCGCCGACCTTGTCATCTGTGCCGGGCTCAATGAGGGGACATGGCCGGGCGGCTCTTCCTCCGATCCGGTGCTTGCGCCGGCCGTCTTGCGTGCACTCGGCGTTCCGGGCCCCGAATTCAGCATCGGCCTGTCCGCGCATGACCTTGCCGGGGCCATGGGCGCGCCCGAAGTGGTGCTTAGCCGCGCACGGCGTGATGCGGGCGGTCCGGTGATCGCCTCGCGCTTCTGGCTGCGGGTGCAGGCGTTGCTGGGTGAGGATTTGCTCGAGCGGTACATGGATGAGCAGCCGGTTCTTTGGGCCGAGTTCATCGACGCGCAGGAGGAGCTTCCTCCCCATCCGCGCCCGCAGCCCAAGCCCAGCTCCGAACAGCGGCGCGCTCGGATCAGCGTCACCGCGCTCGATAGGCTGCGAAGCGATCCCTACCAGTTCTACGCCTCCAACATCCTCAGCCTCGAGGAATTGCGCCTGGTCGAGGCCGAACCCGATGCCGCCTGGCAGGGCACGCTGGCGCACAAGATCTTGCAGGACTGGCACGACAAAAAGGGCACGCTGGAGGAGTTGGCGGACCAGCATCTCGGCGCAATGCATGCACACCCGCTGATGCGCGCTTTGTGGCGGCCGCGGCTGATGAAGGCGCTCGAATGGGTGCAGAGCGAGGTCGAAAGCGATCCCTCGCGCATTCCCACGGTGATCGAGAAGAAGCGCGAAGCCACTTTCAAGGGCGTCACGGTTTCGGGCAAGCCCGACCGGATCGACCGGCTGGGCGACGGCACGCTTGCGGTGGTCGATTACAAGACCGGTTCACCGCCTTCGGGCAAGGAGGTGGAGGCGGGCTATGCGCTCCAGCTCGGCACGCTTGGCTTGATGGTGCAGGCAGGCGCCTTCGAAACACTGCAGGGTACGCCTAGCGTGTTTGAATACTGGTCGCTCGGCAAGAGCGAGAAGAGCGAGACCGGCTTCGGCTATGTCACCACGCCGCTCAAGGTCGGGGCCAAGCGCAGCGGTATCGCGCCCGAGGAATTCCTGCCGCAGACCGAGGCATTCCTTTTCGATGCGCTCGACAGGTGGATCCTGGGCGAGGAGCCTTTCACCGCGCGGCTCAATCCCGATGCCAAGGTTTACAATGCCTATGACCAGCTCATGCGGCTCGATGAATGGCTGGGGCGCGAGGACGGCAAGTCATGAGCGGCGCGGGCAAGGTCTTTCCGCTGCAGGGCAACCAGAAGCAGGCGGTCGACCCGCGCGATTCTGTGTGGCTGTCCGCATCTGCGGGTACGGGCAAGACGCAGGTCCTCTCGGCACGCGTGCTGCGCCTGTTGCTGCGCAAAGACGTTCGGCCAGAACAGCTCCTGTGCCTGACTTTCACCAAGGCGGGCGCGACGGAAATGGCCACGCGCGTCAATGCCGTGCTGGCGCGCTGGGTACGCATGAAGGATGAGGCGCTGGGCGCCGACCTGCTTGCCATTGGAGCGAAGAATACGCCCGAAACCCGAGAGCGTGCGCGAACTCTGTTCGCCAGCGTGCTCGATTGTCCCGGCGGAGGATTGAGGATCGATACGATCCACGCCTTCGCGCAATATCTGCTCTCCGCCTTCCCGATCGAGGCGAATATCGCCCCCGGCACGCGCCCGATGGAGGATCGCGACCGCGAATTGCTCGCCCACCGCGTGCTGGAGGATTTGGTGGGCAGATGGGAGAAGCAGGGCGACAAGGCTTCAATTTCCGCGCTCGAAGACTTGTCGATCCGCATGGGTGCCGATGGCGCACGCAGCTGGATGATGCGCTGTGCGCAGACCCGCGCGGCCTTTTTCGGGCCCGGCGCGCTGCAACCGCCCATGCGGCCTCGCATCAATGCACTGCTAGGGATTGGCGAGGACGAAACGCGCGAACAGCTGGCCGAGTGGTGTAGTGATGAAGAGTTCGATGTCGCTGCGCTTCGCCGGGTGGGTGATGCGTATGCCGCATGGGGAACCAAGTCGGCGCTGTCCTATCTGGCACCGATCGAGGCCTGGCTTGCGGCAAGTTCCGTGCAGCGGTTCGAGGATTGCCTTGCGCTCAAGCAGGCGCTGTTCAACGACAAGGGCGAGCTCAAATACCAGAATTCTATCCTCAAGCAGGATCCCGGTGTGGACGGGGCAGGGGCAGACCTGCTGCAGGCGCTCGACACAGTGCTGGCGCGCAAGGCGCTGTTCGATGTGGCCGATTTCATTACCCCCGCACTCGCTATCGGGCGGCAGTTCGCGCTCGACTGGGATGAGGCAAAGCAGCGCGAAGGGCTTGTCGATTTCGACGATTTGATCCGGCAGGCGGCGGAACTGCTCGGCACGGCAGGGCTGGGCGAGTGGATCCGCTACAAGCTTGACCGGCAGTTCGACCATATCTTGATCGACGAAGCGCAGGATACGAATGAGGCGCAATGGTCCATCGTCGATGCGCTGACGGGCGACTTCTTCACCGGGCTCGGCCAGCGCGACGGAAAACTGCGCACGATCTTCGTGGTGGGCGATTACAAGCAGGCGATCTTCCGCTTCCAGGGGACCAGCCCGGAAAATTTCGCCAGCGCGCGCGAACGCTATCGCAAGCAGATGGCGGAATGGGCGGACAATGCTGCGGAATTGCAGCTGAATTTCGAGGCGCGCGAATTGGTCGAGCTTGGGCTGGGCCGCTCCTACCGCACCGCGCAGGATGTGCTCACATTCGTGGACCGCGCCATCGAGACCATCGGCCCCGAGCGCTTCGGCCGCATCGATCATGAGGACCATGTCGGTGATGCCGAACGGCCCGGCCTCGTGACCTTATGGCAGCCGGTTCCCGCCATTCCCGATGACGAAGACGAGGATGGCGCGGCAGACGGCTGGATCTCTGCGCCCGAGCGGCGCATGGCGGATCGTATTGCCGCGCAGGTGAAGCAGTGGATGCGCGAGGGCTTCCCGCTGGTGAAAGGCGGTAAGCGCAATGCCACGCCGGGCGATGTCATGGTGCTGGTCAGGAAACGCCGTGAGCTTGCCGGGCTGGTGGTCGCCCGCCTTCATGCTGCTCGCGTTCCCGTTGCCGGTGTCGACCGCCTTCGGCTGGGCGCGCCTTTGGCGGTCAAGGACTTGATTGCTGCATTGCGCTTTGCCGCACAACCGGCTGACAGCCTGAGCCTTGCCAGCCTGCTTGTCTCGCCGATCTTCGGCTGGAGCCAGGAGGATTTGCTGCAGCATGGCTATCACGAAGAACGCGTTCCTTTGTGGGATCATTTGCGCGATTGTGCAGATTCCAAGGTGCAGCAAAGCATTGAATCTCTGAGAGACCTGCTGCGCATTGCCGACTTCGAACCACCCCAGGCCATGCTGCACTGGATGCTCGTCGGGCCGTGGCGCGCGCGCAGCAAACTGATCGCAAGGCTGGGGAGCGAGGCCGCCGATCCGATCGACGAATTGCTCAATGCCGCACTGGCCTATTCCGCTTCGCATACGCCCAGCCTGCAGGGATTCCTGCAATGGTTTGCCGCGAACGATGAAGAGTTGAAACGCGATGCCGAAGGGGCAAGCGGGCAGGTGCGGGTCATGACCGTGCATGGCTCCAAGGGGTTGCAGGCACCCATCGTCATCCTGGCCGATGCCTGCGGAAATCCCGACACTTCGCGCATGCGCGGGCTCGAACTGGAGGAGAAGCTGCCGGGCGGGGAAGGCCGCAAAGTGCCGCTGCCAGATCTGCGCAAGGAAGAGAAAGTCGGCCCGATCTTGGAAGTCGAGGAGGCGGAGAAGGCGGCCGAGCGCGAAGAACATTGGCGGCTGCTCTATGTCGCCATGACTCGCGCGGAAGAGGCGCTGTTTATCGGCGGCGCGCTGGGCAAGCGTGAGAAGGCGCCGGCGGAAGATAGCTGGTACGCGCAGCTCGCTCCGCTGTTCGAGGGCGAGGAGCTGGCAGACCCGATCTGGGGCATGCGCAAGGAGATTGGCGGCAGCCCCGATCCTGTTGCGAAACGCGATGGCGCGGCTGCGGCAGGGACCATTGCGCTTCCCGATTGGGCGCTGCATCCCATCGGTCCCGAACCGCGTCCACCGCGCCCGCTCGCCCCGTCATCCGCAGGCGAGGACCATGGTTCCGACCCGCCTTTGCCGCCCGAGATTGCCGAGACCGCGGCAAGGCGCGGGGTGCTGATGCACAGCCTGCTCGAGCGCCTGCCGGGCGTGCCAGTAGCCGAACGCGAGGCGCAGGGCCGTCATTGGCTCAGGCGGCAGGCCGGTGACCTTCCCGACCCCGATCGAGAGGACATGTTGGCGCGCGCGCTGACCGTGATTTCCGAACCGGGCTGGGCGGACTTGTTCGGACCCGACGCGCTGGCAGAGGTGCCGCTTGCCGCCACGGTGGAGGGACAGGTCATTGCCGGCACGGCGGACCGCCTGCTGGTGACGGCCGAGAAGGTGCGCGTAGTCGATTTCAAGACCGCGCGCCGCCCGCCGGGTTCGCTCGAAGAAATCCCCGACGGGATCGTCAAGCAGATGGGCGCCTATGCTGCCGCTCTGGCCGCGATCTTCCCCGACAAGTCGGTGGAAGCGGCAGTGCTTTATACGCAGACGCCGCTATTGATTGAGATTCCGGGGGATATCCTTGCTGCCAACAAACCCCGCTTGGCCCCGATTGAGTAATGCTTTGCGCCTGTGCCATTGCCTGCGCCGAAAGCGCGCCTAGATATGGGCCAATAACAGGAGATATTCCATGGCCACGAAGACCATCACCGATGCCAGTTTCCAGGAAGATGTGATCGATTCGGACAAGCCCGTCCTCGTCGATTTCTGGGCCGACTGGTGCGGCCCCTGCAAGATGATTGCACCCGCGCTGGAAGAGATCAGCGACGAGCTGGAGGGCCAGGTGACTATCGCCAAGATGGACATCATGGAAAATCCCGATGTTCCCGGCGCAATGGGGGTGCAGTCGATCCCCTTCCTCGTCCTGTTCAAGGACGGCAAGCCGGTAGCGCACAAGATGGGTGCTGCACCCAAGAGCCAGCTCAAGGGCTGGATCGAAAGCGTTATCTAGGCTGGCGGGACGGATCAGGGCAGGGCGTCGAGCCGCCCGGCCAATTCGTCCCACAATTGAGGGCTGGCCGCCCCGATCAGCCCTTTGCGGGCCCATTCATCGACGCGGTAGGGTGAGCCGTCATAGCGCGCGGCTTTCCCGCCAGCTTCGTTGAGCCAGAGGCATCCGGCGGCATGGTCCCATGCTAGCGTGCGCTCGAACACCGATACATCGTTCACTCCCAGGCCGAGCCGCGGATATTGCTCCGCCGCGCAATAGGGGATGTCGGTCAGCCGGTAATGCGGGGCGATCTCTTCCATCATCGCCACGCGCTGGCCCTGGTCCATGAAGATCATCGAAATGGCCGCCACAGGTACGGATTGGCCCGTGCCTCGTGCGTTCACCTTCTCGCCATCGATAAAGGCGCCCTGGCCCCTATGCGCGGCGCAGAAGCGTTCGGTCAGGCAATCGTAGATCCAGCCCGATTGCGCTTCGCCGCCATCGGCGCGGGCGATCAAGATGCCGAATGGCGGTTGCCCGCTGGCAAAATTGCGGGTGCCGTCCACCGGATCGACTATCCAGCAAGCCTCGTCGAGCGCGCGTAGCACGGTGGCATCGGCATGGGCGCTTTCCTCTCCGACGACCGGGAGGTCGGCCAGCTTGGTCAGGCTTTCGGTCAGCAGAGCTTCGGCCTCGCGGTCGGCAATGGTGACGGGGTCATTGCCACCCTTGTCCTGCACTTCGCCGGCCTTGAGGTTGCGGTAACGCGGGAGGATCGCCTTTGCGCTCACCTCGCGCATCAGCGCCAGGATCTCGCGATCGAGAATGCTCATGAGCGCCCCCTCACGATCGATAATCGGCGTTGATCGAAATGTATCCGTGGGTGAGGTCGCAGGTCCAAACGGTAGCATGGCCAGCGCCGAGGCCGATATCGACCGCGATGTCGATCTCCTGCCCGGCAAGGTGCTTGGCGACCGGAGCTTCGTCATAGTCGGGCAGGGGCAGGCCGTCTTTCGCGGCCCAGATGCCGCCGAAGCCGATGGAGAGCTTGTCCCGGTCTGCTGGCTCACCCGCCTTGCCGACAGCCATGACCACGCGGCCCCAATTGGCGTCTTCCCCGGCAATGGCGGTCTTCACCAGAGGGGAGTTGGCGATGGCGAGACCGATACGGCGCGCGCTTTCGTCCGAAACCGCACCGCTCACATCGATGGAGATGAATTTCTGCGCGCCTTCGCCGTCGCGTACCACGAGATGGGCGAGCTGGCGGCACAGATCCTCCAGCGCGGCCATGAAGGCATCGGCGCCGGGGCTGTCGAAACTCGATAGCGGGGCATTGCCGGCCTTGCCGGTGGCGAAGGCGAGTACGGTGTCGCTGGTCGAAGTGTCGCTATCGACCGTGATGCAAGAATAGCTCTTCTCGTTCGCGGCGGAGAGGCATTGCTGCAGGAAAGCGGGCGTCACGGCGGCATCGGTGAAGATGTAACCGAGCATGGTCGCCATGTCGGGCGCGATCATGCCGCTGCCCTTGATGAAGCCGTTCAGCGTCACGCGCGTATCGCCGAGCATGGCCGAGGTCGTCGCGCCCTTGGCGAAAGTGTCGGTCGTGCCGATCGTGTTGGCCGCATCTTCCCATGAACAGGGCTCTGCGGTCAGCGCGGCCGCCACGCCTGCCTCGGCCTTGTCCTTGGGCAAGGGAACACCGATCACGCCGGTCGAGGAGACCAGCACTTCGGATGGCGCGCAGCCAAGGTGGCCGGCGACTTGCGCCATGATCTGTTCGACCGCCTCGCGCCCGCGAAAGCCGGTGAAGGCGTTGGAATTGCCGGCATTGACGATGAGCGCGCGCGCTTTGCCCGCCTTGACCTGCTCACGTCCCATTTCGACTTCGGTCGAGCAGCAGACATTCTTCGTGAACACGCCTGCGAGCGCGGTGCCCTCGGCCAGTTCGGCATAGGTCAGGTCGCAGCGGTCCCAATTCTTGTAGCGCGCCCGCGCCACGCGCAGGGTCACACCCTCGATATCGGGCATGTCGGGGAAGGGCAGGGCAAGAGGCGAAGTTTCGAGTTCCATGCTGGCGCGCATACTTGCTGGCAGGGTCAGGGACAATCCGCCAATATTCAGCGCAAAGTAACGCCCCTGGCATAGACATGCGACAATAGATCGCTATCTGGACCCATGATGCTGCGTCAATTGCTGACCCTGCTTGCCGTTTTCACCGGGCTTACCGCCGCGGTCGAGCCGGCGCGTGCGCTCGATGCCGGGGTCCAGACCGTGCACATGACGCAGGATGTGGCCTCCTGCCAGGTTCAGGCGGCCCATTTGCGGCAGCAGCGCGAGAATCCTCGCCAGCTTACCGAAACGGATGCGGAAAATTGCATTCGCCCGGTCCTGCCGATCTATGTGCCTACAGTCATGCTCAAGGCAGACCGCGCCCGCGAATAGGCTCCCCGCCTCACATCGCAGCCCCTTTTCCCAGGCCGCGCGATAGCGCGTGGCCCATCTCCATATTCCGACAGGATCACGCCCATGTGGCAGACAATCGCCAAATCGCTCTTCGGCTCGTCCAACGACCGTTACGTCCGCTCGCTCGACAAGATCGTCGCGCGTATCAACGCCCTCGAAACGCAGCTTGAGGACTTCTCCGACGCAGAATTGCAGGCGCAAACCGCCAAGTTCCGCATCAAGCTGGAAGAAGGCGCGACGCTGGACGATATCATGCCCGAGGCCTTTGCCACCGTGCGCGAGGCATCGCGCCGCGTGCTCGGCATGCGCCATTTCGACGTGCAGATGGTCGGCGGCATCGTGCTCCATCGTGGCGAGATTGCCGAGATGAAGACGGGCGAGGGCAAGACGCTAGTCGCCACGCTCGCCACATATCTCAACGCGATCGAGGGCAAGGGCGTCCACGTCATTACCGTGAACGACTACCTCGCTCGCCGCGACGCCGAATGGATGGGCCGCCTGCACGGCTTTCTCGGCCTTACCGTAGGCGTGATCGTGCCGAACCTCGGTGAGCACGAGCGGCGCGAGGCCTATGCTGCCGACATCACCTACGGCACGAATAACGAATTCGGCTTCGATTACCTGCGCGACAACATGAAGAGCGAGCGCGCCCAAATGGTGCAGCGCCCTTTCAACTTCGCCATCGTCGACGAAGTCGACTCAATCCTGATCGACGAAGCGCGAACCCCGCTGATCATCTCCGGCCCGACCGAAGACAAGTCCGATCTCTATGTCGCGCTCGACGCGGTCATCAAGCAATTGGTGGCCGACCAGCAGGCAATGGAGAAGGAAAATGGCGGGCCGCTGGGCGAGGACGAAGGCTATTTCAAGGCGGACGAAAAGGCCCGGAACGTCCAACTGACCGAAGACGGCGTCGAAGAAGTCGAAAAGCGCCTGATTGGCGCCGGCCTGCTCGAAAGCGACAATCTCTACGATATCGAGAACACGCAGGTCGTGCATCACCTCGACCAGGCTCTGCGCGCCGTGGTCATGTTCAAGCGTGACACCGATTACATCGTTAAGGACGACAAGGTCGTTATCATCGACGAGTTTACCGGCCGTATGATGGATGGCCGGCGCTGGTCGAACGGCTTGCACCAGGCTGTCGAGGCCAAGGAAGGCGTGGCGATCCAGCCCGAGAACCAGACCATGGCCTCGATCACCTTCCAGAACTATTTCCGCATGTATCCCAAGCTCTCGGGCATGACCGGCACGGCTGCGACCGAAGCGGCCGAATTCTGGGACATTTACAAGCTCAACGTCGTCGAGATCCCGACCAATGTGCCGATCCAGCGCGTTGACGAGGAAGACGAGTTTTACAAGAACACGGCCGACAAGTTCCAGGCGATTGCCCGCGCGATCCGCGAGAAGCACGAGATCGGCCAGCCCGTGCTGGTCGGCACGGTTTCGATCGAGAAGTCCGAACTGCTCAGCAAGTTCCTCGACAAGGAGGGCGTGAAGCACGCCGTCCTCAATGCCCGCATGCACGAGCAGGAGGCGCATATCGTTGCGCAGGCCGGCCGTATCGGCGCGGTGACCATCGCCACCAACATGGCAGGTCGCGGTACCGACATCCAGCTCGGCGGCAATGTCGAATTCCGGATCGAGGACGAACTCCGCGACATGGAAGAGGGCGCCAAGAAGGAGCTCGAGAAGGACCGGATCAAGGCAGAGGTCGAGGCCGAGAAGAAGAAGGTGCTCGAAGCGGGTGGCCTGTTCGTGCTCGGCACCGAACGCCATGAAAGCCGCCGTATCGACAACCAGCTGCGCGGTCGTTCGGGCCGCCAGGGAGACCCCGGCCTGTCGCGCTTCTATCTCTGCCTCGAGGATGACCTGCTGCGTATCTTCGGCCCGGACACGTTGTTCGCGAAGATGATGAACTCGAACCTCGAGGATGGCGAGGCGATCGGCTCCAAGTGGCTGTCCAAGGCCATCGAGACGGCACAGAAGAAGGTCGAGGCGCGCAATTACGAAATGCGCAAGAACGTGGTCCAGTACGACGACGTCATGAACGACCAGCGCAAGGTCATCTACGAACAGCGCGGTGAAATCATGGATTCAGAGCGCGTCGACGACGTGGTCGAGGACATGCGCCGCGATGCCATCAATTCCATTGTCATGACTGCGTGCCCCCCGGGCTCCTATCCCGAACAGTGGGATGTCGATGGCCTCAAGGCCAAGGTTGCGGATGTTCTTGGTATAGAGCCGCCGCTCGATGCCTGGATGGAAGAAGAGGCCGTCGAGCCTGAGCTGATCGAGGAAAGGCTGCAGGATCTTGCTTCCGAGAAGATGGAAGCAAAGATTGCCGAGGTCGACGAGAGCATCTGGCGGCGGGTCGAGAAGAGCGTGCTGCTGCAGCAGCTCGACCACCAGTGGAAGGAGCACCTCGCCACGCTCGATGCGCTGCGCCAGGTCGTCTTCCTGCGGGCTTATGCGCAGAAGCAACCGATCAACGAATACAAGCAGGAGGCTTTCGGCCTGTTCGAGACCATGCTCGAGACGATTCGCGAGGATGTGACGAAGATCCTGATGACCAGCCAGCTGCGCATGGCCGAACCGCCTCCGCCCAGGGAACTGCCCAAACTCCCCGAATTCATGACCGGCCATATCGATCCGCTCACGGGTGAGGACAATTCCAATGATGGTGACGGGTCGGCGCAACGCCAGGCTCTGTTCGGCGCGCTTGCCGGATCACCCATGGCGGCCGTGGGACCGGGCGGTTCGAACCGCGATGATCCCTATGCCGGGCAGGCGATCAGCCGCAATGCACTCTGTCCCTGTGGTTCGGGCAATAAGTACAAGCACTGCCACGGCGCTGCCTGATCGACGACTTTGCATCCTGCCCGCAAGTATTATGATCTGGCGCTCAAGGGGTAGGATGCGGTCGATCCGGTGAAGAGCAGCAAGCTGGCAATTGGGGGGTACCGGCCCGAGATCGACGGCCTGCGGGCCGTCGCCGTGGTGCTGGTTCTCTTCTTTCATGCCGGCTTCCCGAGTTTCTCCGGTGGCTATCTCGGCGTCGATATCTTCTTCGTTATCAGCGGGTTCCTGATTACCGGGATCATCGTCGACGAGTTGGACGAAGGGCACTTCAGCCTCTGGCATTTCTACGAGCGGCGGGTACGGCGAATCGTCCCGGCACTGTTGCTCGTCATCGCTGCAAGCGCGGTTGCGGCCTGGATCTGGCTGACGCCAAGCGAAATGATCGATTTCTCCAACAGCGTGTTCGCAACTGCGCTGTTCTTGTCCAACATCTATTTCTGGGACCGGAGCGGCTATTTTGGGCCAGAGGCGGAAGAACTGCCGTTGCTCCACACTTGGAGCCTTGCGGTGGAGGAGCAGTTCTACCTGTTCTTCCCGCTGTTCATGCTGATCGCCTGGCGGTTGGGACCGCGCCGCCTGTTCTGGGCACTGGCGGCGATTGCAGCAGTGAGCCTCGCAACGGCCGAATGGGGCGCACGCCATGAACCCTATGCCAGTTTCTACATGTCGCCGACGCGCGCCTGGGAGCTGGCGGCGGGCGCATTGGCGGCGCTCGCCATGCGCCAGCGCAGCTTTGGGCCCAATCCGCCCCTTGCTTGGATCGGCCTGGCGGCGGCAATCTTTCCTGCATTCCTCTATGACGAGTTCACGCCATTCCCGAGCCTCTACACGCTCGTTCCAGTTGGCGGCACGGTCCTGCTGTTGCTCTTTGCCCGGCCGGGTACGCTGGTGCAGCGCCTGCTTAGCCTGCCCTTGGTCGTCGGGATCGGTCTGGTCAGTTACAGCGCCTATCTCTGGCACTATCCGCTGTTCGCCTTCGCCCGCCTGACGTCGGTCGAGGAGATTGGGCTTGCCAGCAAGTGGGCGATCATTGCGGTGACATTCGTGCTGGCGGTGGCAAGCTGGCGTCTGGTCGAGCAGCCATTCCGCAAGCCCGGCCCGGCGTTCATGAAGCACCGCAATTTCGCCTTTGTCTTCGGCGGACTGGCGATGGCCGTGATGCTATTTGCCGGTTGGCAGGGAAGGGTAAACATGGGCTGGGGCTCGCGTGTCAGCCAGGAACAGCGCGATATCCTTGCCTGGCGCGACTACCGGTCAGCCGAGTTCTATTTGACCGGCACGTGCATGCTCCACCCGGACTATCCCAATGACAGGTTTCCTCCCGAGTGCATTGGCGACGGCAAGGTCGTGATCTGGGGGGACAGCCACGCTGCTGCACTGGCCAGTGGCTGGCGCCTGCTGGATCCGGGGGTTGCCCAACTGACCGCTTCCAGCTGCCCGCCGATACCGAGCTTCGAGTCAGGCCTGCGGTCCGACTGTCCGGAAATTGCCCGGCAGGTGCTCGACCTCCTCGAGGGTCACGGCGACGCCACGGTCGTGCTTCATGCCAATTGGTCGCGCAGCGGGCGGCAGGATGCCTTCCGGCGCTTGCCAGAGACGATTGCCGCGCTGCGGAAAATTGGCGTGGAGAACATCGTCATCGTCGGCGGTGTTCCGCAATATTGGCCGCATCTGGCCCGTCGACTGGTTGAGGACCACGTCTACCTCGATGGCGAGCACCTGGTGCAGGCGTATTTGCCTGAGGTGCGCAGGGTCGAAAGCCAGCTCCGCGAGATCGCAGCTCGGCAAGATGTGCCCTTCATCTCGCTTCTCGATGCCCTTTGCGAGGGTGATCGCTGCATCGCAGTGGTTCCCGATGGCAATGGCAACTTCGTACCTATCGCTCAAGATTATGGCCACAGCACGCACTTCGGCGCCCGGTACATGACGCAGCTGATCCTCGATCGCATGTAACGCGCTTGCTTGAACAGTAACGTCCGTTATTGTTCCTTGCGGGGAAGGAGTGGGTGATGGAGATCAAGCGACTGGACCTGCCGCGACGTTCGGTTGGCGAGGGCCCTGTTTGGGATGTGGCGGAGCAGGCGCTCTACTACATCGATATCCTCGAAAAGAAGGTGCTTCGCTGGCATCCGGAGAGTGGGGACCATCGTGAATGGGACGTACCCGATATGATCGGTTCCATGGCACTGCGCGAGAATGGCGGGGCGATCGTGGCGCTTGTCGATGGTGTCCATGCGCTCGACTTTGACAGCGGGGAAGTGGTCCCGCTTGCGCTGATGGACCCGCCCAATCCCGATATCCAGCTTGCCGATGGCAAGGTCGACAGCAAGGGGCGTTTCATATTCGGAACCAGCCATCGCAAGGCGGCGGAACCGATCGGCGGGCTCTTCAGCCTCGATGGTGGACATATCGCCCAGCTCGATAGCGGGCTCACGCTTGGCAATGGGCCCTGCTGGTCGCCCGACGGAAAAACACTCTACCACGCCGATTCCATGGCACATGTGATCTACGCCTACGATTATGATGACGTCTCGGGCGCTGCGACCAATCGCCGCGAGTTCTTCAATTCCAGCGATTTTGGCCCGATTCCGGACGGGGCGACCGTTGATGCCGCTGGCGATTTGTGGGTGGCGATCTGCGAGGGCGGGGTTGTCCTCCAGATATCGCCAAAGGGAGATGTGAAGCAGGCCATCGAAATGCCCACCAAGCTTCCCGCCAGCTGCATGTTCTTCGGTCCCGATCTCGACCGGCTCTTCGTTCCCTCCATCGACCCGAGCTTCCTTGGCCGCGAACCCGCGGATGGCGATGGCTGGAACTATGTGATCGAAGGACTGGGTGTGAAAGGCCTGCCGGAGCCGCGCTATAATGGATAGGCGGCTGCCACCGCTGTTGGTTGCGGTATTCATCAATATCGCCGGTTTCAGCCTGATCCTGCCGCTGCTCCCGTTTTACGGGCAGGTGTTCGATGCCGATTCGTTCGAGATCGCGCTGCTCTTTGCCGCCTATTCCTTCGGCAATGTCTTTGGCGAGATCTTCTGGGGTCGCCAGTCGGACACTTGGGGGCGGCGCAAGGTGCTGGTCGTCACTACCCTGATTGCCGGGCTTTCCTATTTCGCCTTCGCCTATGCACCCACCCTTTGGGCGGCGATCCTGATCCGCATTGTCAGCGGATTCTTTTCGGGCACGCTGAGCGTTTGCCAGGGCTTCATCGCCGATGTTTCCCCGCCCGAGCGGCGCGCCAAGACCATGGGATATTTCGGGGCGGCCTTCAGCCTCGGTTTCGCTTTCGGGCCGGTACTGGGCGGCGTCTTCGCCGGTGACGAGGTGGTGGCGGAGAGCTTCCGCCTGCCGATCTTCCTTGCTGGTGGCTTGTCGATCCTTGCCAGCCTTTGGTGCATGGCGGTGTTGCGCGATGCGGTGGAGCCCACAGGCAAGGGGCGCCCGATGCCGAAATATTCCGAGGCCTTCCGCTTCGTTTCGAGAGAGCCGCTGCTGGCGCGGCTGTTCATCATTTCCTTCTTCGGAATTGCCGCCTTCGCATCCATGGAGGCTGTCTATGGCCTGTGGAGCGAAGCCAATTTCGGGTGGAGCGCGAATGATCTCGGCTTTGCCTTCCTGGCTATTGGCGGAGGTGGGCTGTTCGCCCAACTCGTTCTGATCGGCCCGCTGGTCCACCGCTATGGCGAGGCAAGGGTGATCGTCATTGGTCTTGCCCTGCTGGCCCTGTCCATGCTGCTGCAGCCGGTGATCCGCATGCCGTGGTCGGGCGTGATCCTTATGGGCATGCTGATGACCGGGCACAGCCTTGCATTCCCCTCCGCCGGGGCGCTGCTCAGCCGCAATACGCCACCGGAGAGGCAGGGCAGCACGATGGGCCTACTCATGGCCTCCAACGCGATAGGGCGTATCGTTGCTCCTCCTGTGTTCGGCCTGATCTATGGAGAGGTGGCGATGGATGCGCCGTGGTATTTCGGCGCGGCGATGATCGGCTTGGTGGTGATCGTCGGACTGCAGGCTGTGCGTCTGCTCGACAGCCAGAGGAGCATCGCGGCGACAAATTGACTCTTTGCTATCGGCGCCTGGCAAGATAGCTTCCCGAGCGAAACTTGGGAGAGATGTCATGAAACGCCTTTTTCTGGTGCCGATTTGTGCCGGACTGCTCGCCTCTTGCGCGACGACCTCGGGCCCCACTTCCGTCGAAATCCAGGCGGCCATCGCAAGCTCGGTCGCCGATCCACGTCGTCCCGAAGCCGATGTGGCGCGCGATCCGCTGCGCAAGCCTGCCGAAATCACCCGCTTCGCCGGTGTCGAGCCGGGCATGGCGATTGCCGAAATCGCGCCTGGTGGCGGCTATTACACGCGCGTATTGGCTGCCAGCGTCGGTCCAACCGGCAAGGTCTATGCGCTTATGCCCGCCTTCTTCGCCAACCGTCCCGGGGGGCTCGACGGGATCAACGCGCTCGCGGCCGAATATGGCAATGTCGAGGTGGTGGTGATCGATTATGCGGAGACCCAGCTGCCCGAGGAAGTCGACCTCGTCTGGACCACGGAAAACTATCACGACATGGCCAATGGCAATATTGCCGAGGTCAATGACTGGGCGTTCAATGCGCTCAAGCCCAATGGCATCTATTTCGTGGAAGACCACTCGGCTCCGGGGACCGGCCTGACAGCCACTTCGACCCTGCACCGCATCGATCCCGAAGCGGTGGTCGAACAGGTCACCGATGCCGGGTTCGAGCTAGAAGCGCGCAGCAGCCTGCTTCACAATCTGGACGATCCGCACGACGTCAGTCCTCGCGAGGTTGAACCCACCAGCGACAAGTTCGCGTTGCGCTTCCGCAAGCCGGGACGCGGCCAGGTCTACGTTCCGCCCTTCACGGCGCAGTCGCACTAGGGAAATCCGAAGCCGTCCGGTCTCTTCCGCCCTTGGGGGCGGAGGAGGCGCGGTCTCGCGCGTCCAGTTCTGCCGATTCGATTGAATAACTCCTCTTCGGACCGAACCAGGTCAGGTTCGGGGTGTCCGTTCGCTCTTCCGTTGCGGACGGTGAAGGGAGACAGTTGAAAATCAACCGAGCGGGAAGCGATGAGCTCCGAGCTTATGCAAGCACGCGGTTGCCCGTTCAGTCCTGTGCGACCTTGTGTAACTCATGTTGCAGTGCAATATGCGCGTCATGAAGATCGCCATCGTCGATGAAAGCGCAGCGCGTGCCTCGATCATCGAGGAAGGGCTGGCCGAACTCGACAACCCCGAAATCCATATCCTTACCGATCGCCAGGGGCTTCTTGCGCGAATTGAGCAAATCGGGCCCGATATTGTCCTGATCGATCTGGGCAATCCGTCTCGCGACGTACTCGAAGAGTACTTTTCCGTGAGCCGGGTCCTGTCCCGCCCGATTGCCATGTTCGTCGATGAGAGCGATGACGAATCCATCGCTGCATCGATCGATGCCGGCGTTTCGTCCTATGTCGTCGATGGGCTTTCCGCCAATCGCATCAAGCCGATCCTCGACCTTGCGGTAAAGCGCTTCAATGCCTTCGCACGCCTGCAAAGCGACCTTGCCGAAGCCAAGGGCAAGTTGGCCGAGAGAGAGACGATCGACCGCGCCAAGCGAATCCTCATGGATAGCAAGGGCGTGAGCGAACCCGAAGCTTATGCCGAGCTGCGCCGCAAGGCGATGTCCTCGAGCAAACGCATTGCCGAAATCGCCGAAGCGGTAGTGACCGCACATGACCTGATTGGAGGAGACTGAAACCGATGGCGACACGCGAACTGACAATCGGGTTCCTGCCGCTGGTCGATGCCTGCCTGCCGATCCTGGCGCAGGAACACGGGTTTGCCGAGGAAGAGGGGCTGCGTCTCAGCTTCGTCAAGGATGTGAGCTGGGCGACCGTGCTGGACCGGCTGCTGTATGGCCACACCGACGCCGCGCACATGCTGGCGCCGCTTGCCATTGCGACGACATTGGGACGCGGCAGGCCGGCTCAGCCGCTTGCCGCCCCTTTCGTGTTGGGGCTCAATGGCAACGCCGTGACCATGGCCAAGGACCTTGCTGCAAGAGTCTGTAATTCGGATGCTTTTTGCGATCCCGTAATGGTCGGAGCGAAGCTGAGGGCGGAAGTCGACGAAGCGGTTTCAGCGGGACGGAAACTGCGGTTCGGCGTGGTGCATCGCTATTCGAGCCACAACTACAAGCTTCGCTACTGGCTTGCCGCCTGCGGAATCCGGCCCGATATTGACGTTGAAATCCTCACCGTCGCGCCGCCTTTCGTGGCCGATGCCTTGGCCAATGGCGAGATCGACGGCGCCTGCGTGGGTGAACCGTGGAACTCCGTTTGCGTCGAACGCGATGTGGGTACCATCGTGCTGGCGACGGCACAGATCTGGCGTCGCGGCGTCGAGAAGGTGCTCGCCATGCGCGAGCCCGTACTCGATGACAGGCGCGAGGAAGTTGAGGGACTCATCCGGGCCATGCGCCGTGCCGGCAAGCATTTCATCGACCCTGCCAATACCGAGGAAAATGCGCGCCTGCTGGCCTCCGAGAACTACCTCGCCGGAGACGAACAGCTTGTCGCGAGGGCTATTTCGGACAAGCTCGTCCTGACCCATGGCGCGGTGCCGGTGCATTTTCCCGATTTCATGTTCCAGCACAGCGAAGCGGCCAACTTCCCCTGGGTCAGCCAGGCAGTCTGGCTGTACACCCAGATGGTCCGCTGGGATCAGTTCGAGTTCGACGAATCCGACGCAGAAAAAGCCGCGCGCGTGTTCCGTCCGGACATCTATCGGACCGCGTTGAAGGCTACGGGAGATGACCTACCCGCAGCTAATTCGAAGGTCGAAGGCAGTGTCACACAATTGACCCAGGTGGGAACGCAGCAGGGCTCTATCACGCTGTCGGAAAACAAGTTTTTCGACGGTAAGACGTTCGATCCCGTGGCAGCAAAAGCATATCTCGATGCACTGCCTTGAACAGAAAAATTACGCTGCAATGCAAAAAGTCTCTTTACGTGGAAGCCGCGAATCGCATATCTAATGCGTCGAACGGAGCACTTGCACCCGCTGATGGGTGATCGTCGGGTCTCCGGTCTGTTTCAACATTGCGTGGCAACGTCGCCGCCCGAACTGGTTCCTCAACAGGACCCATTTCGAGGCGGCTTTTTCGTGTTGTGCGCTGGCAAAGAGGTTTGGACCAATGAGCTTTTCGCGTCGTGATTTTTCGAAGCGCCTGTCGTTCGCAATAGCCGCCACGGCAGCAAGCCTGGCACTTGCTTCTTGCGGCTCCGACGCCGGCAGCGAGGCAGCGGGCGAAAGCGTCGTCGCCGCCAATTTGGACGGCGCTATCGAGAAGCCCAACCTCAAGTTCGGCTTCATCAAGCTGACCGACATGGCGCCGCTAGCCATCGCGCTGGAAAAAGGTTTCTTCGCCGAGGAGGGCCTCAACGTGCAGCTCGAGCCGCAGGCTAACTGGAAGGTGCTGCTCGACGGTGTAATCGGCGGCCAACTTGACGGGGCACACATGCTCGCCGGGCAGCCGATTGCCGCGACCATCGGCTACGGCACGCAGGCCGACCTGATCGCTCCGCTCAGCCTCGACCTCAACGGCAACGCAATCACCCTGTCCAACCGCGTGTGGAACATGATCCGCGAGGACCTGCCCGAAAACTCCGACGGCAATCCGGTGCACCCGATCTCGGCTTCCTACCTGCAGCCAGTGGTCGAGCAGTTCGAGGCCGAGGGCAAGCCGTTCAACATGGGCATGGTCTTCCCGGTCAGCACGCATAATTACGAGCTGCGCTACTGGCTTGCCGCGGGCGGCCTGAACCCCGGTTTCTACACCGATGGCGACGTGACCGGCACGGTCGATGCGGACGTGAACCTCTCGGTCACGCCTCCACCGCAGATGCCCGCCACGCTCGAAGCCGGGACGATCGAAGGCTATTGCGTCGGCGAGCCCTGGAACCAGCAGGCCGTATTCATGGGCATCGGCGTTCCGGTGATTACCGATGACGAGATCTGGGACGACAATCCGGAGAAGGTTTTCGGCCTGCGCGAGGACTTCGCCGAGCGCTACCCAGCCACCACCGCCGCCATGTTGCGCGCCATTATCCGCGCCCAGCAATGGCTCGATGCCGATGGCGGCGCCAACCGCGCCGAAGCGGTCGAGATCCTCAGCCGCCCGAATTATGTCGGCGCCGATGCCGAGGTGATTGCCGCTTCCATGACCGGCGTCTTCACCTTCGAACAGGGCGACACGCGCCCGGCCGAAGGCTTCAACATCTTCTTCGATAAATATGCCGGCTATCCATATTATTCGGACGCCATCTGGTACCTCACCCAGATGCGCCGCTGGGGCCAGATCGCCGAAGACAAGACCGACGACTGGTACTTCCAGACTGCCGAAGCGGTCTATCGCCCGGACCTCTATCTCGCCGCTGCCAACCAGCTCGTCGAGAGCGGCGTGCTTGAAGAAGGCGACGTGCCGGAGACTGACGGTTTCCGCGCTCCGCAGGACGGTTTCATCGACGGCATTACGTATAACGGCCGCCAGCCCAACACCTACCTGTCGCAGTTCCCGATTGGCCTGCAGCAGGGCCAGCGCGTGACGGCTTCGGGCGTCACCGGAAGCTGAACGAACCCATGACCGAAGGGAATTCCACCATGGCCACGGCTTATGCAGACACACAGCCGATCGACGATACGGAAGCGGAGGCACCTGCCACCGCTTCCCCGGCAACCGAGGCTGCGCAATCGTCCGAGAAGCCGGCATCGAGCAGGTCAGCCAGCCCTGTCCTGGCGGGCAAGCTGCCCACGATGATCAAGGGTATGCTGCCCCCGGTCCTCGGCATCCTCATCTTCCTCGGCCTTTGGGCTGCACTTGCTCCGCAGGTCGACACCTCGCTCGGTGCGCTGCCAGGACCGGTCGAAGTTTCCGAACAGGGTTTCGCCCTGTTCGACGAATGGTCGGCAGCCAAGGATGTCGAGGCGCAATTCTATGCTGACCAGGATGCGCGCAATGCGGCCTATGTCGCTGCCGGAACGCCCGAGCGCGTGACCGATTTCGACTATGCCGGTCCGCCGACATTCCTCGACCAGATCGTGACTTCGCTGGAAACCGTGGCGCTTGGCTTCTTCCTTGCCACCATCGTGGCGGTTCCCATCGGCCTGGTCTGCGGACTCTCGCCCGTGGTCAATGCGGCGATCAACCCGCTGGTCCAGATCATGAAGCCGGTTAGCCCGCTCGCATGGCTGCCGATCGTGACCATGGTCATCTCGGCCCTTGTCACAAGCGCTGATCCGCTGCTGCCCAAGGCCTTCATCATATCCGCCTTGGTGGTGATGCTGTGCTCGCTCTGGCCGACGCTGATCAATACCGCAGTCGGCACGAGCAGCATCGACAAGGACCTGCTGAACGTGGGCCGCGTGCTCAAGCTGGGCTGGTTCGCCAAGCTAACCCGTCTCGTCCTGCCGAGCTCGCTGCCTTACATCTTCACCGGCATGCGCTTGTCGCTGGGGGTGGGCTGGATGGTGCTGATCGCGGCGGAAATGCTCGCCCAGAACCCCGGCCTCGGCAAGTTCGTATGGGATGAGTTCCAGAACGGCTCCAGCCAGTCGCTCGCCCGCATCATGTTCGCCGTGGTTGTCATCGGCTTCATCGGCTTCGGGCTCGACAGGCTGATGATGGGCCTGCAGGCACTCGCTTCCAAGAACCGCACGGTGTGAGGGATATCATGACGACAATTCTCTCACTCAAGGGTGTCACCAAGACCTACAAGGGGCAGTCGGGCGGTACGACCGAAGTCCTGGGTGGGATCGACCTCGACATTGCCGAAGGCGAATTCGTTGCCATCCTTGGCTTTTCCGGAGCCGGCAAGACCACGCTGATCAATTCGGTCGCCGGGTTGGTCGAGCCCGATGGCGGTGAGATCCTGCTACGCGGCAAGCCGATTGACGGGACAGGCAAGGATCGCGGCCTCGTTTTCCAGTCCTACTCGCTGTTTCCGTGGCTCAGCGTGGAGGCGAATGTAGCCTTGGCGGTCGACGCGGTTCACAAGGATCGCAGCCGCGCCGACCGTGCCGCGCTGGTACGACAGAAGGTCGAATTGGTCGGACTCGGCCATGCGATGGATCGCAAACCTGCCCAGCTATCGGGCGGCATGCGCCAGCGCGTAGCTGTGGCGAGGGCCCTGGCGATGGAACCGGAAATACTGCTCCTCGACGAGCCGCTTTCCGCGCTCGATGCGCTGACCCGAGCCAAGTTGCAGGACGAGATCGAACGTATTCGAAAGGAAGAAGGGCGCACTATTCTCCTCGTCACCAACGACGTGGACGAAGCACTCCTCCTTGCCGACCGTGTCGCGGCGCTTACCCCTTCGCCTGCGGCACGGATCGGCAAGATATGGGATGTCGATGTGGCGCGACCGCGCGACCGCGAGGCGGTAAATGACGACGTTCATTTCCAGCGCCTGCGCAAGGAGATCGTCTCCTATCTCGGCTCTCTCAATGCGGAAAGCGGCAGCATTGGCGACAGCTCTGTCGACCTTCCCAATGTCACTCCGCTCGACCTCGCACCCCCTCCAAAGGCCTATCGCGAGGCGGCGCAGAGCCCGGTCGACAAGCGCTACCTGGAATTCTTCAAGCTCGACAAGGTCTATCCGACGCCTAATGGCCCGCTGACGGTGGTTGAGGATTTCAACCTGCAGATGGACAAGGGCGAGTTCATCTCGCTGATCGGCCATTCGGGCTGTGGCAAGTCGACCGTGCTGACCATGGCAGCAGGCCTGAATGAGATTTCCGGCGGCGGCATCGTGCTCGAAAACCGTGAAATCAGCGTTGCTGGTCCTGACAAGGCGGTGGTCTTCCAGGCACCCAGCCTGATGCCATGGCTCACCGCTCGGCAGAATGTCGCATTGGGCGTGGAGCGGGTTTATCCCCATGCCTCCAGGGGCGAGCGCAAGGATATCGTCGATTACTATCTCGACCGTGTCGGACTCGGAGACTCAAAGGAAAAGCTCGCTGCGGAAATGTCCAACGGCATGCGCCAGCGTGTCGGTATCGCACGCGCTTTCGCCCTCAGCCCGCGCCTGCTCTTGCTCGACGAGCCATTCGGCATGCTCGACAGTCTTACGCGCTGGGATTTGCAGGACGTGCTGGTCGAGACATGGAACCGCACCAAGGTTACTGCGATCATGGTGACGCATGATGTCGACGAGGCGATCCTGCTGGCGGACAAGGTTGTCATGATGACCAACGGCCCGAGGGCCACGATCGGCAAGGTCCTCGAAGTGGACTTGCCGCGCCCGCGCGATCGCAAGCTCTTGCTCGAGGATCCGAAATTCTACCAGTACCGGCAGGAAGTGCTGCATTTCCTCGCTGAATATGATCACGGGCCAGCCGCAAAGGCAGCCTGACTTCTGACCCTGGGAGGGGCCGGAGGCGGCAAGGGGGCCGCCTTCGCGAAATACAGACATAGCCGGGCTTGCCCGGCGTCCAGCGGGCAACGGGGCTCGCTTCTCATTCCGATTCTGGAAGGCCGTCCGGTGGGGACGGTCAAGGGAGGTAACCCGATGCGTACGAAGATTAGCCTTTTTGCCGCCGTTTCCGTTCTGTGTACCGCCACTCCGGCCATTGCCGGGCCTGGCGATCCGATCGCGATCACCGATGAAATCACTTTCGATCTCAGCGCCGCTGCACGCGTGCGCTACGAAATGGTCGACCAGGACAATGCGGTAAGCGATGCCGATGCTGTGACTGCGCGTCTTCGCCTTGGCGGAGAGATCAAGTCCGGCGGCATTTCGTTCCTCGTCGAGGGCGAGGGTACGCTCGCACTTGTCGACGATTATAACGACACCCTCCCGGGCAATGGCGTGGAGCCGTTCTCTGTCGTTGCCGATCCCGAGTCGCTGGAACTAAACCGCCTGCAATTCTCCTACATGGACAATGGCAGCGGGTTTACCGTGGGCCGTCAGCGCATCATCCTCGACAATGCGCGCTTCGTCGGTAATGTCGGCTGGCGCCAGAACGAGCAGACCTTCGACGCCGTTCGCGGGCAGCTGTCTGTCGGACCGTTCTCCTTCGACGGCACCTATTCGATCAGCCAGCGCACGATCTTCGGGAGCGACAGCCCGAACGAACATTTCGACGGGAACTTCTTCTTTCTCAATGCCGGTGCCGACGTCACATCGAACGTGAAGGTGAAGGCCTTCGCCTACCTGATCGACTACGATACGCGGCTTGCATTCTCCAGCGATACGATCGGGGCAATGGCCAGTGCCACTATCCCGCTCGGCGGGCCGAGCCTGAGCCTGAGCGCGACCTATGCGACGCAGGGCGATGCAGGCGGCAACCCGACCGCCTATGACGCTGACTATATCGCCCTTTCGGCAGGCGGGAGCATTGCCGGTTTCACGCTGACCGCAGGCTATGAGGAATTGGGCAGCGATGGCGGCGTCGCTTCCTTCCAGACACCGATGGCGACGATCCATGCCTTCCAGGGCTGGGCAGACCTTTTCCTGGTGACGCCGGCCAATGGCGTGCGCGACTATTACGGCTCGATCCGCAAGCAGTTCACCATCCCCGGCGTGAGCACCTTCACGGCGACCGTCGTCTACCACGAATTCGATGCCGACTTTGGCGGCCTGAACTACGGTTCGGAATGGGATGCCTCGCTTGGCTTCCGCGCCGGACCCGTTGGCCTGCTTGCCAAGTTCGCCGACTACAATGCCAAGGGCTTTGGCATCGATACCACCAAATTCTGGCTCCAGGCCGAATATAGCTTCTAATGCAGGAGGGGGTGGCGGCACTTTGGTGTTGCACTGCAAAAAACAGGCTTGCCGCCGCCACCCCGAATCGGTTAATACAAAAACAGCGATCAGTGTGCCCGTCCATTGGCGGACGAAACGGCCCTCTCGCTGACAGATCAGATCACAGCGTGGCAATGGCGCCGCCAGTCTATCCAGACTTGGCGGCTTTTTTGCGTGCGTTGTCGACAAGGGAATTGGACGATGAACGCCCAGACGAAGATCAAGGCACCGGCAAAAAGGAAGTTGGTGGTGATCGGCAACGGCATGGCCGGCTGCCGCGCGGTCGAGGAGATCCTCGAGCGCGATGCCGATGCATTCGACATCACGATTTTCGGTGCCGAGCCGCGCGTGAACTATAATCGCATCATGCTTTCGCCCGTACTCGCCGGCGAGAAATCCTTCGATGAAATCGTCCTCAATTCGGCCGCGTGGTATGAGGAAAACGGGATCTCGCTGGTGAGCGGCGATCCGATCGACCACATCGATCGCAAGGCCAAGACCGTCGTCAGCCGTTCGGGTCGCGTCGAACCTTACGACAAGCTGCTGATCGCGACCGGGTCCGATCCCTTCATCATTCCTATTCCCGGCAATGACCTCGCCGGCGTCGTGACCTTCCGCGACCTGGACGATGTCGACACAATGCTCGCCGCTGCCGAGCGGGGCGGCGATGCAGTGGTGATCGGCGGTGGCCTGCTCGGGCTGGAGGCTGCGCATGGCCTCTCGCTCCGTGGCATGAAGGTCACCGTCGTTCACCTGATGCCGACCTTGATGGAACGCCAGCTGGACGAGGCGGCGGGCTACCTGCTGCGGCAGGAACTCGAAAGCCGCGGCCAGACGATCCTGACCAGCGCCAACACCAAGATCATTCACGGCGTGGAGGGCAAGGTCGTCGGGATCGAGCTGGAAGATGGTACCAAGGTCAAAGCCGACATCGTCGTCATGGCGGCGGGCATCAAGCCGTCTACCGGGCTTGCCAAGGCTGCCGATCTCGAATGCGAGCGCGGCGTGGTGGTGGACGATCACATGGTCACCTCCGACCCCGATATCCTCGCCGTGGGCGAGTGCGTCCAGCATCGCGGGCTGTGCTACGGCCTCGTCGCGCCGCTGTGGGATATGTGCCGTTCGCTGGCCGACCATCTCACCGATGCGCCGAGCGGCTACGAAGGCTCGGTCACTTCCACCAAGCTCAAAGTATCGGGAATCGATCTCTTTTCCGCCGGCGATTTTTCGGGCGGAGACGAGTGCGAGGATATCGTCATGCGCGATGCCTCGCGCGGGGTCTACAAGCGCGTTGTCGTCAAGGACGACAAGATCATCGGTGCGGTCCTCTACGGCGATACCGCCGACGGGAACTGGTATTTCGACCTCCTCAAGAAGGAGGAGGATATCTCCGACATTCGCGAAGGGCTGATCTTCGGTCAGGCCTTTGCCAGCGGGGGTTCCCTTGCGGACCCTAATTCCGCCGTTGCCGCCCTTTCGGACGACGCAGAGATCTGCGGCTGCAACGGCGTATCCAAGGGCAAGGTCGTCTCCTGCATCGATGCCGGCGCCCACAGCGTCGACGCAGTGCGCTCCACCTGCAAGGCTTCGGCCAGCTGCGGTTCCTGCACCAACCTTGTCGAAAGCCTGCTGGCGATCACGCTGGGTGACGATGCTGTCGAGAGCGGCCCGAAGACCATGTGCAAGTGCACCAGCTTCACCCATGACGATGTGCGTCGCCTGATCCTGGAGAAGGAGCTCAAGCTCATCCCGCAGGTGATGCAGGAACTGCACTGGACCACGCCCGATGGCTGTTCCTCCTGCCGTCCCGCACTCAATTACTACCTGCTCTGTGCATGGCCGGGTGAATATGAGGACGACGAGAAGAGCCGCTTCGTCAATGAACGCCTGCACGCCAATATCCAGAAGGACGGCACCTATTCCGTGGTGCCGCGCATGTGGGGTGGTTTGACCAGCCCGAAGGAACTGCGCGCCATCGCCGATGTGGTCGAGAAATACGATGCGCCCATGGTCAAGGTGACCGGCGGCCAACGGCTCGACATCTTCGGCATCAAGAAGGAAGACCTTCCATCCGTCTGGGCCGATCTCAACGCCGCCGGAATGGTCTCGGGCCATGCATATGGCAAGGCGCTGCGCACGGTGAAGACCTGCGTCGGCTCCGAATGGTGCCGCTTCGGTACGCAGGATTCGACCGGCCTCGGCGTCAAGATCGAGAAGATGACCTGGGGCAGCTACATGCCGCACAAGTTCAAGATCGCTGTCAGCGGTTGCCCGCGCAATTGCGCCGAGGCGACGATCAAGGATTTCGGCGTGGTCTGCGTCGATAGCGGATACGAGCTGCATGTCGGAGGCAATGGCGGCATCCATGTTCGCGCCACCGACCTGCTGTGCAAGGTCGAGACCGAGGAGGAGGCGATGGAATATTGCGCCGCCTTCATCCAGCTCTATCGCGAGGACGCGCATTACCTTGAACGCACTGCGCCCTGGCTCGAGCGCAAAGGGCTCGACTGGATCAAGGCGCAAATGTTCGACGATCCCGAGCGGATCGGCAGGCTCGCCGCCCGCTTCCGCTACTCGCAGAGCTTCTGGCAGGTCGATCCCTGGGCGGGCCGCGCAGCCGGTGCCCACAAGAACCTGCACAGCCACCTCGCCGAGGTGCGCCCGCTTTCCATGGAGAATGCATGATGCCGCAGACCAATGTCGGCAAGTGGCTGGATATCGGCCCGACCACGCAGATCGAGCCGGGCACTGCCCGCACCCTGCCGGTCGAAGGAGCGGACGAGATAGCCGTGTTCCACACCATGCGCGGAGAGTTCTACGCGCTGGTCAACAAGTGCCCGCACAAGCAGGGGCCGTTGAGCCAAGGGATCATCCATGGCGACAGTGTTTCCTGCCCGCTGCACAATTGGCGCATTTCGCTCAAGAGCGGAGAGGCGCTGGGCGATGATAAGGGCTGCACGCCGACCATCCCGCTCAAGGTCGATGGCGGACGCATCTTCCTGCTGCGCGAGGCGGTGATACCGTTGCCCATTCCCAGCAAGCCGGCACAGGCTGCCTGACCTTGGCGGGTTCGCGCTCCATCAAGACGACCTGCGCCTATTGCGGTGTGGGCTGCGGGATAAAGGCCCGCGTGGGGGGCGAGCGCGAAGTCACGATCAAGGGTGATCGCGCACATCCGGCGAACGAGGGGCGGCTTTGCTCGAAGGGTACCTATCTCGGCGAGACCGTGGGCCTCGAAGGGCGCCTGCTGCATCCGATGATCGGGGAGGAGCGGGTCAGCTGGGACGCAGCGCTCGACGATGTGGCGACGCGCATTCGCGAGACGATCAGCGAACATGGTCCAGACAGCGTCGCGCTCTACGTATCGGGGCAATTGCTGACCGAGGACTATTACGTCGCCAACAAGCTCGCCAAGGGCTTCATCGGTACGGGAAATATCGATACCAATTCAAGGCTTTGCATGGCCAGCGCGGTGGCCGCGCACAACCGGGCATTCGGAGAGGACGTGGTGCCCTGTTCCTACGACGACCTCGACCATGCCGATCTGATCGTGCTGGTCGGGTCCAATACCGCCTGGTGCCATCCGGTGATCTGGCAGCGGATCGAGCGTCAGCGTGAGAAGCGCGGCACGCGGCTGGTGGTCATCGATCCGCGCCGGACGGAGACCGCGGCACTGGCAGATTTGCATATCCCCATTGCTCCCGATGGCGATGTCGCCCTGTTCAACGCGCTGCTGGCCGCCTGCGCCGGGAAGGGCCTGCTCGATCTTCAATTCATCGAGCAGAATTGCGAGCTTCCCGAAGGTTACTTCGAAGCGCTGGACGCTGATTCCCATGGAATTGACCAGGACGTGTTCGATCGCCTGGTGTGTCTCGTTGCGGACAATCCGCGCATGGTCACGCTGTTCAGCCAGGGGGCCAACCAGTCCGTGTGCGGCACGGACAAGGGCAATGCGATCATCAATCTCCATCTTGCCACCGGGCGGATCAACCAGCCGGGTGCGGGGCCTTTCAGCATCACCGGCCAGCCCAATGCCATGGGTGGGCGCGAGGTTGGCGGTCTGGCCAACATGCTCGCCTGTCATCTGGGCTTTTCGTATGATGAGCGGGCTGCTGTTTCACAATTCTGGGAAGCGCCCGATCTTTGCGAAGGGCCGGGGCTGAAGGCTGTCGACCTGTTCAACGCCGTGCATGAGGGGAAGGTGAAGTTCCTCTGGATCATGGCCACCAATCCGGCGGTTTCCATGCCCGATGCCGGCTTTGTCCGCGCGGCGCTGGCGAAATGCCCGCATGTCGTGGTCTCCGATGTCATTGCAAATACCGACACGGCCAAATTTGCCCATGTCCGTCTGCCCGCGCTCGGCTGGGGTGAGAAGGACGGGACGGTGACCAATTCGGAACGTTGCATCTCGCGCCAGCGCAACCTGTTCGCCGCACCGGGCGAGGCGCGTGCCGACTGGCGGATCATTTGCGATGTGGCCGCCCGTCTCGGTTTCCGGGAAGCGTTCGACTTTTCCTCGCCTGCTGCAATCTTTCGCGAATATGCGGCGATGACCGGCCTCTCGGTGGAGCAGGGCAAGTGTCTCGACCTGACGCAGTGGGCGGATTGCAGGGACGAAGATTACGAGAAGATGGAGCCGTTCCAATGGGGTGGAAGGTTCCCGCTCGAGCGTTCCTTTTCACATCCTGGCGGAAGGGCAAGATTGGTTCCGGTTGCACAAAGCACGCAAAGTACCGCCGAGACGGTACTCAATACCGGGCGCTATCGCGACCAGTGGCACACGATGACGCGCACCGGGCTATCGTCCAGCCTCTCCAGGCATCTGCGAGAGCCGATCCTGGAAGTTTCAGCCGAGGATGCCGAACGTCTTGGATTGGCGGATCACGGTTTTGCCAAGGCCACCACGAGGCAGGGTGAGAGCATCTACCGGGTGATCATCAGCGACGCACAGGCACCCGGGCAGGTCTTCGTGCCGATGCACTTCACCGATGCCAATTCGGGAGGCGGGCGGACCGGACTGCTGGTGCACCCTGCCAAGGATCCTGTATCGGGCCAGCCCGGCTTCAAGAACACGCCTGTACAGCTTGCCACTTTCGCGCCGGAATGGCGGGCTTTCCTGCTGACTCGCGACATTGTGCAGCCCGATTGTTCCTATTGGGCGAGGGCGCGGATTGCAGGGGGCTGGCTGACCGAACTGGCTGGAATGGGTGCGGTGGATGTGGAGCGCCTCTTGCCCGCTGGCCTGCGTAGCGAAGTTTCCGACCGCAAACGGGGCATGCTGCGTATTTCCGTGCTCGCACAGGATGGTGGATTGCTGGCCGTTCTGTTTGTCACTCGAACAGGGCGCCTGCCGCGGCGGGACTGGATCGAGAAGCAGTTCGCCAAGCCTGACGCGCAGATGGAGGAATTGCTGGCCGGGCGTCCCTCGAAGCCACTGCCAGACAGGGGCAAGATCGTGTGCGTCTGTCACGATATTGGCGAGAAGGAGATCGCTGCCGAGGTCGAGCAGGGTGCCTGCTCGGTGAAGGCCGTGGGCGAAGCTTGCCGGGCAGGAACCAATTGCGGCTCCTGTCGCCCGCTTATCGCACGAATTCTCGAGGATTTGTCCCAGACCGCAAGGGAGGCCGCAGAATGACGCCAGATCAGATTTCCCTCGTCCAGGAAAGCTTTGCCAAGGTCACACCCTTGGCCGAGAAGGCCGCAGATATCTTCTACAAGCGCCTGTTCGAACAGGCGCCGGCCGTGCGCCACCTGTTTCCGGACGATATGGCCGAACAGAAGCGTAAACTGATGACCATGCTTGGCGTGGCGGTGAACGGATTGACGCGGCTTGAGGATATCCTCCCCTCAGTGCAACAACTCGGGCGCAGGCACGTCGCCTACGGCGCCAAGCCCGAACATTATCCCGTGGTTGGCGCGACCTTGCTCTTCACGCTCGAAATGGGCCTTGGCGATGACTGGTCGGACGAACTCAACGAGGCATGGTCTGCCGCCTATGCGGCGCTGGCCGGTGCGATGATCGATGCCGCGGCCGAGGTGGAGCAGTGAGCGCGCCCATGATCTCGTCCGGAGAAGTCTGGCTGGTCGGCGCCGGACCCGGCGATCCCGACTTGCTGACGCGCAAGGCGGAGAAGCTGATTCACGCGGCCAGCGTGGTATTCCATGATGCGCTGGTGGGCCAGGGTGTGCTCGATCTGATCCCGGACCATGTGCGGCTGGTATCGGTGGGCAAGCGGGCAGGGCGCCATTCGAAGGACCAGAAGACCATCGATATGCTGCTGGTCGAGGCAGCTTTGGCGGGTGAGCGGGTTGTGCGCCTGAAGGGCGGCGATCCGTCGATCTTCGGGCGTTCGATGGAGGAACTGACCGCCTGCCGCGAAGTCGGAGTGCCGGTGCGGATATGCCCCGGCGTGACCGCCGCCAGCGCTGCTTCTGCCGGTCTCGGGACCTCGCTGACGCTGCGCGGGACTGCGCGGAGACTGACCTTCGTCACTGCGCATACGCGGAAGGGCAAGGTGCAATCGCTCGATTGGCAGGCGCTGGCCGATCCGCAGGCGACGCTCGCCATCTATATGGGCAAGGCTTCCGCGCCTGAAATCGCCAGGGGCCTGATCGAGGCGGGGCTGCCGGGCGACACGCCCGTCGCACTGGTCGAGAATGCCAGCCTCCCGGAAGAACGCCATTTCCATACGAGGCTCGACCTGCTGCCGATCGCAGCGCGCACTGCGCTTGGTGATGGACCGGCAATTGTCCTCATCGGCGCTGCTGTTGGTGAGGCCCGATTGGGAATGTGGGTCAATTCGAGGGAAGAATTACGTTTGGACTAACAGCGCCCGCGGGAATGCCTTAATCGGACATTCCTTGTGGCTGCGATGCAACCTTGCCCTGCGTGCCGCTACGCCATTTTGTTGCGCGAGATGCCGATTCTGGAAAGCATGCGCCTTCCACTTCATGCGGTTTGAGCGACCACGAAATGGCGGGGTGGGCCGTGTTACGCTCCCGGAGCGCAGGTTTCTGCCCTGTCATGCCAAGAGGACAAGCCGAATTCTCATGTGATTACAGATTGTTATGAGAATTGATGGCTCCCCGAGTTGGATTCGAACCAACGACCAAGTGATTAACAGTCACCTACTCTACCGCTGAGCTATCGGGGAGCAGCCCGAAGGCAGGAGTGCGCCTATATGGGCGCGATTCCGCTTTTGCAACCCTTCAAATGGCGCTGCTCTCAAACAGCGAATTGTTCGGCCACGATCCGCTCGTCCAGGGCATGCCCGGGGTCGAAGAGAAGCGTCATTTCCTTGTCGCAGGCAATCTCGACATGAACCTCGGCAACGTCGCGCACTTCCTTTTGGTCACCCACCACGGCGACGGGGCGTTTGGCCGGTTCCCGTACACGGAAAGTGACCTTGCTCTTCTCCGGAAGGATGGCCCCCTTCCAGCGGCGCGGACGGAAGGGGCTGATCGGGGTGAGTGCCAGCATACGCGAATCGAGTGGCAAGATCGGGCCATTGGCGGAGAGGTTGTAGGCCGTCGAACCCACCGGCGTGGAGAGCAGGATACCGTCACCGGCCAGTTCCGGAATTCGAACCTTGCCATTGACCGAAATCTCGATCTTGGCGGTCTGGCGCGTTTCACGAAGCAGGCTCACCTCGTTTACCGCATAGAAGCTCTGCGTTTCGCCATTCTGCGTGACCGCTTCCATGCACAAGGGCCTCACCGCCATGGGCTTGGCCTCGGCAAGCCTTTCGCGCAGGCCGTTGGCACCGTGATAGCGGTTCATCAGGAAGCCCACCGTGCCGAGATTGAGGCCGAAAACGGGGATGATCCGCCCGGTATCGAGCATTTCGTGCAGCGCATCGAGCATGGTGCCGTCACCACCGAGCGCGATTACGGCATCGGCTTCTTCCGTGGGCACGAAATCGATCTTTTCGCACAGCTCCTTGGCTGCCTTTCGCGCCCTGTCGGACTGCGAATAGAGCAGTGCCAGCCGTTGGTATTGCGGTTTGTCGCTCACACTTGCCCCCGATCGCGCCCAATGGATTTGGTGCGGTGCAACCCTATGGTTCGGCGTCCCGATTTGCAACGCGAAGGAGCAAGGAAGATGACGGGGGATGGTTCATGCGCCAATAAGGCAGGATGCAACTGATCGATATCATTGGCGATCGCCGCAAGAAGGCCGACCGGCGCGGGATGAGGCATCATCCGCTGGCACGCGAACTTGCAGAGGCGCTCGAATTGCGCCGGGTCGACATGCTGTTCCAGCCGCAATTCTGCTCCCGGACCGGCGCGATGACGGGTGCCGAGGCGCTCGTGCGCTGGGCGCATCCTCAATTTGGCGAGATTGCGGGGGATTCGCTGTTCGAGATCGCTGGAATGTCGGGACTTGCTGAAAAGCTGTCCGCTTTCGTGTTCGAGGAGGCTCTGCACGAGGCGGCGAGCTGGCCGGAACACTTGCGGCTTTCACTTAACGTAACCCCGGCGGATCTTGCCGGACCCGACTTCGTACCCCGGCTGATGCAGGCCAAGGCGGATGCGGGCGTTGCTCCGTCGCGGGTAACGCTCGAAATTACCGAGCAATCCCTGTTCGACCAGCTCGACAAGGCATCCGTATTGCTGGAGCAGCTTGTGAGCCGAGGTGTCAAAGTGGCGCTTGACGATTTCGGCGCGGGCTTCTGCAACTTTCGCTACCTGAAGGTCCTCCCGCTGCATTACCTCAAGCTCGACCGGATCATGGTCGACGGAATCACGCGTGACGGGCGCGATCTGGAAGTGCTGCGCGGTATCATCGCCATGGCCCATGCGCTCGACCTCGATGTGATTGCAGAGGGTATCGAGACCGAGCAGCAGCGCGAGGCGGTAGTGCGCGAGGGCTGCGCCGGTTGGCAAGGCTACCTGGGCGCCAAGCCCATGCGTGCTTCCGATTTTGCCGGGCTACTAGGCCGATAGGTCGCACCTTCGGGGACGTAGAGCTTCCGCTTGTCACGCAAGGCAGATAGAGCGCCGCAAAGCCGAGAATCGGTCACTTCAAAACAGCGGGTGCCCCATGCCAACACTTAATCCAAACACGCCGCATCCCATGGTCATGCCTGACGGAACGGTGGTGAAGACGGTGGTCCAGCTTAACCAGGTGATCGACCATCCCCGGATGGAGATCGGTGATTTCACCTATTTCGGGCATCTGGAAGAGCTGGAAGACTATGCTGGCTATCTCGCGCCCTACCTATTTCCGCCGAGTCCGGAGAAGCTGGTAATCGGCAAGTTCTGCCAGATCGCGCACGGCGTGCGGATCATCACCAGTTCGGCCAATCACGATACCAGTGGTTTCTCGACCTATCCCTTTTCCAATTTCACGATGGATTCCTCCATGACCATGGCGGATGTGCTCAAGCTGTTCGACCTGCCCGATCGCAAGGGCGATACGGTGATCGGCAACGATGTATGGATCGGGATGGGGGCAGTACTGATGCCCGGGGTAACGATTGGCGATGGCGCGATCATCTCGGCCTATTCGGTCGTGGTGAAAGACGTGGAACCCTATACGATTGTCGGCGGCAACCCCGCCAAACCGCTCAAGCCCCGTTTCGACGAGAAAACCGCCAAGGCCTTGCTGGACATTGCCTGGTGGGACTGGCCGAAGGAGCGCATCGAGGCGAATATCGATGCCATTACCGGAGCAAACCTGGCAGCGCTGCGTGCTGCTGCGGTGAGCTGACGATCAAGCGAAGGGCGGGATCGAGGCCGATCCACCCCACATGAGCCACGACCGAGCCGATCCCCGGTTGTGACGAACAACACGATCCCTATCGCGCCCCTCCAATCTCGGAGGACTATATGAAATTCGCATTCGCGCTCGCTCTTGCTCCCGCCCTCATGGCGACAGGCGCCGCCGCGCAGCAAGCACAGCCCGCACCGCAAGCAGCCCCGGCAGCGATATCCGACCAGGAAGTCAGCCGGTTTGCCATGGCCGCCCTGCTGGTCCAGCAGATTGCCGCCGACGAGGCGATGGACGAACAGCAGAAGCAGGCGGCGTTGGAATCGGTTCTGCAACAGACCGGCATTGCGCCGCAGCGCTACAACCAGATCGCCCAGCGCACGCAGAATAGCGAGGAACTGGCGCAGCGCGTACAGATGGCGGCCAACGCGCACATTGAAGCCGCGCAACAGGCGCAGCAGGCGCAATAGCGCGAGACTTCGGGTTAGCCCGCCTTCTTCCTGGCTTTCCTGACGATCCCGCTCAGCCCCTTGGTCAGCTGGAACAGCCCGTTGAGGCGGCTTTGCGGATCGCCCCAGGCGCGGTTGATCACCAGCTTCATGTCGGGGCGCAGCTTGGCCGTGCCTTGCAGCCGGTCGACATAGGCGAGCAGGCCGGCAGGGTCGGGGAAGTCGTCCTTGTGGAAACTGACCAAAGTGCCGCGCGCGCCGACATCGATCTTGGCAATGTTCGCCTCGATCGCTTGGTGCTTGATCTCGATCAGGCGGATCAGGTTCTTGGTCGGTTCGGGCAGTTCGCCGAAACGGTCGATCATCTCGGCCGCAAGTCCTTCGATCTCGGCCTTGTCCTTGGCATCGTTGAGGCGGCGATAAAGCGCCATGCGCACGGCGAGGTCGGGCACGTAATCGTCGGGAATCATGATCGGCGCATCGACGGTGATCTGCGGCGACAGACCCTCGCGGTCCTTCTCTAGTCCCGCATCGCCGGCCTTCACCGCCAGGATCGCATCCTCGAGCATGGACTGGTAGAGTTCGAAGCCGACTTCGCGGATATGACCGGACTGCTCGTCGCCCAGCAAATTCCCTGCGCCGCGAATATCGAGATCGTGGCTGGCCAGCTGGAAACCTGCACCCAGCGAATCGAGGTCGCTCAGCACCTTGAGGCGCTTTTCCGCGACTTCACTCAGCACCGTGTCGGCGGGCGTCGTCATATAGGCATAGGCGCGGATCTTGGAGCGTCCGACACGTCCGCGCAGCTGGTAAAGCTGGGCCAGGCCGAAGCGGTCGGCGCGGTGGATGATGATCGTATTGGCCGACGGGATATCGAGCCCGCTTTCGACGATGGTGGTCGAGAGCAACACTTCGTATTTCTTCTCGTAGAAGGCGCTCATCCGCTCTTCCACCATGCCCGCCGCCATCTGGCCATGCGCGGTGATGAAGCGGATTTCGGGCACGTTCTCGTGCAGCCAGTCCGCCACCGCATCCATGTCCGAAATGCGCGGTACGACGATGAAGCTCTGCCCGCCGCGATGGTGTTCGCGCAGCAGAGCCTCGCGCATCACCATGTCGTCCCATTCCATCACATATGTGCGAACGGCGAGGCGATCGACCGGCGGGGTCTGGATAGTCGAAAGCTCGCGCAGCCCGGTCATGGCCATTTGCAGCGTGCGCGGGATCGGCGTTGCGGTGAGCGTGAGCACGTGCACGTCGGTGCGCAGCTGCTTGAGCTTCTCCTTGTGATTGACGCCGAAGCGCTGCTCCTCGTCCACGATCACCAGTCCGAGATTCTTGAACTTGGTTTCCTTGGACAGGATCGCATGGGTGCCGATGACGATATCGACCTGGCCGGATTCCAGCCCCTCGCGCGTGGCCTTCATTTCGGCTGCGGGGACGAGGCGGGAGAGGCGGCCGATCTTGAGCGGAAAACCGGCAAAGCGTTCAGCGAAATTCTGGAAATGCTGGCGGGCGAGCAGGGTGGTGGGCGCGACCACGGCCACTTGTTGGCCTGCCATGGCAGCCACGAAGGCGGCGCGTAAAGCGACCTCGGTCTTGCCGAAGCCGACATCGCCGCAGACGAGGCGGTCCATCGGCTTGCCTTCGGACAGGTCCTTCAAGACGTCATCGATGGCGGCGTCCTGGTCGTCGGTTTCCTCCCATGGGAAGCGATCGACGAATTGGTTGAAGCTGCTTTCTTCGGCTTCGAGCACGGGCGCTTTCTTGAGCGCGCGCGCGGCGGCGACCTGCATCAGCTCGCCGGCGATCTCGCGAATGCGCTCCTTCAGTCGGGCACGGCGCTTTTGCCAGGCTTCGCCGCCGAGCCGGTCGAGCATGGCGCCATCTTCGGATGAGCCATAGCGTGAGAGGACGTCAATATTCTCGACCGGGATGTAGAGTTTGTCGCCGCCCCGGTATTCCAGCATCACGCAATCGTGCTGACTCTTGCCCACGGCGACGGGTTCGAGACCGAGATATTTGCCGATGCCATGGTCGACATGGACCACGAGGTCGCCGCGGCTGAGCGCCTGCAATTCGGCGAGGAAGGCGTCCGAATCCTTCTTCTTCTTGCGGCGGCGGACAAGGCGATCGCCCAGCAAATCCTGTTCGGTGACCAGCTCCAGCTCGTCATTGGCAAAGCCGGTATCGAGCGGCACAACCATGGCCACCGGTCGCGCCATCCCGCCTTTGGGCGCAGATTTGCCGAGTGCGTCTTGCCAGTTCTTGGCCAGCGTAAGCTCGGTCCCCGCTTCGGCAAGGATCGAGGCAATACGGCTGCGCGAACCTTCGGAATAGGCGGCGAGCATGGGCCTTTTGCCGACGCGGGCGAGGGCGGCGAAGTGCTTTGCCGCAGCCTCATAGGCATTCTTGCCGGCCGAGCGCTCGGGGGTGAAATCGCGCGCCGACTTGAAGCCGAAATCGACAACCTTGTCGCTTTCGGGCTCGGCGAAGATCACCGATTTGTGGATCGGCCATTTGGCGGTGGCCTCGTCCAGCTCCTCATGCGCGAGATAAAGCGACTGTGTATCGAGCGGGCGGTAACTGCCCTTGGCCTGTCCGGCGATCTCTGTGCGCTGCTTGTGATAGTCCTCGATGTCGCCGAGCCGCTCCTCGGCGGCGCTGAGTGCGCCTGCGTCGATCACGATCTCGTCATCGGCGGAGAGATGGTCGAACAGGGTAGCGAGCTTGTCTTCGAACAGCGGCAGCCAGTGTTCCATACCGGCGAGGCGGCGCCCGTCGCTGACGGCTTCGTACAGCGGGTCCTGCGTGGCGGTGGCACCGAACTTCTCGCGGTAATGACTGCGAAAACGTTTGATCGTCTCCTCATCGAGCAAGGCTTCGCTGGCGGGCAGTAGCAAATGGTTGTCGAGCACGCCGGTGCTGCGCTGCGTATTGGGATCGAACAGGCGCAGGCTTTCCAGCTCGTCGCCGAAGAAATCGAGCCTCAGCCCGCCTTCGAGGCCCGAGGGATAGATATCGAAGACCGAACCACGCACGGCGAATTCGCCGGTGTCGACCACTGTATCGGTGCGCGTATAGCCCTGCCGCTGGAGCAGGGCGGTGAGGCTTTCGTGGCCGATCTCGATACCCGGTTTGAGTTCGCGCACCGCCTCGCGAATGCGGAATGGCGTGAGCACGCGCTGGAGCACCGCATTGATCGTGGTGACGACCAGCTGGTTCGCCTTGCCACCCGATTGCAGAGCGTGGAGCGCGGCCAGCCTTCGTGCGCTGACCGACATGGCCGGGCTGGCACGGTCATAGGGCAGGCAGTCCCAAGCCGGGAATTCGATCACCTGCAATTCGGGCGCGAAGAAATGCGCGGCATCGGTGACGGCGCGCATGGCCGCATCGTCGGGCGCGATGAACACCGCGCGGCCTTTCGCTGCCCGCGCAAGGTCCGCCAGTACCAGCGGCTGTGCCCCGCGCGCCACGGAGGCGAGCGTCAGCGGGGTCTTGGCAGACAGGATGCGGGTAAAATCGGGCATTGTGGACCTTGCAAGCACGCGGAAAAGCCCCCTGCTCGCATGAGGAGGGGGGTGCGGAGCAGCGCAGATAGCGTCGGTTCGTGTTCGGCGCTACCCGGCAAAGACCAAATTGTTATGAGATTTCGACGTAATCGAGCTTGCGCATCAGTTCGAGCTGTGCGCCTTCGAAGCGGGGCGGAGCGGGCTGCGTCTGCAGCGCCCACGCCATGACATCGACATCGTCCTGTTCGAGCAGGTCTTCGAACCAGCTCATTTCCTCTTCGCCCCATCCTTCATGGTAGCGATCGAAGAAGCCGCCGATCATGTAGTCGGCTTCCCGCGTGCCGCGATGCCAGGCGCGAAAGCGCATGCGGGCGAGGCGAGGAGCATTGTCGGACATTGCCGGCGAGTAGGCCCGTGCCTGTCAGGGCGCAAGCCTCACGCGTTTCAGAGTGTCTCGAGCTCCGCGAGTATCTGCGGTCCCTTGGCGCCTGCCAGGTTGCGGTCGAGATCACAAAGCAGCGCGTCCTTGAGCTTGACGTGGTAGTGCCTGCGCATCTCACCCAGCGAACGCGGATCGGCGACGAGCACGAGCTTGTCGAGCTGGTTGGTGATCGCCTTCTGGTTAAGCCATTCGACGATAGCGATCGCATGGGCACTTTCCTCAAGCTTGCCGATGCGGTCCTTGCCTTCGCCCGGAGTGAACCGCGAGATCTTGTCCTTGTCGCGCGCTCCGGCACTGAAATTGCTCGGGTCGAGGTCAGGGACATCCTCGGATGCAAGCCTGGGTTCGGTCGCGGTTCCGACATTGCGATACAGTTCGAACTTCTCGCCGTTGGCGACTGCGACTAGTGTTCCTTGAGGCAGGATCATGGTTCTCTCCCGGTTGCCTGTTCTGAATTAAACAGATCGGCATTCAGTGCCTTGCGTTCCGTCAAATCTGGCGGAGTGGGCATTGTCCGGTCTAAAGGTATCGCATGCGGCCCGACCTTCTCAATCCCCTGTTCGCCGAGACCGACAGCCTGGAGGGCGTCGGCCCGAAGCTGAAGAAGCCGCTCGAGAGGCTGGGGCTGACGCGGCTGCGCGATCTTGCCTATCACCTGCCAGAACGGTTCGTGACACGTCACTCGGTCGAGGATCTCGACCAGGCGAGCGAGGGCGAACAGATCGTTATTGCCCTGACCCCGATCGAGCATCGCGCAGCGCGCAATAATCGAGGTCCCTACCGGGTGCTGGCGCAGGATTCGAAAGGCAATATCTGCGCGCTGACCTATTTCGGACGTGCAAGCTTTACCGCGAAGAAGACGCTGCCCGTGGGGGAGAAGCGCTGGGTGGCCGGGCGTCTCGACCGCTTCGGCGACATGCTGCAAATCGTCCATCCCGACCATGTGGCCAAGGAAAGTTCCGCACTGACGGGCAAGTTGGTCGAGCCGGTCTATCGCCTTGCGGAAGGGCTGACCCAGCCGCGCATTGCCGGGATGGTGGCGCAGGCGCTGGAAAAGGCGCCGGAGCTTCCCGAATGGATCGAGCCGGGCGTACTCGAGCGCGAGGGCTGGCCCGCATGGCGCGATGCGCTGGTGCTGGCGCATAAGGGCGAGCACGCCAAGGCGCGCGACCGCCTCGCCTATGACGAATTGCTCGCCAACAGCCTCGCCTTGATGCTGGTGCGCGCGGCCAATCGCAAAAGGCGCGGGCAGAGCCTGCAGGGCGACGGACATTTGCGCGACAGGCTGCAATTGCCATTCCCGCTGACGGGAGCACAGCGCCGCTCGATCGACGAAATTACCGGCGACATGGCGCAGGACACGCCCATGCTGCGCCTGCTGCAGGGCGATGTCGGCGCGGGCAAGACGGTTGTCGCGCTGGAAGCCATGCTGGCGGCGGTGGAGGCGGGCGCGCAGGCCGCGCTGCTGGCGCCGACCGAAATCCTCGCCCGCCAGCATTTCGAGACCTTGCGCACGCTCGCCAAGCCGACCGGCGTCGAGATTGCGCTCCTGACCGGGCGCGACAAGGGCAAGGCACGCGAGAGCATCTTGATGGGTCTGCTCGACGGCAGCATCCAGGTCGTGGTTGGCACCCATGCGATCTTCCAGGACGCGGTGAATTACAGGAATCTCGGCCTTGTCGTGATCGACGAGCAGCACCGCTTCGGTGTCTCGCAGCGCTTGCTGTTGACGCAGAAAGGCAAGGTTACGCCGCACACGCTTTCCATGACCGCGACGCCGATTCCGCGCACGCTCGTCCTCGCGCAATATGGCGAGATGGATGTGAGCCGGCTCGACGAAATGCCGCCCGGCCGCAAGCCGATCGTCACCCGCGTGGTCGCGCTCGACCGGATGGAGGAGATCGTTGCCGGGGTCGAACGCCACCTCGCCAGCGGGCAGCAGGCCTTCTGGGTCTGTCCCATGGTGCATGACAATGAGGAGACCGACCTTGCCGCTGCCGAGGCGCGCTTTGCTGCGCTCAAGCATCGCTTCGGGGACGATGTCGTGCTCGTGCATGGCCAGCAGCCACCCGAGGTGAAGGATGCGGCGATGGAGCATTTCGTCGCCGGAAATGCGAAATTGATGGTGGCGACCACCGTGATCGAGGTGGGTGTCGACGTGCCCAATGCAACGCTGGTGGTGATCGAGCAGGCCGAACGCTTCGGTCTTGCCCAGCTTCACCAGCTGCGCGGACGGGTAGGGCGCGGAAGCGAGCAGGCGGTTTGCCTGCTCCTGCGCAGCGATGAATTGTCCGAAACGGGCAGGGCACGGCTTGCCCTGATGCGCGAGACGCAGGACGGCTTCCGCCTCGCCGAGGAGGATTTGTCCTTGCGCGGCGGCGGCGAATTGCTCGGCACGAGGCAGAGCGGCGACACGCCCTTCAACACCGCCACACTCGAACAGATCACCCGCCTGCTGCCCATGGCCAATGACGATGCCAAGCTGCTGGTCGAACGCGATGGCGGGTTGGAAGGAGAGCGCGGGCAGGCGGCCCGGGTGCTGCTCTACCTTCTGGAACGCGATTGGGGTGTGCAGACGCTCAGGAGCGGATAGCTCTACTGCCAGTTTCAATGGACGCGTGCGGACTTATGCAATAGCAATTGCGTGCACAGGGGATTGCATTTGACCGACATCTTCATTTCCTATTCGAGCAGCGACGCCGTGGTGGCGGAGAAGTTCGCCAGCGCCTTTGCCGCCGAAGGTCTTGACGTGTGGTGGGACAATGCGTTGCAGGCTGGCGAGGTGTTCGACGAGGAGATCGAGAGGGCCCTGCGCGCAGCCAAGGCCGTGGTCGTCCTCTGGTCACCCAATTCCGTAGCATCTCGCTGGGTCCGCGCCGAGGCGACGATCGCCGACAGGCGCAAGACCTTCGTTCCCGCGACCATTTCCCCTTGCGAACGACCGATCGTCTTCGAGCTCACGCAGACTCCCGACCTTTCGGGCTGGAATGGCTCGCGCGATGATCCCCAGTGGCGCGCTTTCCTTGCCAAGGTGCGCGGCCTTGTCGATGTTCGCGATGCTCCAGAACCGCTCGCCGGCGCGGACAAGGCTGAAGAAGAGATCGACGAGAGCAAGCCGTCGATACTGATACTGCCCTTCGTCAATATGAGCGGCGATGCCGAGCAGGAGTATTTCTCCGACGGGGTGAGCGAGGACATCATCACCGACCTCAACAAGGTCTCCGCGCTTACCGTCGTGTCGCGCAACACCGCCTTTTCGCTGAAGGGCAAGACGCTTGCCGCCGCAGACCTCGCAGAAAAGCTCGGCGTCACGCATATCCTCGAAGGCAGCGTGCGCCGTTCTGGCGACCGGGTGCGTATCACCGCGCAGTTGTTCGACGCCGAGAGCGATAACCAGGTCTGGGCTGAACGCTATGACCGGACGCTGGAAGACATCTTCGCCATCCAGGACGAGATTTCGCAGGCGATTGTCAAAGCGCTGCAACTGCGCCTTGCGCCAAGCGAGAAGCGCGCCATTGCCCAGCGCGACACCACCAGTTCAGAGGCCTACGAACTATTCCTTTTGTGCCGCAACTTCATGCGCAAGGGATCGGGTAGAAACGGCAAGCTTGTCTGGCGCATTGCCCAGAGAGCGGTCGAACTCGACCCCGGTTTTGCACGTGCATGGGCGATGCTGTCCCAGTCGGAAGGTGGCATGGCGCAAACGGGCACGCCGGGTTGTTCCTACGATCAGGCACAGGAATGGGCGGAAAAGGCGGTCGAACTGGGGCCCGAGATTGCCGAATGCCACGCAGCAGTGGCTTCGAACCTTTATCGGCGCGGCGCTGCTGAAAACGACAATGTTCGCAAGTATGCCGAACGTGCCGTCGAACTCGATCCCAACTGTTTCGAAGCCTACTACGTGCTCGGCAATCTTGAGCTGCGCGAGCGCAAATATGCCGATGCTGTAAAGGCCTATGAAAAGGCGATCGCGCTCGATCCAAAGGATTTCGTCGCCACGAACATGGTGCTGCAAGCCTATCGCGGGTTGCAGGATTGGGACAATCTCAGGGCCGCTTCGCGCCGCCTTCTGACCCGCGCGGAGGCCATTCTCGAAAGCGAACCCGATCACGGCAATGCGCTGGCGCTGATGATTTTCACCCTGATCGAGCTTGAGGAAGGCCAGCGCGCCAGGACCTGGATCCAGCGTGCGCTGCTGTTCAATCCGGGCGATGTTCGCCTTCGCTATAACCTCGCCTGCGCCGGGGCGCTGCTTGGGGATATCGATTTCACGCTGGATACGCTGGAATATCTGGCGGACGATCCGGAGCACGATTTCCTTGACCTGGTCGAAACCGATTCCGATTTCGACATGGTCCGCGAGGATCCGCGCTTCGTTGAATTGCTCGCCAGGGCGGGCAAGCGCAAGGCGACCGCCTGAGCGTGGGTAGTCGCCGTCAGAATCAGATTTCCGGAGTTTGAATGATGGCCGATTGCCCCAAATGCCAGGGATCGATGGAAGTCGGGCAGACCTTTGTCGACTATTGGGGCTGGCGCATCCCGCTGCGCTGGGCCGATGGGCAGTTGAAGCGCAGTTTGTGGACCGGACTGTCGCTCAGGGGGCGCAAGCACACCGATGTCGCCTCGCGCCGTTGCCGTGAATGCGGATATATCGAGCTGTTCGCCGGCTATGGCGTGGAAGAGGATTTCAGCACGCTGGAAATCCGCGCCGAGAATGACCGCCTGCGCAAGCAGATGGGCACTCTGCTCGACCGCGTGGCGGTGCTCGAGAAGATCGCCACCGATCCGGCGGAAAGGACCGCGCGCGAGATCGAGGCGTTGCGCGACTTGCCCGACAAGGATAACGAAGAAAAGGAATAACCCCATGGTCAGCGTTGCAGGCAAGACAGTCATCGTCACTGGCGGCACGCGGGGTATCGGGCTTGCCACGGTTGCGGAATTCGCCAAGGCCGGGGCCAATGTCACCTATACCGGCACCAGCGAGCGGAGCGTCGCCAAGGCGCGCGAAGCACTCGGTGACTTGGATGCGAAAGGCGTAGCCTGCGATTTGCGCGATATGGATGGCATGCGCGCCGTGCTCGCCGATGGTTGCGACATCCTCATCAACAATGCCGCGGCAAACGGCGAGGGTGGTTTCCTGACCGATATTGATGATGGCGGGCTGCACGACACACTTCATGTCACGCTGGTCGCGGCGCTCGACTGGGCGCGCTATGCGGCGAAGGCAATGCTCGAAAGCGGCGGCGGCACGATTATCAATGTCAGCTCGGGCGCGGCGCATCATGCAGTTCCGAACATGGGAGCCTACTGCGTAGCCAAGGCCGGGCTCTACATGGGTACACGCATCATGCACGCCGAATTACAGGGGCGCGGCGTACTGGTCTTCGCCTTTTCGCCCGGCGTGGTCGATACCGATATGCAGACGGCAGGGCGCGAGAGCGGGTTGTTCAAGGGTATCCTGCCAGACGACCGGTCAGAGCTTCGTCAGCCCGAGGAACCCGCGCTCGCCATGCGTTGGTTGTGCGAGAACCCGTCGCCTGAGCTCGGCGGCGAGGACATCCGCATCGACGATGAGATGGTGGCCAAGGCGCGCGTCTGATGCGCTTTCCTACTTTGGATGCTCTGCCCTAGCTGGCGGCATGAACGCCACGCTTTACCACTCTTGTTCTGCCGAAATCGCGCCTCTTGCGGGCACGCCGATTTTCCGAACAGGACAGTGTGTCAGGTGTGAGGGGTTGGCTTTCTCCACCGCCTTTCGTCGCGCTTTGCGCCAGCACAATGAACTGGCAATCGGCAAACGCAATGCCATATGAGGCACAGCCAATTTGAACACGAAAGTCACGGGAAGCCATAATGTCCGATACTGCACCTACCGCCGCCGACCTGTCCGCCGATATCGCCCGCGTCTTTGCCGCGCAGCAGGAGCATCAGTGGGACGTCAAGGCCAGCACCGCCGAAGAGCGCAAGGCCAAGTTGGCCAAGCTGAAGGATGCCATTGGCGCGCATACGGACGACATCATCGCGGCAGTGCGCAAGGATACGCGCAAGCCAGAGGCCGAAATCCGCATTACCGAAGTGCTCAACATCCTCGGCAATATCCAGCTCAATATCGACAGCCTCGAAGACTGGATGAAGCCGACCGAGGTTATCCCGACCAACAATCCTGACGACAAGGCGATGATCGTGCCCGAAGCACGCGGCGTCTGCCTGATTCTGGGACCGTGGAACTTCCCGCTCGGCCTCGTCTTCGGCCCGCTCGCCGCCGCCATTGCCGCGGGCAATTGCTGCATGGTCAAGCTGACAGACCTGTGCCCCAACACCGCCAAGATCGCCAAGACCATTGTCGAGGAAGTGTTCGAGGAGAACGAGGTCGCCGTGTTCGAAGGCGATGTCTCGGTGGCAGAGGCGCTGCTCGACCTGCCGTTCAATCACATCTTCTTCACCGGCTCTACGCGCGTGGGCAAGATCGTGATGGCAGCTGCCGCCAAGCACCTTGCCAGCGTGACGCTGGAACTGGGCGGCAAGTCCCCCGTCATCATCGACGAGGGCGCGGATGTCGCAGCGATCGGTGCGGCGCTCGCCGGCGCAAAGCAGTTCAATGGCGGACAGGCTTGCATTTGCCCCGACTATGTCTTCGTGAAGGAAGACCAGAAGGATGCGCTGGTCGACAGCTTCAAGACCAATGTCGCGAACAACCTCTACGAGGAAGGCAAGATCAACAAGGAAGCGATCGCGCAGATCGTGAATGAGGGCAATTTCGCTCGCGTGAAGAGCCTCTACGACGATGCCGTGGCGCAGGGCGCGACCGTTGCTGCCGGAGGCGTGCTGGAGGCGGAAGACCTTACCATCCACCCGACCATGCTCACCGATGTTACCCCGCAGATGAAGATCCTGCAGGAAGAGATTTTCGCGCCTGTCCTGCCGGTGATGACCTACGACAATCTCGACCAGGTGATCAGCTATATCGAAGCGCGCGACAAGCCGCTGGCGCTGTATATTTTCAGCGGGAATGAGGACAATGTGAAGAAGGTCCTCGACCGCACATCATCGGGCGGTGTGACCGTGAACGGCGTGTTCTCGCATTACCTCGAAAACCGCCTCCCGTTCGGCGGTGTCAATGGCAGCGGGATCGGTAGCTATCACGGCCATTTCGGCTTCAAGGCCTTCAGCCATGAGCGCGCGGTCTACATGCACATGGAAGCGGCCTGAGCCGCTTCACTGCTAGTCGGAATGCGATGCGGCGAGATGCTGTGACAGCAGGTCGCGGCCGTAATCGTTCCCGTTGGGCGTGCGCACGATAGAGTGGATGTGGTCGCGCGTGGGCTTGCCACGCTGGTTTATCATACCGGTGCCGACCGGGTTCTGGTGGTCGAATTCGATCAGCACCACCGGGCTGTGCACGCGGTAGTAGAAGACGGCGTCGTCCTCGCTTGAGCCGATCCAGGCGAAGTGCGTCTCATCGAGGTGTGCGGCGATCTCGTCCATGCGGATCGCTGCATGGCCTTCGTCCATCGCGCCGATATAGCTCTCGATCAGCGCCAGCAGCATTTGCCGCTGCAAGGGCGACATGGTCGAGCCGGACAGTCCGGCATAGTCGATCTCGCGATTGTCCTGGTAGGCGCCGGCGATCATGTTGTCCTCTGTCTTGGCCGCGCCGATGGTGGCAATCTCGCGCTGGGCGGGCGTCAGAGATTGCATCAGGGCCAGACCAAGGTCTTGCTGCGCCTGCAGTACAACATTGCCTGCCGTGCTGCCCTGCCGCGAATGGACCGGCTCGCCGCCCCAGAATGTCGGCGTCATCACTACCTGGTCGCCGAGGACGAAATAGTTGATGATCAGGTGATGCCCGTCGAGCTGCCAGCCCCATGGCTCGGTCGCCGAGGGTGTTCCCATGATGGTGAAGTAATAGAGCTCGGGGTCGAAGAAGTCGGCGATATCGGGGTTCAGTTCCTTGAGCGCCTGGTCGGTCAGCATGATTGCGCGGCTTTGCTCGACCCCGCGCGCGCTGAGCGAGGCGGAAAGCAGCGCCATCGCCGCTTCTTTCTGCTCCGCGCTCATTTCGGCCAGCGGCGTCCCGCGGCGTGAATAGATGCCGTTGTCGACATTTAGCCAGCGTCGCCATTCAAGGTCCTGCACATGGAACTGCGTGCGCATGAGCTGAGACGGGGAGAGCGTTGCGAGGAAGGTGCTGGCCGCTTCACGTACGGGCTCGGTCGAAACGCCGGTGGATCGCAGAGGGAAAAGTCCGGACTGGATACCTGCGGAAGTATGGATGCCGACAAAGGGCTGGGCGAGTGCCTCGTCCTCCAACCCATGGAACCCCGCCTTTGCCGGCATGATGCCTGCGGGAAAACCCTGGCCCATGGCCGAACCTGCGATAGCAGCCAGCCCGGCGGCGATAATTCTCGGAATCACAACGGCGCGACGCATAGTGGATATCCCCTAATCCCCAGCGCGACCCGGACTTGTTGTTGCCTGTTAAGTCATGCTTCCATAAACGACGCAAGCTTCCTGAATTAGACAAGGCACTACCTTGATCCTGTCTCCTTTCGAATGGATGATCGCCAAGCGCTACATGCTTCCCGGCAAGGGAGAGGCGGTAATCGCGCTGGTCGCATCCATCTCCATTGGTGTCGTCATGTTGTCGGTTGCCATGCTCGTGATCGTGATGAGCGTGATGAACGGCTTTCGCGCCGAACTGCTCGACCGCATTACCGGGCTGAACGGCCATGCCGTGATCCAGGGCTATGGCGACCGGATCGATGACTGGCAGGCCGTGCTCGAAGAAGTCCGCGATACGCCGGGCGTCACGCGCGCTTCGCCGCTGATCGAAAAGCCGCTCTGGGCGAGCTTTAACGGGCGCGGCGATGCAGTGCTGGTGCGTGGCAATACGCAGGAAGATATCGACCGCTTGCGGCCTGACCTGCTGGCGGGCGATTTCGACAGCCTGGTTGAAGGCGAACGCAATGTCGCCATCGGTTCGCGCTTGGCAATGAATCTTGGCTTGCGGCTGGGTGACACGATTACCATCGTCAATCCGCAAGGGCGCACCACGCCCTTCGGCACGGTTCCGCGACAGATCGGCTACACCGTCACCGCGCTGTTCGAAGTCGGCGTGTATGATTTCGACGAGCGTTTCATCGTCATGCCCATTCCCAATGCCCAGCAATTGCTGCTGACCGGCGACACGATCGGCATGATCGAGGTAACCACGGACGATGCCGACAAGGTCGAGGAATATCTCCAGCCCCTTGCCGAGGCCCTGGCCGGGCGCGCCGTGGTGACAAACTGGAAGAGCATGAATGCCTCCTTGTTCGAGGCTTTGCAGGTGGAACGCGTGGCGATGGCCTTTGCCTTGTCGATCATCGTGCTGGTGGCGGCGTTTAACATCCTTTCGTCGCTGGTCATGCTGGTGCGCAGCAAGACGCGCGATATCGCCATCATGCGGACCATGGGCGCGACGCGGAAAAGCCTGCTCAAGATATTCGTGACCACGGGCTCGGTCATCGGGGCAATCGGGACGTTCGCGGGGCTTGCACTCGGCTTTGTAGTGCTAACCTTCCGCCAGCCCATCGTCGGTGTGATCGAGGCTGTGACGGGGCAGAACCTGTGGAATCCAGAAGTGCGGTTCCTCACCGAACTGCCCGCCCAGCCGGACGCGGTGGAGATTGTCGCGATTGCGGTCATGGCCATGGGGCTGAGTTTCCTTGCCACGCTCTATCCAGCCTATCGTGCCGCCGGCACCGATCCGGTGGAGGTGCTGCGTTATGAGTGATGTCATGACAGCGCCTGTCGTCCGCCTGCGGAACCTCACCCGCAACTTCGAACAGGGCGGCGTTACCATCGAGGTCCTGCGCGGCGTTGATCTCGACATAGCCTCAGGTGAAATCGTCGCGCTGCTCGGCCCCTCCGGTTCGGGGAAATCGACCATGCTGCAGGCCGTAGGCTTGCTGGAAGGGGGTTTCTCGGGCTCGATTGAACTGGCCGGCATTGATGCCAGCTCGGCAAGCGCGTCCGAAAGGACCGCGCTGCGCCGGGAACATCTCGGCTTCGTCTATCAGTTCCATCACTTGCTGCCCGATTTCAGTGCGCAGGAAAACGTGATCATTCCGCAAATCCTGGTCGGCAAGCCGCGGTCCGAATGCGAGGAACGTGCGCGCGAACTGCTTGCCTCACTGGGCCTCGAACATCGCCTGACGCACCGGCCGAGCCAGCTTTCCGGTGGCGAGCAGCAGCGTGTCGCCGTGGCGCGCGCGCTGGCCAACAGTCCACGTCTGGTACTGGCGGATGAGCCCACGGGCAATCTCGACGAGGCGACTTCGGACAAGGTCTTCGCGCAGTTCCTCGAACTTGTGCGGGGTCAAGGAAGTGCTGCGCTTGTCGCGACACATAATGAGAGGTTGGCCGCAAGGATGGACCGCGTGGTGCGGCTGCATGAAGGCCGGCTCGACTAACCCCTATCGTTTCAATCCTGGAAGGAGAGACCAATGACCGATCATCCCAGCACTTTCCAAGGCGAGGGCGGATCAGGCTCCGGCGTGGATTGGGACGATCATGCGACGATTCACAAGAAGGATGACGGGCAGGGCGTACTCGATGCGATGAAGGCGCTGCATCGCGGGACGCTGGCCGAAATGGTCGGCATGATTGCCAGCATGCCCAATGACATGCGTGGTGAATACGTAATCCAGAAGGCAGGCGATCACATGCTGGGCGTGGCCGAGATCATGGAACTGGCACGGCGCGAGGACTTTCCCGGCAAGGGCTGAGGATATTCTGCCTGACAGGCGGAAGAAAGCGCGATAGTCTCTCCTGAAACCGGGAGGGTTCCACCATGTTCACCGCTTTCGCAGCTCTGCTGCTCGCGCAGGCCGCCGCCGCAGAGGCGCCTGCCACACCGCCAACGCCTCCATGCGAGGCCGAAGTGCATCGGCAGTTCGATTTCTGGATCGGCGAATGGGATGTCTTTCCCAATGCTGGTGGCGACCAGGTAGCAACAAGCCGGATCGAGAGGGCCTCCAATGGCTGCGCCATCCGCGAGACATGGATGCCGCTTGGCGGGGGAGGCGGATCGAGTCTCTCGACCTACGATCCGCAGACATCGACATGGCACCAGCTCTGGGTTGGCGGGCAACCGGGCCGCGTGTTCTTCGAGGGCGGGCTTGTCGACGGAGCTATGGTGCTGACCGGCTATTGGGGCACCGACAATGACGGCAAGGCGCAGCTCGTGCGCATGACCTACACGCTGAACGATGACGGCTCGGTGCGGCAATATGGGCAGGCGAGTTCGGACCATGGACAAACGTGGGAGGATAATTTCGACCTGATCTATCGCCCGAAAGGTGAGTAACCTCTCCAGCCCTAGGGACGTATTGCTTGCAACACACAGGCAGGCGACAGGCATTTCATGATCGAGGCATTTACCGACTGGTTTCTCTCGCTGGGTGCGAATTACGGCGTCAATCCGTGGATCTTCGGGGCGATCTATGTCGGCGCGATCCCGTTCTTCTTCGCTTCCATCGCCTGGCTGGTGAAGCGCGCACGAGCGCACCGCTCGACCGTCGTACCGACCCTTTGTGCGGGTTTCTGCTTCGTGTCTGCCTATCTCTATCTTGCCATTGCTGGGCGCAACATCCCGCTCTGGGTGTGGATATTCCTCGCCGTGCTGGTGGCCTATGGTGCGTGGTCGACAATCCGCGATACGCGCAAGAAGATCGCTGCAGCGCGTGCCGAGGCCGAATAGCTGTTGATAGGGACGCGCACCCGTTGCGCGGCGGAGCGAAGCGCCTAGTCTGGCAAAATGTCCTTCGCACCTTTCGTCCCCTTGCGCGTTGTTTCCTCCTATTCGATGCTCGAAGGGGCGATCGACCCCAAGGAAATCGCCAAGCTGGCCAAGGAACGCGGCTTTCCCGCCATCGCCATTGCCGACCGCAACGGCCTTTACGGTTCGACTATGTTTGCCTCTGCCTGCATGGCGGAAGGCGTGCAGCCCATCATCGGCACCTTGCTGGGTGTCGAGCGGGAGCCCGACGGGGCTATCGACTATCTGCCGCTCTATGCGCAGGACGAGGCCGGCTGGCTCAATTTGTGCCATCTCGTCTCCTCGGCGCATCTCGACCGTCCGCTCGAGAAGGAGCCGCATGTCACGCTAGCCGCGCTTACAGGGCATACCGATGGTCTGATCGCGCTGTCGGGTGCGAGCGAGGGTGGCATCACGCGGCTTTGCGCCGATGGCAAGGAACTTCGCGCCGAAGAACTGGCCAAGCACCTGTCCGGCCTGTTTCCCGGGCGCTTCTATGTCGAGCTGGCACGGCGCGGGAATGCGGTTGAGGAGGCAGCGGAACAGGCGCTAATCGAGCTGGCCTACAAGCTCGACCTGCCACTGGTGGCGACCAATCCTGCCAATTTCGCAGAGCCGCACATGCATGCTGCGCATGATGCCATGCTCTGTATCGCCAATTCGACGCAGATCGACAGCCCGGACCGCCCACGATCCTCGCCGCAAAGCTTCGTCAAGACCGACAAGATGATGGAGGAGCTGTTTTCGGACTTGCCCGAAGCAACCTCCAACACGCTTGTCATCGCCCAGCGCTGCGCCTTCGCGCCGCCGCGTCGCAAACCGATCCTGCCCAGCCTTGCTGGCGACCTCGAGGGCGAGGCGAAGATGCTGGCAGAAGACGCGCGCAAGGGACTGGAAGAACGCCTTTCGGTTTATGAGGAGCTCTCGGAAGAAGACCGCAAGACATATTTCGACCGGCTCGAATACGAGGTCGGGATCATCGTCAATATGGGCTTCCCCGGCTACTTCCTGATCGTTGCCGACTTCATCAAATGGGCCAAGGCGCAGGGTATTCCGGTGGGGCCGGGGCGTGGTTCCGGCGCAGGTTCACTGGTCGCGTGGGCGCTGACAATTACCGACCTTGATCCAATAGCTTTGGGGTTGCTCTTCGAACGCTTTCTCAATCCGGAACGCGTTTCCATGCCCGACTTCGACATCGATTTTTGCGAAACGCGGCGCGGCGAAGTGATCCGCTACGTGCAGCAGAAATACGGCCATGATCACGTCGCGCAGATTATCACTTTCGGCAAGATGAAGGCCCGCGCAGTGCTGCGCGACACCGGCCGCATCCTGCAAATGCCTTATGGCCAGGTGGACCGGCTGACCAAGATGGTGCCCAACCATCCCACCGATCCCTGGACGCTGCCGCGCGCGCTCAATGGCGTGTCCGAATTCAAGCGCGAATACGACAATGACAATGAGGTGAAGCGCCTGATCGATCTGGCGCTGCAGCTCGAAGGCTTTCCGCGCAATTCCTCCACCCATGCGGCGGGCGTGGTGATCGGGGATAGGCCGCTCGCCCAGCTTGTCCCGCTTTACCGCGATCCGCGTTCGGACATGCCGGTGACGCAGTTCGACATGAAGCATGTCGAGGATACGGGTCTGGTGAAGTTTGACTTCCTCGGCCTCAAGACGCTGAGTGTGCTGCGCAAGGCGGTCGACCTGCTGGAGCGGCGCGGGATCACTGTCGAGCTCGACCAGCTGCCGATGGATGACGAGCTCGTCTACGAGCTGATGAAGCGGGGCGACACGGTCGGTGTGTTCCAGCTGGAATCGGAAGGCATGCGCCGCACGCTGACCGCGGTGAAGCCGACCAAGTTCGAAGATATTATCGCGCTCGTCTCGCTCTACCGGCCGGGCCCGATGGACAACATCCCGCTCTTCGGCAAGCGCAAGGCGGGTGAGGAGCCGATCCATTACCCGCATCCCAAGCTGGAAGGCATCCTTGCCGAGACCTACGGCATTTTCGTCTATCAGGAACAGGTCATGCAGGCCGCGCAGATCCTGGCCGGATACTCGCTCGGCGATGCCGACCTGCTGCGCCGGGCCATGGGCAAGAAGAATCAGGCGGAAATGGACAAGCAGCGGCAGCGTTTCATCGATGGCTGCCGCGAGGTTTCGCAGATCGAAAAGAACGAGGCGAACGAGCTGTTCGACTTGATCGACAAGTTCGCGGGATACGGTTTCAACAAGTCGCACGCCGCCGCCTATGCGCTGCTCTCCTACCAGACGGCCTGGCTCAAGACGCATTATCCGGAAGAGTTCTACGCCGCCTCCATGTGTTTCGACATGCACCAGTCGGAAAAGCTCTCCGTCTTTGTCGACGATGCACGCAAGAACGGTGTCGAAGTCCTCGCGCCCGATATCAATCGCAGCGAGGCCGAATTCACCGTCGAGCAGACCGATGAAGGGCACGCGGTGCGTTACGCGCTCGCCGGTATCCGCAATGTCGGCGAGAAGGCGATGGAAGCCGTGGTCGCAGAGCGAGAAACGGGTGGCAAGTTCTCCGATCTCGAGGATGTTTTCCGCCGCATGCCGGCAGGAGCGATGAATCGCCGCCAGCTTGAAGGCCTTGCCGGATCGGGGGCCTTTGACAGCCTCGAGCCCAATCGTGCCAAGGTGCTGGCCAATGCGGACATGTTGCTGGCCGTGGCAGATGCAGCGATGCGCGAGCGCACCAGTGGCCAGGCGGGCCTGTTCGGCGGGGACGACCATGCCGAGCCTTCGCTCAAACTCGAGGGTGCCGAGCCGTGGAACCGCGCCGAACAGATGGCTGCCGAGCGCGATAATTTCGGCTTCTATTTCGCCGCGCATCCTGTCACCGAATTCAAGATGATCGCCTCCGCCAATGGCGCGCGGAGCTATGCCTCGCTGATGGAAGGAGGCGTATCGGGTGGCAGGCAGAACGCCGTGATGGCGGCACTTGTCGAAAGCGTCAGCAAGGGGCGTACGCGGCGCGGCGGCGAGTTCATTCGCGCCGACTTCTCCGATTCATCGGGCCAGTTCAGCGCCGCCTGCTTTGAGGAAGGACTGGTCGAGAGCTTCCAGCGCTGGGCCAAGGAAGGGACCTGCGTGCTGCTCAATGTCGAGCTCGATGCGCCAAGCCCCGACGAACCGCCGCGCGTCACAGTGCGCGGGGCGAGGCCGCTTGCCGAGGTGACGAGTTCCGCACGCATGTTGCTGGAGCTGGAACTGCATGAACTTGGCGCGCTGTCTGCGCTCACCGAGGCGCTGCAACCGGGCAAGCCCGGCCATGGCGAAGTGCTGGTCCATCTTGTCATCGGCGAGGGGGAGGATCCTGTGCTGCGCCTGGGCCGCGATTTTGCGCTCGATGGCGAGCTGGTCGACCGGCTGACACAAGTTCCCGGGATCGGGCAGGTCCGGCTTGGCCCGAGGCGCGGGCCGTCGCTCAAGCTGGTCGCCTAGACGACCTTCGCAAACAGCATGGGCAGCGAGGATCCTGTCAGCAGCAATGCCATCACGACATTGAAGATACGAAAGTGGCTGTCCTTGTGCAGCAGCTTCTGCACCGCTTCGCCGGCGAACAGCCAGATGGCGGTGCAGGGTATTCCCGATAGGCCGAAGACCAGCGTGACCAGCGCGATATCGCCCGCGCTATCGCCCGGAGCGTAGATCGAGATCGCCGAAAGGGCCATGATCCACGCCTTGGGATTGATCCATTGGAAGGCGGCTGCCTGCAGGAAGGTGAGCGGGCGGAGCTGGCCTTCGCCCGGATCGGCGCGCCTGGCATTGGCAATTTTCCAGCTCAGCCACAGGATGATGGCGCCGCAGACCAGCCGGAAACCGAGTTCGATCACCGGATGGCTCATGAACAGGGCTCCCGCTCCCATGCCGCCGATAAACATCATCAGCAGGAAGCCGATATGGATGCCGGCCCAATGCGGCAGGCTCTTCATAATGCCGAAATTGGCACCCGAGGTCATGATCATGAGGTTGTTGGGACCGGGCGTGATCGACGCGGCGAAGGCGAAAAGCACGAGTCCTATTATCCAGCTATCCATGCCGCGCTTCTAGCGGCCTTCGCTGCGCAGAAAATGGCAAAGTTGCAGCCGAAACAAAAAAGGGCCGGGAGTTTCCTCCCGGCCCCTTTTGTCTGACCAAGTGGTCTTTGCTTACATGCCCGAATTACATAC
>CAJXNC010000011.1 GCA_913056125.1 uncultured Altererythrobacter sp.
TGGGCGCGCCGCTGAAGGCGCCCATGCCGGTGCGCACCACTTCGCCGTTGGCCAGCATGACTTCGAGGCCGCAGATATTCTCGGTATGCTGGCCGTAGGGTGTGTAGCCCACGCCGCGGTCCAGCGCGTTGCCCATCACGCTGCCCCAGCTGTTGCCGGGGGTTGAAAGCCAGTAGGGCAGGTTGTGGCGCTGGATGTAGTCGTAGAGATCGTAGAAGCCCACGCCCGGCTCCAAGAGGACGGTGCCGTTCTCGGCATCGAACTCGATTCTTTTCATGCGCGACAGGTCCATCACCACGGAGCCTGCCATCACCGGCGCGGTGCCGCCGTAGCCGAGGTTCTTGCCGCGTGCGATGGGGAAGACCGGCAGACGGTATTCGTTGACAATCGCCACCACCGCCTGGATTTCCTCCACCGTTTCGGGCGAGACGGCACCCGCGGGATGATGCAGCGCATCGTCCACCGCGAACTTGTCCTGATAGCTGCGCCTGTCGAGCGGCTCGAAAAAGACCTTGTCCGATCCCAGCGCGCTTTCCAGCGCCCGGCGCGCCTCGTCCAGCCGCATGGCCGACATTCCCGGTGGCAGCGGTGTATCCGCCATAATTAATCCGTCCCTCTCCCACGCGACTTGCATGCGCGACTTTAACGTTCGTTACTTTTCAGCTAGCACCGCTTCGAGTCAAGCTATGGGAGAGGGTCTTGGCCAATCGTGAGGAATTGTACGGCGTTCTCGACGCTTACCTGTCGGCATTGACACAGCGCGATCCGTCGCGCGCACCGATGGCGCCGAGCGTCTTCAATACCGAGAACAACGTGCAGATCGCAGTCGGCGACGGGCTGTGGAACACGATCTCCGGACGTCGCGACAATTACGACCTCAAATGCGCCGATCCCGAGAACGGCCAGGTGAGCTGGTTCGGTATTATCGAGGAGTGGGGCAATCCGGCAATCATGGCGCTGCGCCTTGCTGTGACCGAGCAGGGCATTGCCGAGATCGAGACGATCATTTGTCGCGAATTCGAATTCGGCCCTTTCCCCGATATCGAGGGATATTCCGCGCCGCGCCGGCTCATGCTCGACGACGTTCCGGTGGAGCAGCGCGTGCCGCGCGCGCGGATGATCTCCATCGCCGATGGCTATTTCGACACCATACAGCTCAATGACGGCAAGCTCTTCACCGAATTCACCGAGGATTGCGATCGCATCGAGAACGGCCTGCAGACGACCAATACCGAGATCGAAGGCTACCCGATCGCCCGCATGGGCACCGGCCCGCAATTCGAGCTTGGCCAGTATATCTATGACGACCGTCTGCGCGATCGCCGTTTCCCGCTGGTGGATGAGGAAAAGGGCATCGTCTGCGCCGCCGGTTTCATCGATCATTCGGGCAGCGTTACGGACATTACCTGGACCGATGGCAGCCGCCACAAGTCGCTCTTCTACTTCCCGCATTCCTTCGTGCTGCTCGAACTGTTCAAGATTGTCGACGGCAAGATCGCCGGGGTCGAGGCGGTGTTCGTAACCGTCCCTTACAACATGACGTCCCCCTGGCTTGGCGAGCAGGCCTATATCGTGCGTTAAGCGTTTCGCGGTGCAGAAATTTTATGACTCAGAACGGTAATATTGTCCCCGTTCTGTCCCTGAACTGTGAATCGCATGTCATAATTCCCGTGCACTGAATCTGAGCCGAGAAGAGGCTCCACAGGACGATTCGTGCATGTTTGGCGATTACATCCAGGGAAATTTCGGTACCAGCGACACGGGCTCGGCCTTTCCCGATTTCGATCGGCATGAGCCGTCGATTCCCGAACCGGCCAAAGTCGGCCGGCGCAAGTTCCGTACGATCTGGGTGAGCGACATCCACCTTGGCACCAAGGGCTGCAATGCCGAGCTGCTGATAGACTTCCTCGACAGCGTCGACAGCGAGACCATGTACCTGGTGGGCGACATCATCGATGGCTGGCGCCTGAAAAAGAAATTCTACTGGCCCGATGCGCATAACGACATCATCTGGCGCATCCTCAAGCGCGCCAAGCGCGGCACGCGCATCGTCTATATCCCGGGCAACCATGACGAAATGTTCCGTCAGTTCTCCGGGCTGAATTTCGGCGGTATCGAGATTCGTCGCGCGGCCTTCCACGATACGGCGGACGGACGCCGCCTGATGGTGCTGCATGGCGACGAGTTCGACGCAGTGATGCTTTCGCACCGTTGGCTCGCCTTCGTCGGCGACGCGCTCTACGTCTTCATGATGGGCCTGAGCCACAAGGTGAACGTGATCCGCCGCTGGCTCGGCCTGCCCTATTGGTCGCTTTCCAAGATGGCCAAGCACAAGGTCAAGAACGCGGTCGAATTCATCGGCAAGTACGAGGAAGTGGTGGCCCGCGCCGCAGCCGAACGCGGCGTCGATGGCGTGGTCTGCGGCCACATCCACACCGCCGAATTCCGCCTTTTCGAACAGAACGGCAAGAACGTCGAATACTGGAACGATGGCGACTGGGTGGAAGGCTGCAACGCGCTGGTCGAGCACATGGACGGGCGCATGGAGATCCTTCACTGGCCCGAGGAAATGGCCAAGCGCGACCAGGACGCAGCCGAAGACGCGACCTTCGAGAACGAGCGCAAAGTGGCGGAGGCCGCCTGACGCGCGGCCTGGCGGAACGAGCCCGATGAAGATCGCCCTCGTCACCGATGCCTGGTCCCCGCAGGTCAATGGCGTGGTCCGCACGCTGAGTACGGTAACGCAGCATTTGCGCGCGCGCGGACACCAGGTGGACGTGATTGCGCCCGACCAGTATCGCTCCTTCCCCTGCCCGAGCTATCCGGAGATCCGCCTCGCTTTGGTCGGCTCGCGGCGGCTCGGAAGGAGGCTTGGCGCCTTGCAGCCCGATGCGGTGCATATCGCTACCGAAGGTCCGCTCGGCTGGGCAGCGCGGCGCTGGTGCCTGCGCACGAAACGGCCTTTCACCACCGCCTATCACACGCAGTTCCCCGCATATGTCGCACGGCGAACCGGTCTGCCGGCGAGCCTCTTCTGGCCCGTCATCCGCCGTTTCCATGCACCGGCGCGCAATATCCTCGTGGCGACCGAAACGATCCGCCAGGAATTACGCGAGCAGGGCCTGACCCATCTGCGTCACTGGAGCCGCGGCGTCGATATCGCCACATTCGGTCCCGACCACGCGCCGCCCGACCTGTTCTTCAAGCTCGAGCGCCCGATCCAGCTCTATGTCGGCCGCGTTGCGGTGGAGAAGAATATCGAGGCCTTCCTCTCCAACACCCATCCCGGCTCCAAGGTGGTGGTCGGCGATGGTCCGGCGCTGGAAAAGCTCAAGGCGCGGTTCCCTGCGGCGCATTTCCTCGGCAAACGTACGGGTGAGGCGCTGGCCGCCTGCTATGCCGGGGCGGACGTATTCGTCTTCCCCAGCAGGACCGACACGTTCGGCCTGGTGATGATCGAGGCGCTGGCCTGTGGCACGCCCGTTGCAGCCTATCCTGTGCCCGGTCCGCTCGATGTTCTGACCACGGAGAGCGGGGTGATGGACGAGACGCTCGAACGGGCCATTGCCGGCGCGCTCCAGCGCGATCGCGAGGCCTGCCTGGCACATGGCCGCTCCTATAGCTGGGATGCCAGTACCGACCAGTTCCTTGGCGCCTTGGCGCCGATTGCGCAGCCGGCTCGGCCCGCTAGGCTGGCGCCCGCGACAGCCTGATCGGCTGCAAGGCGCGCAATAGCTTGCCGAAAAGGCTCAAACAGCCTACATCACTCTCTGCAATGGCCGCTCCGCAAGGGGCGGCCCTTTTATTTCGTACGGAGATTCGACGTGGCCCAGCCCACTCCCCTGATGCCCCATGCGACCGCCAGCTGGCTGGTCGACAACACCTCGCTCAGCTTCGAGCAGATCGCGGAATTCTGCGGCCTGCACATCCTCGAAGTACAGGCCATGGCGGATGACCTTGCCAGCTCGAAATATACCGGTCGCGATCCCGTCCATTCGGGCGAGCTGACGCATGAGGAAATCGAGAAGGGCCAGGCCGATTCTTCCTATGCCCTGAAGATGCAGAAGGCTCCCGTCGATGTCAGCCGTACCAAGGGTCCGCGCTACACGCCGGTGTCCAAGCGGCAGGACAAGCCCGACGGTATCGCCTGGATCCTGCGCAACCACCCGGAGATCTCCGACGCACAGATCGGCAAGCTGATCGGCACCACGCGCAACACCATCAACGCCATTCGTGAGCGTTCGCACTGGAACATCCAGAACATCCAGCCCAAGGATCCAGTAACCCTTGGCCTGTGTTCGCAGCGCGAGCTCGATGCCGCCGTCGCCAAGGCTGCCAAGAAGGCGGCAGCCCAGGCCGAAGCGACCGGTGTCGAGGAGGGCGAGGAAGTGGTCGTTCCCAAGAAGGACGATCGCGAAGCGCTGATCGAGGAGCTCAAGGCGGAACGCGAAGCGGCTGCCAAGGCCGCCGCTGAGGCGGCACAGGAAGCCGAGGCCGAGGCGTGGCTCGAAGCGAAGCGCGCTGCCGAGGAAAATGCCGGGCAGGACAGCTGATCCGGTCACGCACTTCCGGTTCCTGAAATGAAAAGGGCGGCCACTGCGCCGCCCTTTTTCGTATCGGGTTTGTGCAGGTCCGCCGCGTCAGACTGCCAGCGACAGGTTGGAATCGCCGGACGGCTTGCGCCCCTCATCGCCCTGCGTTGCCGGCTTGCCCAGCGGAGCGGCATTGCGCTGCTTGGGTGCGAACCGCCCATCGACTGCTGCGCCCTGTTCGATGGTCAGCGTCTCATAGGACACGTCCCCTTCGATCCGCGCGCTCTTGAGCACGACCAATTCGCGCGCCGTGATGGTGCCCTTGACCTTTCCGGACAGGCGCGCCCGCTCGGCATCGATGGAGCCTTCGATTGTGCTCGCTTCGCCCTGCACGAGCGAGGCGCACTTGATGTCGCCATTGATCGTGCCGTCCACATGCAGGTCGGCCGAGGCTTCGATATCGCCCTTGATGACCACGTCGGGGCCAATCACGGAAAAGGTGGAACTGTTACTCGCCATCGGTCGCGTGCTCTGAGTGGGTGAATTCTGCTCGGGCTTCTTCGAGAACATCGGGGGCTGTCTCCAGGAAGGGCCGCGGATTGACCGCGCGCCCATTGACATGGACTTCGAAATGCAGGTGCGGTCCGGTCGATCGGCCGGTGCTGCCGATCTTGCCGATCTGATCACCCGCGGTGACTTCCTGCCCCACACGCGCCGTCTGGCGCGACATGTGCGCATAGCGCGTCATCATGCCATTTCCATGACTGATTTCGACCACGCGTCCGTAACCCGACTTGGTCCCCACGAATGAGACGCGGCCATCGGCGGCGGCGAGGATCGGCGCGCCGGTACGGCCACGGAAATCGAGGCCCTTGTGCATGGCGGCGCGACCGGTGAAGGGATCGCGGCGATAGCCGAAGCCGGAAGAGATGTTGCGCATGTCTGCCGGCATGACCTGCGGGATTTCGGCGAGGCCGCGCTCGAGCGAGGACATGCGCGAAAGGCTCAGAACCATGCGCTCGAAGCGCGGATCGAGCGAACCGTCGGCATCTGAAGCGAGCAGCTCGAGCGGACCACCCATTGCCTCATTGTCGGCGACCATCACCATGCGCGGGTCCAGTCCGAGTTGGCGGATCGCCTGCTCCGTGCGGTCTGCCCGGCGGTCGGCATAGCGGGTAAGGGCCTCCACGAAGGCGAGCTGGCGCGCCTCGATCCGGGCCAGGCCGGCGGCTTCGGGGATGGCGTCCTCGATCAGGCCGATCAGTTCTTCGGCTTCTTCGCTGCTATCGGAAACGGTGTCTGCTTCGTCGGCGCTGGCGGCGAGAAGGTCCTCCGGCAGCATGGAATAGATCGAATCGAGCAGGTCCTGCCGCTTGGCCAGATCTGCTGTGGTCGCCTCGATATCGTCGCGATAATCGTCAAGCCGGTGTTCGGCCTGGGCGACCTGTGCTTCGCGCGTCAGCAGTTCGGCGCGTTCATTGCTGGCCTGCCACTGGCTGATCGCCATGGCCCCCATGGAAGTGCCATAACCGAGCAGAAGCACGGAGACGGTGCCGGCAACGGCCATCTGCATGCGAGTGGTAATGGTCAGGAATCGGACTTGGCCCTGCGAGCGCATGAAGAACTCGCGTTCCGGGAACCACGACCGAACGCGGGCCCAATAGCCAACGGATTTCTGTGTCTGCAAAACGACCCCGTAATTTCCCGATCCCAACTTGTACAAATGCGTAACGTGGATGCGCGCAAGGTCCATCGGACTTCTTAACGTATGGGGCGAAACGAACACATCGCGCGGTGAAACGTTTCACCCGTGCGAAATAGGGACGATTTTCCGGGAACCTTTCGCGTTCAGGCAGAATCGATTCGCTCGCCCGATTCCGCCTGACAAGCTCGCTGGCCGGTGTTAGGTGGCCGCCCATGGCCGAAGTTTTGCCTCTTGATGAAGACGTTGACGTGCTGGTGGACCGGCTTGCCCGGGCGGGCCGCGCGTCCCAGCGCGTGCTTGCGCGGATGAGCGATGCGGAGAAGGCCAAGGCGCTGATGTCTGCCGCTGCCAGCCTGCGCCAACATGCCCCGCAGATCCTTTCCGCCAATGCCCTCGATGTCGCTGCAGCAAAGGCCAATGGCCTGTCGGGCGCCATGGTCGATCGACTGCGGCTGGACGAAGAGCGGCTTGAAGGCGTGGCCAAGGCAGTCGAGAACGTCGCCTCGCTGCCCGATCCGGTCGGCCTGGTGATCGACAAGTCCAGCGTACCTTCGGGCCTTGAAATGGTCCGCCGGCGTATCCCCATCGGGCTGATCGGCATCATCTATGAAAGCCGTCCCAACGTGACCGCCGATGCTGCTGCCCTGTGCCTGCGTTCGGGCAATGCCTGCCTGCTGCGCGGCGGCAGCGAAGCCGTCAATTCCAACCGCGCCATCCATGCTGCCCTGGTCGAAGGGATCGAGGCGGAAGGTGTCCCCGGCGAAGCGATCCAGCTGCTGCCGACGCAGGACCGCGAGGCGGTCAGTGGCATGCTGCGCGCTGCCGGGCTGATCGACATGATCGTGCCGCGTGGCGGCAAGGGCCTGGTCGAGCGCGTGCAGAACGATGCCCGCGTCCCCGTGCTCGCCCATCTCGACGGCATTTGCCACACCTACATCCATTCGGCAGCCGATCCCGAAATGGCGAAGGCGATTGCGGTCAATGCCAAGATGCGCCGCACCGGCATTTGCGGTGCGCTGGAGACCTTGCTGCTCGATGCGAATTTCCCCGCTTCGGGCGCGGTCGTCGGCGCGCTGCTCGATGCAGGCTGCGAATTGCGCGGCGACGCACGTGCGCAGGCGCTCGATCCGCGGATCAAGCCCGCCAGCGCTAATGACTGGGACACCGAATATCTCGACACCATCGCCTCGGTTGCGGTGGTCGACGGGCTCGATGCGGCGATGGATCATATCGCGCTGCATTCCTCGGGCCATACCGATGCCATCGTGACCGCAGACGAGGCTGCGGCGGAGCGTTTCCTCAACGAAGTCGACAGCGCCATCGTGATGCACAATGCCTCGACGCAATATGCCGATGGCGGCGAATTCGGCCTCGGTGCGGAAATCGGCATTGCCACGGGCCGCCTGCATGCGCGCGGCCCCGTCGCGCTTGAAGGGCTGACGACCTACAAGTGGCAGGTTCACGGCACGGGGCAGGCGCGCCCTTAAACGCAATTTCCGCCCAGTGGGCGAAGAGGGGAGAGAGTATGCGCTACAACCAGCTCGGCAATTCCGGTCTCGTCGTTTCCGAACTGTGCCTTGGCGCCATGACCTTCGGCAACAAGCCCAGCGCCTTCTTCCAGCACGATCTCGACCAGGCCGGCTCGACTGCGCTGGTCAAACAGGCGGTCGATGGCGGGGTGAACTTCATCGACACGGCCAATGTCTATTCCGCCGGGCAGAGCGAGGAGTTCGTCGGCCAGGCTTTGCGCGATCTCGGCATTGCGCGCGACCAGATCGTGATCGCGACCAAGGGCATGGGTCCGATGGGAGATGGTCCGAACGATAGCGGCTATGGCCGCTATCACTTGCTGTACCAGGTGGATGCCAGCCTCGAGCGGCTCGGCCTCGACCATGTCGATCTCTATCAGATCCATGGCTGGGACCCGATTGCCCCGATCGAAGAAGGCCTGCGCGCGATGGAGGACATCGTCCGCTCTGGCCGTGCGCGCTATATCGGCGTGTCCAACTGGGCCGCGTGGCAGATCGCCAAGGCGCTGGGCATTGCCGAGAAGCGCGGCTGGGACAAGTTCATCTCCAACCAGGCCTTCTATGCCGTGTCGGGCCGCGAGCTCGAGCGCGAGATCGTGCCGATGATGCTGTCCGAAGGGCTCGGCCTGATGGTCTGGAGCCCGCTGGTCGGCGGCCTGCTTTCGGGCAAGTACGATTTCGGCGAGGATGGCGAAGTCTCGGGCGAAGGTCGCCGCGCCAAGATCGATTTCCCGCGCGCCGACAAACTGTTGGCCAGGAATGCGGTCGCAGCGATGCGTCCCATGGCCGAAGCGCGCGGGGTTGGCGTCGCCTCGATCGCGCTCGCCTGGCTGCTGCACCAACCCGTCACCGGTTCGGTCATCGTCGGAGCCAAGCGCGCGGACCAGCTGGAACAGAACCTTGCCGCATCGGATATCGAGCTGACGAGCGAGGAACTGGCCGAGCTGGACGAAGTGGGCAAGCTCGACGACGAATATCCCGCCTGGGCGATCAAGGCGCAGAATGTGCGCCATGGCTTTCGCGTCACACCGCGGCGTTCGCCAAGCTGATGGCGCGCCATGCGCTATAGGCGCGGCCGGGCGGGTCCGCTCACCGGCATCCTTGGCGGGTCCTTCAATCCCGCCCATGCCGGCCACAGGCGCATTACGCTGTTCGCCATGCTCGCGCTCGGGCTGGACGAGGTGTGGTGGATGGTCTCCCCCGGAAATCCGCTGAAGCCGGTCGAAGGCATGGCCCCGCTGGCAGCGCGCGTACGCTCGGCCAAGGCGATGAGCCGCAATGCGCCGATCAAGGTCACCGCGATCGAGCGCGAGCTGGGGACGCGCTACACCGCCGACACGCTCCAGGCGGTTACGCGGCTGTTTCCCAAACGCCGTTTCGTCTGGCTGATGGGGGCAGATAACCTTGCCCAGTTCCACAAGTGGAAGAACTGGCGGCAGATAGCGCGAGAAATGCCGATTGCGGTCATTGCAAGGCCCGGTTATGATGAGGATGCCCTCGCGAGCCCCGCGATGGCCTGGCTGCGGCGTTACCGGTTATCCGCAGGCGGTTTGCGAAACCGGGGCGAATGGAGCGCACCAGCGCTGATTGAATTGCGTTTCGATCCCGATCCGCGTTCGGCCACAAAGATCCGTACGGAGGATCCCGATTGGGCAGACCGTTTCGATGGTCCTGCCCCCAGGGATGAAGTGACGCATTCCCTCATTCACAATCCTGCAATCCATCATATGGTGGGGGGACAGAACGCATGAGGCGCTCTGGGCCCATGCTTGAATTTGTCCATTCCCATGATCAGGAGCATGAAACGTCGCGATGACCCAAGCCACTCTCGGGGGCGCAAGCCATCCCGTATCGACAGGCACCGCAACCATCATATCCATGACTGAAACCTCACTACTCGACCAAGCCGAACCCGGATCGCTTCATGCCCTCGTCCTGCAATCTCTGGAGGACGACCAGGCCCAGGAAGTGATCTCCATCCCGCTCGAAGGCAAAAGCTCGATCGCCGATCACATGATCGTCGCTTCGGGCCGTTCGACCAGGCAAGTGGCCGCCATGGCCACCAAGCTGGCCGAAAGGCTCAAGGCTGCGGGCGAGCCATCCCCCAAGATCGAAGGCCTGCCGGCTGCCGATTGGGTGCTGATCGATGCAGGCGACGTGGTCGTGCACCTGTTCCGCCCCGAAGTGCGCAGCTTCTACAACCTGGAAAGGATGTGGGGCTTCGGAGACGAGGGCGTGAAAGCCGCGGCGGGAACCGCCTAGTTCGTTTCCGCCCGCCCATCCGGGCGTGCGATCCTCGGTGCTATTCCCTCCGCCGGGACATTCGTTCCGGCTGCGGGGCACCTGCGGACGGCCAGTCGGCCTTGCGGTTCGCTGACGGCGAACCGATACTTCTCTTTTTCACTACGGGGCGGATTGATCCGGACCCGCAGGGTCCGGCAAGCGCGACTGCGCGCCCGCAGCGAGGGCAGCTTGCCTGCCCGGAAGCGAGGATAGCCAAGCGTGCCGGATGGCACGCGCCGGCGCTTGAGGCTAAACAAACCCCATGCTCCTGCATGTAATCTCTCGCGGCAAGATCGGGCGTTCCCCCGAAGCAGAGCTTGTCGCGCGCTATGAAAGGCGCATTTCCTGGCCGCTCAAGCTGACCGAGCTGCCGGAGACGGGAGGCCGCGTTGCCGAACCGCAAACGCCCTTCAAGACCGTCCTGCTCGACGAAAAGGGTAAGGACCTTTCCTCCGAAAAACTGGCCGAAACCCTCGAGAAATGGCGCGATGGCGGCATGCGCGAATGCCGCTTCGTGCTCGGTGCGGCGGATGGCCATTCGCAGGCCGAGCGCGACGAGGCGGACCTGCTGCTGGCCTTCGGCAAGGCGACCTGGCCGCATTTGCTGGCACGCGCCATGCTGATGGAGCAGCTCTTCCGCGCCACCTCCATCCTTGCCGGCCATCCCTATCACAGGTCAGGATAGGGGAATGGCGAGATGGCTTCCCCTTATCCTGGCTAGTTTCCTGTTTGGCTTTGTCGCGCTGGGGCAGGGCTCGCAGCTTTATGACAGCCCTGCCGAAACGCGTGCGGCCCTGCGTGCGGCCCTGCAGGAGCGCGAGCAGGCCGAAGCGCGCAGTCAGCGTTTCGAGCAGGAAGCGCAGCAGGCAGGCGATGCTGCCGAACGTGCGGCGCGCGAGGCCGCTGCGCTCGCCGCGCGTATCCAGGTGGCGGAGGCGGGCATCGCCGCAGCAGAAGCGCGGATCGAGCTGATCGAGGGCGAGCGCGCGCTCCTGCGTGAAGAACTGGGGCAGGAACAGCAGCCCTTGGTGAAACTGACCGCGGCCCTGCAGCAATTCACCCGCCGTCCCCTGGTACTCTCTGTGCTACGTCCCGGCGAAGTTCGCGATGTTGTTTACCTGCGCGCGGTCATGTCGAGCACCGTCCCTGCCGTCGAGGCGCGTACGGTCGATCTGCGAGGACGAATCTCGCGTGGGCGGCAATTGCAGCAGGAAGCGGAGGAGGCGGCCAGCATGTTGCGGGTCGAAGAAACGAGCCTGGCCGAGAGGCGCAGCGAACTGGCTGCCGTCGAAACGCGCGAGCGGCTGGCGGCGCAGCAGGCCGAAGGAGGCGCCAGTCGCGAGGCGGAAAGGGCGCTGGCCCTTGCCGAAGAGGCGCGCGACCTCGACTCGCTTGTGGGCGAGCTCGATCGCGCGGCCGAGCTGCGCCAGCGGCTTGCCGCCCTGCCCGGGCCGGTCCTGCGGCCTGCCGATGGTGAGGTCGCGCCCGCGAGCGCCGATGCAGCCCTTGCCGAAATACCTTCCGAAAGGCTGACTGCTCCCAGCCCCTATATCCTGCCCGTATCGGGCCGCGCGGTGACAGGATTTGGTGCACCGGTGGATGCCGGGCTCAGCCAGGGCCTGGTGCTGGCCCCGATCGGCGGCGCGCAGGTCGTCGCCCCGGCAGACGGCCGCGTGGCCTTTGCCGGTCCCTATCGCGGCTATGGCGAAATCGTCATCATCGAGCATGGCGGAGGCTGGACCAGTCTCGTGACCGGGCTCGCGCGCAGCAATGTCCGCGTGGGTGAGGAATTGCTCGGCGGTGCGCCTATCGGCACTGCCGGAGAAGGTCGCCCGACCGTGGGCGTCGAGCTTCGCCAGGGCGGGGAGGCGGTCAATCCGCTCGAATTCACGGGTTAGGCAGAGCGGTGCCAACCGTCCCGCATCGGTATCCCGTACAAGCTCATAAAGCCTCATCTGGCGTTCAGGCGTGCGCTGCGATACAAGCTGTCAGGGACGCAACAGGATTTGCCCATGAACTTCGCTTCCGCCTTTCGCGCTGCCGCCTTGTGCACTGCCGTTGCATTGCTGCCTGCAGCCACCGCAGGTTTCGCCCAGGTAGAGGGACGCGCTTCGCCCGAATTCGCCCGGCTCTTCGCCACTTACCAGCGAATCAAGGCGAGCTATGTCGAACCGGTAGAGGACGAGGTGCTCATTCGCGGCGCGATCGACGGCATGCTTGCCTCGCTCGATCCGCACAGCGCTTACATCGATGGCGCGGCACTCGAACGTCTCGAGACGATGATCGATGGCAATTACCAGGGCCTCGGCATTTCGGTGCAGATGGAAGACGGCGCGGTGAAGGTGGTCTCCCCCTTCCGCGGCAGCCCGGCAGACCAGGCCGGCGTCAAGGCGGGTGATTTCATCACCCATATCGATGGCGAGCTGATCTACGGCCTCGATATCAATGATGCCGTGGCGCAGATGCGCGGACCGGCGGGCACCTCGATCGACCTGACGATCTTCCGCGAGGGCCGCGACGAGCCGATGGAAGTGACGGTAACGCGCGGCCTGATCGAGCTGGAGCCGGTCACATGGGAATTGCTCGAAGGCAATATCGGCCATGTCAGCGTTAACGAGTTCAGCCGCGATGTCGGTGTCGACGTGAAGGATGCGATCGTCGACCTGCGCACGCAGGCCACCGGTCGCCTCAACGGCATCGTACTCGACCTGCGGCGCAATCCGGGCGGCTCGCTCGACGAAGCGGTGGCCCTTTCCGACCTCTTCCTCAGCGATGGGCAGATCGTCTCGCAGCGCGGTCGCAACCGCCAGGATACCGTCTATTACGAGGCGGAAACGGTCTATCGCGGCGATGTGGCCGAGGGCACCCCGATCATCGTGCTGATCGACGAAGGCTCGGCCTCGGCGAGCGAGATCGTCGCCGGTGCCCTGCAGGACCATCACCGTGCGCTTGTCATGGGTGAGCGCAGTTTCGGCAAGGGCAGCGTGCAGACGCTGCTGCCGCTGACGCGCGATTCCGCCCTGAAGCTGACCACGGCGCGCTATTTCACGCCTTCGGGCCGCAGCGTGCAGGAAGGCGGGATCGAGCCCGATATCCGCGTGCCGCAATTGTCCGATCCCGATGCCGAAAGGCGCCAGCGCTACGCCCTGCGCGAAAGCGATCTGCGCGGCCACCTGGTGAACGAGATCGACTATGACGACGAAGCGCTCGAGGCGGACCGTATCGACGATCCGCGTTTCCAGCTGACCGCCGAACAGCTCGAGGAGCAGGGCGTGGACGATTTCCAGCTCGATTATGCCGTGCGCACGCTGCGCCGGACTACCGGTATCGCGCTGGCCACGCCGCCCGCTGCCTCGCGCAATTAGGGTCGCGATCATGAACAGTTCGACCGCGCTTGCGCAGCGCCTTGCGCTGGCCGTTCCCTTCCTGCTGCTGGCGGGGGCCTATATCTCCGAATATGGTTTCGGCCTCTATCCGTGCGAGATGTGCTGGTGGCAGCGCTGGCCGCATTTCGCCGCCGTCGGATTCGCGCTGGCTTCCTTTGCCATTCCGCCCAAGCGGCTGTGGATCGCAATCGCCGCGGGCGGAACCTTCACTTCGGGCGCAATCGGCGTGTTCCATGCGGGCGTAGAATATGGCTTCTGGGAAGGCATCACCGCCTGCGCCGCGGTGGAGGCCGAGGGTGCCAATGCGCTCGATGCCATCCTCAACACCCCGCTTATCCGCTGCGATGTTCCGCAATGGACGCTGGCCGGCATTTCGCTGGCCGGATTCAATGCGGTGATTTCCATCGGCTCGGCCATTGCGATATGGGTGCTCATGTCGCGCAAGGAGACAGCATGAAACCCGACCGTTCGGAAATGATCCGCGTCGACCAGGCTGGAGAATTCGGTGCGACGCGCATCTATGCCGGGCAATTGGCGGTGATGGGCGATCGCGGTCCGCACTCGGCGGAGATTCGCGCCATGGCCGACCAGGAAGTGGGTCATCGCGAGGAATTTGACCGGCTGATGGCCGAACGCGGCGTGCGCCCCACCGCCCTGCAGCCTTTCTGGCACGTAGCCGGCTTTGCGCTTGGCGCGGGCACGGCGATGATCGGGCCGGAAGCGGCCATGGCCTGCACGGCAGCCATCGAAACCGAGATTGACGAGCATTATTCGCGCCAGCTCGAGGCGCTCGAAAAAGATGGCGACGATCCCGAACTGGCCGACATGATTACGCGCTTTCGCGACGATGAGCGCGAGCATCGCGACGCGGCTCTTGCCGCCGGTGCCGAACGCGCGCCGGCCTATCCGCTGCTTTCCGCCGCCATCAGGCTGGGTTGTCGCGCGGCGATCCGCCTTTCGGAAAAGATTTGATATTTGTCAGGGTCTGGTGCGCGCGCTTCAGATATGGTTCAGCGCCGTTAGACCCCTATAAGGGCCTTCTGTGTGCTCCTGTGCCCAGGGCCGAATTTTGAGGATGAGATGATGAAACGCCTGATTGCGCTTGCTGTTACGACCGGGCTGGCCGCCATTGTGAGTGCCCCTGCCACGGCGCAGGACGAGGCGGGCGACCGCGTCAACACGGTCATCATCTATGGTGACGACGAATGTCCCGAGAGCACCGACGACACGATTACCGTCTGCGCGCGTATGGATGAGAGCGAGCGCTATCGCATCCCGCCCAATTTGCGGCAGAGCGATGATCCGGCCAATGATTCCTGGACCGCGCGCGTGCGCAGCTTCGAACAGGTCGGCCGTTTCGGCCAGCAGAGTTGCACCCCGGTCGGCGCAGGCGGTGATCTGGGTTGCACCATCCAGATGATCGAGAACGCCTATGCCGATCGTGCCGAGGGCCAGGATATACGCTTCAGCCAGTTGATCGAGGAAGCCCGCGCGGACCGCCTGTCCGAAATCGACGCCGAGGCTGCCGCGACGCAGCGCCGCGTCGAGGAGCTCGAGGAATCCTATATGCGCCAGCTCGAATCGGAGCGCGATGCCCCGCTTCCGGGCGAGGAAGAGGCAATGCCCCAGGTGGTCGATCCGGACGAAATTCCCGAGCGCCCTGCCACCAATTGAGTGGGGGTAGGTCATAGTTAACACTAGCTGCGCTAATGGGATGCCCATGGCAGGCCCACGGCGCATCCTGACGGTTTTCGGCACACTTCCCGAGGCAATCAAGCTGTTTCCGCTGATCCACGCGCTGGAGGCGGATGACCGCTTCGTCAGCCGTGTCTGCGTGTCCGGCCAGCATCGCGGCATGCTCGACCAGGTGTTGGAGATCTCGGGCGTGGTCGCAGATCACGATCTCGACCTGATGCAGCCCGACCAGTCGCTCGACCAGCTCACAGCGCGCCTGCTCACCGGCATCGGCCAGGTGCTGGACGAGGAACAGCCTGACTGGGTGGTGGTGCAGGGCGATACCGCCACCGCGATGAGCGGGGCCATGGCGGCCTATTACCGCAAGATCCCCGTCTGCCATGTCGAGGCGGGGCTGCGCAGCGGCAATATCTACCATCCCTGGCCCGAAGAGGTGAACCGCAAGGTCATCGGCTCGATCGCAGCGCTGCATTGTGCGCCGACCGAGACGGCCAGGAACGCGCTGCTGGCGGAGAATGTCGATCCCGGCATCGTCCATGTCACCGGCAATACGGTGATCGACGCGCTACAATGGGTAACGGCCAAGATCGAGGGTGAGCCGCAGCTCGCCGAAGGACTGGCCGAGCTCGAACAGCGTTTCGCGCATAAGCGCATCATCGGCGTTACCTCGCACAGGCGCGAGAATTTCGGCGAGGGCATGCAGGCGATTGCCGATGCCATTCGCCGCCTTGCCGCGCGGCCCGAAGTGGCTGTGATCTTCCCTGTCCACCTCAACCCCAATGTACGCAAGGTGATGGAGGCCGAGCTCGGCGGCGTCGACGATGTCGCCATGATCGAACCGCTCGACTATCCGCATTTCGCGCGGCTGCTCGATATTTGCGACCTGATGCTGACCGATAGCGGCGGCGTGCAGGAAGAGGCTCCGGCGCTGGGCAAGCCCGTGCTCGTCATGCGCGAGACGACCGAGCGTCCGGAAGGCGTCGAGGCGGGGACTGCCTTGCTGGTGGGCACCGATGCCGATCGGATTGTTTCGGAAGCCAACCGGTTGCTCGACGATCAAAATGCCTATCAGGCCATGGCCCGCGCGCATAATCCCTTCGGCGACGGCAATAGCGCCGAACGCATCTGCGACCTGCTTTGTCGGCATAGTTGATTTGCGCTGGAACGGTCGACGACCAGTCGACCGCAAGGGCGACCGCCCGCCCGCAGGGGCCCCGCACCCGGACTTGTTCCGGGGAAGGGAACAGCCCCGAGGATGCGAGCCCGGATGGGCGAGCGCAACACAAACGAGCCCAACATTACCGCTTCGTTTACCTCGCCATTGTAAGGCTTTCCGCGAATTTTGGACGCGAAAGGCAATCCATGCGCGGCGAGACGCTACCGACAGTATCTGTTATCGGGCTTGGCTATATCGGCCTGCCCACTGCTGCGATCATCGCGCGAAGCGGCATGAAGGTGCACGGCGTCGATGTGACGCCAAGCGTGGTCGACACGATCAATCGCGGCGAGATCCATATCGAGGAAGTCGATCTCGACGGGCTGGTGCATGGCGTGGTCCAGCGCGGCCTGCTCAAGGCCTCGCTCGAAGTCGCCCCGGCGGATGTGTTCGTGATCGCCGTGCCAACGCCCTTCGCCAAGGACGGCAAGCATACGCCCGACATCTCCTATGTCCTCGAAGCGGCGAAGAACGTCGCCCGCGTCCTCAAGCCCGGCGATACCATCATCCTCGAATCCACCTCGCCCGTGGGCACGACTGCGCAGATGCGCGACATGATCGCGAGCCAGCGCCCGGACCTGGCCATGCCCGGCCTGACCGAGGGCACGCCCGACGTGGCCATCGCCTATTGCCCCGAGCGCGTCCTTCCCGGCCGCATCCTCGAGGAACTGACCAATAATGACCGCTCGATCGGCGGGATCACGCCGCGCTGCGCGAGGAAGGCGCTGGCCTTCTACAAGCGCTTCGTACGTGGCACCTGCGTCACCACCGATGCTGCGAGCGCGGAAATGACCAAGCTGGTCGAGAATGCCTATCGCGATACCAATATCGCCTTCGCCAACGAGCTTTCGATCGTGGCCGATTCCATGGGGCTCGACGTGTGGGAGGTGATCCGCCTCGCCAATCGCCACCCGCGCGTGAACATCCTCAATCCCGGTCCCGGCGTGGGCGGGCATTGCATCGCGGTCGATCCGTGGTTCATCGTCAATGGCGCGCCCGAGCATACGCCGCTGATCCGCACCGCGCGCGGCGTCAACGATGCCAAGATCCACCATGTGATCGCCCGCGCGGCCGAACTGGTCGAAGCCAATCCGGGTGCGCGCGTCGCCTGTCTCGGCCTCGCCTTCAAGGCGAATATCGACGATTTCCGCGAAAGCCCGGCGCGCCTGGTGGCCGCAACCTTGGCGCGCCGCTTCGGAGATCGGATCAAGATTGTCGAGCCTTACGCAGCCGAGCTACCGATCGAGTTCACCGATACGGGTGCGGAATTGATCGATGTCGATACTGCGCTTGAGACATGCGACGTGATGGTGGTCCTGGTTGACCACGACGTGTTCAAGTCCGTCCCTCTGGCCGAACGCGCCGACAAGCAGGTCTATGACACGCGCGGCATCTGGCCCGATCAGCCGCGCCCGATTGTGGAACCGGCGATTGAGGAGCGGCGCCGCGCAGGCTAATCGCCCTGCATGGTCCAGCTCATCGCCATTCCGGCGGTCCTTATTGCGCTCTATGCCCTGTGGGTTGTCGGCAGGACCGATCTCTTGCGACTGACACAGGGAGTCCGTCGGGTGCGTGCACGTGTAGTGCGCCACGTTTCGGGGTCGGACGGCTTCACGCCGATCTTCGCGTTCCAGCATGGTGAGCGGTCATTCGAAATTCCCGGCCAGACCGCTTACGCCAAACCCACGCCCGAGGCCGGCAGCAATGTGGTGCTGACATATCCGGCGAAACGCCCCGACCTTGCGCGCGAACCGCACCCGCTGGCGCGAGGGCTGATGTATGCGCTGTTCGCGGCCTGGATCGCCTTCTTTTCCGACCTGTGGTTGGGCTGGGCCTGATCAGTTGCCGGGCCAGCGCTCGAATTCCGGCATATCGCCAAGCTTGGTCATGTAGCCGCGCCGATCCGCCGTCTGGATCTGCGCTTGCGGTTCATGGGCATCGGGCTCGTCGAGGATGACGTCGGGAACGTCGACGATGCCGGGCAGCATCTCCTCGTTCACGAAGACGAGTGGCGTCCCGCACGTACCGCAGAAGCTCCGGGTCGATCCTGACTCGCCGGTATAGGAGACCGGCTTACCTTGCGTGATGCGGAAGCCGTCACTCTTGAAAGCAATCCATCCGACGATCGGCGCGCCATGCGCCATCTGGCAATCGCGGCAATGGCACAGGGCGTGGTGGGGGATGTCCCCTTCCGCCTCGAAACGCACCGCTCCACACCTGCATCCACCCGTGATCATGCTTCCCTCCTCCGATTCGGAGACAGGAACATACCACGAACAAACGAGCCTTGAAAGCTGGCTCAGGCGAGCGAGATGTCGGGTGCGTCTTCCTGCTTCATGCCGACCAGGTGGTAGCCGGCATCGACATGGTGCACTTCGCCGGTCACGCCGGAAGACAGGTCCGAGAGGAAGTAGAGCCCGGAACCGCCGACATCCTCGATCGTGACATTGCGACGCAGCGGGGCGTTCAGCTCGTTCCACTTCAGGATGTAGCGGAAATCGCCGATCCCGCTGGCGGCAAGCGTCTTGATCGGCCCGGCACTGATCGCGTTGACGCGAATATTGTCCGGCCCGAGGTCATTGGCGAGATATTGCACGCTGGTTTCCAGCGCTGCCTTGGCCACACCCATGACATTGTAATGCGGCACGACTTTTTCCGCGCCGTAATAGGTCAGCGTCACGATGCTCCCGCCTTCGGCCATCAGCGGCGCGGCGCGCTTGGCGGCGGCGACCAGCGAGTAGGCCGAGATGTTCATCGTCATCAGGAAGTTTTCGAGGCTGGTATCGACATATTTGCCGCGCAGCTCGCTCTTGTCCGAGAATCCGATGGCGTGGACGAGGAAATCGAGCTTGCCCCAGCGCTTTTCGATTTCACCGAAGGCCACGTCCATCGCATCCATGTCGGACACGTCACAGGGAATCAGGAAATCGGAACCGACCTGTTCGGCCAGCGGCGCAACGCGCTTGAGCAAGGCATCGCCCTGGTAGGAAAAGGCCATTTCCGCACCATGCTCGTGCAGTTTCTGGGCTATGCCCCAGGCCAGCGACTTGTCGTTGGCCAGCCCCATGATCAGGCCCTTCTTTCCCCCCATCAGCGATGTCATGACCTGCTCTCCTGCGTTTCCTCGGACTCTTCCCCGGCTTCGGACACCTCTTCCTCCTCAGGCGTCTCGGCCAGGGCGGCGTTCAATTCCGCACCTGCCACCATCCCTAGTCCGACAAGCCAGAAAAAGAAAAGCGCGATCATTACGCCGGCCAGAGATCCATAGGTGAGGTCATAGGCGATCATCACCCGCAAGATGCGCGGCATGATGATCGTGATGACGATCCACCATAGCGTGACAAGCAGTGCGCCGGGCCATTTGGGATAGCGGCGCGCGCGGTAGGCGGCAGGCGTCAGCGTGTAGAACAGCATGTAGATCGAGGCCATCAGGCCGGCTGCCGGGATGATCCGCGACCATGCCAGCTGGCCCAGCAGGCGGGTGAGTTCCGGGAAATTGGCCGAAATTACCTGCTGCGCGGTGCCGATGGCGACCTGGGCGAAAAGCGAGAGGATCAGCAGCAGCACGGCGATGATGATCATGCCTGCCGAAAACAGCCTGTATTGCCAGAAGGCGCGGGTCGCCTCGGTACCGTAGGCGCGCCGGAGGATGTCGCGAATCGTCTCGATCAGGCTGGTGACGGTCCACAAGCCGAACAGCCCGCCGACCCATAGCAGCCATCCGCTGCGGGCATCGACCACGCTCCTCGCGACCGGCTCGATCGCATTGGCCACGGTTGGCGGAAAGGCGGTGACCACGGCGGAAATGACGGCGGCCTGCTCCTGCTCCTCGCCAATCGCGGTGAAGATCGCCGCGCCGGTGATGAAAAAGGGGAAGATCGCCAGCATCGCCATGTAGGCGAGGTTCCCGGCATGGATGAAACCGTCATTATAGGTGCCGATGGCGACACGCTTGAACACTTCGCGAAACCGCGTGCCCGGCCCGACGGCCGTCTTCACCCGGCTGAGATGCGATGACTTCTGCGCGATGGCTTCGCGCCGGCGCGCTTCGGGTGAATAGTCCGGCGTGGGCGGGCCGGGGCGCTTGGGGTCCGTGATGCCGTGCGGAGCCATGGCGTCCGGTTCTAACGATCCAGCGGCATGTGTCGAGCAAGGCCGCGCGCCGAATGCGATCGGCGGTGGATATCAGAGTCCGAAGCGCGCACGGACGGGGCTGTCGTCCTTCCAGCCTTCGAGCTTGGCTGCCAGTTCGCTGATATCGTCCGGCAGGTCGATCTCAAGCGCCACCAGCTGGTCTCCGCGACCTCCGCTGCGCTTGGAAAATCCCTTGCCCTTGAGGCGCAATATCTTGCCCGATCCCGATCCGGCGGCGACGGTCAGCATGACCGGGCCATCCACCGTGGGCACCTTGACCTTGGCGCCGTTCACCGCCTCGTCCAGCGTGACGGGCAATTCGAGCCGAACATCGTCGCCATCGCGCTTGAAGTAGGGATGTTCGTCGACATCGATCGTTACCAGTGCATCGCCCGCGCCGGCAGGACCCGGCTCGCCCTTGCCTTTGAGGCGCATCTGCGTGCCGTCCTCGACCCCGGCAGGCAGCTTGAGATCGATCGTCTTGCCATCGCCCAGCGTGATGCGTTGCGGCTTGAGCGTCGCGGCATCGACGAAGGGAACCTTGAGTCGGTAATTGATATTGGCGCCGCGCTGGGGTGGAGGCGGTGGGCGGCGGCCGAAACCCGAAGCTCCGGCACCGCCGCGCGGGCCGCCGCGACCGAAAAGGCCTTCGAACAGATCGCTGAGGTCCATTTCCTCGCCGCCGCCGAAGTCGTGGCTCGAATAGCTGCGTTGTCCGCCCGCGCCGCCGCCAAAGGGTCCTCCACGGAACCCGCCATTGCCGAACGGCATGGTCGGATTGCCCTCGGCGTCGATCTCACCACGGTCGAACTGGGCCCGCTTCTCCTTGTCGGAGAGCAAGTCATAGGCCTTGGTGACGTCGGAAAAGCGTTCCGCCGCCTTGGGATTGTCCTTGTTGCGGTCCGGGTGCAGTTCCTTGGCGAGCTTGCGATAGGCGGACTTGATGTCCTTTTCGTCTGCGCCGCGGGCTACGCCCAGTGTGCTGTAAGGGTCGCTCATGGTGTATTAGTTAGGTAATGCAATGGCGCGAAGCAAGCGTCGAGCGCAATTGCGTGAAGCCGTGCAACCTTTCCTACGTGGCGCTCCGGTTGTAGGGCCGGAACGATGAAGCGGCAGGACACAGGCACGCAGGGTTGCCAGGGCCATTTTCGGCCTTGCGGATTTTTGCAGCAGGACAGTGTGTCAGGTGTGAGGGGTTCCCTCCCTGCCGGGGGCAAGAAAAGGATCGCGCCATGAGCGACGCAGACAACGCTATTCCCGAAACCGACCCCTTTGCCCTGTTCGATACCTGGTTCGCCGAAGCGCAGGAGAGCGAGCCCAACGATCCCAATGCCATGGCGCTCGCCACCGCGACGCCCGAGGGTGCGCCTTCGGTGCGCATGGTGCTGCTCAAGGGCCATGACCGCGATGGCTTCGTGTTCTATACCAATGCCGGAAGCCGGAAAGGCGGCGAGGTGCTGGCCAATCCGCAGGCGGCGCTGCTGTTTCACTGGAAGAGCCTGAGGCGCCAGATCCGCATCGAAGGCCCGCTGACCGAAGTGACGCCGGCTGAGGCGGATGCCTATTTCCATTCGCGCCCGCGCAAATCGCAGATCGGCTCCGCGGCGAGTGACCAGTCGCGCGTGCTCGACAGCCGCGAGACCTATCTTGCCCGCGTCGGTCTGATCGCCGGCCAGTTCGAAGGGCATACGATCCCGCGCCCGCCACACTGGACGGGGTTCCGCCTTGCGCCTTCGCGGATCGAGTTCTGGCTCGATCGGCCCAACCGCCTGCACGAACGCCGCCAGTTCAATCGTACCGCGATTGGCGCGGGCGATGGCTGGACCAGCACGTTGCTTTATCCATGAGCGAGCAATTGCGGCGGCGCACCTGGCTGGCCAAGAGTGCGGCCTTCGCCTCCATCAGCGTTGCAGTCTTGCTCGTGTCGTTCAAGACCTGGGCGGCGTGGAAGACCGGTTCGGTCGCCATGCTCGGCAGCCTTGCGGATAGCGCTCTAGACCTGATTGCCAGTCTCGCCACCTTGCTAGGCGTGTGGATCGCTGCACAGCCGGCGGACGAGAATCATCGCTTCGGCCATGGCAAGGCAGAGGCCCTGGCGGCCATGTTCCAGGTCCTGCTGATCACGGTCTCGGCCAGCGGCATTGCCTATCGCTCGGTCGGCCAGTTGATCGACGGCACGCGCGTGGAAGCCGCGCCCGAAGGCATGGCCGTATCGGGCATTGCCATCATCGCGACATTCGCACTGCTTGCCTGGCAACGTTATGTCATCGCGCACACCTCTTCGGTCGCGATCCATGCCGATCATGTCCACTACCAGTCGGACCTGTTCCTCAACCTCGCCGTAATCGCCGCGCTTGCGCTGGACACTTATGCCGGGATTGCCTGGGCCGATCCGGTCTTCGGGATCGGTATTGCCGCATGGCTCGTCTTCGGCGCATGGCGTGCGTCCAAGGCGGGGATCGAGCAGCTGATGGACCATGAATGGCCGGAGGAAAAGCGCCGAGCCTTTGTCGAGCGTGCGGCCCGGCATCCCGAGCTCAGTCGCATGCACGATTTGCGTACGCGCATGGCGGGCAATCGCGATTTCGTGCAGTTCCATGTCGACCTACCGCGAACGATGACCATCGCCGAATCGCACGAGATCATCGAACGGGTGGAGGCGGATTTGATGGAGGCTTTCCCCGGCACCGAGATCCTCATCCATATCGACCCGGAAGGCCATGTCGACGAACCCGACAACCCGTTGGTCGAGGCCGACGAGTTCGACAAGCTGGAAGAAAACAAGTGAGCGGCCAGTCGATCCCCTATTGGCACGTCGATGCCTTCGCCTCGCGCACATTCGGCGGCAACCAGGCGGCGGTCATGCTGCTGAAGCAATGGCTGCCCGATGCGGTGCTGCAATCCATCGCGGCGGAAAACATGTTTGCCGAGACGGCCTTCATCCTCGCCGATGGCAGTGACGAGGCGGATTATGAATTGCGCTGGTTCACGCCCGAACTGGAAGTGGTGCTGTGCGGCCATGCGACCTTGGCATCGGGCCATGTGATCCTGTCGCGCGATGCGTCACGCGACCTGGTCAGTTTTCGCACGCGCAAGGCGGGCGTGCTCGAAGTGCGTCGCGCCGCTTCGGGCTACGAGCTTGCCCTGCCTGCCATCGAAGTCAGCGGCGAGACCGATCCGGATTTGCTGCGCGGTCTCGATCCTGCTCCGGCGGAGTCTCTCCACGATCCGCGCGGCTATGTAATCGGCCTCTATCCTGACGAGGCTGCAGTGCGCTCACTCGCACCGGAGATGGAGCTGCTCGCCCGCCATGGCGACACCATGTTCATCTGCACTGCGCCGGGCGAGGCCACCGACATTGTCAGCCGCGTCTTCGTGCCGGGAGCGGGCATTCCCGAAGACAGCGTGACCGGGTCGGCCCATGCGGCGCTGACGGTATTCTGGGCCGACCGGCTGGGGCGGAACAAGTTCACTGCGCACCAGGCTTCAGCACGCGGCGGCGACATCACATGCAGGCTTGATTCCGATCGCGCGATCCTCGGCGGCGAGTGCGTTTCCGTCGTCGAAGGGAATTTCTACCTGACGGGATAGAGTGCGACGAGCTCCGCCAGCGCCTCGACCAGCGCTGGCCGCTCGTCCTCGTCGGTCTTGCCCAGCCGCACCACGGTCAGGCCCTGCTCCGGCGAGACAAGCACATATTGGCCGAGATGGCCGATGGCGCCGAACAGGCTTTCCGGCCCCTGCTCGGCGAAGAGGAAATTGCGGTCGGTTCCCGAATCGCGGTTGAGCCAGATCTGGGCGCCGTAATCGGGCGATTGCGGGCTCGGGCTGCGCATGAAGGCGATCCAGTTGCGCGGGACAACCTGCACGCCGCCCACCGATCCGCCATTGCGCAGCAATTCGCCGAAATGCGCCCAGTCGCGAGCATTGGCCCAGAGATAGGATCCACCCACCATGGTGCCTGCCGCGTCATATTCGGCGACAAGCGAGGGCATGTTGGCGAGTCCGGCCAGCCGCGCATCGAGATATCCGGCAACCGCCTGCTGGCGTTCCTGCGGCGTGCCATCGGGTGCGAGCAGGCGCGCGGCAATATCGGCCAGGATCACGCCGGTCGGCGTCGAATACTGGAAATGGCTGCCCGGCTCATGGTCGAGGGGTTGCGCCTCCGCCCAAGCGGCCATGTCGTCACGCCCGTCGAGGAACAGCATCCGTACTTCGGGGGATTCGTAGACCGGCTCGGCCTTCTCCTCGTGCCTCAGGCCCGACCGCATCTGCAGGAGGTGGCGCAGCGTGATCTCGCCGCGCGGATCGCCCGCGCGCTGCCAGTGATCGATGGGCGCAGGATCGTCGAGCCGCACGCGGCCATCGGCCACCATCATCCCGATCAAGACACTCGTGACGCTCTTGCCCATCGACCAGCCGGTGAAGCGGGTCTCGGCATCATAGCCATCGGCATAGCGTTCGGCGGCGACCTCGCCATTGTGCATGACAATGACGGCGCGCGTCTCACCAATTCCTTCGCGGGTAAACAGCGTGTCCACCGCACGCGCCAGCATTTCCCTTGGGACTCCGGGCTCGACCGCGACGGTTGCCATCACCTCTTCGGGTACGGGCGGCGGAGGCGGCGCTTCGGGCTGGCCGCAGGCAGCAAGCGCCAAGAGGCTTGGCGCGAGGACGGCTGCAAGGCTAGGGATGGGCAGGCGCTTCATCGGCGCGCCCCTCATCCTGCAGGCGAAAGTGAATGGCAACCGCAAAAGCTCGATCTCCGCGAACACCGCGCAATTGGCCCAGATTCCTGCTCGTCGCGTTGCTGGCGGCGGGCGGCGGGGCCTGGTTCTATGGCGATGTGATCACTGGATATGCGCAGGCCGGCACCGCCTATGGTGCCAAGAACGCCTGTTCCTGCCGTTATCTGGGTGGGCGCGATCTTAATTCCTGCAAGACCGACTTCGTCCCCGGCATGGAGGCCGTCTTCTTGTCCGACGATGAAGACGAGCAGGCCGTGACCGCCTATGTCCCGCTTGTCTCGAGCAACAGGGCACAGTTCCGCGAGGGTTATGGCTGCGTGCTGGAGCCGTGGGACGGCTAGGAATTCAGGCTCGCTCGGTGCTGGCGATCCAGCCGCCGCCGACCACACGCTCTCCATGGTAGATAACCGCAGCCTGCCCCGGCGCCACGCCATATTCGGGCGTAGCGAAGCGGATCGTGCAGCTCGCGCCGCCGCCAATCTCACCCTCAACCGTCACCGGCACGGGCTTTGACAACGAGCGGACCTTGGCGCTGAGGCCTTCCGACGGCAGCGGGCCTATCCGGTTGGTCTCGATAATTCGGGCAGCGCCCGTCGCCAGCATGGTCCGCGGGCCGACACGCACTTCGGCACTCTCGGCATCGAGCTCCACCACATAGACAGGCTCGGGCAGGCCGCCGATTTCGAGACCGCGGCGTTGGCCAACGGTGAAATGCACGATGCCCTGGTGCTCGCCCAGAACCTCGCCGGTTTCTGCATGGACGATCTTGCCGGGGCGGATTCCCTCGGGCCGCATCTTGCGGACAATTCCGGCATAGTCGCCATCGGGCACGAAGCAGATATCCTGGCTGTCGGGCTTCGCCGCTACGACCAGGCCGAATTGTTCGGCGATCCGGCGGACTTCCTGCTTGGGCAGGCCGCCCAGCGGAAAGCGCAGGAACTCCAGCTGCTCCTTGGTCGTCGCATAGAGGAAGTAGGACTGGTCGCGTGCCGGATCGAGTGCCCGGTGCAGTTCCGCGCCTTCATCTGTCTCGATACGGCGGACATAGTGACCGGTGGCGAGGCAATCGGCGCCAAGCTCCTTTGCCATGCGCAGGAGGTCGGTGAATTTGGGCCCCATATTGCAGCGGATGCAGGGGATCGGCGTACGTCCGGCGAGATATTCGTCGGCGAATGTCTCGACGACTTCCTCGCGGAAGCTGCTCTCATGGTCGAAGACGTAATGGGCGATGCCGAGCCGGTCAGCCACTTGCTGGGCATCGCGGATATCGTCGCCCGCGCAGCAGGCGCCCTTGCGGCCGGTCGCTGCGCCATAGTCGTAAAGCTGCAGCGTGATGCCGATCACCTCAGCGCCGCTGGCGGCGGCAAGGGCCGCTACGACAGAGCTGTCCACCCCGCCCGACATCGCCACCACGATCCGGCATTCGGATGCGGGCTTGGGGAGGTCGAACAGGGCGGCGGCGTTAACCGCATTGTCGAGAAAGGCAGGCGCATTCATTGGGCGCGCCCATACACCCCAAGGGCGGCCACGCCAAATACCGGATTGCGTTGCTAACTTGCGGTTAAGGGCCGCTTTACCCGATCTTGACTGTTACAGGTTTATGGCACGCTTCATGTTCGAGGCGAATCCTCCCAAGGCCTTCCACGGCAACGAATCCGGCAAAGCGGGCGAACTGCGTCCGCTGACCTGGAGCGATCTTCGCGCCCGCCTGGAAGCGGCGCGCGATCTTCGTGCTGCCATGTTGGCCGATGCCGAGGATGCCCACGCAAGTTTCGACGCCCACTTTGCGCGCCAGCTTACCGACCGCGCAAATGGTAAAGATGCTGTTTACCCTGATGATTTAGCCAATGGCAAAGGGCCGTCGGCCATGAGTGCGTTTGACGATAGCGGCACTGGCAGCGACCCGAGGAAGTAAATGATCGAGAACCAGAAAATCCGTCCTGCACAGGTAATCGGCCCCCTTGGGGAGCCGCTGACGATTGACGACCTGCCTTCGCCCAGCACGAAGCGTTGGGTCGTGCGCCGCAAGGCCGAAGTGGTAGCGGCGGTCAATGGCGGCCTGCTGACGATCGACGAAGTGCTCGAGCGCTACAACCTTACCCTCGAGGAGTTTGCCAGCTGGCAGCGCGCGGTCGACCGTTCGGGGATGCAGGGCCTGCGCGTGACGCGTATCCAGCATTATCGCGATCTCTACGAGCGCCAGCTCAAATATTGAATCAGGGCCGGGGCTGAAGCGCCCCGCCTGTGACATCCAACTCCCCTGATTCGACTCCTGTGCCCGCAAAGGGCATGTTCGAGCTTGCGCCGCTTGCCTTGCAGTCGGAACGCATGGCCCAACCCGGCATTGAAGAACCGGAACGGGCAGCCGTACAATCAGGAGGAAAACGAAATGGGTTGGATAATCGCACTTATCGTTGGCGGTGTTGCCGGCTGGCTGGCCAGCATGGTGATGAACCGCGATGCGTCGATGGGCATCTTCTGGAATATCGTGGTCGGCTGCATCGGCTCGCTGGTCGGCAATGCCATTATGGGCCCGCTTTTCGGAGTGGTCGGAAGCGTGCAGGAATTCTCGATCACCGGGCTCATTGTCGCGGTTGTCGGTGCTGTCGTGCTGCTTGGCGTGATGAACCTGATCCAGCGCGGCAGGGTGCGCTGAGAAGCGACCTTCGACAAATTGTTACAAATGGCACCAAGGGGCTGGAAACCGCGTGTTTCCGGCCCTTTTTGCTTGCGGGGCCATCGAATTTGATCGTTTGACATCCGGCCTTGGCAGATGGCTGCGTTGCGGGCATGGCATCATGGGTATATGGGCCATGCGTTACGGTAAATGGCCCCTGTCGCGCGCTTCAAGCGCACTTGGTATGGGCTCTCCGGGCCAAAGCTAGAGGCTGAAACCGCGAATGAATTACGAAACGCGAGTCGATCTGACCGATGATGCGAGCCATGGCGTGACGCTTGAAGGCGTGGATGACGAGTCGCGCGCGCAGCGCAAGCGGCGCTTGCAGATCGCCGCCGCCGTGGTGGTTGCCGCAATCATTATTGTCGCGCTCATGCTGTCGGGCGGAGAGGCGGAGCAGCCCTTTGCCCCCGAAGAGGATTTGACGACGCCTGCTGTCACGGTCGTATCGCCGGGCGCGGGCACCTATGCCGGCATGATCAATGTCACCGGCACGCTTGCTCCCCGCCGCGAAATGCCCGTGGGCGTCGTCGGTGAAGGTGGACGCGTGGTTTCGGTCCCGGTCGAGGCCGGCGACTGGGTGCAGGCCGGTCAGGTCCTCGCCGTGATCGACCGCTCGGTGCAGAATGAGCAAACTGCCAGCGCCGAGGCGCAGGTGCAGGTCGCCCGCGCCGATGCGGAGTTGGCGCAGGCCAATCTCGATCGCGCCTTGCAGCTGGTGGAGCGCGGCTTTGTCAGCCAGGCCGATATCGATCGCCTGACCGCGACGCATGATGCCGCCGTGGCGCGCGTGCGCGTAGCCGAAGCGCAATATGCCGAACGCCAGGCGCGCAATGCCCAGCTCAACATTGTCGCTCCTGCCGCAGGCCTGGTGCTGACCCGCAATGTCGAACCCGGACAGGTCGTCGGCGGTGGATCGGGCGTGCTGTTTTCGGTCGCCCGCGGCGGCGAGATGGAATTGCTTGCTCGCTTGGGCGAAACCGAGCTGAGCCTCGTGCCCGTTGGTGCCAACGGCGCCGTGACCCCGGTCGGCTCGGACGAGACCTTCACCTGCACGGTCTGGCAGAAGAGCCCGGTGATCGACGAAATGACTCGCCAGGGAACTGCGCGCTGCGCCATGCCTTATAATGCGGCGCTGCGTCCGGGCGGTTTCGCCTCGATCGAGATCAACAGCGGCGCGGTTGTTGCTCCGCGCCTGCCTGAAAGTGCGATCATGTCGGATACCAGGGGCAGCTATGTCTATATTGCCAATGCCGAGGACCGCGTCGAACGTCGCGATGTCGAACTGGGCATGATCAGCGATGACGGTATCACCATCGCCTCGGGCCTCGACGGTAGCGAGCGGATCGTACTGCGGGCCGGCGGCTTCCTGACCGAGGGTGAGGCCATCCGCCCGGTCCTGGAAGAAGCCGCGGGCTGAGTCTCAGAGAATGAACTTCCGCAACATTTCCGCATGGTCGATCCGTAACCCGGTCGTCCCGATCCTGGCATTCATCGGCCTGATGATTGCCGGCCTCATGGCTTTCCAGGACATGGATATCCAGGATCGCCCGGACATCGAATTCCCGGTCGTGATCGTCAGCATCTCGCAGCCTGGCGCTGCGCCCCCGGAAGTCGAGAACCAGATCACCCAGCGCGTCGAGGCGGCGGTCCAGACGATCGACGGTATCGAGAATGTCAGCTCGACCGCGTCGGAAGGCAATTCCAACACGCAGATCGAATTCGCCCTCGGCACCGATATCGATTCGGTGCTCAACGAGGTTAAGAGCGAGATCGACAATATTCGCGGCGAGTTGCCAGATGGCATTCTCGAACCGCGCGTGGTGAAGCAGCAGACCAGCTCGCAGCCGATCGTTTCTTTCGGCGTCACCGCTCAGGACATGACGCTTGAGGAACTCAGCTGGTTCATCGACGATACGATCACCAAGGCCCTGCTGACCGTGCCCGGGCTGGCAGAAGTCCAGCGCAGCGGCGGCGTCGATCGCGAAATCCTCGTCATCCTCGACCCGGCAAAGATGCAGGCGCTCGGCGTCACCGCCAGCCAGGTCAATAATGCGCTGCGCCAGCTCAACCTCAATGCCGCAGGCGGGCAGGCGGAAATTGCCGGTTCGCGCCAGTCGGTGCGCGTGCTGGGGAATGCAGGTTCGGCCTACGAGCTTTCGCAGACGCAGATCTCGCTCGGCGCCGGGCGAACGGTCAAGCTGTCCGATGTCGGCCGCGTGCAGGATTCCTACGGCGAGATTAGCACCACCGCCAAGGTAGATGGCAAGCAGGTCGTCACCTTCTCGATCACGCGCGCGCGTGGCGAAAGCGATGTGCGCGTCTATGACGAGGCGATCGAGGTATTGCACCAACTCGAAGAGCAGAATCCGGGCGTCACCTTCACCCGCCTGTTCACCGAAGTCGACTATACGCGCGAGCAATATGAAAGCTCGATGGCGCTGCTGATCGAAGGCGCGCTGCTTGCCGTCGTAGTGGTGTTCCTGTTCCTGCGAGACTGGCGCGCGACCATCATTGCCGCGCTGGCCATCCCGCTTTCGGCCATCCCGACCTTCTATTTCATGGAGCTGCTGGGCTTCTCGCTCAACACGCTCTCCTTGCTCGCACTCGGATTGGTGGCGGGTGTCCTTGTCGACGATGCCATTGTCGAGATCGAGAATATCGTGCGCCATATGCGCATGGGCAAAAGCGCCTACCAGGCAAGTATCGATGCGGCGGACGAGATCGGCCTGGCCGTGGTCGCAACTACTTTCTGTATCGTGGCCGTATTCCTGCCCGTCGGCATGATGCCTGGTGTTTCGGGTCAGTTCTTCAAGAATTTCGGCCTGACAGTGGTCGTCTCGGTGCTGATGTCGCTAGCCGTGGCGCGCATGATAACGCCCATGATCGCGGCCTATTTCCTCAAGGCCAAGGGTCAGTCCGCCCATGGCGAAGGCCGCGCGATGGACCTGTACATGAAGGTGCTGCACTGGTCGCTCGACCAGACCGGCTATCGCAAGCGACTCGCGGAAATCGGTCGTGCGCCCTATCGTTGGCACTATGGCCTGATCGGCACGCCGCTGTTCATCCTGATCGGTATTGCCGCGATCATCGGCGCCGGTGCCGTCTTCTACCTCCTGTTCTCGACCCCGGCTTCGGCGATCATCGACCTCGATTTCTGGAAAAGCCTGTTCACGATCCTGCCCGATTTCCTGGCGCAGGCGCTGGCGGCCCTCATCACTTTCGCGATGATGGCGCTGGTCGTGGTGGCTGCCGGCGTTGCCGCATGGCTGACCGCGCTCCTGCTTAAATTGCCGCTCACGATCATTACGGGCATCCTGGGATCGAATTTCCGGAACTGGTTCCTCAACCGCATGGCGCGAATCCGCATCCGGTTCCTCGATCACCGCGTGTGGATGGTGTTCCTCGGCGTCGCTTCGCTTTGCCTGACGGTCATGTTCGGCATGGGCGTGCCGCAGCAATTCTTCCCCGACAGCGACAGCGATTTCTCGCGCATCAGCATCTCCATGGTGCCCGGCACCACGCTGCAGCAGACCGAGCGCGTGGTCGATGCGGTCGCCGAACGTCTGAGCGAAGAGCAGGAAGTGGAGCTTGCACTTGGCATTTCGCGCGAAGGTTCGGGCCAGATCAGTCTGGTCTTGCGAGAAGACCGCGTTCGCGACAGCCTGCAATTCGAGCAGGAGATGACGCCTGTCCTGCAGAGCTTCCCCGACGCCCGGATCAACTTCCAGAACCAGCAGGGCGGCGGCGGCGGCGGCACGGGCCGCGCCATCACCGTGATGCTCTCGGGTTCGGATCCGCAGAAGCTCAACGAGGCCGCGCAGGTGCTGGTCGAGCAAATGGCGGATGTCGAAGGTGCAGTGGCTCCGCGCATCGATTACGACCTGCAACGCCCGGAGCTTATCATCGTCCCGCGTGAGGACCTTGCCGCAAGCCTCGGCGTGACTACGCAGGCGCTGAGCCAGGCTATCCGCATCGCCACGCTTGGCGATATCGACCAGAATGCTGCCAAGTTCTCGCTGTCAGACCGTCAGATTCCGATCCGCGTACGCCTTGCCGAAGATGATCGCCGCAACGTCGCCACGATCAACAACCTACCCGTGCCGACGGCATCAGGCGGCTCGGTCCCGTTGAGCCGCGTGGCCGACATCTCCTTCGGCATGGGTCCCGCATCGATCGAGCGCTACAACCAGAATCGCCGTGTCTTCATCGGCGTGGATGTCGCGGCGGACGTGGCGCGCGGCGATGTCTACAGCGCGATCCAGGCCCTGCCGATCATGCGCAACTTGCCAACCGGCGTAAGCAGCGAGCCCGTCGGTTCGGACCAGTGGCAGAGCGAACTGGCAGACAGTTTCGTGATTGCCGTGGTAACCGGCCTGTTCCTCGTCTTCGCGGTGCTGGTGCTGCTTTATCGCAGGCTGGTTTCCCCGCTCGTCAACATGGGTTCGCTTTTCCTCGCCCCGCTGGGTGGTCTGGCGCTGATCTGGGCGGTTGGCCAGCCGTTGTCGCTGCCGGTCTTTATCGGCGTGCTGATGCTGCTGGGCATTGTTGCCAAGAATTCGATCCTGTTGATCGACTTTGCGATCGAGGAGATGGAGGCAGGCAAGTCCAAGTTCGAGGCGATTATCGAGGCCGGCCACAAACGTGCCCAACCGATCGTCATGACCACGGTCGCCATGACGGCCGGCATGGTTCCGACCGCGCTCTCGCTTTCGGGTGACAGCGCCTGGCGTGCACCGATGGGTACGGTGGTGATTGGCGGCCTGCTGCTCTCCACCCTGCTGACGCTGGTCATCGTCCCTGCCGGGTTCAGCCTGGCGGATGGCCTTGAAAAGCGCCTTGGCCCGTGGCTGCGCGACAATCTGCTGACCTACAAGCCGGGCGACGGTCAGTTCTCCGGACCGGAGACCGCGCCCGCCGAGTGACGGGGCGCGTGGCGTGAGCGGCAAGAACCCCGTCTTCTCCACTTCGCGGCAGGTTCTGCCGCCCGACAGGGCGCGCCGCATGCGCACCACCGCCACCTTGCTGCTGGTCGCCATGGCCGGTGTGTTCGGTATCGCCCACGCCAATCTCGATGCGCATCCCGTCTGGGGTTACGTGCATGCTTTCGCCGAGGCAGCCATGGTCGGCGGACTGGCGGACTGGTTTGCCGTAACTGCCCTGTTCCGCCATCCGCTTGGCATCCCTATCCCGCACACGGCGATCATCCCGCAAAACAAGGATCGCATCGCCGACACGATGGCGAGTTTCCTGCGCTCCAACTTCCTGACGCCGAGCGTGGTTGCGCGGCGGCTGAAGGACATGAACATTGCCAGGAGCGCTGGTGAATTCCTGCTCCAACCGCGCGACGGGGAGGGCGATGCCGGGCGCGTAGGAGCCGGGGCTGCGGAATTGCTCGCCGAGTTGCTCGAGACTCTAGACCCCCAGCGGCTGGGCGAGCAGGTGCGCGCCGGCCTGGCGCGGCAGGTCGAACGTATCGATGTCTCGCCGCTGATCGGCAGCATGCTCGAGGCCGCGATCGCCGATAATCGTCATCGGCCGCTGATCGACGGGTTCATCCGCTGGGCCGGACTGACGCTGGAAGACAACGAGGAGATGGTGCGCGAGATGATTCAGGCGCGCGCAAACGCCCTGCTGCGCTGGACCGGGTTGGATGAGCGGCTGTCCAATTCCGTGCTCGACGGGCTCTACCGCCTGTTGGCAGAGATCCTTGTCGACCCCGAGCACCCGTTGCGCAACAAGGTGGAAGAAGGTCTCGCCAAGCTGGCGCAGGATTTGCAGCACGATCCCGAAATGCGCGCCAAGGTCGAGGCGATAAAAGCGGAGCTGCTGGCCAATCCGGCAGTCGGCGCTTGGTGGATCGGCGTGTGGGAGCGCATGCGCCACGGCCTGATCGACATGGCACGAAATCCCGACGCAGCCTTGGCCGGCCAGCTAGGCAATAGCTTGCAGGAACTGGGCGAGGCGCTGCGCGACGATCCGGCGCTGCAAATGCAGGTCAACCGCTTCGCGCGACGCGCGCTGGTGGGCATTGCCCATCGCTATGGTGAGCAGATCGTCCGCCTCGTCTCCGAAACGGTCAAGCGCTGGGATGCGCGCACGATCACTGGCCGCATCGAGAGTGCGGTGGGGCGCGACCTGCAATTTATCCGCATCAACGGTACGCTTGTTGGCGGGCTGGCGGGCGTCACCATCCACGCAGTCACGCAGTTGATCGATAAATCGTGAGTCCGGGCGCCCGCAGGGCGCCCGATCCCCCTAGCGACCGCCGAAGGGCGGTGTCAGCGAAAAGACGTTGGTCATCCAGTAGCTGTCGATCGCATTGCCGTCGGCATCGAGTGCCGGCAGGAATTCACCGTTCTCCATCACCTGCTCGCAAATGCTTTCATTCGTGCTCTCGGGCAGCGAGGGGAAATGGACCACGCAACTGGTCGGGCGTCCTTGGGCGTTGACCATGACGCGGATCTCATTGTTGCCACCGCTGAGATAGACAAAGTCCTGAAAGCCAACTGTATTCTGCGAGATCCAGCCTGCAGACGGATTGGTCGGGAAGCCGTTGTCACCCGTGCGGACAGTCCCGTCACCCGGAACCACAGTGCGGGAAAGGGTCTTGTGAGCCTCGAGATCAAGTCCCCAATAGACCAGCATATCGTCGGCACAGGCCTGCATTCCTTCGATCGGGCGGGCGAGCGAGCCGGTATTGATCTGGACCGAGCTGGTCAGGCCTTCGGTCAGGCGAATGCCGTTCACATTGCCCGCTTGCTCGACTTCCATGTCGCGCGAATAGAAGGGCGTGCCTGGAGCCGGGGGCGTGAAGCCCGCGCCTGCGCCTGCGCCCGCGCCGGGGCCTGCGCCCGGACCGGCGCCTCCGCCGGGACCTCCAAAGCCACCACCGAAATCGGCAAGAGTCGACGGCCCGAGGTTGAGATATTGCTGGCCGTTACCGGTTTCCTGCACCAGCTTCTGCGCCATGCGCGGCCCGCCAGATGGCATCCAGCGATAACCGATCGTTTCCGCGCGGCGGAACAGGCGAACCGAGTTGCCGATGACAATAACCCTGACCTGGGCATTGGGATGGGTACGCTCGAGCAAGAGCGTGACCGAATCATCGCCATTGCTGAATTCCCTGCCGAGGCGGCAATAATCTTCGCCGAAATCGAGAGCCCAGGAACTGTCGGGCTCGTAAGTATCGATTTCCTGCGCCTGTGCAGATCCGGCGACAAAGGCACTGGTGGCAACCAGCGCGATAAGCTTTTTCATTAATCCCTCTCCCAAATAGGACAATGTCAATCTATCGCGATATGGAGCGCTTAATCAAGGCGACGAATTGTGACAGCTTGTCGCAATAGATTCTCGTTCAGAACTTGCGGGGAGCAAGCAGGAAGAGGAATGACCGGCGATCCGCATAAGGTGGGCGAGATTCTCGATTCGCTGGCTGAATTGGGCACGTCGCAAGAAGATGTCGCGGTGGCCGACGTCGTCGCGCGCTTCGGCCAGCGCAGTTATGGCCCCTTCCTGCTCGTTCCTTCGCTGATCGGCATTTCTCCGCTTGGTGCAATTCCCGGAATTCCTGCCGTGCTTGCGGCAATCCTCGCGCTGTTCGCCGTCCAGATCCTCTTTGGTCGCAGCCATCTCTGGCTTCCCGGCATGCTCGGACGCAGGAAGGTCGCGGGCAAGAGGCTGGTACAATCCGCAGAAAGGCTGGGCGGTGTCGGCGCATGGATGGACAAGTGGTTCCACGGAAGGATCAAATGGCTGGTCATGCCGCCAGTTCCGCGCATTGCCGCGGCCATCGTCCTGCTGATGTGCCTGCTCATCCCGCCGCTGGAGTTCCTGCCTTTCGCGGTCTTCCTGCCAATGGGCGTTGTGGCTGCCGTGGGCATGGCGCTGATGGTGAAGGACGGCGTGCTGATGCTCGCCGCCTTCCTCGGTACCGGAGCCAGCTTCATGCTGGCCTTCAGCGCATTGGCCTAGGCCTGGACAGGGGCCTCAGGCCGCCTGCTTCACCTCGGCAACGATCTTCTTGGCCGCATCGCCCAGATCGTCTGCCGGAACGATCGGCAGGCCCGAATTGGCAAGGATGTCCTTGCCCAGCTGCACGTTCGTCCCTTCGAGGCGGACAACCAGCGGCACCGACAGGTCGACTTCCTTGGCCGCTGCGACGATGCCTTCCGCAATCGTGTCGCAGCGCATGATGCCGCCGAAGATGTTGACGAGGATGCCCTTCACTGCCGGGTCGGACAGGATGATCTTGAAGGCCGCCGTCACCTTTTCGGTCGTCGCGCCGCCGCCCACGTCGAGGAAGTTGGCCGGGAAAGAGCCATTGAGCTTGATGATATCCATTGTCGCCATGGCGAGGCCTGCGCCATTGACCATGCAGCCGATATCGCCGTCGAGTTTGATATAGGCGAGATCGTATTTGCTCGCTTCGACCTCCATCGGGTCTTCCTCGGTCTCGTCGCGCATCGCCTCCACGTCGGGGTGGCGATAAAGCGCATTCGAATCGAAGCTCATCTTGGTGTCGAGGACAAGAAGATTGCCGTCCTTGGTTTCGACTAGCGGGTTGATTTCCAGCATATCGCAATCGAGCGAAGTGAAGGCAGTGTAGAGTTGCTTGGCGAGCTTCTGCGCCTGCTTGGCGAGATCGCCCGAAAGCTTGAGGCCGAAAGCCACCGAGCGGCCATGATGCGGCATGAAGCCCGTGGCCGGGTCGATCGTGATGGTGACGATCTTTTCGGGCGTCTCATGGGCCACGGTTTCGATATCCATGCCGCCTTCGGTCGAAACTATCATGGCGATGCGTCCCGATGCGCGATCGACCAGCATGGAAAGGTAGTATTCCTTTGCGATATCGACGCCATCGGTAACGTAGAGGCGGTTGACCTGCTTGCCTGCTGCGCCGGTCTGAACCGTCACCAGCGTATTGCCGAGCATTTCCTTGGCATCCGCTTCGACGTCTTCCACGCTTTTGGCCAACCGCACGCCGCCCTTGGCGTCGGGGCCGAGCTCGGCAAACTTGCCCTTGCCGCGTCCGCCCGCATGGATCTGCGCCTTCACGACATAGAGCGGACCGGGAAGCTGTTTGGCGCCTTCGACGGCCTCTTCCACGCTCAGCGCGGGGTAGCCGGTCGGCACGCCGATGCCGAACTTGGCGAGCAATTCCTTGGCCTGGTATTCGTGAATATTCATTGGGAGGACCTCGAAGACTCGAAATGGTGCGTTGCGAAATAGCCTAAAGCATCATCGCGCAGCGCTTGCAAACCCTTCGCGGCACATCCAACTGGATAGCTTCATGATCGACCGGATTCGCCTTCGAGATATTTGCGTGGAAGCAGGTGAAATCGCCATGTGCCAATGGCCGGGGGCCGGGCATGAGGTTGAAAGCTGGGACAAGGATCCGACGCGAGTCGGAGGAAGCCCCGTCTGTGCTGCCGATATCGAGGTGGATGGCTTCCTCAAGCAGGAGCTAGGCAGGCTACTGCCCGCTGCCGGCTGGCTTTCGGAAGAGACCGCGGACGATCCCTCGCGCCTCGGCAAGGATTTGATCTGGCTGGTTGATCCGATCGACGGCACGCGCGACTTCCTGCGTGGTCGCACCGGCTGGGCCATCTCTGTCGCGCTGGTCAGCGCCGGGCGACCGCTGATCGGCCTGCTCGTGGCACCGGCACGCGGCGAGGTCTGGACCGCGACGGCGGGAACGGGCGCAAGGCTCAACGGCGTCGATCTGAAGGCCAGTCGATGCGAGAAGTTTGTCGGCGCCCGCGTTCCTGCGGATTCGCTGATGAAGGAAGACCAGGACCTGACCATGGTCGAAAAGCCCAACTCGATCGCGCTGAGGATCGCCATGGTCGCCGATGCCCGCGCCGACCTGGTGGCGACGCTGCGCTGGGGATACGAGTGGGATATCGCCGCGGCCGGTCTGATTGCGCGCGAGGCCGGCGCCGCCGTGACCGATGCCTTCGGCAAGCCGCTGGCCTACAACAAGCGTGACCCGCGTGCTTTCGGACTCCTCGTCACCGCTCCCCGGATCCATGCCGCTGCAGTCGAACGGCTGGCGGACCGGGCCAAGAAGTATAGCGTCCAATGAAAAAGGGCGCCCCAGCGGGGCGCCCCTCTCCTCTCGACAGGCGACAACCCGTCAATATGCTGCGTTCACATCCTGCTCGGTGATCGGCGTGATGCGGATTTCCACGCGGCGGTTCTGCGCGCGGCCCGCCTCGGTCGCATTGTCGGCGATCGGATAATCCTCGCCATAGCCGATCGTCTCGATACGGGCGCGCGAAACGCCGCGCGAAACGAGGTAGTTGGCTACCGATTCGGCGCGGCGGCGCGACAGGTCCAGATTATACTGTGCGCTGCCGGTGGAATCGGTGTGGCCCATCACGTCGATCAGCGAGTTGGGATAGGTGATCATGCTCTGTGCAACATCGTCGAGCACTGCGCGCATGGCTGGACTGACGGTGGCCGAATCCACCGCGAAGGTCACGTCGGGCAGGTTGACGAGGATGCCGTCACCTTCCGGCGTTTCGGTCACGTCGACGCCGGTGCCGGCGGTCACTTCCTCCAGCTCGCGGATCTGCTCGTCCATGCGGTAACCGACATAGCCGCCAGCTGCGGCGCCGATGCCCGCACCGACGATACGGGCGGTCTTTCCGCCGATCAGGCCGCCCAGCAGGTAGCCGAGACCAGCGCCGCCGACGCCGCCAATGGCGGTGCGCGAGACATAGCGTTCTCCGGTATTGGGATCGGTCACGCAGGCGCTGAGGCTTACCAGCGAAAGTGCGGCGATGCTGGAGACGAAAATGCGGGATTTTGTCATGTGGGCTTGTCCTTCCTGCGGCCTTGCTATGGCACGTTTAATGAACGCTTGATGGCTGCTCAAACGAACGAATGGCGCGCCTGTTCCGAAGCCGGCGCAAGCAATAGGCTTAGACAAGTTCGCCGAATCTGCTAGCGCCAACACTCCCATGTCGCCTTTTCCCTGGTTTGATCTTGCCATCCTGGCCGGGCTGATAATGCTCAATGGCGTTTTCGCCATGTCCGAACTGGCGATTGTCTCTGCCCGTACGGCGCGCTTGCGCATGGCCGCTGAAGCCGGGTCGTCGAGCGCCCGCATTGCGCTGCAGCTGGCAGCGGAACCCGGCAAATTCCTCTCAACCGTGCAGATCGGGATCACGTTGATCGGTATCGTCGCGGGTGCCTATTCGGGTGCCACGCTGGGTGAGCCCATGGGTGAGCGGCTGACCTTCCTCGGCCTGAATCCCGCCTATGCCGAAGATGCAGGCTTCGTGCTGGTGATCGTGCTGACCACCTATTTCAGCCTCGTGGTCGGTGAACTGGTTCCCAAGCAACTGGCCCTGCGCGCAGCCAACCCCATCGCCATGGTTATGGCGCGGCCGATGGCGCTGCTGGCGCGAATCGCGGCGCCATTCGTCTGGCTGCTCGATTCCTCCTCGAGCCTTGTCATGCGCCTGATCGGCGTGCGCCATCGCGGCGAGCACGGGCTCACCGCGGAGGAGATCCATATGATCTTTGCCGATGCCACGCGCACCGGCGTGCTCGAGGAACAGGAACGCGCCATCCTTTCCGGCATCATGCGGCTCAACGACAAGCCCGTGCGCGAGCTCATGACGCCCCGCACGGAGATCGACTGGATCGATGCCAGCGCTGCCTGGAACGAGATCTGGGAGACCATCGTTGAAACACGCCATTCGCTCCTGCCGGTGGCCGAAGGCTCGCCCGACAAGGTGCTGGGCGTAATCAAGGTGCGCGAAGTGCTGGCGCTGCAACTGGCAGGCAGGCAGATCGACCTGCAGTCTCTGTTGCGCAAGGCCGAGGTCGTGCCGGACCAGCTCGACGCGATGGATGCGCTGCGCGTGTTGCAGCAATCGGGCGTGGGCATGGCCATGGTGCATGACGAATATGGTCATCTGGACGGGATCGTGACCCCGGCGGACCTGCTCGAAGCCATCGCCGGGAGCTTTGCCAGCCATCATGACGAAGGCGATGCGCCCATGCTGGTCGAGCGGGCGGACGGCTCCTTTCTCGTCTCGGGCGCCATGCCGGCCGATGCCCTCGCCGAACATCTCGGCATAGAGCTTCCCGAAGCCCGCGAATTCGCAACCGCCGCCGGCTATGTGTTGTGGGTTCTCAAGAAGCTGCCGCTCGAAGGCGAGCATTTCGAGGAACAGGGCTGGCGTTTCGAAGTCGTCGATCTCGATGGCCGGCGAATCGACAAGTTGTTGGTGAGTAGCGTTTGAGTGCGCACCCCCATCCGGGGGCGCTTTCCACGGTGCTGTTCCCTCCGTCTTTCGGACTGCGGGGCACCTGCGGGCGGGCGGTCGCGGCCCGGACTGCTCCGATTCAGAAATTTCAGAGCGGACATCGGCTCCGTAGGGGCCGCCAGGCCGACTGGCCGCCCGCAGCTTGCCTGCGCATCTAGCGAGGACGAACGCGCGGATGCGCGTTCGAAATGAAAATCAGCCCGGTATTACGGCCCTTGCGGCCTGTCCGTCGCCTTCGGGCGCGGCAATGATCGCCTGCGTCGTGGTGCCCTTGTCCACCGTATAGGTGTAGACGTCGCCCACGGTTGAGCGGATCCCGATCTCGGGGTCACCCGCCTGGTCGAGCGCCGAGGTTTCCACCGCGCTGCGAGCTGCCGGGCCGCCGAACAGGGCTTCAAGCGCCTGCTGCGCGGCAGTGCCTTCAGCCGGGCGCGGGGCGCCGGGAGCAGGGGGAACGAGTTCGAAATCGGGCGGGATCACCAGGGGTGCCTGGCGCTGCACGGCAAACTCGTCGGGTCGCTCGCGGCTCGAGATCAGGCCGCCGCCGCCACAGGCCGACAACAGTGCCGCAGTGCCGACAACAAGGGTAATCCGGGTGAAATTGCGCATTCGATAAATCTCCGCGGGTCTGGACCGCTCAGGTTTCGTCCTGCTCTGTGGCTGGTTTCTCGCGCATGAACAAGGCGCGGGCAAGGAGAATCACCACACCGATGGTGATCGCGGCATCTGCCACGTTGAAAATCAGGAAAGGCCTGAAGCTGCCAATATGGAAATCGGCAAAGTCGATTACATAGCCATAGAGGAAGCGATCGCGGATATTGCCGAGCGCCCCACCGAGAATCAGGGACAGGGCAAGGATGTCGCCCAGCTGCTTCTCGCGCATCATCCACACCAGCACGACCAGGGCGATCGCCGCGGTGACCGCCACGAGTCCCCAGCGCATTTCCATGCTGGTTGCCTCGAACATGCCGAGCGAGACGCCGTAATTGTTGGTGCGGGTGAAATCGAAGAAGGGCAGCAGCGGATAGTGATCACCCGGCGTTCGCAATTCGAGCACTTCGACCACGAAATGCTTTACCGCCTGGTCGACCGCGAACAGGATCGCGGCAATTCCGAGGCCGATCAGGCGATTGCGGGTGAGGAATCTCACGAGGCGGCGTCCAGCCGCGCCACGACTTCGTCGCAACGGCCACACAGCGCGCCGTCTTCCTCGACTTCGGGGAGCAAGCGCCAGCAACGGCCGCATTTGTGGTCATCGCTCTTGGTCACGCTCACGCCGTCGCTCTCGACAATGGTGACGGGTCCGCTGATGAACAGTTCGGCCATTTCCACGTTGGAGAAGCTGTCCGGAACCGGGCCGGCGGGCACGGCAACCTTGGCTTCCAGGCTGGATCGGATTGTCTTTTCGCGGCGCAGGGGCTCGATCGCCTCGGTCACTTCCTCGCGCAGTTCCCGCAGGGCATTCCAGCGGGACTGATCCACGCTGGCTGGGGGAATTTCGGGCCATTCAAGCAGGTGCACGCTGCCCGCGTCGGGGTAGCGCGTGCTCCAGACCTCTTCCGAAGTGAACACCAGTACCGGTGCGGCATAGCGCACCAGCGCGTGGAACAGCGTGTCGAGGACGGTGCGATAGGCGCGGCGCTTCGGGTCGCCCGGATGATCGCAATAGAGCGAGTCCTTGCGGATATCGAAGAAGAAGGCCGACAGGTCCTCATTGCAGAAATCGACCAGCGCTCTCGTGTAGGCGTTGAAGTCGAAATCATTGACGGCCTGCTTCAGCTTGGCGTCGAGCTCGCCGAGCAGTGCCAGCATATAGCGCTCGAGCTCGGGCATGTCCTCGACCGGGAGCTTCTCTGCCTCGTCGAATTCGCCCAGCGCACCCAACATGTAGCGGAAGGTGTTGCGCAGGCGGCGATACTGGTCGGCCACGCCCTTGAGGATTTCGGGACCGATGCGGTGGTCCTCGGTGAAATCGACCGATAGCGCCCACAACCGGATGATGTCGGCGCCATATTCCTCCATCACCTTGAGCGGATCGACCGTATTGCCGATCGACTTGGACATCTTGCGCCCGTCTGCCGCCATGGTGAAGCCGTGGGTCAGCACCGCCTTGTAGGGCGCATGGCCGCGCGTCGCGCAGCTTTCGAGCAGCGAGGACTGGAACCAGCCGCGATGCTGGTCCGATCCTTCGAGGTAGAGGTCCGCCGGGCTGCTCAGTTCGGGCCAGTTGTCGCTTTCGAGCACGAAGGCGTGGGTTGAACCGGAATCGAACCACACGTCGAGGATGTCGGTGATGCGCTCGTAATCCTCGGCCGCATATTCGTTGCCAAGCAGTTCCTGTGCACTCGCGTCGGACCAGGCATCGACGCCCTTTTCACGAACTGCCTCGACAATGCGCTGGTTGACCTTGGCATCGACGAGGTATTCGCCCGTCTCGCGGTGGACGAAGAGCGTGATCGGCACGCCCCAGGCACGCTGGCGCGAGAGTACCCAGTCGGGCCGCCCTTCTACCATGGAGCCGATCCGGTTGCGGCCCTTTTCGGGAACGAACCGCGTGTCCTTCAGGGCATTGAGAGCTGTCTCGCGCAAGGTCGCGGTATCGCTGGCATCCACACTCATCGCCACCGCGCCGCCAATGCCATCGGGCACGGCTACAGGGTAATCGAAAGGCGCCATCGGCTTGTCCATCGGCACGAACCATTGCGGCGTGCAGCGGAAAATGACCTTGGCCTTCGAGCGCCAGCTATGTGGATAAGAGTGTTGATAATCTGCGGATGCGCTGAGCAAGGCTCCTGCTTCCTTGAGGTCGCTGCAGATCGGCCCGTCGGGCGCATTGAAATTCGGATTGATGACCGAACGGCGGCGCTCGTCATCCCCGCCGAGCCAGAGCCAGTCATCCTTGTAGACGCCGCCCGCATCAACGACGAATTTGGGGTTGATGCCATGCGCCTTGCACAGTTCGAAGTCGTCTTCGCCGTGGTCGGGCGCCATGTGCACGAGGCCGGTGCCGCTTTCGGTGGTGACGAAGTCACCGGGCAGCAAAGGACGCGGCTCGGCATAGAAACCGCCGAGATGGTGCATCGGGTGGCGAGCCACTGTGCCGGCGAGTTCCGAGCCTTTGAACGTCTTTCCGAAATGCTCAAGGTGTTCGCTGGGATGGGCTGCGTGAAAGCGCTCTATGAACGCCTCAACCAAAGTCTTGGCAACGAGGAAATTCCGGTTCGTGCCGCCCCATTCGACGATCGCATACTCAACATCCGGCCCATAGGCCAAGGCTTGGTTGACCGGGATGGTCCAGGGCGTGGTGGTCCAGATCACCGCATGCGCACCGACCAGTTCCTTGATTGGGCTTTCGGTGATCTCGAACGCCACGTCGATCTGGGTCGAGACGATATCTTCGTATTCGACTTCGGCCTCTGCCAAAGCAGTCTTCTCGACCGGGCTCCACATGACCGGCTTGGCGCCGCGATAGAGCTGGCCGCTTTCGGCAAACTTCAGCAGCTCGGCAACGATGGTCGCCTCGGCCTCTGGCGCCATGGTGAGATAGGGCTTGTCCCAGTTCCCGGTCACGCCGAGGCGCTGGAACTGTTCCTTCTGCACTTCGACCCAATGCGCGGCATAGTCGCGGCATTCCTGGCGGAATTGTTCGGCCGGAACCTCATCCTTGTTGATCTTGCGCTTGCGGTATTTCTCTTCGACCTTCCATTCGATCGGCAGGCCGTGGCAGTCCCAGCCGGGAACGTAGGGCGCATCCTTGCCCAGCAGCGTCTGCGTGCGGACGACGGCGTCCTTCAGCACCTTGTTCAGCGCATGGCCGATATGGATATCGCCATTGGCATAGGGCGGACCGTCATGGAGGATGAATTTCTCACGGCCCGCGCGTGCCTCGCGCAGCTGCCGGTAGACCTGCTCTTCCTGCCAGCGCGCAAGAATGCCCGGCTCCTTCTGCGGAAGGCCGGCCTTCATGGGGAAATCGGTCTTCGGCAGGAAGACGGTGTCCCGGTAATCGCGCTTGCTTTCAGTCTCGCTCATGATCGCGCGCGCTTAGGCGAGAACGGGCATTGCGGCAACAGGCGAAGGCGCCTGTCGGCCTATCCCAGCAAGCGCCTTGCCTCCTCGCAATCGCGCGTCATCTGCGCCACCAGCTGGTCCATGTTCTCGAAGCGGGCTTCGGGACGAAGGAAATGGCGCAATTCCACCTCCACTTCCTGGCCGTAGAGATCGCCCTCGAAATCGAAGAAATAGGGCTCGAGCAATTCGATTGGCGGATCGAAGCTGGGCCGCACGCCGAGATTGGCTGCGCCCATGAGCTCCCGCCCGGTCGCGAGCACGCGGCCGGTGACCGCGTAGATGCCGAAACGCGGGCGCAGGTAGGAGCCGAGCTCCATGTTTGCCGTGGGAAAACCGATCTGGCGGCCGCGCTTGTCGCCGTGGATGACGGTGCCGCGCATGGCGAAGGGGCGGGTGAGCAGGGCTGCGGCGACATCGCATTCGCCCGCCTTCAGCGCATCGCGGATGCGGCTGGAGGAGACGACCTGCCCGCCTGCCTTGACCGGGCCGACCTGCCTTGCCTCTATTCCGCAGCTTGCACCGACATCGCGCAGGACTTGCGTATTGCCGCCGCGATCCTTGCCGAAGGTGAAGTCCTCGCCCGTCACCACGCCGCATGCACCAAGGTGCTCGCCCAGCAGGATGCGGATGAAGTCCTCGGCCGTCATGGCCGCGAGCTCGTCATCGAAGTCGAAGACCAGCATGGCGTCTGCCCCGGCTTCGGTGAACAATTCTTCGCGCTGGTCGAGGCTGGTCAGGCGGAAGGGCGGCACGTGCGGCGCGAAATGGCGCACCGGATGGGGGTCGAAGGTCGCCACCAGCACGGGACGGCTTGCGGACTTTGCCCACTCCACCGCTTCGGCGACGACTTTCTGGTGGCCGAGATGGAACCCGTCAAAATTGCCCAGGGCGATGACCGCGCCGCGCAGACGTTCGGGCAGGGGATCGCGATGGCTCAGCCTCATGCGGCGCCTTGCCGCAGATAGGTCACGAAGTGATAGGCGGGCTGGTCGCCTTCTGCATGGTGCCGTTCGCGCACGGATTCGACCCATTCCTCGCCCAGATGCGGGACATGCGTGTCGCCGTGATAGTCCTGCTGGATCTCGGTGACTTCGACGCGGTGTGCCAGCGGCAGGAATTGCGCATAGGTCTCCGCCCCGCCGACAATGGCAATCTGGCCGCTGTCATTGCCATGCATGGCAAGATCGAGCGCTTCGCCGACCGAGCGCACCACTTCGGCCTGCGGGCCGCTCCAGCCCGGATCGCGCGTCATGACGATATGGCGCCTGCCGGGCAGCGGCCTGCCGAAGCTTTCATAGGTTTTGCGGCCCATCACCATCGGATGACCCATGGTCAGCGCCTTGAAGCGCTTGAGGTCTTCCGAAAGGTGCCACGGCATGGTGCCGTCCTTGCCGATCGTGCCATTGAGGGCGCGGGCATAGATGAGGAAGATTTCGGGCTCTCCCATGCCTCAGCCCACGCGCGTGATGTGGCCCATCTTGCGCCCTTCGCGCGCCTCGGCCTTGCCGTAGAGATGGAGATGCGCCTTTGGATCGGAGAGGTGGGCCTTCACGTCGAGCGCAACTTCACCGATGAGGTTGTCCATTACGATCGTCCCGGCGACGCTGGACGTATCGCCCAGGGGCTGGCCAACAATGGCGCGGACATGGTTCTCGAACTGGCTCGTGACCGCGCCCTCAATGCTCCAATGGCCCGAATTGTGGACGCGCGGCGCCATCTCGTTGAACACCGGCCCGTCCTTCGTGGCGAAGAATTCGAGCGTCAGCACGCCAATATAGCCCAGCGCATCTGCAGCCTGCTTGGCCAGTGCGCGCGCTGCCTCGACCTGCTGGCCGATAATGGCCGGTGCCGGCAGTACGCTATGTGCAAGGATGCCGCCTTCATGCGTGTTATGCGTCGAATCCCAGAAACGCACCTCGCCATTGCGGGCGCGCACGAGGATCACCGAGAACTCGCATTCGAAGTCGACAAAGCCTTCATAGACGAGGCCGCTGGCGGGCACGGAGACGTCATCCGGCACGGCATCATCGACTTTCCACTGGCCCTTGCCGTCATAGCCGTCGCGCCGCGTCTTGAGGATGCCGGGCTTGCCGATCTGGGCAATCGCTTCGCCGATCTCCGCCGCGCGGTCGATCCCGCAAAAGGGCGCGGGCGTGCCGCCAAGCTCGGCAATGAAGCGCTTTTCGCTCAGCCGGTCCTGCGCGACTTCGAGGGCGCGCGGTCCGGGGGCGAGCTTGTGGTCGGGAATCGGATCGAGCGCGTGGACGGGCACATTCTCGAACTCATAGGTGACGACATCGCAGGAAGCAGTGAAGGCGCGCATAGCCTCGGCATCGTCCCACGCCGCGCTGGTGAAATGCGCTGAGACCTCCGCCGCCACGCTTTCCGCCTCCGGCGCGAAGATATGGCACTTATAGCCAAGCTGCGCGGCTGCCATGGCGATCATCCGACCGAGCTGCCCGCCGCCGAGAATCCCGATCGTCGCGCCTGCAGGGAGGGCCTTGAAGCTCATTGCCCGTCCAGTCCTATTCGTCAGAAGGCGTCTGGGCCACGGCGTCGGTTTGCGCAGCGCGCCACTCCTGGAGCCTCACCGACAAGTCAGGATCCGAGAGCGCGAGGATCGATGCGGCCATCAGGCCGGCATTGGTCGCCCCTGCCTCGCCAATGGCCAGCGTCCCGACCGGCACGCCGGCGGGCATCTGCACGATGGAAAGCAGGCTGTCCTGGCCCGAAAGTGCGCGGCTCTTCACCGGTACGCCGAGCACGGGCAGGTGCGTCAGCGCCGCGACCATGCCCGGGAGGTGCGCGGCGCCGCCGGCGCCGGCAATGATGACCTTGAAGCCTTCAGCCTCCGCGCCCTTTCCGAAAGCGTGCAGCCTGTCTGGCGTGCGATGGGCGGAAACGATGCGGTCGTCATGCGCGACGCCAAGCTGGTCGAGCACCTTGGCGGCGCATTTCATGGTCGACCAGTCGGACTGGCTGCCCATGATGATTGCTACTGGCGCGGACATCTCTCTCAGCGATCCTTCAGGTAATGCCGTTCACCCGGCTGCATGTTGTCGTCGAAGTCGTAGACGATCGGCTGGCCGGTGGGAATCTCCAGCCCGGTGATATCGTCATCCGAAATGCCCGAGAGGTGCTTCACAAGCGCGCGCAGCGAATTGCCATGGGCGGAAATCATCACCGTCTCGCCGCTCGAAAGCACGGGCAGGATGTCGCTTTCCCAATAGGGCAGTACGCGCTCGATCGTCAGCTTGAGGCTTTCGGTGTCGGGAATGGGAATGCCGGCATAGCGCGGATCCTTGGACAGGTCATAAGGCCCGTCGCGGTCCATCGGCGGCGGCGGCACGTCGAAGCTGCGGCGCCAGATCTTCACCTGTTCATCACCGTGCTTCTCCGCCGTCTCGGCCTTGTTGAGCCCGGTCAGCCCGCCATAGTGCCGCTCATTGAGGCGCCAGTCCTTGGTCTCGGGGATCCAAAGCCGCCCGCAGGCTTCCAGCGCCAGGTGCAGCGTCTTGATCGCGCGCAGCTGGACCGAGCAGAAGGCGCGTGTCGGCAACAGGCCCTTTTCCTCGAGCAGCAGGCCGGCGGCTTCCGCTTCGGCAACGCCCTTGTCGGTCAGGTCGACATCCCACCATCCGGTGAAACGGTTTTCCAGGTTCCACTGGCTCTGGCCGTGGCGGACGAGGATCAGCGTGGGCATTTTGTCTCCATTATCTTGGCCCCTGACCGTTTCCGACGTCCAACCTTTCGATTGAGCCCCGACAGACTATCGGGAGGTTGGCCGGGGGAGCGTGCTGGAGCCGCCTTGCCGCGAAAGCGACCGAATAGTGAGCGCCAGCCGTTAGCTTTTCGGCTCGTCCTTGGGAAGGGGCGCGTGGTCTTTCGCTTCCATCGCCCGGGCTTGCGATTTCCGGCGGCGCAGGTTTTCGCGCAGCTTGGCTGCCAGCCGTTCTTCGCGCGATGCCTTGTCGTCCGCAGTGCTCATGCCTGCCCAAATGCCGAATCTGGCCCCGCGGCACAAGCTTGGCTTGACTTTCCCCTCCCCCGCGACAATAGCGCGCGCCTGATCCGCCCCCTCGCAGAAATCGAGGCTGGCAGCGCTGCTGTAGCTCAGTGGTAGAGCGCACCCTTGGTAAGGGTGAGGTCGAGAGTTCAATTCTCTCCAGCAGCACCATTTCTCACATCCTCGCGCCACTCCCTCCGCCGGGACTTCGTTCCGGCTGCGGGGGCGCTGCGGACGGCCGGTCGGCCTTGCGGCTCCTCTGGAGCCGAAAGCCGCGATCTAGCCCGCATTTGCTTGCTACTTCTAGGTGTATCGCCCATATAAATCACCCATGGAGGACAAACCCCTTACCAAGCTCGATCCGGCCTATGTCACGGTCATGCGCATCCAGACCTTGCTGTTTTCGCTGCCTTTTGTGGCGGGCGCGCTTGCTGGGGAGGTTGGCAATTTGCTGTTCACGGGCGCATTCCTCGTTCCGGTTGTGCTGGTCTTCGCCCTGTTGGCGATCATGGTCCCGCTGCGCCGCTTCAATGCGCGCGGCTACGACATGGGCGAGGACAGGTTGCGCGTGGTGCGCGGCCTGATGTTCCGCGCCGACACGGTGGTTCCGTTCAGCCGCGTCCAGCATATCGACGTGGAGCAAGGTCCGCTCGAACGCGCTTTCGGCATTTCCCGCCTCATCCTGCACACGGCCGGTACGCATAATGCATCGGTCACACTGCCGGGCCTCAAGCATGAGGATGCCGTCGCCATGCGCGAGGAGATTCGCGCGCATGTGAAGCGCGAGACGATGTGAGGCGGCTCCGGTGAGCGAGGCGCAGGCAGAAATCGAACAGGGCTGGCAGCGCACCCATCCGCTGGCCATGGTTGCAGGCGCGATTGCCGCGCTGAAGAACGCCATCTTCCCGATCATCGCCGTCATGTTCGGTTCGCAAGCAATGGACCGGGGTAGTGGCTTCCTCTTCCTCATCGTCCTGGCCATTATCGGGATAAACCTGCTCGCTGCGTGGCTCGGCTGGCTGAGGTTGCGCTACCGGGTGGGGGCTGACGATATCCGCGTGGAGAAGGGGCTGGTCAGTCGCTCGGCGCGCTCGGTTCCCTATGAGCGGATCCAGGATGTCAGCCTCGAACAGAAGCCGATCCCTCGCTTGCTTGGCCTGACCGAAGTCCGTTTCGAGACCGGAGCGGGGGGCAAGGACGAGCTCAGGCTCGCCTATGTCACGCTCGAAGAGGGTGAGCGCCTGCGCGAAGTGGTGCGCGATTTGCGCGATGAGGCGCAGGGCCTCGAACTTGCCGAAAAGAAGCAGCGCGAGGAACAGGGCGAGCTGCTGTTCCATATGGGGCCCGAGCGCCTGCTGAAATTCGGCATGTTCGAATTTTCGCTGGTCGCCATTGCGGTGATCGGCGGCGCGGCGCAGCAATTCGACTTCCTCCTGCCCTTCGACCTGTGGGACCCGGAAGGCTGGGAAGAAAGGCTGGCAGGTCCGGGGGACTGGCTCGCCGGTCTTGGCTGGGCCTCGCGCATTGTCGGGGCGATAATCGCCTTCATCGCATTGGTGGGCATTGGCTTTGTCACGGGGATTGCCCGGACCTTCCTGCGCGATTGGGATTTCCGGCTCGACCGCACGCTCAAGGGCTTTCGCCGTCGCCGCGGCCTGCTGACCAAGACCGATGTCGTCATGCCCGTGCACCGTGTGCAGGCAACGGTGGTCGATACAGGGATATTGCGACGGATCTTCGGCTGGCACGGCCTGTCCTTCATCAGCCTGGCGCAGGATGCCAAATCGGCCAATCATTCGGTTGCGCCATTCGCGCAGATGGATGAGATCGCGCCGATCCTGGAGGTCGCGAAGTTCGACTTGCCCGCCGCCGACACGAAATGGCACCGGGCAAGCGCCGACTATTACCTCGTCCGCGCGCTCTTTGGTGCGGTGCCTTTCACCATTGGTGGCATGGTTGCGCTGGTCTTTGCGCCGAGCGTGTGGATCGGATTCGGCCTGATTGGCGTGGCGGGATTCATCGCGCTGCGTGCGCATTATCTCTGGCGGTATGAGCGGCACGCAGTGGATGCGCGACAGATCATGTCGCGGCGCGGCTGGCTCTCGCCCAAGCTCAAACTGGCCGACCGGGTAAAGCTGCATTCGGTCGAGATCAGCCAAGGGCCTCTGGCCAAATGGTGCGGCTATGCCGATCTCAAATTCGGTCTTGCCGGGGGAACGCTGTCCTTCGGGGGATTGCCGCTGGCCGAAGCACAGGAAATGCGCGCGGCTGTCCTCTCCAGCATCGCTTCGGTGGATTTTTCGCGCCTTCCGCGCTGAACTGCAAGAAAAAGGGCCCCGGCAGCAGCCGGAGCCCTCTTCATCTCTCAGTGGTCTGATGGATCAGTACATCACGCCGTAATAGGCATAGATGCCCTCGCCGAACTTGCGATCGTATGGCGGCTCGTTTTCGCCATCGAAGCGCGGGGCCTCCTTGAGGCGCTCCTTGTCGATGTTGACGACATAACCGCCCTTGCCGGTGTGGTAGTCGAGCGTGTCCCATGGCAGCGGGTGATAGCTCTCGCCCAGCCCCAGGAATCCACCGAAGCTCATCACGGCATATTCGACTCGTCCAGAGCGTTTGCCGATCATCAACTTCTTGATGTGGCCGATTTCCTCGCCATCGGTGGCGAAGACTTTGGTGCCTTCGACCTTGTCCGAGCTGATGAGATTGTCGCTCTCGTCGCGCTCAAGCGGACGCGAGCGTTCGAAGTCCCGGCGCCGTTCGAGTTCGGCATCGGAAAATGTCGGTTCTGCAATTGCTGTCTGGTTCATGGAGGTCTCTCCTTCCGTGCCAATGGCGGACGCGATCCCGAATGGATTCTTGTTGAGACGAAGGGAGTGTGGCCAAGGGCCAATTTCCGTCGCCGGCATCTACTGCGTCATCGGCGCTTTCACCCTACCAACGGGCGAGACGGGGTTTGCGATCCGAAAAACCCGAGATTCTATCGTGCCATGGCAACGGTTCGCCCCGTCATCCGGCCATGGCCGCGCATGTGCCGGTGCATTGCTACGGCCGAGGCCGGATGTTCCGGAGATCGGCATGTCTGCTGCTTGCGTCGAACGGATCGCAGGGCCATTGCGTTTCGATGCAGTTCCTGTCCGACAATGCCGCGCGCGTGCATCCCAAGGTGTGGGAGGCGATGCAAGCCGCCGACGCGCCCGACAAGCCCTATGACGGGGATGTCTGGAGCCAGCGGCTCGACGCGGTCTTCTCCGAGCTGTTCGGACGCGAATGCGCGGTGCTCTGGGCGAGCACCGGCACGGCGGCGAATTGTCTTGCGCTGACCACGCTCGTCGAACCTCATGGCGGGGTGATCTGCCATCGTGAGGCGCATATCGAGAGCGATGAATGCGGCGCGCCCGGCTTCTACCTGCATGGCGCCAAGCTGTTGCTGGCCGAGGGCGAGGGCGCGAAGCTGTCGCCAGAGACCATCGCCGGGGTGTTGGAAGGGATCACGCGCGGCATCCACCAGGTACAGGCGCATGCCATCTCGATCTCGCAGGTCAGCGAATATGGCCTGGCATATTTCCCGCTCGAATTGCAGCGGATCGGTGCCTTGGCGAAGGAGCATGGGCTTGGCCTGCATAGCGACGGCGCGCGCTTCGCCAATGCTGTCGCCCATCTGGGTTGTTCGCCGATGGAAGCTGCCGGACCGGTCGATGCGCTGAGCTTCGGCTGTACCAAGAATGGCGGCATGGACGCCGATGCCATCGTCTTCTTCGATGGCGAAAAGGCGGACCTCGCCCGCTGGCGGCGCAAGCGCGCAGGGCACCTGCAGAGCAAAGGCCGCTTCTTGGCAGCGCAGATCCTCGCATTGGTCGAGAGCGGGCTGTGGCTAGACAATGCCAAAGCGGCGAACGCGGCGGCGGCCCTGGTGGCAGAAGGTGCGGGCGAACGGTTGTTATTCCCGGCACAATCGAACGAGCTTTTCGTCAGGCTCTCCCCCGATGAACGGGCAGCACTACGCGCGCAGGGTTTCGCCTTCTACGATTGGGATGCGGAACTGGTTCGCATGGTCACTTCCTGGGACACGAAGCCCGAAGAAGCCGACGCGCTCGGCAAGGCGATTGCCGCCTTATGAGCAGCGAGACGTCCGGAATGTTGCGGCCCCGGGTCCTCATTCCCTTCATGGTCACGGGGACAATCTGGGGCTCGACCTGGTTCGTCATCACCGGCCAGATCGGCGATGTGCCTGCGGCCTGGTCGGTCTTCTATCGCTTCCTCATCGCCACGCCTGCCATGTTCCTGCTGGCATGGGCCATGAAGCGCTCGCTCAGGCTCGATCGCGCGGGCCATAGACTGGCCATGGCGGTCGGGGCGCTCCAGTTCTGCGGCAATTTCATGTTCGTCTATCATTCGGAACTGCATCTCACCTCGGGCATCGTCGCGGTGATGTTCGCCCTGCTCATGGTCCCCAATGCCGTGCTGGCGAAGTTTATCATCGGCGAGAAAATCGAGACCGGCTTTATGGTCGGCAGCGCAGTGGCAATCATGGGCGTCACCATGCTGCTGGTGCATGAAGCGCGCCTCTCGCCGCTCGGCGGCGATGTCGGGCTGGGCATCTGGCTGACGATTGGCGGTATCATGTGCGCAGCCATCGCCAATGTCGTACAGGCCAATGATGTGGGGCGCAGGATCGCCATGGTCAGCCTGCTGGCATGGTCCATGCTCTACGGTCTCGGCGTTGATCTGGTCTATGCCATGGTCTCCGTCGGCCCCTCGCCCCTGCCCAGCACCGCGGCATTCTGGGGCGGGACCATCTACCTCGCCGTGATCGGTTCGATCGTCACCTTCCCGCTGCATTACAACCTCGTGCGTGAGATCGGCGCGGGCAGGACGGCCTATAACGCCATCGTCACCGTGGCGGTGGCGATGCTGCTTTCGACCCTGTTCGAGGATTATCAGTGGACCGCGCTTGCCGCTGGCGGGATGGCGCTGGCGCTGCTGGGGATGGTGATCGCGCTGCGCTCGCGCATGATCAAGAGCGTCAAGGTCGGGCAGGCGACCGCCCTGCGGCACGAGATCGACTAGGCAAGGTCTTCGAGCAGGGTCGCCAGGCCTTCGCGATAGGTCGGATATGCTGGTTCCCAGCCGAGCAGCCGCTTCGCCTTGCCGTTCGCGACCCGGCGGTTCTCCAGGTAGAATCCGCGCGCCATGTCGGAGAGGCCTGCCTCGTCGAGCGCCTGCAAGGGTGGCGGCTCCACACCCATCAGCGCGCAGGCATGTTCGATCACCTGGTTCTGGCTGCAGGGCAAATCGTCGGCAAGATTGTAGGCGCCGGGAGGGGCATCATTCTCGATCGCTGCAATCACGCCGCTGGCGATATCCTCCACATGCACGCGGCTGAACACCTGGCCGGGTAAGTCGATGCGGTGGGCCTTGCCCTCTGCAATGCGACCAAAGGCATTGCGCCCCGGTCCGTAAATCCCCGGCAGGCGGAAGACGCGCGCGCCCAGTTCAAGCCAGCGCGCCTCGGCTTCGGCGCGCGCAGAGCGCCGCCCCGTGCCGCCCGAACCCACAATGGGTGCGCTCTCGTCGACCCAGGCGCCCTTTGCGTCCCCGTAAACCCCGGTTGAGGAGAGGTAACCGATCCAGCCGCCCCGCACCTCCATTGCGTATCGCGCGAGGACCGGATCGCCATCTGCATTTGGCGGAACAGTTGACAGAACATGCGTCGCATCGCGCAACCCGTCGCGCACCATGGCTCCATTGCAGAAGTCCAGAATGCCGCCCGTGGTGGTTGCCCCACGACTTGTTCCCTCGATAGTCCAGCCCCGCTTGCCCAGAGCCCGATCGATGCGCGTCGCCGTATATCCAAGGCCGAAAATGAACAGTTTTGCCATTGCTAGCTTTCTACCCGTTGGACGCGGGCAAGAAAGCACCTAAATCTCCTGCCATGGATATTCCCAGCACACCTTCGAGCCCTGATGGCAATCCCGAAATGGCCGATGCCGCGCATGAGTCCAAGGACCCGCCCACGATCCACCGTGAGGACTACAAGCCCTTTCCCTGGCTCGTTCCGCAGGTCGATCTCGATTTTACGCTTGGCCTTGAAAAGACGCGTATTCGTGCTGTGCTCACGGTGGAGCGCAATCCGGCTTCCGAGAACAGCCCGACGATTCGTCTGCAGGGCGACGGGCTCACCCCGCTGGAGGTGAAAGTCGATGGCGAGGCGGTGAACAGCTGGGTTATGGAAGAGGGCGATCTCGTCATCACCCTTCCGGGCGAGAGCCATGCGATCGAGGTGACGACCGAGATCGATCCCTCGGCCAATACCCGGCTCGAAGGCCTCTATGCCTCGAACGGGATGCTCTGCACGCAATGCGAGGCAGAAGGCTTCCGCCGCATCACCTTCCACCCGGATCGGCCAGACGTGCTCTCGACCTATCGCGTCCGCATGTCGGGTTCACAGGAGAAATTCCCGGTCTTGCTGGCCAATGGCAATCTCGAAGCGAGCGGCGTGAATGAGGATGGCACGCATTGGGCCGAATGGCACGATCCCTGGCCCAAGCCATCCTACCTCTTTGCGCTGGTGGCGGGCGACCTCGTCGCCAATCGTGACAGCTTCACCACCATGAGCGGGCGCAAGGTGGAACTCGCCATCTATGTGCGCGCGGGCGACCTCGACCGCACGCAGCACGCCATGGATTCGCTGAAAGCTTCGATGAAGTGGGACGAAGACACGTTCGGCCGCGAATACGATCTCGACGTGTTCAACATCGTTGCGGTGAGCGATTTCAACATGGGGGCGATGGAGAATAAGGGCCTCAACGTCTTCAACACGAAATACGTGCTGGCCGACCCCGAGACCGCGACCGATGGCGATTTCGACGGCATCGAAAGCGTGATCGGCCACGAATACTTTCACAACTGGTCGGGCAATCGCGTGACCTGCCGCGACTGGTTCCAGCTTTCGCTGAAGGAAGGCTTCACCGTGCTGCGGGACCAGCTGTTCAGCCAGGACATGGGCTCTGAGCCGGTCAAGCGGATCGAGGATGTGCGCGTGCTGCGCGGTGCCCAGTTCCCTGAGGATTCAGGGCCGCTTGCGCATCCGATCCGCCCCGATTCTTACAAGGAGATCAACAACTTCTATACCGCCACCGTCTACAATAAGGGCGCAGAGGTCATCCGCATGATGCGGACCATGGCGGGTGAGGAGGCATTCCGGAAGGGCTGCGATCTCTATTTCGACCGCCACGATGGCGAAGCGGCGACCTGCGAGGATTTCGTCAAGGCGATCGAGGATGGTGCCGGGCTCGACCTTTCCCAGTTCCGCCTTTGGTATTCGCAGGCTGGCACGCCGAAGGTGAGCGTGCAGCTGGAGCAGGATGGTGATGCGGTTGTGCTCCACCTGGCGCAGGACGTGCCGCCTACGCCCGGCCAGCCCGACAAGAAGCCCATGCCCATTCCGCTGAAGATCGCCCTGTTCGATCGCGAAAGTGGCGAACGTCAGGAAGAGGAGCTGCTCGTGCTCGACAAGGACGAGGCCAGCTTCCGTTTCGAAGGCTTTGCGCAGAAACCGATCCTGTCGATCAATCGCGGCTTCACCGCACCGGTGTCAATCGAGAACCCGGCTGGCCATGACGACCTTGTATTCCTTGCCGCGCATGATGACGATCCCTTCGCCCGCTACGAAGCGATGCAGGACCTGGTCGTTGCCCATCTCAAGGATGCAGTCGATGGCAAGCTGTCCGATACCGAGCGCGAGGAAGGCCGCGCCGCCATCGGCAATGCGCTGGCGGCGATCCTCGCCGACGATTCGCTCGATGATTTGATGCGCGGCGAATTGCTCGTCCTGCCGAGCGAGACCTACCTCGCCGAGCAGATGCTGGTGGCTGATCCGGGTGCCATCCATCACGAAAGGCAGGCGCTGCGCGGTTGGCTGGGCAAGAAGCTGGAAAGCGAGTTTGCCGATCTTCACGCGCGCGCCGCCGCTATCGGCTACAGCCTCGATTCTGCCGCACGCGGCGCGCGCAAGGTGAAGACGCAGGCGCTGGTCTACCTCGCTTCCAGCAATCCGGACATGGCCGCGCAAATGGCGGCCGGACAATATGAAGGCGCCGACAACATGACCGACAGGCAGGGCGCGCTGATGGTGCTGTCCGGCCTTGCCAGTCCGGAACGCACGCACAAGCTGCTCGACTTCTACAATCGCTACAAGGCGAACGAGCTGGTGATGGACAAGTGGTTCGCCATCCAGGCGAGCTCGCTCCATCCGCAGGTGCTGGCCCATGTGAAGGCGCTGGCGGACCATCCGCAGTTCACGCTGAACAATCCCAATCGGGTCCGTTCGCTGTTCATGGCTTTCGCCTATAATCCTCATGCCTTCCATGCAGAGGATGGCGAGGGCTACCGCATGATCGCGGACCTGATCGTCGAACTCGACCCGCTCAATCCGCAAACCGCAGCCCGCTTCGTGCCCCCGCTTGGCAAGTGGCGCCGAATCGAAGCCGGTCGTGCCGCGCTGATGCGTGCCGAACTGGAGCGGATCGCCAGAGCGGACAAGCTCTCGCGCGATGTCCATGAACAGGTGGCGAGAAGCCTTGGTTAGCCAGGCCTCCGAACCGGTCGAGGTGATTCGCTCGTCGGTGCTCGATGCACTGCCGCACGGATTCCTTGGACGCCGGGGAGGCGTCAGCACCGGCATCGTGGCCGGATTGCAGGTCGGCCTCAATGCAGGCGATGACGATGCGACCGTCACGGAAAATCGCCGGATGGCGCTTGAGGCGGCCTGCCCGGGCGCGAATCTTGTGACACTGAAGCAGGTCCATTCGGCAAAGGCCGTCACCGTCGAAGCACCGTGGAGCGAGGACGAACGGCCCGAGGCAGACGGCATGGCGACCAGTGTGCCGGGGCTTGCTCTTGCCATCGTTACCGCGGATTGCGCGCCGGTCCTGCTGGCAGACAGGGATGCGGGCGTGGTCGGCGCTGCCCATGCCGGATGGCGCGGTGCCTATACCGGCATATTGGAGTCGACAATCCGCCGTATGGAGGGGCTTGGCGCACAGCGCGAACGGATCCTTGCGGCTATCGGCCCTTGTATCGCGCAGGACAGCTATGAAGTCGGCTATGACTTGCGCGAGAAGTTCGATCGCGAATCCGATGCGCGCTTCTTTTACGTTGGCCGGCCCGGCAAGTGGCAGTTCGACCTGGAGGCCTATGCTGCCTCCCGTCTCCAATCCTGCGGTATCGCGCAGGTCGAGAAGCTGGGACTCGACACATATCCGGCAGATGAGCGCTTCTTTTCACACCGCCGGAGTGTGCACCGCAACGAACCGAGCTATGGCCGACAATTCTCCATGATTGCGCTGGCGCAAGGGTCCTAATCGACATTGATGTCATATTAGCGCCAAAAGGCGGGTTGGCAGGGGCGATTTGCTCGTCTATCAGCCGCGCCAAGTCGGCGTTCCGGGGGCATCTTTTGGTGCGCGGCTGTCATGTTTCTATTCGGGTGCCGGTCCGGTTTCGTACCGGCAGCCACCCGGCAGGCAAGGCAAGGTAATGGCAACCACCACTGATACCGCGAATTCGGAAGTAGTGGCCGAAGACGGCGTGCGCCGTCGCGACTTCATCGAAATTGCTGCCGTCTCGGTGGCGGCTACTGGCGGGCTCATCACGATCCTGCCGCTGGTCAGCCAGATGGCACCGTCCAAGGACGTTCTCGCCGAGAGCACGACCGAGCTGGACATTTCGGCGCTCGAACCCGGCCAGTCGATCAAGGCGGTCTTCCGCAAGCAGCCGGTTTTCGTGCGCAATTTGACGCCGGCCGAGATCGACGCGGCAAACGCCGTCGATCCGGGCGACCTGCGCGATTCCCAGTCGCTGGCCGACCGTACGATCGAAGGTCACGAGAATATCCTGGTGGTGATGGGCGTGTGTACGCACCTTGGCTGTGTGCCGCTGGGCGCTGCCGAGGGCGAGAACAAGGGCGAATTCGGCGGCTATTTCTGCCCTTGCCACGGTTCGCACTACGATACCGCAGCGCGTATCCGTAAGGGCCCGGCTCCTAGCAATCTGGAAGTTCCGGACTATTCCTTCACCTCCGACACCACCATTGTGATCGGCTGAGGCGAGAGACAGAGACGATGAGTTTTCCCTGGGCCAAGCAGTATGAACCCACCAACCCGGTGATGAAGTTCATGGACGAGAAGCTGCCGCTTCCGCGCCTTGTCTATAATGCCGTGGGTGCCGGCTACCCCGTTCCGCGCAACCTTTCCTACATGTGGAATTTCGGTGTTCTGGCGGGCTTCTGCCTCGTCCTGCAAATCGTCACCGGCGTGGTGCTCGCAATGCATTATGCCGCCAATTCGGGTGTCGCCTTCGACTCGATCGAGCACATCATGCGCGACGTGAACTGGGGCTGGGCTATCCGCTATGCGCATGCCAACGGTGCCTCGGCCTTCTTCGCCGTGATCTACCTGCATATCTTCCGCGGCTTCTATTACAGCTCGTACAAGGCCCCGCGCGAGATGATCTGGCTGCTCGGCGTGGTCATCTACCTGCTGATGATGGCGACCGGCTTCATGGGCTATGTGCTTCCCTGGGGCCAGATGAGCTTCTGGGGCGCCAAGGTCATCACCGGCCTGTTCGGCGCGATCCCTGTGGTCGGCGAACCGCTGCAGGTCTGGCTGCTGGGCGGCTATGCACCGGATAATGCCGCGCTCAACCGCTTCTTCAGCCTGCACTTCATGCTGCCCTTCGTGATCGCCGGCGTGGTGATCCTGCACATCTGGGCGCTGCACATCCCGGGATCGAGCAACCCGACGGGCGTCGAAGTGAAGAGCGAAAGCGACACCGTGCCCTTCCACCCCTATTACACGGCAAAGGACGGTTTCGGCCTTGGCGTCTTCCTGCTGATCTATTGCGCCTTCCTGTTCTTCATGCCGAACGCGCTTGGCCACCCGGACAATTACATCCCGGCCAACCCGCTTTCGACCCCGGCGCACATCGTGCCCGAATGGTACTACTGGCCGTTCTACGCGATCCTGCGCGCCTTCACCTTCGACTTCATCCTGCCGGCCAAGCTGTGGGGCGTGCTTGCGATGTTCGCCGCCATCCTGGTGTGGTTCTTCCTGCCCTGGCTGGACAAGTCGCCGGTACGCAGCGGCAATTATCGCCCGCTGTTCCGCAAGTTCTTCTGGGTGCTCGTCGCCGACATGGCGCTGCTGTTCTACCTGGGCGGTGCCCCGGCCGAAGAGCCCTATGTGATGATCAGCCAGATCGCGACGGCATATTACTTCCTGCACTTCCTCGTGATCCTGCCTCTCCTGTCCTCCTTCGAGCGACCTGACCCGCTGCCTTTCTCGATTACCGAGGCGGTATTGGGTTCGGACGACAAGGCGGCGCTGAAGGACGGCGCCGGGTCGGCGGCATAGGCACAGGCTTCAAGGGAAAGACGATAAGATGATCCGCCTTGCTGGAATTCTGATTGGCCTGGTCTTCACCTTCGTGGTGCTGCTGGCCTTCGTTGTCGGCGCCTACACGGCTGCGACCGAAGGCATGGGCGAAGAAACCGCCGAACACGCCTTCCACCTCGACCCCGAGCATGTCGAATTTGCGCATGATGGCCTGTTCCCGAGCTGGGACCTGCAGCAGCTGCAGCGCGGCTACCAGGTCTACAAGGAAGTCTGCTCGGCCTGCCACTCGATGAACCACGTTGCCTTCCGCAACCTCGAAGAGCTTGGCTATACCGAGGAAGAGGTGAAGGCCGAAGCTGCCAGCTGGGTGGTTCCGGGCATCGATCCCGACACCGGCGAGAACAGCACGCGTCCGGGCCTGCCGACCGATTACTTCCCGTCGCCCTATCCCAACGATGTGGCCGCCGCGGCTGCCAACAACAATGCGATCCCGCCGGATCTCTCGCTGATGACCAAGGCTCGCCATCACGGCCCTGCCTATGTCTATTCGCTGCTGACCGGCTATCAGGAACCGTCGGCCGAACTGGCAGAGGAATTCCCGGACTCGCTGCCGGGCCCGGGCCTCTACCACAACCCGTATTTCGCCAATCTCAACCTGGCGATGGCTCCGCCGCTGACGGCTGATGGCCAGGTGACCTATGCCGACGGCACCGATGCCAGCATCGACCAGATGGCGCAGGACGTGGCCGCATTCCTGACCTGGACTGCCGAACCCTCACTGGTCGACCGCAAGCGTACCGGCTGGCCGGTCATGGGCTTCCTGCTCTTCGCCACCATTCTCGCATGGCTGGCCAAGAAGCAGATCTGGGCGGGCCTCAAGCCGCGCAAGGACTGAAGGCAGTCAATTGCCAAGCGACAGGCGCCTTTCGCTCGATGAGCTGAAGGCGCTTGTTCGCACCGTGCCGGATTTTCCGGCTACGGGTATCATGTTCCGTGACATCACCACACTGATCGCGCATGGCCCCGGCCTTGGCGCGACCATCGACCATCTTGCCGACCTTGTGCCCGCAGGCACCAGCGCGATTGCCGGGATCGAGGCGCGCGGTTTCATTTTCGGCACAGCGCTTGCGACGAAACTCGGCCTCGGCTTCATCCCCGTGCGCAAGGCTGGCAAGCTGCCGGTCGAGACGATCGGGCAGGACTATGCGCTCGAATATGGCGAGGCTCGGATCGAGATCGACCCGAGCCTGCTTCAGGATGGAGAGCGGGTCCTGCTGGTGGACGACCTGATCGCCACGGGAGGAACCGCCATCGCCGCCGCGCAATTGCTTCGCCGCGCCGGGGCTGTCTGCGAGACGGCCCTGTTTGTGATCGACCTGCCCGAATTGGGCGGTGCCAAGATCCTTGGCGATGCCGGCGTCGAAAGTCGTTCGCTGATCGCATTTTCCGGGCATTAGGCTCCACGCGGGATAAACTCGCGCTATGATGCGTTGGGTTTGAAGCGGTCGCGTTCGGAGATTCATGGAACAACAGGCACTTGTCATTGCCCTGATCGGCATTCTCGGCATCGGTGCGCAATGGGTCGCCTGGCGCACGGGTTGGCCCGCCATCGTCCTCATGCTCGCTGCTGGCGTCATTTCGGGGCCGGTGCTCGGCCTGATCGATCCCGAGGCGGCCTTTGGCGACTTGTTGCTGCCGATGGTTTCCATCGGCGTGGCCCTGATCCTGTTCGAAGGGGGGCTGAGCCTCGATTTCCGCGAATTGCGCAAATATGGCGGGGGCGTCTGGCGACTGGTCCTGATCGGCGTCCCGCTTGGCTGGCTGCTCGGATCACTGGCTGGATACCACATTGCCGGACTGGTCTGGCCGGTGGCGATCCTCTTCGCTGGTATCCTGGTGGTGACGGGGCCGACCGTGGTGATCCCGCTTTTGCGCCAGTCCAATGTCCAGCAACGCCCTGCTGCCCTGCTCAAATGGGAGTCCATCGTCAACGACCCGCTCGGTGCGCTTTGCGCCGTCGTTACCTACGAGTACTTCCGCTATGCCGCACAGGGGCAGGGCATGATCGACGTAGTGCCGCCGCTGATCATCGCCGCGCTCGTCGCCGCGGCGATCGGATACGCGGCCGCCTGGGTGATCGCCTGGGCCTTCCCGCGCGGGCTGGTGCCCGAATTTCTCAAAGTCCCTGTGCTGCTCGTCGCCGTGGTCGGCACCTTCGTGCTGTGCAACGCGATCGAGCATGAAGCCGGGCTGGTCGCGGTCACCGTCATGGGCATTGCGCTCGCCAACATGCACGTCACCAGCCTGCGCAGCATCCACCCGTTCAAGCAGAACATCGCCGTGCTGCTGGTCTCGGGCATTTTCATTATCCTTTCGGCCAGTCTCGACTGGGCGCAGTTCCGTCAATTCGAATGGCAGTTCGGCCTGTTCCTCGGTGCGCTGCTCTTCGTGGTACGGCCGGCAACCGTGCTGATCAGCCTGCTATTCAGCGACATCCCCTGGCGCGAACGGCTGTTCCTTGCCTGGATCGCCCCGCGCGGCATCGTGCTGGTCGCCATTAGCGGCCTGTTCGCGCTGCGCCTGTCGGACCTTGGCTATGGCGACGGTTCGATCCTGATAGGGCTGAGCTTCGCGGTCGTAGTGACCACCATCGTCGCGCATGGCTTTACTGCAAATCTCGTGGCCCGCTGGCTCGGGGTCAGGGGCGAAACGCGTCCCGGCCTGCTGATCGTCGGCGCCACGCCGTGGACGATCGCGCTCGCCAGGCAGATGCACGAACTCAAGACGCCGGTCATGGTGGTCGATGCGAGCTGGGGCAGGCTTAAGCCTGCCCGCGCTGCCGGCCTGCCGACCTATCACGGCGAAATCCTCAACGAAGCGACCGAGCACAATCTCGACCTCAACCCCTTCCAGGTGCTGATCGCGGCGAGCGAGAACGAGGCCTACAATACGCTGGTCTGTTCGGAATTCGCGCCGGAGATCGGCACCGATTCAGTCTACCAGCTGGGCGAAGGTGGGGACAATGAGGACCATCGTTCGCTGCCCGCATCGCTGATGGGCCGTGCGCTCTTCGCCTCGGGGCTCGGGGCCGCAGATGTCCACCAGCGGCAGATGGATGGCTGGATCTTCCGCCGTACCAAGCTGTCCGACCAGTTCAACATCGACGATGCCAAGGAAGTACTGCCCGAAGCCGCGAACATGCTCTTGCTGCTCAAGCCGGGCGGAAAGATGCGCTTCTTTACCCATGCATCGGCGCCCGAACCGCAAGCGGGCGACACGATCGTCAGCTTCTCCCCGCCGGGAAAGAAGCAGATCGAGAACGCGAAAACAAAGCCGGGCAAGCAGGCCGCAAAGGCCGCGGCCCAGATGTAAGATTGGAGGATGAAGCCATGAGAAAGCGCATTCTGGACCTGTCCCTGGTGATGGCCCTGGGGTTGTCGCTTGGCGCCTGCGAATTCCGTCAGACCGATGCCGCGCAGGAGGAAGAAGGAACCGCATGGGAGGAAGAGGGCGAGGCACTCCCTCCCGAGCCGGGTGCATCCGATCCGCTGGCTGGGCCGACGGAAGAGCCCCTTGCCGAACCGGCACCCGAAGAGACGCAGCCGATTTCGATCATTCGCGAGGAAGTGCTCGAAGTGGAGGAACCGGTGATTGAGCCGGTCGCGGCGACCATTCCCTTCGGCGATGGCGGCAATGATATCGGCGAGGAAGCCGAACGCCTGCTGGCAGAAATCCTCGAATCACCGGCCCTGCGCGAGGGATGGACCGTCACCCTTCGCGGCCATACGGACAGTTCGGGTAATGACAGCGCGAACCTGCGTGCCTCGCGCGCAAGGGCGGAGGCGGTCGCAGCATGGCTGGTCGAACGCGGCGTGGATGACGAGCGGATCGAGGTGATCGCATTCGGCGAGCAGAACCCGATCGCGCCCAATGCGCTGCCCGACGGATCGCCCGACGAGGAAGGGCGGGCGCGCAATCGCCGCGTCGATATCGAGATCGCGCCCTGACGGGGTGCTATTGCCGAGATCGCTTGACGAGAGCCCCCGGGCAATGGCAAGCGGCCTTCGCAGCGGGCGGGTATAGCTTAGTGGTAAAGCCCTAGCCTTCCAAGCTAGTTATGCGGGTTCGATTCCCGCTACCCGCTCCAACTTCCCGACACAGCGCTTCACAGCAAGGAACGGTTCGCCACTGCATCCTGCAGGAAGCAGAAATGCCATGCCGGATCCGAGGTGGTGAGCTGTGCCGATGTATCGCAGCTCGCCGGCTGTTCGAGCGGATATTGCTCAAGCCGGTCGGCAGCGATGTCGTAGAACTCGCAATTGCCGGCATCGTCCGTGCAGACGAGCTTGTAATGCGCGTTGCGAATGCCGACGACCTTGGTCCCCCCGGTCATCAGATTGGTGCTTTCGGTGATGACAAAGCCGCGATCGGGATCGCGTACCGCACTCGAATCTCCGTACAGGATCGGCATCAGCGAGACCCCGAAGAGATCCGTCTGGCCCCCGTCAGCACCGCTTGATACCTGCTCCGGAACGTCCAGCCCGGCCATTTCGAGGATGGTCGGGAACAGGTCCACCACATGGGTGAACTCGTCGCTGACCGATCCAGGCGCAATGCCCGGTCCGCGCACGACGAGCGGCACCAGCGCGCCGCCTTCATAGGCCGTGCCTTTGCCGCGCGCGGTGCGCGTGATGTACATATTGTCGATATGGTCGAGCTGTGGGCGGCCATACATGGGCGTGCCATTGTCGCCGACGAAGATCACGATCGTGTTCGGATCGACCTCGTCCAGCGTGCCCAGCAAATGCCCCATCAGCGTATCGAGCGCATTGGTCATGGCGCGGAACTGCGTCTCGCCCGAACAATCGCCCGTATTGCGGCTGCCGAATTCGCCGCCGCAGGCGCGGACTTCCGCTTGCGTTTCCTCGTTCAGCAGGTCCAGCTCGGGGATCATCATGGCCGAGGGTTGCTGGTTGGCGGTGGCATGGCTGAGATTGAAAGCGAGCCAGCCGAACCACGGACGGTCGGGCTCCACCCTTTCGCGCTCGCGGATCCAGTCGATCGTCTCGGCCACCTTGACCACCGACGCGTTCCGCGTCTCCGCAATCCCCGGCAGCGAACGGGGGACAGGTTGTTCGGTACGCCACTGGTTTGCCGGCATGGACCCGTCCTGCTGGTGCTCTTCCCATTCCCAGAAGGTGGGCAGGGCCGCATGCATATTGCCTTGGAACCAGTCGAATCCGGCCTCGGCCGGCTTCATCCCGGGATAGTCGGGCGCATCGCCCTGGCCGGGAAGCCCAGCCATGTGCCACTTGCCGAAGACCGCAGTGGCGTATCCCGCATCGCTGAGCCAGCGCACGAAGCTGTCATGCCCCTGGTCGAGCGCATCGGCATAGGTCGCGACATTGGTCTGGCTGGCATTGAGGCCGGTCAGCAAGGAAGCGCGGGTTGGCGAACAGAAGGGATTGGCCCAGTTCGCGGTAAAGCGCATGCCCTGCTGCGCAAAGGCATCGAGATTGGGTGTCGAGGCCGGATGGCCGTCGATCTTCTGCCATTCGGGATGGTTGAAGCCCTCGGGGCCATATTGCGACACCAGCTGTTCGATCATGCCGGGATACATGCCCGTCGACATGTCGAGGCCGACATCGTCGGAGATGATCAGGAGGATATTTGGCCGGGACATTTCGCCCTCGGCTGAAGTGGCAGGTTCGTCCGCCGTCGTACATGAGGCGACCAGGCCAGCCAGAAACAGGGCCCCGAGCCCGCGAAGCAGATTAGCGATCATCATTTCCCTCCCAGTAGGGCCAAACTAGCCAATCTGTGCGGCAAGGCAATCGACTTGCTGCCAGCACTCAGGGCTTGAAGCGCGCCCCGCGTATATGGGTGAAGCGATCGCCCACCACTTCGTACATGGCGATGGTTTCGACTTCCCAGCTGTCTCCCGCCTTGACCGGGCGAATGTCGAATTCGGGCCAGTCGGCAAAGCACTCGAAGGTCGTACGGCAATACATGGCCACGCTGGCCGGGGTGACGATGACCTGTAGCGGGGTCACAACCTCGGTGATGTGCGCCTTCACCTGCCGATAGAAAGAGAGGATGTTTTCGCGTCCTTCGATCCGCTTCATCGAGCCCAGTTCGAACACCACGTCGTCGGCATAGAAGTGCCCGAAACCTTCAAAGTCATTGCCGTTGAAGGCCGCGACATAGGATCGGAAATCGTCCTCGGTCATGCGTCTCTTCCTTCCACATGCATATTGTCGATCAAACGGGTCGTGCCGATCCGCGCAGCGACCAGCAGTCTCGCGGGTCGTTTTGGCGCCTCGTCCAGCAGCTCGAGGCTCTCGGCATCGGCAAGGCTGGCATAATCCACGCTGGCGAAACCGGCCTGCAGCAGAGCAGCTTCGAGATCGGCGAGTATTGGCGCAACCGTGCCGCCAGCCTCGATTCCCTCGATGGCCTTGTGCATCGCCACGTTGAGCGTTGCGGCGGCGGCGCGCTGTTCGGGCGAGAGATATGCATTGCGACTCGACATCGCCAAGCCGTCCGCTTCGCGCACGGTCGGGATCCCGATGATGCGGTCGGCATGCGGTTGGGTGAGGTCGAGGTCGCGCGCCATGCGGCGGATCACCGCCAGCTGCTGCCAGTCCTTTTCCCCGAAGATAGCGAAATCGGGCCGCACCTGGTTGAACAGTTTGCACACCACTGTTGCCACGCCGTCGAAATGGCCGGGGCGCGAGGCACCGCACAGCCCTTCGCTCACGCCTGCGACCGAGATGCTGGTGGCAAAACCGTCGGGATACATGTCCTCCACGCCGGGTGCCCAGAGCAGGGCCACGCCTTCGCCCTCCAGCTTGGCCTGGTCTTCGGCCAATTGCCGCGGATAGGCGTCGAGATCCTCGTTCGGGCCGAACTGGGTCGGGTTCACGAAGATGGAGGCGACGACGTTGGGGGCAAATTCGCGGGCCTCGCGCAGCAAAGTGAGGTGCCCGTCATGCAATGCACCCATGGTCGGTACGAAAGCGATGGGGCCGGATGAACGCAGTTCATCCACAGCTTCGCGCAAGTCTGGCAGGTGCTTGACGGTTTGCACGTGGCGTCCCCTCCGATACAGGTGTTTGCAGATTCCTAGCCTCGTCCAACCGTCAGAGAAAGCCTGCCGAATCGTGACCGCATCCAGCCCGCATCGCATCGTCTTCGCCAATGAGAAGGGTGGCACGGGAAAGTCCACCACGGCCGTGCATGTCGCGGTCGCACTGGCTTACCAGGGCGCGCGGGTGGCGGCGATCGACCTCGATACGCGCCAGCGCACCACGCATCGCTATTGCGAGAATCGCGCCGAGACCGCGCAGCGCCGGGGCATTTCGCTTCCCGGCCCCGTTTGCGAGGTCTTTCGGGGCGAAAGCCTCGAGGAGCTCGAGGAACAGGCCGCACGCCTGGGCGAGGGCATGGATTTCATCATGTATGACACGCCGGGACGCGACGATCCCTTCGCCCGCCATGTCGCGACGGAGGCCGATACGCTGGTCACGCCGATGAATGACAGCTTCGTCGATTTCGACCTGATCGGGCAGGTCGATGCCGAAAGCTTCAAGGTCCGGCGTCTCAGCTTCTATGCGGAGTTGATCTGGGAAGCGCGGATCAAGCGCAGCCGCGCAACGATCGAGGATCAGCGGCGCGAAATGGACTGGGTCGTAGTGCGCAACCGCACCGGCTATACCGATGCGCGCAACCAGCGGCGCATCGACGAAGCATTGACCGAACTGTCCAAGCGCGTGGGTTTTCGCGTTTCGCACGGCCTTTCCGAGCGCGTGATCTATCGCGAGCTCTTTCCCTCGGGCCTGACACTGCTCGACAAGGGGCATCTTGGCGAACTGGGTACCAGTCATCTTGTCGCGCGGCAGGAATTGCGTAGTCTTGTCGCCAACCTCAAGCTTCCCGTTCCCGAAAGACGCGAGGAGCTTGACCTGCAAGCCAGCGAGGCCGCCTGAGCCATGTTCCTGCGTCTTCTTGTCCTTGCCGCCGCAGGATGCGTGCTGTTCAAGATGATTACCGGGCGCTGGCCGTGGCAGAAGAAGCTCTCGACGCGTCACCAGGCCATATTCCGCGCGCGCCGCCTGCTTGGCGTGGAAGCCGGCGCCAGCAGGGATGAGATAGTCGCCGCGCATAAGCGGCTCGTCGCCATGGTCCATCCGGACAAGGGCGGCACCAACCAGCAGGTTCACGAGGCGAATGCCGCCCGCGACCTCCTGTTCGACGAATTGCCGGATGGGGCAGACAGCCAGGAGTATCCATGAGCCATACCTTCCATTCCACCGTCCTGCGCGAATATGACATTCGCGGAATCATCGGCGAAACCCTCGGTGCGGAGGATGCGCGGGCGATCGGCCGCACCTTCGGAACGTTGCTGCGCCGCGCGGGCGGCAAGAAGGTGGCAGTCGGTTACGATGGCCGCGTCAGTTCGCCCATGCTCGAAAGCGCGCTGGTGGAAGGCCTGACTTCCGCGGGATGCGATGTGCGCCGGATCGGCATGGGCCCCACGCCCATGCTCTATTTCGCCGAGGCTTCAGCCGAAGAGATAGATGGCGGCATTCAGATAACCGGCAGCCACAATCCCGCCAATTATAACGGCTTCAAGATGGTATTTCAGGGGCGGCCGTTCTTCGGGTCGGACATCCAGCTGCTCGGCCAGATGTCGGCGGCGGGCGACTGGGAAAGCGGAGTCGGCGGGACCGAGGACGTAGACATCCTCGATACCTATATCGACCGGCTGCTCGAACCGCTTGAAGGCCTCGATGCCGATGTCCTCGCCGGGATCAAGGTTGGCTGGGATGCGGGCAATGGCGCTGCCGGTCCGGCGCTGGAGAGGCTGGCCGCGCGCCTGCCCGGCGAACATCATCTGCTCTATACCGAAGTCGATGGCGAGTTTCCCAATCATCATCCCGACCCCACTGTCGAGGAAAACCTTGAAGATTTGCGGGAACTTGTCTCCGCAAAGTCCCTCGATTTCGGAATTGCTTTCGACGGCGACGGGGACCGGATCGGCGCGATCGACGGCGAAGGCCGGGTGATCTGGGGCGACCAGTTGCTGATGATTTATGCCGAGGATTTGCTCAAGAGGCAGCCCGGCGTCACGATTATCGCCGATGTGAAGGCCAGCCGTGCCCTGTACGACCATATCGCAGCTTGCGGTGGCGAGCCGCTGATGTGGAAGACGGGTCACTCGCTGATAAAGTCCAAAATGAAGGAGACTTCCTCGCCCCTGGCCGGCGAGATGAGCGGGCACGTCTTTTTTGCCGATACCTATTACGGCTTCGACGATGCGCTCTATGCCGGCGTGCGGCTGATCGCGGCATCGGTGCGGCTGGGCAAATCGGTCACGCAGCTTCGCGGCGACATGCCGCAAATGCTGAATACACCTGAGATGCGCTTCCAGGTCGATGAGAGCCGCAAGTTCGCCGCGGTGGACGAGGTCAAGGAACGGCTCAGCACTGCCAGCGGTGTCGAGGTCAATGCCACCGACGGTGTGCGCGTGAACACGCCTGATGGCTGGTGGCTGCTGCGCGCCTCGAATACGCAGGACGTGCTGGTTGCACGAGCGGAAAGCGATAGTGAGGACGGGCTCAAGCGCTTGCTGGCGCAGATCGACGAGCAGCTTGGCCTGTCGGGCCTCGAACGCGGCCCGCAAGCCGGGCACTAGGCACAAGTATCATGCAAGCCCGGCTTGGGGCCTATTTTGAGCGGCTCGGGCTGGAGCAGGCGCCTGCGGCGGATGCCGCCGGGCTGGCCTTGCTCCAGCACGCGCATCGTCAGGCGATCGCCTTCGAGAATTGCGACATCATCCTCGGCCGTCCGATCCGGATCGGCAGCGAGGAAGTGTTTGCCAAGCTCGTCGGCTCCCGCCGCGGCGGTTACTGCTTCGAGCAGAACCGGCTCTATTCCGACGTGCTCGAGGCCTTGGGCATCTCCAATCGTCCACTCCTGGCCCGTGTGCGTCTCGGCCAGGCCGAAGGGGTGATACCTGCGCGCAGCCATGTGTTGTTGCTGGCACGGCTGGAGGCAGACAACTGGATTGCCGATGCCGGCTTCGGCGGCAGCTACGTCCCGCCCATGCGGCTGGTCGATGGCGAGGAATTGGCAACGCCGGATGGCGCGCGCCACCGATTGCGGCATGTCGGCCTGCCTGACGGCGAATGGCTGCTCGAACGCGCCGGGCCCCGTGCCTCAACGGATGGCAGGGCGCTTCCACATGGAGAATGGCAGGCGCAATACACATTCGACCTGGCACCTGTCGCGCAAAGCGATCTCGAACAGGCCAATCACTGGACGGCGACCCATCCTTCTTCGCGTTTCGTCGCGGCGCCGCTGGCAACTATCGCCCGGCCGGACGGGTTTGCATCCCTGTCCGGCAGCCAACTGTCTGTTTCGGAAGCCGGAATTGCGCAGCGCCGCGAAATTGCCGATGTGGAGGATTGGCGCGCGACGATGCAGCAGGTCTTCGGTCTCGCGTTCACCCGCGATGAAGTGGCTGCCATGGAGCTGTTCGCTCACTAGACATTGGCCACAAAGCGGTCATACTCGCCTCATCGCAGGGGGATATTGCTTTATGGCAGTAGCGGCGGCGCGCAGTTCCGGTCTTGTGCTTACGCAGAGCAAGCCGTTGCGGCTGCTCTCGCTATTCCTCCTCTACTTCACACAGGGCGTGCCCGTCGGGGTCTTTTCCGTTGCCATTCCGGCTTGGATGGCCGCCAACGGTATGAGCGCCGGGCAGGTTGCAGGCGTAGTCGGGATCAGCTTGCTGCCGTGGTCGCTCAAGCTGGTCAACGGCTTCATCCTTGATCGCTATACTTACTTGCCCATGGGACGCCGTCGGGCATGGATCGTCGGGGCGCAGCTGATGATCGTGATCAGCCTGCTTGTGGGGGCGGTCATCTCCCCGCCTGCGCAGGATGTCTTCCTGCTGTCGGCGATCGGTTTTGCTTCCAACACGGCGGTGACCTTCCAGGATGTCGGGATCGACAGCCTCGCGGTGGATATCATGCCGGAAGACGAGCGCGCCAAGGCCAGTGGCGTGATGTTTGGATCGCAAATGCTGGGCATCTCTGCGACGTCTGCGGTCACCGGCTGGCTTCTTGAGTCCGCAGGTTTCGCTTCCGCACTGATCGTCGCCAGCCTTGCCCCGCTTGCCGTTGCGCTGTTCCTCATGACTGTGCGCGAGCGGGAAGGCGAGAAGCTCCTGCCCTGGACCAGCGGCGAGGCGCATCCGCGCAACAAGGCCATCCAGGTCGAGGCCTGGGTTCCACTGCTGCGCGAAACCTTCAAGGCGCTGATCGTGCCGGTTACCCTGATCCTGCTGGTGGTGAATGTCTTCTCCATGGTGCCCTATGGCGGTTATGAGAGCTTTCATCCCGTTCTTTCCACGCAGTTCGCCGGATGGGATATCAGCGACTACACCAGCACGATGGGTACGGCGACGCTGGCCGCGGGGCTGATTGGCCTGATTATTGGCGGCTGGATGGTCGACTTTGTCGGCGCCCAGCGCTCCGCACTTGGCATCTGTGCACTGACGGTGGCAGCCCTGATTACCATGGCCTTGCTGCGCGAGAGCTGGAGCGAAGGTTGGCCGTTGGCGCCGTTCTTCATCTCGGGCGAGGTGCTCGGCACGATGCTGACCATCGCCGTTGTCCCGATCTGCATGCGCGCCTGCACGCCTTCTGTCGCGGCGACGCAATTCACGATCTTCATGGCGGCGGGCAATTTCGGTCGTCCGCTGGGGGCCTCGATCACTGCGGCGCTCGACATGGAAGGCTCGCCGACTTCTCTCTATTGGGCGCTGGCTGCGCTGGTCGGTGTCGCCGCCATACTGCTCTATCTGGTCCGCTTTCCGGCGGATGACCGTGCCTTCGAGGAAGCGGCGGAGGGCTTGCCGCAGGGCGAGGGTATTCCAGCCGCCCAGGACTAGCAGGCTGGAAAAGCGCGAAGCTGCTGCCATTGTAGGATGATGGCGCAGCTTCCCCCCGAGATTGCCGAATGGTTTGCCGGCCGCGGCTGGCGCGCAAGGCGCCATCAGGCGGAGATGCTGGAGGGGGCCGCAGCAGGGCAACACGCGCTGCTGGTGGCCGATACCGGCGCTGGCAAGACGTTGGCCGGCTTCCTGCCAACATTGGCGGCATTCTGCCCCTCGCAGCTGGATGGCGAGCCGCCGCCCGAAGGCCTGCACACGCTTTACGTCTCGCCCTTGAAGGCGCTGGCGCATGACGTGCAGCGGAACCTGCTCACTCCGGTCGAGGAGATGGGCCTCGATATCAGGATCGAGACGAGGAGCGGCGACACGCCCTCGGACCGCAAGAGGCGCCAGCGCAGCCGCCCGCCACATGTGCTGCTGACCACGCCCGAAAGCCTCTCGCTCCTGCTCAGCTTCCCGGACAGTTTCGAGCTGTTCAAGGGATTGAAGCGCGTGGTGGTGGACGAGATCCATGCCTTCGCCACGCAGAAACGCGGGGACCTTCTGGCGCTCGCCCTGTCGCGCTTGCAGGCGATTGCGCCCGAGATGCAGCGCGTCGGCCTGTCAGCAACGGTGGCCGATCCCGAGGGCTTCCGGGCCTGGCTCGCTCCTTGGGGAGACATGGATTCGGTGTCATTGGTATCGGGCGAGGAAGGGGCCGCGCCCGAGGTCGAAATCCTCCTGCCCGAGAAAGAGCGCGTGCCCTGGGGCGGCCATGCGGCGACCTGGGCGATCCCGCAGCTTTATCAGCGGATCAGGGACAACCGCACCACGCTGGTCTTTACCAATACGCGCTTCCTCGCCGAATATATCTTCCAGTGCCTGTGGGACGAAAATGAGGACAACCTCCCCATCGGCATCCATCACGGATCGCTCGCCAAGGAGGCGCGGCGCAAGGTTGAAGGTGCCATGGCGCGCGGCGAATTGCGCGCACTTGTGTGCACTGCCAGCCTCGACCTTGGCGTGGACTGGGGCGATATCGACCTGGTGGTGCAGATGGGGGCGCCCAAGGGTAGCTCGCGGCTGTTGCAGCGGATCGGTCGTGCCAACCACCGGCTCGACAGTCCCAGCCGCGCGCTGCTCGTCCCGGGCAATCGCTTCGAATTTCTCGAGGCCATGGCGGCCAAGCAGGCTGTCGATGAAGGCAAGCGCGATGGCGAGGACTTCCGACCCGGCGGGCTCGACGTGCTGGCGCAGCATGTCATGGCTTGCGTCTGCGCGGCAGGTTTCGATGAGCAGGAATTGCTGCGCGAAGTGCGTTCCTGCTGGCCCTATGCCTGGGTGGACCAGGAAGCGTGGAGCCGGGTGCTCAATTTCGTGGCAACAGGCGGCTACGCGCTCAAGGCCTATGACAAATTCCAGCGCATCACGCGCGAGGCCGATGGGCGCTGGCGGTTGACCCATCCCGACCAGGCGCATCGCCACCGCATGAATGCCGGCATCATTGTTGATTCCGAGATGATCGACGTGCGCTTCCGCAACGGGCGCTCGCTTGGGCGTGTGGAGGAGCGCTTTGCCGCCTCCTTGCGCGTAGGCGACACTTTCCGTTTTGCCGGCATGACGCTCGAGGTCGAGCGCATGCAGGACACCGAATTGCAGGTCCGCGCAAGCACCAGGGCGGCAATGATACCATCCTATAGCGGGCTGCGCCTTCCGCTCACCACGCATCTGGCCGACCGGGTGCGTGCGCTGCTGGTCGATCGTACGGGTTGGGCACGCTTCCCGGACGATGTGCGCGAATGGCTGGAGGTGCAGGACTGGCGCAGCCAGTTGCCGGGGCCGGACAATTTGCTGGTCGAAAGCTTCCCGCATGGCGGGCGCCACTACACCGTCTATTACACCTTCACCGGATGGAACGCGAACCAGTCGCTCGGCATGCTCATCACCAAGCGGATGGAGGATATGGGACTTATGCCCGGCGGCTTCGTTGCCAATGATTATTCGCTGGCGGTCTGGGGCCTCAAGCCGGTCGAGGACCCGGCATCGCTGCTATCGCCCAACATCCTGCAGGACGAGTTTATCGACTGGGTGCAGGAGAGCTTCCTGCTGCGCCGCGCCTTCCGTGAAGTGGCGGTGATAGGCGGGCTGGTCGAGCGCCAGCATCCCGGTAAGCGCAAGTCAGGGCGTCAGGTCACCTTCTCGACTGACCTCATCTATGACGTGCTGCGCAAATACGAGCCCGACCATGTGCTGATGGAGGCGGCGTGGGCCGATGCTCGCGCGCGCCTGACCGATATCGGCAGGCTGGGCGATTTGCTCGACCATGCGGCTGAACGGATTACCCATGTCGAGCTCGATTACGTCAGCCCGCTCGCCGTCCCCGTCATGGTGATGATAGGGCGCGAAGCCGTGCCGCAGGGGCAGGCGGATGACGAACTCCTGCTCGAGGCGGAAAGCCTTGCCGCAGCGGCCATGCAGGTCGAGCCGATCGAGGGTTAGTCGCCCTTGCCGAAGTCCCGATATTGTTCATTGCCACGGAAGGCGAAGCGGCCCGTCCCGGCATCGTCTGCCAGATTGATCACCTGCACCGCATCGTCATAGCTGGTCAGAGAGTGCGGCTGGAACAGGATCACCGGTTCATTCTCTTGGCTTGCGGCGGAGGTGAGCCGGGCGAGCAGCGCATCACGGTTCACCGCTTCGCCATTCCAGAAGGCCTGGCCATTGGCATCGAGCGTCAGGGCGACTTGCGGGGCATTGCTTGCGCCGTCGCCCGGACCCGGCAGGTCGACTTCGATCGAATGCGTTGCCAGCGGGATCGACATGATGATCATGATCAACAGCACCAGCAGGACGTCTATCAGCGGTGTGGTGTTCATGTCCTTGAACGGCGGATCGGTATAGGGCCGCATCGGATTGGCCCGATAGGATGGATAACGACTATATGCGAATGCAGGCATGTCTCGCTCCTCTCCAATAATGTAACAACATAACATCACATCTAGGTCTGCAGGTCAAGTGAGAATGCCTGTCGTGCGTGGTGGCGGTGAGCTTGCTTCATCCATGCGAGCAAGGTTTGCAGGCAAAGAAAAAGGGGCGGGAAAGCCCGCCCCTTGATCCGTTTCGCACTGTTCGAGTGCTTATTCCTTGCCGAAGCTCCGGTACTTGTCGTTGCCGACAAATCCGAACTTGGACACGCCCGAGCTCTTGATGATGTTGAGCACGCGTGCCGAAAGTTCGTAGCTCGCATTTGCCTCAGGTTCGAACTGTAGTTCGGGTTCGACTTCGAACTGCAGGGTGACCTCGAGGTTGCGAACCAGTTCGCCCGCATTGATCGGCTGGGCGTTCCAGAGAATCTCGCCATTCGGGGTCAGAACGATCTTGTTCACGATCGGATCGATCTGGTCCTCGGGTGGCGGGTTCGGGTTCGGCGAGGGCAGGTCGATATTGATCGCGTGCGTCGCGACCGGAATGGTGATGATGAACATGATGAGAAGAACGAGCATGACGTCGATCAACGGCGTCGTGTTCATCTCCATCATTGGCTCGCCATCGTCCTTGCCGCCTGACATTGCCATGAGTTGTTACTCCTCGTTTTTTCTAACCGGGTCGAAAACGGCTTAGCCGTTCGGATCGACCGGGTTGGAAATGAAGCCGACAGTCGGATAGCCGGCTGCCTGCACGTTGAAGATCGTACCTGCCACGCAGCGCCAGGGTGCATTCACGTCGCCGCGAATGTGAACCTGCGGGATAAGCTCGGGTTCAGCCATGATCGCTTCGGGGCCGCCGGCGCGCTGGACGATGGCGTCCAGGCGCTCGAAGGCGCGATCATAGAGTTCGCTCGAATCAACCAGCGTGGTGTTGTTGATGAATACTCGGCATTCCCCGTTACGGGTTGCACCGGAATATTCGGTGTTGATCGTGCTCGGCGTGCGGCCGGCTTCATCTGTCGTGGTGACGGTGATCAAAAGGTTTTCGACCTTGTCGTCCGATTCGCGCGAAACGATGATCGGGATCTCAAGTTCTTCGACCGTTTGGATGGCAACCGGGACTGCGATCAGGAAGATGATCAGCAGCACCAGCATCACGTCCACCAGCGGCGTGGTGTTGATGTCAGACATCGGGCTTTCGCCGCCGTCTCCACCTGTCGCTATGGCCATGGTTTTCTTCCTATCTCTCTAGTGACCTGGAACGGGCCGGCGGATGCTTGTGCAGCGTTCCGCCGGCCTTCGTTCAACTTCGGCTTAGGCCTTCTTCGGCGCAGCAGCCGGAGCGGTCTTGGCAGCCGCAGGAGCCACGTTCGGCTTCACGGTGCCGTTCGAGGCGATGTTGGCCAGCAGCTCGGTCGAGAAGCCAGACAGCATGGCCTGGATCTTCTTGTTGCGGCCCTGCAGGTAGTTGTAGGCAAACACGGCCGGGACGGCCACGAGCAGACCGATGGCGGTCATGATCAGTGCTTCACCAACCGGGCCGGCGACCTTGTCGATCGATGCCGAACCGGCGATGCCGATGTTGATCAGGGCGCGGTAGATACCGATCACGGTGCCGAGCAGGCCGACGAACGGTGCGGTAGCGCCGGTCGTTGCCAGGAAGGGCAGGCCGCCATTGAGCTTTGCGGTGATGGCCGATTCCGAACGGGCCAGCGAGCCGTGCAGCCAGTCATGCGTTTCGAGGCTGTCGGACATCTTGTCGCTTTCCGACTTTGCGGCCAGCGCATCGTCGATCAGCTGACGCCATGCGCTGTTCTTCTCGAACTTGTTAGCACCTTCCGAAATCGAACCCGCGCGCCAGAAGGCGGCACGGCCGGCACGGAACTGCTTCATGATTTTGTTCTGTTCGAACAGCTTGGTGAACAGGATGTAGAACGAACCGACCGACTGGATCACCAGCACGGCGAGAATGGACCATGCGACCGGGCCGCCCTGCTCCATGGCTTCCATGAAGCCGAAGTTGTTCTGGGGGGCTTCCGCCGCGCCAGCGGCCAAGAGTTCAATAAACATGCGAAAAGTCCTCTCTTGAGAATTGGGTAAAAACTAGCGCCTAGTTGAGTCTGTAAACGATTGTGAGCGAATCCCGGCCGGTGGTCGGGTTGCCGGCAGCGTCAAGCGCCGGGTCGTAGCGCGCGTAACGCTCCATCCCTTCGCATGCTGCGTCATCGAGAATGGGCTCGCCACTCGAACCGGTCACGGTGCACGATTGCACGCGTCCCTCAGCATTGATGACCACGCTCACGCCAACATTGCCTTCGATCTCGCGGCGAACCGCGCGGCTCGGATAGGCTTCCTGGATACGGGCGGCCCAGCGATTGAAGTTATCGCGTTCGGCTGCGCGCGCCAGGGAAGGCGGTGGCGGTGGTGCCGGTGGTGCCGGCGGCGGCACGATAAGGACCGGAGGCGCAGGCGGCGGAATATTCTGCTGCGTGCGGATCGGCGGCGGTGCCGGTGCGATGTTGATCGGCGGCGGCGGCGCGACAGGCGGCGGCGGCACCGTTTCAGGTTCGGGAGGCGGGGGCGGCGGCTCCTCCGGCTCCGGTTCAGGCTCTTCAATATCCACCGTGGTCACGCGCTGTACGACCTCTTTAACCGCCGAAATGGCGAGGCCGCTGATCAGCAAATAACCGACCGCAACGTGGATCAGGGCAACGATGACAATCGACGTAATTCGACTGCCGCTCATCTCTTGGTCAGCGTAAGCCATCCAGTCCCATAACTCCATTTCCATCCGCCGGACCATGTCCGGCCTTCGCAACATTTAGTGGGCACTGGCCCCCTGCTGCATCGAAAGTTCCACTCTGTCGACGGAGAGCGGATGAGGTTTGGCTGATGCCAATCCCCAAAAAGCAGACCTTCGGTATTATCTTATCCACAAGGTCCGTTCCGGGCGGGTCTTAACGGCGAAGAACGGCAGGGGCAATCGCTTTATCGGTTAAGGAGCGATTCACTTGTCTCCGCCGCTTTATAGACGACGTGCAGCCCGATATAGGGCAGTTCCGCACAGGATTGCAGGAGGCAGGAGCAAGCAATGAAAGTCCAGGGCCGATTCTCTCGAATGGCACAGATGGCGGCTGCAACCGCTGCACTGGCGAGTGTTTTTGCCTTTCCTGCCAAGGCCCAACAGCTCCCTGCCTCACCCACCTATGTCGACCTGATCGAGATGTCGCGTGCCGCCAATATCGTTGCCCGCATCGCTATCGAAGAGCAGATCACGGTTCCGCCCGAACGCGCGCCGGACGTCGCTCCCGGGCAGGTCAGGCTTTACATCGAAGCGCTCACGCAGGCCCTCTTGGGCGGCAGCGTGCCGGTTGGCGAATCGCTTGTCTTCCTTGTCGACCAGCCGCTCGATTTCGAAGGTGACGCTCCCGACATTGAAGAAATGAGCTTCCTCGTCTTCGCCCGCGCCGTGCCCGGCCGACCGGGCGAGATCCAGCTGGTGGGCGGCAATTCCTTCCTGCCCGACACGCCCCGGATCGAACAACGCATCCGCATGGTGCTGACGCAGCTGGCCACGGAGACCATGCCGCCACAGGTCACCGGCGTTCGCGAGGTCATATCGGTACCGGGCAATCTTGCCGGTGAATCGGAAACGCAGATCTTCCTTGAAACGCAGGGTGGCGCCCCGGTTTCGCTCAATGTCCTGCGCCGGCCTGGCATGCGCCCGCAATGGGGCGTTTCATGGACCGAGATCGTCGACCAGGCTGCGAGGCCGCCCGAGCCAGAGACGCTGCAATGGTATTCGCTGGCCTGCTTCCTGCCTGAGCGGCTTCCGGATGAGAGCTTTCTGCAGGCCGACCGCGATTCCCAGGCACGGGCGCGGGAAGATTACGGCCTGATCCAGGACCAGCTCGGACCCTGCGCCCGCAGTCGCTGACCGCGCCAGCCATCTAGCCCCTAGCCAAGCGCGAGCAGGGGCACTAACGCGGCGCGCCGTAAGACACATTGCAGGACCTTCGGGGGAATTGATGAGCGCACCGCTTCGTATCGCATTGGCAGGCCTCGGCACGGTCGGGGCCGGGGTAATCCGCCTGCTCGAGACGAATGGCGAGCTGATTGCCCAGCGCGCGGGCCGCGAGATCCAGGTCACGGCCGTTTGCGCGCGCGATCGCAGCAAGGACCGGGGCATCGACCTTTCTCCCTATGCCTGGGAAGATGACATGACGGCGCTTGCTGCGCGCGACGATGTCGATGTGGTGGTGGAATTGGTCGGCGGATCGGACGGACCTGCGCTCGCCCTTGCGCGCAATGCCCTGAATGGCGGCAAGCACCTCGTCACCGCGAACAAGGCGATGATCGCGCATCACGGCATGGAATTGGCCAGCGTCGCCGAGGCCGGCAATGCTGCGCTCAAGTTCGAGGCGGCGGTTGCCGGGGGCATCCCGGTGATCAAGGGGCTGGGCGAAGGCGCCGCAGCCAATGCCATCGACCGCCTCTATGGCATCCTCAACGGCACCTGCAATTACATCCTCAGCCAGATGGAAAGCACCGGCGCGGATTTCGGCGACGTTCTCAAGGACGCCCAGGAACTGGGTTACGCCGAGGCAGACCCGACCTTCGATATCGAAGGCGTCGATGCTGCGCACAAGCTCGCCATCCTTGCTTCGATCGCCTTCGGCACGAAGCTCGATTTCGGTGCGGTGGACATTTCCGGCATCACCAAGATCCGTGCGGCAGACATCGCCCAAGCCGATGCGCTGGGCTATGTCATCCGCCTGCTCGGTACGGCCGACGTCGATACCGGCTCGGGCGAGAAGAGGCTGCTCCAGCGCGTGCAGCCCTATCTCGTATCCAAGGAGCATCCGCTCGCCGCGGTCGACGGGCCGACCAATGCCGTGGTGCTCGAATGCAATTTCGCCGGGCGCCTGCTGTTCGAAGGTGCGGGTGCGGGCGATGGGCCGACCGCCAGCGCAGTCGTCGCCGATATCGTCGATATCGCACGCGGCAATTTCGGGGCGCCCTTCTCGCTCCCGGCCGGTGCCCTGCAACCCGCAGCGCCAGCCGATCCGGGCAATCGCCTGAGCCGCTTCTACATGCGCTTCGTGGTGGCCGACCGCCTGGGCGTGCTGGCGGAAATCACGGCAGCGATGCGCGATGCGGGCGTTTCGATCGAAAGCATGATCCAGCATGGCCACCCCGAAGAGGGCGGAGACGTGCTGGTGGCCATTGTCAGCCATGAAGGTCCGGAAAGCGGCGTGTCTGCCGCACTCGACCTGCTCGATGGATCGCCCAGCCTGTCCGAGGCCCCGCTGGTCATGCGCTTGCTAGGATAGGCTTCGAAGTACTGGGATCGGTGTGCGACCAGCACACCGCGAGGCCGACCGGCCGTCCGCAGGCGCTCCGCAGCGAAGCGGAGGGACAGCGCCGAGGAGTTCAGGCGGATGCCTGAACACACACATCAGGGCCCGTAGACCCCGTCCTCGAGACCGGCGGAAACGTCCTCGCCATAGCTGGCCCGCCGTTCTTCCTGTTCCTCGGCTTCGCGCTCGGCAATGGCATCCGAATCGGTCGGTCCGCCGTAAAGCCGCGCCGCGTCCGATCCTTCGGGCGTTTCGGGGATGGCGTCGAAATCCATCATGAAGGCGGGAGGCGGAACGCTGCCAAGGCCGGAGGCGCAGAAGGCACTGGCCTCGCAAGGCGGAATACCGTCGACATTGGGCGCACGCGGCGCACCGCTACCCGTCACTTCGGTGTCGGCGCGTGTAGGCCGTTCGAACAAATAGCGCGATGAATCCTGCTTCTCCTCGCACACCACGATCGTGTCGGGATCGGCCTCGATATCGTCGCAGGGATCGACATCTTCCTCGAGCTCCAGCCGCCAGAAATCCTCGGCATTGGACAGCGCTTCCACAGCGTCGATCCGCCCGGTTTCCTGTGCTCCTGCCGGGCAGGCGAAGAGCGTTGCAGCACAAAATGCGACGCTTCGCCCCACCTTTCTCGACATCGCAATCTCCCCACCCTAAGCGGTGCCGCAACATCGAATTGGGGAGTGAATCGCCCATGAACGCAGTGGCAGAATCAGCCGAATACACGATCGACCGCGCGCTTGTACTTGAATTCGTGCGGGTTACCGAAGCGGCGGCGATCGCGGCCTCGCGGCAGATCGGCCGGGGCGATGAGAATGCCGCCGATGCCGCTGCGGTAGAGGCGATGCGCTCGGCGCTGGACGAAATGTCCATCCATGGCCGCGTGGTCATCGGCGAGGGCGAGCGCGACAATGCTCCCATGCTCTATCTCGGTGAAGAAGTCGGCTGTGCGCGGGAAGCGGGACCAGACATCGATATCGCCGTCGATCCGCTGGAGGGCACTACGCTGACCGCCAAGGGCGGCTCCAATGCGCTGTCCGTGCTCGCGGCCGCCGGGCGTGATTGCCTGCTCAATGCGCCAGATATCTATATGGAGAAGATCGCCGTCGGACCGGGCTATCCGGCGGGAATCGTCGGCCTTGGCCGTGAGCCGGAGGACAATGTCCGTGCGTTGGCAGAGGCCAAGGGCGTCAAGCCCTCGGAATTGATGATCTGCGTGCTCGACAGGCCGCGTCACGGAGATCTGGTAAGTCGGCTGCGCGCGCTGGGTTGCGGCATTCATCTCATTTCCGATGGCGATATTGCGGGTGTCATTGCCACCACCCAGCCCGATACCGGGATCGACATGTATATGGGATCGGGCGGAGCGCCCGAAGGCGTCCTCGCAGCAGCGGCCCTGCGCTGCATTGGCGGCCAGTTCGAAGGTCGGCTGATCTACCGCAACGAGGATGACCGGCGGAAGGCGCGGTCCTGCGAGATCGAGGACCTCGACCGCATCTACAAGATCGACGAGCTGGCGCGCGGCGACTGCATCTTCACCGCCACCGGGGTAACTTCGGGCTCCATGCTGGGTGGGGTTTCGCGCCGCCGCAGCCCCGATGGCAGCAATGTGGTGACGACGCACAGCGTGGTCATGCGGGCCAGCACCAGGACGGTGCGCTGGATTCGCAGCGACTATCGCCATTCCTGACAAGCATTTCCCCAGCGCGGCCAATCGTACCGGTTGCAATCATGTGACGCTGGGCTAGAGCCGGGCGAACAGCGAATCCACGGCGAATAACTGGAGAGGCCAGCCCATGAAGATCATGTCCGGCAATGCCAACCTGCCGCTCGCGCGCGCAATTGCCGGCTATCTCGAAGTGCCGCTTACCGATGCCAGCGTGCGCCGTTTCGCCGACGAGGAAATCTTCGTCGAGATTCATGAGAATGTCCGCGGCGAGGATGTCTTCCTCCTCCAGTCGACCAGCTTCCCGGCCAATGACAATCTGATGGAGCTGCTGATCTGCATCGATGCGCTCAAGCGTGCATCGGCCAGCCGCATTACCGCCGTGGTGCCCTATTTCGGCTATGGCCGGCAGGACCGGAAGCCCGGCCCGCGTACGCCGATCTCGGCCAAGCTGGTTGCCAACCTCATTACCGAGGCAGGTGCCGACCGCGTGCTTTCGGTCGATCTCCATGCCGGGCAGATCCAGGGCTTCTTCGATATCCCGACCGACAATCTCTATGCCGCGCCGGTCATGGCTGCCGACATCCAGGCCCGCTATGGCGGCGAAGACCTGATGGTCGTCTCCCCCGACGTCGGCGGCGTGGTGCGCGCGCGCGCGCTGGCCAAACGGCTCGACAACGCTCCGCTGGCCATCGTCGACAAGCGTCGCGAAAGGCCGGGCGAGAGCGAGGTCATGAACATCATCGGCGAGGTGAAGGGGCGCAACTGCATCCTCATCGACGACATCATCGATTCGGGGGGAACGCTGTGCAACGCCGCGCAGGCGCTGCTCGATGCCGGGGCCAAGAGCGTGGCCGCCTATATTACCCACGGCGTGCTCTCGGGCGGCGCGGTGGCGCGGATCGACAAGAGCTGCATGACCGAGCTGGTCATTACCGACACTATCCTGCCGACCGATGCGGCCAAGGATTCGGCCAAGATTCGTGTCCTGACCATCGCCCCGCTGGTGGGTGAGGCGGTGCGCCGCATCGCCGATGAAAGCTCGGTCTCGAGCCTGTTCGACTAGGATGCAGGGCAGGACATTCTGGATGGTGGTGAGCGGGGTCCTGGCCCTGGCTCTCTTCCTCATGCTCAGTGTCAAGATCCAGGACCCGGCCGATCCCGATTTGATCGCCGCAGACCAAGTCTATCTTCCGCCTATGGGTTCGAACCAGGTTTTCCGCGAGGAGACCGGTGCTGCCGAGGGGCATGAACTGATCGTGGCGGATTTGCGCCTGCCGCCCAACGCGGTGGGTGAGGCGCATTACCATCCATGGCAGGAATATCTCTATGTCATCGGCGGCAGCGCCGTGCTGGACATAGAAGGCATGGAGCCGCGCGAACTGGTCGCGGGCGAGACCTATGTCATCCCGGCAGAAGTCGTGCATACGCCGCGCGCGGGCCCCGATGGCATCCGCGCAATGATCATGCGTGTGCATAATGAAGGTGACCCGGTCTCTGTGCCGGTCGAGGTCCCCGCCGAATGAACCTCGCCGCTGAAATCGCGCTGGCGCATCGGCTGGCGGATGCAGCGCGCGCTGAGATTCTCCCGCATTTCCGCACACCGCTCGATCCAGAGGCGAAGGGCGATGAAACGCCCGTCACCATTGCCGATCGCAATGCCGAAGAGGCCATGCGCCGTATCCTCAAGGCCGAGGTGCCGCAGGACGGCGTCGTGGGTGAGGAGTTCGGCGCGGAGCAAGGGCGCTCCGGTCGCCAATGGGTGCTCGATCCGATCGATGGCACGACCAGCTTCATCGCCGGGCGGGCGATCTTCGGGACGCTGATCGCGCTCCTGGTGGACGGCTTTCCCGTGCTCGGTCTGATCGACCAGCCCATACAGCAGGAGCGCTGGCTGGGGGTAGCGGGTGAGGGCACGACCCTGAACGGCAAGCCCGTTTCCACGCGCCATTGCCGCGAACTCGCCAGTGCCGCGATTGGCACCACCGGGCCGCAATATTTCAGCCGGGAAGAGGGCGATGTCTTCATGGCGCTCGCCGGCCAGACCGCGCACAAGCGCATGGTGATGGGCGGGGATTGCTACAATTACGCCCTGCTCGCTTCAGGTCATCTCGACCTGGTCTGCGAGGCGGGCCTCAAGCTCTATGATTTCGCGGCTTTGGTGCCGGTGGTCGAAGGGGCCGGGGGCCTGATGTGCGACTGGCATGGCGAGCCCCTGCATGCGGCATCGGACGGCCGCGTGCTGGCGCTGGGCGATCCGGCGCGACTGGAGGACGTGCTCGAGGCCATGGGCGGACATTCGCATTGAGCGAGAGGCCGGAGCGCCTGTTCTTCTACGGCGTGCTGATGGGCAAGGTGGCCTCCCCGGCCATCCAGGGCATCCTTGCGGGTATCGCTCCCGGCGTGCCGGCAAGCACTCGGGGCCTGCTCTACGCCGTACCCGATCCGCGCGGGGCCTATCCGGTGCTTGTTCCGGGCGAAGGTAGGGTAATGGGCATGCTGCACGAGGCGGGCAGCGTGGACCTTGCTGCGCTCGATGCCTTCGAGGGGTCGGATTATGACCGCCAGCCCGTCGCGGTGGAGCCGGTGAGCGGCGGATCGCGCATGGCCGATGCCTATATCTACCAGTTAGCGCCCCGGCCCGAATTCGTGCCCATCGCGCATGGTGATTTCGCGCGCTGGTTGCGCGAGACTGGAACGCCGCCATTTTCGGACTGAGCTTTCCTACATGGGAGCCGGGTGGGCAGGGCAGTCCCGGCTCTTTCACATTGTCGGGATCGCTCGCCATTTGCTCCTATTCGGGAGGAAGGGTTTTCCCTTCAGGACAGTGTGTCAGGTGTGAGGGGTTAGGCGGATTTCGCCTTGCATTTCGGTCCGAAAGCGCTATTTGCGCGCCCTTCACTGACACGTGATCATCTTCCGGTCTGGCTGAAAGGGCTGCCAGGGCTGGTTGGACGTGTTTCTGACAAAGGAGACGAAAATGCCCAAGCTGAAGACCAAGAGCGGTGTGAAGAAGCGCTTCAAGCTCACCGCAAACGGCAAGGTCAAGCACGGTGTGGCCGGCAAGCGCCACCGCCTGATCAGCCACAATGCGAAGTATATCCGCCAGCAGCGCGGGACCAAGGTTCTCGCCAAGGCCGACCAGGCCGCGGTGAAGAAATGGGCCCCCTACGGCCTCGATTGAGCCGCAGCTAAGGAGATAGAGATATGCCTCGCATCAAACGCGGCGTCACCACGCGCCAGAAGCACAAGCGGATCCTCGACCAGGCCAAGGGCTATCGCGGTCGCCGCAAGAACACCATCCGCGTCGCGCGCCAGGCCGTCGAAAAGGCCGGCCAGTACGCCTATCGCGACCGCAAGGTTAAGAAGCGCAATTTCCGCGCCCTGTGGATCCAGCGCATCAACGCGGCCGTCCGCGCCGAAGGCCTGACCTATTCGCAGTTCATGCACGGCGCCAAGCTCGCCGGTATCGAGCTCGACCGTAAGGTCATGGCGGATCTGGCGATGAACGAAGCCGAAGCCTTTGCCCTGATCATCAAGCAGGCAAAGGAAGCCATTCCCGCCTGATCGATCGGGCGCAGTAATTGGCCAATGGAAAAGGGCGCGGCTGGCTTTGTCCAACCGCGCCCTTCCTTTTTCCCGCAAGGCCTGGGAGAGAGGTCGTGAACTCCTTCGGTCCCGCGGGAGGACTCTTACCCCAGGTCCTCGACCGAGACCCAGCCCCTGGTTCCGTAATTGTCTTCGACTTCGAGCCACAACCCGTCGCGATTGCCGGTGGGAATGAGATCGGTTCCCGCACGCAGTGAACGCACTTCTTCCGCGTCGGCCGAAGCAGCGGCGCGCATGGTCGTGTCAATGGCGACGACAGCGCCCGGTTCTGCCGCAGGGGCGGGCGCCGCGCTGGGTGCGGGCGCCGCCTCGAGCGCCGCGCGCTGCGCCACCAACTGGTTGAAGGCGATGATGAAGGCCTCGGTCAGCTTGCGTCCTTCGCTGCTGTCTGCATAGCCGGTCGTATCGGCTACTCCGCGAGCCCATTCGCCGCGCGAACCCCGGAAGCTGAGAGAAGTGCTGCGGACCGATCCCGTGCCAGCGGCAAGCGGTTGGCCGTTGGCCGGGCTAACCACGGTGAGGCCGGCGGCGACCGTGGTGCGGCGGCCGCCCAGGCCACCCAGCATGCCGAGCGCTGCCCCGCCAAAGGGAACGCTGCCGAGCAGGCCAGAGGCTGCGCCGCTGCGCAGCAGGGCCTCCGTGGCTACGCCTGTCGCCACGTTGATGCCTTGATCGACCTCTTCCTGAGTGCCTGCGATCGCGGTCACCAGGAAGTTGGCGGGCTCGCCCGAACCGGCAGCAAGCGGTGTGAAGCAACCGGACTCCGCTGCAAGGCGTGAAATCAGCATGCGCGGGCTGCCGAGGTCCCACTGGCTCCAGCCAGCGCCCGGGCTGTCGACCAGCGCGATGGTGCCGATGCTGGAATCGCAATTCACCAGCTCGACATCGTCGTCATCGGCAGCTGCCGGTACTGCAGAAAACGCTACCAGGCTCGCTGCCAGCAGGGCATGTTTCGAAATCTTCCTGAACATTGAATTCCCCCAAGGCTTGCGGCCAAGTCGACCGCTCGCAATGATTTTGGCTCTACGGAATCGGTGAAATCAATGTGGTGCCCGCGACCTAACGGTGCTTGTCATCTTCTCGCCGCTATTGTCATAACTGCTCGCCGGAATTTTGGACTTCTATGAAAAATCCGTTACGTCATTGGGCAATTGAATTGCTTGGCGGCGCAACGGGCTGTTCGGGAATTCGGATTGGGGCCGGATCGCATTTATGGCTGACGACTTTGTACTCGAAGTGCGCTTCTACCAATTGGCAGAGCACTTGCAGCCCTATTTCACACCGCTCCACTGCTTCTGCATGGAAGGCGGGCCGGATGCCCTGCTCAGCGATCGCGTTCACCCGCAATGGGCGGCGCTGCGTTTCAGGCAAACGGGCAGGCATTCCTCTGCCGGAATCTATCCGGATTCTACACGCGAGGTGCAGCCATTCTTTGTCACCGGCCCTACCAGTCGGGCGATCATGGCGGACATTCGGCCGGGGCGCGTCTGGGGCATCGGCATCAAGCCTGCGGGCTGGTCCCGGTATATTTCAGCGCCCGCCAACAAGCTGGCGGACCGCATCGTCGACGGAACCGCCGAAGACGGTTTCGAAGGTTTCGTGCCGATCCTCGAAGTGGTCCAGCGCGGAGGCAGCGAATCCGAGCTGGCCGAGCAGATCATCGATCACCTCCAGCGGCTCGAGCCACAGAGACCGAACTCGGAGGAGCAGGTCCTTGCTTGCCACGAGGTGTTACTGGATCCCGAAGTGTCCGATGTCGTAACTCTGGCGGAAAGGGTCGGTGTGCAAAGGCGCACGCTCGAACGATTGTGCGCACGCAATTTCGGCTTTTCGCCCAAGACGTTGCTGCGGCGCCAGCGCTTCCTGCGTAGCCTTGCCCGTTTCGTGATTGCTCCCCATCAGCACTGGACCAAAGTGCTCGATGGCCAATATGTCGATCAGGCGCATTTCGTGCGCGACTTTCGCAGCTTCATGGGCGTCACGCCTAGCGAGTTTGCGGAAAGCCGGGCTGTCCATCTCGACCCGTCCAATTTACGGCAATTGTTCGACCATGGAGTCTTCCCGCCAAGCACGCTCTCCGACCCCTCGCTTAGCGGGGCAGTTGGCAAAAGCGGCGATTAGGGCTTGGGTGCGGGCAAAGGGGCGGCTAACAGGCGCGCCAATGCCTGAACAACAGTCGATACGATGAGCGAACTCGAAACCATCCAGAGCGATGCCGAAAGCCGCATCGCCGCCGCCGCCGACCTCAATGCGCTAGAGGCGCTGAGGGTCGAATTCCTCGGCAAGCAGGGCAGCGTGTCCGGCCTGCTCAAGACGCTGGGGAAAATGAATCCCGAGGAGCGGCAGGAGAAGGCACCGGCGATCCAGGCGCTGCGCCAGGCGGTTGCCGATGCGCTGGCGGCGAAGAAGGACGTGCTCGAAGCGGCAGAGCTCGAAGCGCGCCTTGCCACGGAGACTCTCGACTTGACGCTGCCGGCACCGGAAGGTGCGCGTGGCACGGTCCACCCGGTCAGCCAGGTGATGGACGAGCTGGCGGAGATATTCGCCGATCTCGGTTTCGCGGTTGCCACGGGTCCGGAGATCGAGGACGACTGGTACAATTTCACCGCGCTCAACATGCCTGAAAGCCATCCGGCGCGGGCCATGCACGATACTTTCTATTTCCCCGACACGGCGCCCAAGGGCGGCCGCATGCTGCTGCGCACACATACCTCGCCTGTGCAGGTGCGCACCATGATGGCTGAAGGTGCGCCGGTACGCATCATCGCCCCGGGCCGCGTCTATCGCAGCGACAGCGATGCCACGCATACGCCCATGTTCCACCAGATCGAAGGGCTGGTGATCGACCGCGATATCCATCTCGGCCATCTCAAATGGACGCTGGAGACCTTCCTCAAGGCCTTCTTCGAGACAGACGATATCGTGCTGCGCCTGCGCCCGTCCTACTTCCCCTTCACCGAGCCTTCGGTAGAGGTCGATGTCGGCTTCGCCATTGTGAAGGGCAAGCGCGTGCTCGGCGGTTCGGGCGATGCGCCGGGCCATGGCTGGATGGAGTTGCTCGGTTCCGGAATGGTCAATCGCCGCGTGATCGAAATGTCGGGGCTCGACCCCGATGAATGGCAGGGCTTTGCCTTCGGCGTGGGCGTCGATCGCCTTGCCATGCTCAAATACGGAATGGATGATCTGCGCGCCTTCTTCGACGGCGATGTCCGCTGGCTGCAGCATTACGGCTTCTCCGCATACGACCAGCCGACGCTTTCGGGCGGAGTGGGAGCACGCGCATGAAGTTCTCGCTCGAATGGCTGAAATACTTCCTTGAGACCGAAGCCACGGTCGAGGAGATCTCCGAGAAGCTCAACGCGATCGGCATCGAGGTCGAGGATATCGAGGATCCGGCCGAGAAGCTGGAAGGCTTCTTCGTCGCCGAAGTGCTGACTGCCGCGCCGCATCCCAATGCCGACAAGCTGCAGGTACTCACCGTTGACACGGGTAAGGGCGATCCGCTGCAAGTGGTCTGCGGCGCGCCCAATGCGCGTGCCGGCATGAAGGGTGTGCTCGGCACTGCCGGTGCGGAGGTCCCCGCCAACGGCATGAAGTTGCGCAAGTCCGAGATCCGTGGCGTTGAGAGCAATGGCATGATGTGCTCGACGCGCGAGCTCGAGCTGGGCGACGATCACGAGGGCATTATCGAGCTGCCGGGCGATGCGCCGGTGGGCGAGGCCTTTGCGCTCTATAATGGAGCTTCGCCGGTCTTCGATGTGGCGATCACGCCCAACCGCCCCGATTGCATGGGCGTTTACGGTATTGCGCGCGACCTTGCCGCCGCCGGCCTGGGCGCGCTGAAGCCGTTGCGCGAGCATGTGATCGAGGAGGGTTTTGCCTGCCCGGTCGAGATCCGCACCGACGATCCCGAAGGCTGTCCGGCATTCTATGGCCGCGTGGTGCGCGGGGTTAGCAATGGCGCATCGCCCGAATGGATGCAGCAACGCCTGATCGCGGCGGGCCAGCGCCCGATTTCCGCGCTGGTCGACATCACCAATTACATGATGCTCGCCTTCGGGCGCCCGGCGCATGTCTACGACCTCGCCAAGCTGTCCGGACCCGTGGTTGCGCGCCGCGCCAAGGCTGGCGAGCAGGTCCTCGCGCTGAACGAGAAGACCTATACGCTAGACGAAAGCATGACGGTCATCGCCGACGACAATGGCGTGCATGACATTGCCGGCATCATGGGCGGGGAGCATAGCTCGGTGCAGCCGGGGACGACCGACGTCCTGCTCGAAATCGCCTATTTCAATCCCGAAAGCATCGGCGTCACGGGCCGTAAGCTCGGTATCGCAACGGATGCACGCACCCGTTTCGAGCGCGGCGTCGACCCGGCCTGGCTCGACGAGGGGCTCGACGGGCTGACCGCGCTGATCCAGCGGATCTGCGGCGGCGAAGCCTCCGAAATAGCGCGCGCCGGAAAGGCACCTAGCGAAGCCAAGAAGGTGCAGTACGCCCCCGAACTCACCCAGAAGCTAGGTGGAGTGTCGGTCGACGAGGCCGAACAGCGCCGCATTCTTGCAGCGCTCGATTTCGCCGTTTCCGATGACTGGATGGTCACCGTTCCGCTGCGCCGCCACGATGTCGAAGGTGCGGCCGATATCGTCGAGGAAGTGGTGCGCATCCACGGGCTCGACCATGTCGAGAGCGTGGCGCTCACCGGCAATGTCGGCGTGGCGTCGCCCACCGCGACGCCGGCCCAGGTTCTCGAACGCCGCTTGCGCCGTGCCGCAGCCGGGCGGGGCCTCAACGAGGCGGTCACCTGGTCCTTCCTCCCGCCAGCCGAGGCAGAGCATTTCGCGCCCGAAGGCAATGGCGGACTATGGGTGCTCGACAATCCGATCAGCGAGGACATGAAGGCCATGCGCCCCTCGCTCATTCCCGGCCTGCTCTCGGCCGCCAAGCGCAATCTCGATCGCGGAGCCTCGAGCCTGCGCCTGTTCGAGATCGGCCGCCGCTATCTGCGCGGTGATGGCGGCACCAGCGATGAGCGGCAGGCGCTTGGTGTGGTGCTGGCGGGCGAGAAGGTTTCGCGTGGCTGGGCATCCGGCAAGGCAACGGGTTTCGACGCTTTCGATGCAAAGGCAGAGGCGCTTGCCCTGCTGGAAGAGGCAGGCGCACCCGTCGCCAATCTTATGGTCATGGGCGAGGCAGGTGAGCAATTCCACCCCGGCCAGTCGGGCACATTGCGGCTCGGCCCCAAGAACGTGCTGGCGCGTTTCGGCGCCCTGCATCCGCGCACGCTGCAAGCCTTCGATGTCGATGGCCCGGTAGTCGCGGTCGAGATCTACCTCGATGCGATCCCGGCAAAGAAGGGCAAGGATGTTTTTGCGCGTCCGCACTACGCCCCGCCGGCACTCCAATCGGTGATGCGCGACTTCGCCTTCCTCGTCCCCAAGGGATTGCCAGCGGGTGACCTGCTGCGTGCAATCAGGGGGGCGGACAAAGCCAATATCGTTGATGCCCGCATCTTCGACCTGTTCGAAGGCCAGGGCGTGCCCGAAGGTCAGAAGTCCATCGCCGTGGAGGTGACGCTCCAGCCGGGCGAGGCGAGCTACAAGGATGCCGACCTCAAGGCCATTTCCGACAAGGTGGTGGCAGCGGCCGCCAAGCTGGAGGCGCAGCTGCGCGGGTGAGCGAAGCCGTCTCCATCTCCAGCGAGGGGCTGACGGCGCGCATCGATCCTTTCGGGGCAGAGCTGCAATCGCTGATCGATTCCGACGGCCGCGAATACATGAGCGATGCCGATCCGGCCTACTGGACCGGACGGGCACCTCTGCTTTTTCCGATTGTCGGAGGGCTGCGGCGCGACACCTATCACTTCGATGGCTTCACCTATCACTTGCCGCGTCACGGCTTTGCCCGCCGCAGCACGTTCGAGCTGGTGGAGCATGAGCGCGAGCTGGCTATCTTTCGCCTGACCGACAGCGAGGAAACGCGCGAAGTCTTTCCCTTTCCCTTCGCGCTGCACATGGAATTTGCCCTTTCAGGTTCGACGCTTTCGATGACGGCAAGCGTGGTCAATCCGGGTGAGGACGAGCTGCATTTCAGCTTCGGCTACCATCCTGCCTTTGCCTGGCCCTTGCCCGGTGGCGGCGAAAAGCTGGCGCATGAGCTGGTCTTTGAAGCGCTTGAGCCGGCTCCGATCCGCAGGCTCGATGAGAAGGGCCTGATTGCCTTCAGCGAGGATAGCCCGGTCAAGGGCGGGCAGATGGCGCTGCGCCACGAAGACTATGAAGCCGATGCGATGATCTGGGACGAGCTTGCCAGCCGCAGGCTTAGCTACCGTTCGCCGGACGGTCCCTCGCTGGACATCGCTTTCCCGGAAATGCCCTACCTGGGCATCTGGCAGAAGCCGGGCGCCAATTTCATCTGCATTGAGCCATGGGCAGGACATGCCGATCCGGCGGACTTCGATGGCGATTTCCGCGACAAGCCGGGCGTGATGCCGCTGCAGCCGGGCGCAGAACGCAGCTTCCGCATGGACGTGACCGTCCGCCCCCGCTAGGGGCGCAACCCCATGACCGAAGCCAATTCCAATCGCCGTACCTTTGCCATTATCTCGCATCCCGACGCAGGTAAGACCACGCTGACCGAAAAGCTCCTGCTGCAAGGCGGTGCGATCCATCTTGCCGGCGAGGTCAAGGCACGCGGCGCGGCGCGGCGTGCGCGCTCGGACTGGATGAAGATCGAGCAGCAGCGCGGAATCTCGGTCACTTCGAGCGTGATGACTTTCGAGAAGGACGGCATCACCTTCAACCTCCTCGATACGCCGGGCCACGAAGACTTCTCCGAAGATACCTATCGCACGCTGACTGCGGTGGACTCGGCGATCATGGTGCTCGATGCCGCCGCCGGTATCGAGCCGCAGACGCTGAAGCTGTTCGAAGTCTGCCGCCTGCGTTCGGTGCCGATCATCACGCTGATCAACAAGATCGACCGCGAAGGCCGCGATCCCTTCGAGCTCCTCGACGAGATCGCCGACAAGCTCGCGCTCGACGTTTCGCCGATGAGCTGGCCTGTCGGCATGGGCGGCCTTTTCGAAGGCGTGTTCGATTTCGAGACCGGCGAGCTGCACCTGCCCGAAGGCGATGGGAAGGAATTCCGCGGGAAGACGGTCCAGACGAGTGGCGCGGAAGATCCGCTGCTGGCCGAGTATCTCACTGCGGATGGCGTCGCGCGCGTTGCTGAAGAGGGCCTGTTGGGCCGCGAGGGCTATGCCCCTTTCGATTTCGAAGCCTATCGCGCGGGCGACCTCACCCCGGTCTATTTCGGCTCTGCCCTCAAGAATTTCGGCGTCGAGCAGATTGTCGATGCCATTGCCAAATACGCGCCGACGCCGCGCCCGCAGCCCAGCGAACAGGGTGAGATCAGCCCCGACCTCGACGAGGTGACCGGCTTCATCTTCAAGGTGCAGGCGAACATGGACCCCAACCACCGCGACCGCATCGCCTTCATGCGGCAGGTCTCGGGCACGTTCAAACGCGGCATGAAGCTGACCCCTTCGGGACTTGGCAAACCGATCGCGATCCATTCGCCGATCCTGTTCTTCGCGCAGGACCGCGAGATCGCCGACACCGCCGAGGCGGGCGACATTATCGGCATTCCCAATCACGGCACTTTGCGCGTGGGCGATACGCTTTCCGAGAAGAATGTGATCCGCTTCACCGGCCTGCCCAATTTCGCGCCGGAGATCCTGCGCCGCATCCAGCTAAAGGATCCCACCAAGACCAAGCAGCTCCGCAAGGCGCTTGACGACCTGTCCGAAGAGGGCGTGATCCAGGTGTTCTATCCGGAGATCGGCGCGCAATGGATCATCGGCGTTGTCGGCCAGTTGCAGCTCGAAGTGCTGATTTCGCGTCTCGAGGCGGAATACAAGGTCGAGGCCGGGTTAGAGCCTTCGCCCTTTTCTACCGCCCGCTGGCTCAAGGGCAGCGATGCGGCCCTCAAGAGTTTCGAGGAGTTCAACCGCGCCAATCTGGCGAAGGATCGCGACGGCGACTTGGTCTTCATGGCCAAGAGCCCGTGGGACGTGAACTACCAGCAGGAAAAGAACCCCGACCTCACCTTCTCGGCCACGAAAGAACGGTGACGCTGGCGGCCTGCGCGGCTAGGATTGCGCCATGGCCGAATTTTTCGATGCATTGACCGAAAGGCACGTGGCGATGATCGCCGCGCAGTCGGTATTCTTTGTCGCGACCGCGGCAGAAGACGCACGGATCAATCTTTCGCCCAAGGGCTATGATGCCTTTCGCGTGCTCTCTCCCACGCGGGTTGCCTATCTCGACCTTGGCGGCTCGGGTAACGAGACCAATGCCCACCTGCTGGCGGACGATGAGGGCCACGGGGGCCGGATCACGCTGATGTTCTGCAATTTCCAGCAGCCTGCCCAGATTTTGCGCATTTACGGGCGCGGCAGGCCGGTCCTGCCATGGGAGAGGGACTGGGACGAATTGGCCGCGCATTTCACGCTCCTGCCCGGAACACGGCAGATCTTCGACATCGCGGTCGAAAGCGTGCAGACTTCCTGCGGCTATGGCGTACCCCTGATGAGCCTCGAGAAGGAGCGGCTCACGCTCGTCAAGCATCATGCCCAGTCCGATCCGGTCGAATGGGCGGGCAAGTACAAACGTCGCCGCGAAAGCATTGACGGCCTGCCGGCACGGCCGACCGATCGCTACATTGCAGGGGTAATGCCCGATAGCGGGGAATGATGCGGCTCAAGCTGGCCAGCTACAACATCCACAAGGCGGTAGGGGTGGACGGCAAGCGCGATGCCGACAGGATCCTTCGCGTGCTGCATGAAGTGGATGCCGATGTCGTTGCCTTGCAGGAAGCGGACCGGCGCTTCGGCTCGCGCGCCTCGGTCCTGCCGCGCAGCCTGCTGGACGAGGCGCATTGGCAGGTCGTGCCGGTGGCCCGCCGTCCGGCCAGCATGGGCTGGCACGGCAATGCCATATTGGCGCGGCGCGGTATCGACATCGTGGACGCTGCGCCGATCCATCTGCCCTCGCTCGAACCGCGCGGGGCAGTCCATGCGCGCCTCTCCCTCGACGGGCGCAGTTTCGATGTGGTCGGAACCCATCTGGACCTGTCGGGCCTGTTGCGGCGCAAGCAGATAGAAATGGTCTGCAAGACGCTGGCGCTGGGCGACGAGCCGAGCGTGATCCTGGGGGACCTGAACGAGTGGTCGCCTGCCGGCGGGGCGCTGCGCGCCTTCGGGGAAATGTGGAACGTGTTGGCACCGGGAAAGAGCTTTCCCGCCGGCCGGCCGCTCGCCCCGCTCGACCGGATCGTGCACTCGCCGCACTGGGTTTGCCGGGAGGTTGAGGTCCATCACAGCGCGCTGGCCTCGGGTGCATCGGATCACCTTCCGGTCGTCGCCCAGCTGGAGCTTGTCGGCTGAGCACGAAGGCGCTTCTGCCCAAAAAATGGGCATTATATACATGACAAAGCAACGAATCGAAGAGATTGAGATTACGCCCGCTATGATCGAGGCGGGGCAGAACCGCCTTTATGATTTTTGGCCCGACGCTCCCCAATACCTTCTCGGCGACGAGCAACCGCTCCGTGAAATCTTTCTGGCCATGGCTCGCCTTTCACCAGCGCGCCGGTGAACGCGGAAAGGCATTCGGTCGCGTGCTGGAAATCGTGGGCAAGTTGGGACACTTCTGCTGCATCCATTGGCTCCCTTCGATCAAGTTGCACGAAAGTCTGGAACTGAGTTGGCCCCACCTTTGGCGTAACATCCGCCCAGTCGATGGTATCGGGGTCTCCGGCACCATGTGCGACCATTCCAGCGTGGACAATGAAGTTTCTGTCTCCTGAGAGTTCTCGAACATATTCGACGAGAGTGTTCCAGTGTTTCAGGGCAGGTGTCTTCTCAATCTTCAGCTTCACAGCGGAGTTGGTGAAATCGAGAATTAGGCTGAAGGTCTTAAAGTTGGATAGCAAGTGCGCCGTCGTCTTCATGTTTGACCCAAGAGCGACGGAGCACAGGCGGACTATGTTTCCCTCCAGGTTCACCCAGAACGTGACTGCCGCACCGATTTCAATGGCCAGCGCAATTTGTTTCTCACGGTAGAGGTGGTAGTTCTTAAACATGACAGACACCGATCAAAAGAAAGAAGACGAAGTGCTCAAGCGGATGCTGAAGACACCGCCAAAGCCGCACAAGCCTAAGGCCGGTCGTCGGGGTGAACCCAGCCAACGGGGGGATCATACTCGCGAGGCCTCCAAACAGTAGCTGCACCCGCTCCGACCGTTTGTGGCATCACGCAATCATCTAACATCCGCTCCGTGATTTTCAGTTTGGCCCCCTCTGACAATGACAGTAGGTGCTTCGACAGAACTCTACCGGGCGGTGTTACCGAATAGAGCTTTTTCTCCGGGAAGCGGTTCTTCAGGAACCAAAGGGTCGCTGCCTGATCTGTGTCGGCTGTAACGAAGAATGCTGCGTCGTAGACATTGTCTACCGCATCTTGGTAGGCGCACAGTGCAAGGTTAATGTCTGTCGCCTTTTCTCGGGGCACATCCCATTTGTGCCTGCAACGGTAACATTCCTGCGGCTCTAACGTTTCATGACCAAACATTGGGGTTACGCCATACAGTCGAAGGGCGTCAGCCACCGCCCTATGCCTAGTCTTCGCGCCTTGGTCTCCCCGACGAAATGCGGTGCACCAAACAACCTTTACAGTCGGCTTGGCGTGACCCTTCATAATGGTCTCGCCAAGCTTCCAAAGATTGCACCACTTTAAGTAGTTCAGCCCCAAGTCATCTATCGCATGATAGAGATTGAAGGCGTCAATATAGACAGCCCCGCGCACATTAAACCCCTTGTTGACTTGTTGGGTTTAAGTTCCTAGTTCGCAACACGCAACGCCGCATGGTGCGCCCAGCGGCCCCCCCGGGGACTACGGTCCTCGGGGTTTATTTTGTCCAGCGCTTACGTCTCTCTCCCCTTCGCGTGGGAGGCACCAGCTTCTTAGGCTTGGAGCGAAGAAGTCCGCCGATAGGTGAGGCGCTTACCGATAGCGCCAAGCAGGCTGGCGTTTGAGCGGTCAAAGTCGTCCATCTTGCGGGTGTTGTAGCGGAAATCGAACTCGCTGGTGTAGCGGTGCAGGTGGGCTTCGCTCACATGGTGATAGACACCGACAATGCCGCGCTTGAGGATAGAGAAGAAGCCTTCGACCGTATTGGTGTGGACTAGGCCGCGCGCATATTCGCGCTTGGCGTGGTTCGTCACGCCGTGCTTGCCGAACTCCTGGCCTACCTTCTGGTAGCCCTTGTGTTCGTCGGTCATGAGGTAGGAATAGCGATCGACATTGGTGACGAGCGCGTGGCGCAGTGTCTCGCCAGTCACCTTGGCAACGTGGAACGAGCGGGCCTTACCGTCGCGCTCGACAAGAGTAACGACAGGCTGCTTGTTGCCGTGCGGGTCGCGGCGCTTCTCGGCAAAACGGCGCTGCTGCTTGGCATTACGGTTCTTGGTCTTGCCGCCAACGTAGGTTTCATCGGCTTCAACGAACTTGCCGAACCCGCCCATAGGGCTGTCGTCAACGTCCTTCATGGCCTCACGGATGCGGTGCATCATGAACCATGCGGTCTTGTAGGTGACGCCGATGTTGCGGGCGATCTGGTGGGCGCTGGTGCCCTTCTTTGACGAGCAAAGGACGTGGTTCACGTAGAGCCACTTGTTCAAAGGCACCTTGGAGGACTCGAATACGGTGCCGACCGTCACAGTGTATTGCTTGCGGCAGTTGTTGCACTGGACGACGCCGTGACGAAGCTTGCCTTCGGGGTGAGCCTTGGTCTTGCGGCCACGCTGTGCAGGCAGGCGCTTCGCATCGGTGCTTTCGCAATGCGGACAGACAGGACCGTTCGGCCAGTGGAGCGCTTCAAGGTGCTCGCGGGCTGCGTTTTCGTCGGTGAAGCGAGGCTCGAAAATGTTCATGCAGATACCCTAGCTGTAGGGTCTGCTTTGTCAAGTATATAATTGCCCAAAAAATGGGCAGCACAATCGTTCGATTGAACAAGCGCGCGGCACATGCCCGATCGGCAGAAAGTAAACGAGACGTAAACGCGCCCGAAACAGGAATTGGCACGCCCCTTGCTAAGCACCGAAAAGGCCGGGAACCGCCCCGGTGAAGCAAAAGGGGAGAGTGATGAAATTCATCATTGCCATAATCAAACCGTTCAAGCTCGACGAGGTGCGCGAGGCACTTAGCGCCGTCGGCGTCGCGGGCATGACCATTTCCGAGGTCAAGGGCTACGGTCGCCAGAAAGGCCAGACCGAGATCTACCGCGGAGCCGAATATTCGGTGAACATGCTGCCGAAGGTGAAGCTCGAAATCGCCGTGGGCAACGAGCTCGCCGCGAAGGTCGTCGAGACGATCCAGCAATCCGCCAGCACGGAAAGCATCGGTGACGGCAAGATCTTCGTGCTCGACCTCGCGTCGGCCACACGGATCCGCACCGGCGAATCCGGCGACACGGCTTTGTGATCAGGGAGAGAATCAACATGATGCGCAAACTCACAAGCGGCTTGCTGGCCTTCGGGACCATCGCATTGACCGCAACCGCCGCTTTCGCTCAGGATGCGGCCCCGGTTCCCAATCCCGGCAACAATGCCTGGATGATGACCTCCACCGTCCTGGTGATGATGATGATCCTCCCGGGCCTGGCGCTGTTCTATGGCGGCCTGACCCGCTCGAAGAACATGCTTTCCACCATGACCCAGGTCACCGCGGCAGCCTGCCTCGGCATGTTGATCTGGGTGATGTGGGGCTATTCGCTCGCATTCGGCGCCACCAGCTATGAAGGCTTCCTCGGCAAGTTCATCAGCGGTGGCAGCTACTTCCTTTCCTCGGTCACTGTGGATTCGACTGCAGCGACCTTCTCGGACGAGGTGATCAGCGAATATGTCTTCGTCGCCTTCCAGATGACCTTCGCCGCCATTACCGGCGCGCTGGTCTTCGGTGCGACGGTCGAACGCATGAAGTTCACCGCCGCGATGATCTTCATCGTGATCTGGTCGACCATCGTCTACTACCCGATCGCCCACATGGTGTGGGGCGGCGGCGGCCTCATCCTCGACTGGGGTGCCCTCGACTTCGCCGGCGGTACCGTGGTGCATATCAATGCCGGTGTCTCGGCGCTGGTTGCTGCCTACATGCTCGGCAAGCGCAAGGGCTATCCGACCGAGCCGATGCCTCCGCACTCGCTGACGCTGACGCTGGTCGGTGCAGGCCTTCTGTGGGTCGGCTGGTTCGGCTTCAATGTCGGTTCCGAGCTGGAAGCCGACGGCACTGCCGGCCTCGCCATGATCAACACCTTCGTTGCTACCGCTTCGGGTGCGCTGTTCTGGATGCTCGCCGAGCGTGCAGTCGGCCACAAGCCGTCGGCCCTTGGCCTGGCTTCGGGCATCATTGCCGGCCTGGTTGCGGTGACGCCTGCTGCCGGTAACTCCGGTCCGTTCGGCGCCATCGTGCTTGGCGCGGTTGCCTCGATCCTCTGCTTCATCGTCGTCTCGAAGGTGAAGCCGGCAATGGGCTTCGACGATTCGCTGGACGCCTTCGGCATCCACGGCATCGGCGGCATGGTCGGCGCTATCGGCACCGGCATCGTCTACTCGCCGCTGCTTGGCGGTCCGGGTGGCGACGACTTCGTGATGTCCACCCAGGTGTGGATCCAGATCAAGTCGGTTGTCGTCTCGATCCTGTGGGCCGGTATCGGCACCGCGATCGCGCTGACTATCGTCAAGATGCTGGTTGGCCTGCGGGTCTCCACCGAAGACGAAGAAGCCGGTCTCGATATCAGCGAGCACGGCGAACGCGCCTACAACTGATCAACGAACTGGCGGGGTCGGGCCTTCTCCTCCTCTCCCCCCGACCCCGCCTCACCACGTTCCTCCTGCGAACGTACAAACTCAGGGCCAGAGCCAAGCGCTCTGGCCCTTTTTTGTCGGGATGCGCTTACCTTGCGGTGCACAAAAAATCGGCACGCTGGTCAAATATTGTGCTGCAACTGCGAACACTGCGGGCGAGGTAGGGGTTAACGAAAGGTAAACTCCTACGGATTCCGAAACTGGCACACCCCTTGCGTAATCGAGTCCCGGCCGGGATCTCCTCCGGTAAGCTATAGGGGTCAGTGATGAAGTTCATCATCGCCATTATCAAACCATTCAAGCTCGACGAGGTGCGCGAAGCACTGAGCGGGCTCGGCGTGGCGGGCATGACAGTGTCCGAAGTCAAGGGCTTCGGCCGCCAGAAGGGGCAGACCGAGATTTATCGCGGAGCAGAGTACTCCGTGAACATGCTCCCGAAGGTGAAGCTCGAAATCGCCGTTAGCGACGAACTTATGCCCAAGGTCGTCGAATCCATCCAGCAAACCGCCAGCACGGAAAGCATCGGCGACGGCAAGATCTTTGTGCTCGACCTCGCGTCGACCACGCGGATCCGCACCGGCGAAACCGACGAAACCGCGCTGTAAGCAGGGGACTCTCTGAGATGAAGAATATCATGAAACTCGGTGTGCCCGCTCTCGCGGCGCTCGCAATCGCCGAGCCGGCTTTCGCCCAGGAGGCTGCTGCTGACGCAGTCAGCGGCGGCACGGCTTACATCTTCAATACGCTGCTGTTCCTGATCGGCGGCTTCCTGGTCATGTTCATGGCCGCAGGCTTCGCCATGCTCGAAGCCGGCCTGGTGCGTTCGAAGAACGTATCCATGCAGTGCCTCAAGAACATCGCCCTCTATTCGATCGCTGGCATCATGTTCTGGGTCACCGGTTACAGCCTGATGTATGTCGACGTTTCCGGCTTCATCGGCACCTTCGGCCCTTACTCGATGCAGGAAGTTGGCGGCGCTGACCTCGAAACCGGTTACTCGACCGCTTCCGACTGGTTCTTCCAGATGGTCTTCTGCGCAGCTACCGCCTCGATCGTGTCTGGTACCGTTGCCGAGCGCGTGAAGCTGTGGCCGTTCCTTATCTTCACTGCCGTCCTGACGGGTATCTTCTACCCGATCACAGGTAGCTGGCAGTGGGGTGGCGGCTGGCTGTCCGAAATGGGCTTCTCCGACTTCGCCGGTTCGACCATCGTGCACTCCGTGGGTGGCTGGGCCGCTCTCGCCGGTGCGCTGATCATCGGCCCGCGCCTCGGCCGCTATGCCGATGGCAAGGTCAACGTCTTCCCGGGCTCGAACATCCCGCTGGCAACCCTGGGTACCTTTATCCTGTGGCTCGGCTGGTTCGGATTCAACGGCGCATCGCAGCTTGCGATGGGCACTGTTGGCGACGTTTCCGATGTCTCGAAGATCTTCGTGAACACCAACATGGCTGCTGCCGGTGGTGTTGTGGCTGTCGTCATCCTGACCCAGCTGCTCTACAAGAAGATCGACGTTACGATGGCTCTTAACGGCGCCCTCGCTGGCCTCGTTTCGATCACGGCAGAACCGCTCGCTCCTTCGGTCGGCCTGTCGATCGTGATCGGTGCCATTGGTGGTGCGATCGTGGTCTTCGCGGTTCCGCTGCTCGACAAGCTGAAGATCGACGACGTGGTCGGCGCCATCTCGGCCCACCTTGTCGCCGGTATCTGGGGCACCCTGGCCGTGGCCATCTTCGGTGGCGGCAGCTTCGGCACCCAGATCGTCGGCATCGTCGCCATCGGCGCCTTCATGGTGATCACCAGCGCCGTTGTCTGGCTCGTCCTGAAGTTCACGATCGGCCTGCGGGTCGACGAGGAAGCCGAGGAGATGGGTCTCGACAAGGCGGAACTGGGGATGGAAGCCTATCCCGAGTTCGGCCACGGCTCGCAATCGCTTTAGAGGGTCTTCCCTCTGACCGGGTTTCTTCCGAAACCCAACCTGATAATCGAGCTCCTTCAGGAACACGATTATCCTCTGCCAAGACTGGGCCTGGGAGCGATCGCTCCCAGGCCTCTTTTTTTGTCCTCTTTTTCGCCCTATTCCACCGCTAGCGTGGCCCTGGAACCCGGCAGCCGCCCGGCGGGCCAAATGCTTGTCGCGCCCTGGCGGCGTCGATAGAATCAGCCGGATTCGTTTGCGTTTTGTACCGCCGTGCTGCAAGAGGTCAGACGACGCCCTTGACCGGCGCCTCCTCGCCCGGAAGGGGAGGATCCTGGACCAACCCTGGGAACAATTCGGAACCCACGCGTCTTGCCAGATCGCCGTAGCTTTCAAGCCTTCCATCCCTTCGCCAGGCTGAGCCGCCTGCTCGACGCGCATCCGGCCGGCGACGAAAACCCGATCCTGCTGTCGATCGGCGAGCCGAAGAACCAGCCGCCGGGTTTCGTCACCGAAGAGATTGTGGCCAACGCCACCAAGTGGTCGAGCTACCCGCCGCCGCGCGGCACCCCGGCCTACAACGGCGCCTGCGCCGCCTGGCTGACCCGGCGCTACGGCCTGCCCCAGGGCATGATCGACCCGGCGCGCCACCTGCTGCCGCTGCCGGGCAGCCGCGAGGGCCTCTACTTCGCCGTCATGGCGGCGGTGCAGAAACACGCGGTCGAGGGCAAAGGGGGCGACGCGCCGCCGGTCGTGCTGCTGCCCAATCCCTTCTATCACGTCTACGCCGGATCGGCCGTGGCCATGGGGGCCGAGCCGGTCTTCGTGGCGGCCACGGCGGAGACCGGCTTCATGCCGGACTACGCGGCGCTGGACCCGGCCATTCTGGACCGCGCCGTCTTCTGCTTCCTGAACTCGCCGGCCAACCCGCAGGGCGCCGCCGCCGACCGCGGCTACCTGGCGCAACTGATCCAACTGGCCCGCAAGCACGACTTCACCGTCGGCTTCGACGAGTGCTATTCGGAGATCTACGACACGACGCCGCCGACCGGCGCGCTGGAGGTCGTC
>CAJXNC010000012.1 GCA_913056125.1 uncultured Altererythrobacter sp.
AAGGTGTCGTCGCCCTTGACGATCGCTTCGTAGACCTTGGTGCGGCCGATCACGTCGTCCGACTTCACCGTCAGCATCTCCTGCAAGGTATAGGCGGCGCCGTATGCCTGCAGTGCCCAGACCTCCATTTCGCCGAAGCGCTGGCCGCCGAACTGGGCCTTGCCGCCCAGCGGCTGCTGGGTGACGAGCGAGTAGGGACCGATCGAACGGGCGTGGATCTTGTCGTCCACCAGGTGGTGCAGCTTGAGCATGTAGATGATGCCCACGGTCACCTTGCGGTCGAATGCCTCGCCGGTACGGCCGTCATACAGCGTCGACTGGCCCGAGCTGTCGATGCCTGCCTTGACCAGCATGTCGGACACGTCCTGCTCGCGCGCTCCGTCGAACACCGGCGTGCCCATGGGGACGCCTGCGGTCAGGTTGGAGGCGAGTTCGATCACTTCCTCGGTCGAGCGGCTTTCGAGGTCGTCGTAATAGTTCTCACCATAGACGTCCTTGAGCTTGCTCAGCAGCGCCTCGGGCGGCTTGCCCGCGGTCGCATCGGGATTGGCGGCCCGCCATTCCTCGAGCTGCTCCCCGATCTGCATGCCCAGCCCGCGTGCGGCGAAGCCGAGATGCGTCTCGAAGATCTGCCCGACATTCATGCGCGAGGGCACGCCCAGCGGGTTCAGCACGATATCGACCGGGGTGCCGTCCTCGAGGAACGGCATGTCCTCGGCCGGCAGGATGCGCGAAATGACACCCTTGTTACCGTGACGTCCGGCCATCTTGTCGCCCGGCTGCAGCTTGCGCTTCACCGCGACGAAGACCTTGACCATCTTGAGCACGCCCGGAGCGAGTTCATCACCGCGCTCGAGCTTCTCCTTGCGATCCTCGAACTTGTCCTGGATCGCCTTGACGGCCTCGTCATACTGGCCCTTCACAGCTTCGAGCTGGGCCTGCATCTTGTCGTCGGCCACCGCGAACTTGAACCATTCGTGGCGTTCGACGCTGTCGAGCAGTTCCTCGTCGATCTTGCTGCCCTTCTTCACGCCCTTGGGCGCTGCCGAAGCGGTCTGGCCCACCAGCATGTCGCGCAGGCGGTTGTAGGTCGCACGGTTGAGGATGTTGCGCTCGTCCTCGCTATCCTTCTTGAGGCGTTCGATTTCCTCGTTCTGGATGGCGCGGGTACGGTCGTCGATCTCGATGCCGTGGCGGTTGAAGACGCGCACTTCGACGATCGTGCCGGCAACGCCCGGCGGCAGGCGGAGCGAGGTGTCGCGCACGTCGCTGGCCTTTTCGCCGAAGATGGCGCGCAGCAGCTTTTCTTCCGGCGTCATCGGGCTTTCGCCCTTCGGCGTGATCTTGCCGACCAGGATATCGCCCGGATGCACTTCGGCGCCGATATAGACGATCCCCGCCTCGTCGAGGTTGCGCAGCGCTTCCTCGCCGACATTCGGAATGTCGCGGGTGATGTCTTCCGGGCCCAGCTTGGTATCGCGAGCCATGACTTCGAATTCCTCGATATGGATCGAGGTGAAGACGTCATCCTTCACGATGCGTTCGGAGATGAGGATGGAGTCCTCATAGTTGTAACCGTTCCAGGGCATGAAGGCGACGAGGCTGTTCTTGCCCAGTGCCAGCTCGCCGAGATCGGTCGAGGGACCGTCGGCCAGGATATCGCCCTGCTCGACCACATCACCCACCTTCACCAGCGGACGCTGGTTGACGCAGGTGTTCTGGTTCGAACGCTGGAACTTCTGGAGGTTGTAAATGTCGACGCCCGGATTGCCGGCATCGACCTCGCCCGAAGCGCGGATGACGATACGCGTGGCGTCGACCTGGTCGACGATGCCCGCACGCGTGGCGGAGATCGCGGCGCCGGAGTCGCGCGCCACGGTCTCTTCCATGCCGGTACCGACCCAGGGAGCCTCGGCCTTCACCAGCGGCACGGCCTGGCGCTGCATGTTCGAGCCCATCAGTGCGCGGTTGGCGTCATCGTTTTCCAGGAACGGAATGAGCGATGCGGCGACCGAGACGAGCTGCTTGGGCGAAACGTCCATCAGGGTGACCTGGTCCGACGGGCTCATCACGAATTCGCCGTTCTGGCGAGCCGAGATCAGCTCCTCGACGAACTTGCCGTCCTTGTCGGTATCGGCCGATGCCTGCGCCACGGTGTGCTTCTGCTCTTCCATGGCGGAAAGGTAGTTCACATCGCCGGTCACCTTGCCTTCGATCACCTTGCGGTACGGCGTTTCGATGAAACCGTACTTGTTGACGCGGGCGAAGGTCGAAAGCGAGTTGATCAGGCCGATATTCGGGCCTTCAGGCGTTTCGATTGGGCAGATACGGCCATAATGCGTCGGGTGAACGTCGCGCACTTCGAAGCCGGCGCGCTCACGGGTCAGGCCGCCCGGGCCAAGTGCCGAAACGCGGCGCTTGTGGGTGACTTCCGACAGCGGATTGGTCTGGTCCATGAACTGCGAAAGCTGGCTCGAGCCGAAGAACTCACGCACGGCAGCCACGGCAGGCTTCGCGTTGATCAGGTCGTTCGGCATGACGGTCGACACGTCGACCGAGCTCATGCGTTCCTTCACTGCGCGTTCCATGCGCAGCAGGCCGACGCGGTACTGGTTTTCGAGCAGTTCGCCGACCGAGCGCACGCGGCGATTGCCGAGATTGTCTATGTCATCGACTTCGCCCTTGCCGTCCTTCAGGTCGACCAGTTCCTTGACCACGGCGAGGATGTCTTCCTTGCGCAGCGTAGTGACGGTGTCTTCGGCATCGAGGCCGAGGCGCATATTGAGCTTCACGCGGCCCACGGCAGAGAGGTCGTAGCGCTCGCCATCGAAGAACAGGCCTTCGAACAGCGCTTCGGCAGTTTCCTTCGTCGGCGGTTCGCCCGGCCGCATGACCTTGTAGATCGCTTCGAGGCCTTCTTCGCGATTTTCGGCCTTGTCGGCCTGCATGGTGTTGCGGATCCACGGGCCGGTGGTGACGTGATCGATATCGAGCAAGTCGATCTGGTCGATCCCGGCAGCGTCGAGCTTCTCTAGGTTCTCCGGCGACACTTCGTCACCGGCCTCGATGTAGATGCGGCCGGTCTTCTCGTCGATCAGGTCTTCGCTGGCATAGCGGCCGAAGATTTCCTCGGTCGGGATCAACAGCTTTTCGAGGCCGTCCTTGGCCGCCTTGTTGGCAGCGCGCGGAGAGACCTTCTGGCCGGCGGGGAAGACTTCCTCGCCGGTCTTGGCGTCGACCAGCGCGAAAGCCGGCTTCTGGCCGCGCCATGCTTCGGCTGTGAAGGGAATTTCCCAGCCGTCCTTGCCGCGCTTCCAGGTGACCTTGTCGTAGAAGAAATCGAGGATGTCCTCGCTGTCGAGACCCAGCGCGTAAAGCAGCGCAGTGACCGGCAGCTTGCGCTTGCGGTCGATACGGACATTGACGATGTCCTTGGCGTCGAATTCGAAATCGAGCCAGGAACCGCGATAGGGGATGACACGGGCAGCGAAGAGGAACTTGCCCGAGGAGTGCGTCTTGCCGCGGTCATGGTCGAACAGCACACCCGGCGAACGGTGCATCTGCGAGACGATAACGCGCTCGGTACCATTGATGATGAAGGTGCCGTTCTCGGTCATGAGCGGCATGTCGCCCATATAGACGTCCTGCTCCTTGATATCGAGGACGGAGCGGGTTTCGGTCTCTTGATCGACTTCGAAGACGATCAGGCGAAGCGTGACCTTCATCGGGGCGGCATAGGTGATGCCGCGCTGGCGACACTCGGTGGTGTCGTATTTCGGGTCTTCGAGTTCGTAATGGACGAAGTCCAGCTCGGCCGTACCGGCGAAGTCGCGGATCGGGAACACGCTGCGGAGCGTCTTTTCGAGACCGGAGACGTAATCGATCTCCTTGTTCGAACGCAGGAACTGTTCGTAGCTTTCGCGCTGCACCTCGATCAGGTTCGGCATCTGCACCACTTCGTGGATGTCGCCGAAAATCTTGCGGATGCGCTTCTTCTTGGTGCCGGTGCTTGCCGGAGCCTTGGACTTGGTCGCCATTGGAGCAATTCGCCTCTTGCCTTGGCCGGTCCCGTTCCTCGTGGAACCGGCGGAAATTCATAGTGGGCGGGAGGTGTCGCGAGACGCAAAAAGCGCCGCCTCACGCGCACCATTGCGGTGCCGCAAAGCAGCCTTCTCAACATGTCTCACGGAAACCGGGCTTCCATCCTGTGGCGCACCCCCGCGAAAGGTGCCCTTGCTCGAAGCTGTCCGGTCGGGAGGCGATATAGTTATCCCTCCCTACCAAGTCAACGCAGCGGCACCCGCTTGGCGAGAATCTCTTGCATATCGTTTTTCAATATTATTGTTTGACAATAAGCTGAATTTCGTTCATATCGTTTTTCGATAAAATCTGAAAATCGGGAGATTGCTCATGTCTGTCTTCGCGCTCGCCATGTTGATGATCCTTGCTGCCGCGGCCACAACCATCCTGCTGCTCAGGTCCGCACGCCACCCTTCCGGGAAGGAATGATTTCATGGCTGGTATTCTGAAAGACCCGCTGCTCGATATCGCAGGCTTCCTGCTTTGGGTAATGATGGCGTTGACAGCCTTCTTCGGTTCCCTGTTCCTCTTCGGCATCCTGGCCGCCATATTCTTCTATGGTCAGGCCATTGCCCAGACCGGCAGCGCAACGGTTTTCTGGACGATGGAGTTAGGCCTGCTGCTCGTTGCGGGGATATTGGCCATGTGCTTCCTCTTCCTGCGGCACATGAAGCGCATCGTGGACAGCGTGGGAGAGGGCGATCCGTTCATCCCTGAGAATGCCGACCGGCTAACCGCCATGGCGTGGCTCATGCTGGCGATACAGGTCGTCGGCATCGTGTTGGGTCCCGTCGCCGAATATGTGGTCAACGCTTTCGGCGAGGGTCATACCGCCAGCGAGTATGATTTCGGCGGCGGGCTTGTGCTGATCCTGACCCTGTTCATCCTCGCCCGCGTATTCCGCAAGGGCACCGAAATGCGCGAAGACCTGGAAGGAACCGTTTAATGCCGATTGCGGTGAAGCTCGACGCCCAACTCGAGGCGAAGGGCATGACGCTGACCGAGCTGGCCGACCGGGTTGGACTGACGCTGGCAAACATGTCGATCCTCAAGACCGGCAAGGCCAAGGCAATCCGCTTTTCGACGCTCGAGGCAATCTGCCGCGAGCTCGAATGCCAGCCGGGCGATTTGCTGGGCTACGAGTCGGAATAACTTGACCTGAGGCAGGAAATCCGTATTGGCCCGCCCGACCTCTTAAGGGAGGTCATCCGTCCGAGACAGCTGCTGACCGGAATATGCCGGTCTTAATTTGCGGCCTAGACGGGGAAATGAGATTTCCGGCAGGGCCCTTGCGGCATTGCCACTCGCGCTATTTGCGCTCCTCCTTCCCCATCAACGGACTCGCCCGTGTCGAACGGCCCCTTGCGGCTGTGCGCCATGGACAAATGTGAGCCGGTCGTTTCTGCCTCCGGGCAGGTGCGGCCATAGTGAAGGAGTACGGCATGGATCGTTCGCAGAAAACCGAAGCGGTCGCCGAGCTTAACAAGGTCTTCAACGAGGTCGGCGTGGTGGTTGTCACCCGCAATCTCGGCCTGACGGTGGATCAGTCCACCGATCTGCGCGGAAAGATGCGTGAAGCTGGGGCGTCCTACAAGGTTGCGAAGAACCGCCTCGCCAAGCTCGCCCTGAAGGACACCGACTATACCGGTATCGAGGAATACCTCTCCGGTCCGGTCGGACTCGCCTGGTCGGAAGACCCGGTTGCCGCGGCCAAGGCTGCCGTCGACTTTGCCAAGTCGAACGACAAGCTGGAAATCGTCGGTGGTTCGATGGGCGCCACGGTGCTCGACGAAGCAGGGATCAAAGCACTCGCCTCGATGCCGAGCCTCGACGAACTGCGTGGCAAGATCGTGGGTCTCATCAACGCCCCGGCAACCAAGGTTGCCCAGGTCGTCAATGCTCCCGCGGCGAAGCTGGCCCGTGTCTTCGGTGCCTATGGCGCCAAGGACGCTGCGTAAGCGGAACCTAGCAAAGCACGATTTCAATGGGGCCAAACCCGATCATCGGACGCCCCGCCTAATTTTTGGAGTGAAGCACAATGGCCGATATTGCCAAGCTTGTTGAAGAACTGTCGCAGCTGACCGTCATGGAAGCTGCCGAACTCGCCAAGGCTCTTGAAGAAGAGTGGGGCGTTTCCGCCGCTGCAGCCGTTGCGGTTGCCGGTCCGGCTGGTGGCGGTGACGCTGCTGCACCCGCCGAGGAAAAGGACGAATTCGACGTCATCCTCACCGGCGACGGCGGCAAGAAGATCCAGGTCATCAAGGAAGTCCGCGCCATCACCGGCCTGGGCCTGACCGAAGCCAAGGGTCTGGTCGAAGGCGCGCCGAAGCCGCTCAAGGAAGGCGTGAACAAGGCCGAAGCCGAAGAAATCAAGGGCAAGATCGAGGCTGCCGGCGGTACCGTCGAACTCAAGTAAGAGTTTGGCTCGCTGAAGCTATCTTCGCTCTGCTTTCTGGCAGACGAGACAGAAGGGCGGCACCTCATTGCGAGGCGCCGCCCTTTTTCTTGCACGGAGTAAGCGCGCGGCTCATTGAAGCCACATGACGATCAAGTCTGAGTTCGCGGGAACGATAGCCGGCCTGGCGCTGGATGCAGAGCACCGCTTTTCCAAGCTTGCGGTGGGCGAGCTGGAGATCATCGCCGGACTGGGCGTTGCCGGGGATGCCCATGCGGGCGAGAAAGTGCAGCACCGCTCTCGCGTGGCGGTGAACCCGGACCAGCCGAATTTGCGCCAGGTCCATCTGATCCATACCGAGCTGTTCGACGCTTTGGGCGAGGCTGGCTTCGAGCTCGCTCCCGGTCAGTTGGGCGAGAATATCGCGACCGCCGGGATCGACCTGCTCGCCCTGCCGCGAGCAACTATCCTGCATATCGGTGAGAGCGCGATGCTTGAAGTGACCGGCCTGCGTAATCCTTGCGCGCAGATCGAGGCTTTCCGGCCTGGCCTGTTGAATCAGGTCGCGCGGCGCGGCGAAGATGGTTCGATCGAACGACTCGCCGGGATCATGTGCATCGTGCTCGCAAGCGGCACGGTTCGTCAGGGCGACCCTGTCCGGGCTACCCTGCCGAAACCACCTCATCAAAGATTGCAGCCGGTCTGAACCGGCTCAACCCCGGATCAGAGCGTCTTCAGGTAAGCGATAATCGCTTGGCGATCAGCTTCGGGCAGGCCCGGGATCGCCATGGTCGTACCCGGCACAATCCCCGACGGATCGGCCAGGTAGGCATCGAGCGTTGCATCGTCCCAGGTCAGGTTTGCGCCGCGCATTGCGGGGCTGTAGCTGAAATTCGCAACCGCGCCGGCAGGACGCCCGGCGACACCGGCCAGCGAAGGCCCGATGCCGTTCTGGCCTGGTTCGATCGCATGGCAGACCTTGCAGGTAGCGAAACTGTCCGGCTCGGCGACGGCTACAACGGGTGCGCTGCGCGCCGCAGCGGGCTCGGCCTCGACAGCAGCATCGTCGGTAGCCGCCATATCTTCGCCCGCTACGTCCCCGTCCGTCGAGACAGGTGCATCAGCTACGCCATCTTCGACTGCAGCCTCTTCCATCGCGGCAGGCGCATCGGCGTCATCTCCCGAAGATCCGCAGGCGGCAAGCGTAAGGGCAAGTGCCGAAACGGCAGCAAAACGTTCAATCTGGCTCATTATGCAATCCCGAATTCTGGCCATTTGTATCTAGTTGTAACTGGCAGTCGCTATTTGTCGCAGTCCCTATCCTCACTTTTCCGGAAACGGAAGAGTCTGTGTAGCTGGTCTTAGGGCCGCCTGTGTCCATCCGGCCTCACCTCCCAAGTAAATTGCATGTGAAACCGGTTTCAGCTTTCGCCGCCATGGCCACTTCCCTAACCGGGCCGGCTCGCCTGCGTGCGGGTGGACCGAACCATGCGAATGATTGCGCATCCTCGACCGCTCGGCTGGAAAGCCGAAAGCATTGCCACCCTGCGTCTCGCGGGGCCGTTGGCGCTCGCCAATTTGCTGCAGATGCTGACCTATGCGGTGGACGTCATGTTCATCGCCCGGCTCGGCACGAACGAGCTTGCGGCTTCCTCGCTCGCCATCTCCATTTTCGCGATCATGCTGTCTGCCCTGAGCGGGTTGATGAGCGCGGTTTCCCCTATCGCCGCGGCCGAGCTTGGCGCGCGGGCACCTGCCCTTCGTCCGATCCGGCGTACGGTACGAATGGCGCTATGGCTCGGCCTGGGCTTTTCGGTGCTTGGCATCCTGCTGTGCACGCAGGCCGAAGCAATCATGTTGCTGACCGGGCAGCAGCCCGAGATCGCCGCGCTTGGCGGGACCTACATAACAATCCTGATGTGGTCGATCCTGCCCATGGTCCTGTCCATGGTGCTGCGCAATTTCGTGTCTGCGCTGGGCAAGCCCTTCTTCGCCACCGCCATTACCGGCCTTGCCGTGGTGGTGAACACGATCGCCAATTACGCGCTCATATTCGGCAATCTCGGCGCCCCGGCGCTGGGCCTCGAAGGTGCGGCCATCGCTACCGGCATTTCAACGACGACGGTCTTCTTCGCCTACGTCCTGGCGATCAGGCTGGATGCCGGCCTGCATCGCTACCATGTCTTCGGCTTCTTCTGGCGGCCCGACTGGCAGCGCCTGCGGGAGCTGGTGCGCATCGGCCTGCCGATATCTTTCACCGTGCTGGCCGAAGTGGGCGTTTTCAGCGCGGCCGCCTTCCTGATGGGCCTGTTCGGCGCGGCGCAGCTGGCCGCACATACGCTGGCCATCCAGCTCGTCGCGCTGGCCTTCATGGTTCCGGCCGGTGTCGGCCAGGCGGCGACGATCCGCGTCGGCTATTTCCTTGGCGCGCGCGAGCCCGAGGGGATTCGCCAGGCAGGCTGGTCTTCCATATTCATCGGCACGGGTTTCATGGCGTTGTCCGCCACCACGCTGCTTCTGGCGCCCGACCTGCTGTTCCGGCTCTATCTCGATCCGGACGATCCGGCGAATGCCGCGGTGATCGGCTTCGCGCTCAGCTACACGCTGGTCTGCGCTGCGTTCCAGCTCTTCGACGGGTTGCAGGTGGTGTGCGTCGGCGTGCTGCGGGGCCTGCAGGATACGCGCGTGCCGATGTGGATTGCGATCTTCTCCTACTGGGTGCCGGGCTTCGGCCTGGCCGTGGGCCTCGGCTTCTTTACGCCGCTGGAAGATCTCGGGATCTGGATCGGCCTCGCCGCCGGCCTGGTCAGCGCCGCGCTCATGCTGCTCTATCGCTGGCATGGGCGCGAGCGCTTCGGCCTGCTGCAAAGCGTCTGATCGGAATCGAAAAAATCCTGTCGGGAGTGGTTGACTCGCAAGCGGCACGCCCCCATCTGCCCCGCCGTTGGCACTCTTGAGAGGAGAGTGCCAAGTCAACTGAACACTCATTCACAGGAAGAGGTCATCATCATGGCATTCCGTCCGCTGCACGACCGCGTTCTGGTCCGTCGCATTGAAGCCGAGGAAAAGACCGCCGGCGGCATCATCATTCCCGACAGCGCCAAGGAAAAGCCCAGCGAAGGCGAAATCGTCGCCGTTGGCGAGGGCGCCCGTGACGACGACGGCGACCGTATCGCTCTCGACGTCAAGGTCGGCGATCGCGTGCTTTTCGGCAAGTGGTCCGGCACCGAAGTCAAGATCGACGGTGAAGACCTGATCATCATGAAGGAAAGCGACATCATGGGCGTGATGGGCTGATCGCCCGCCGCTCCTGACACGCTTCCCGTCACCTAGAATTCGCAAAGAGGAAAAGAACAATGGCTGCCAAGGACGTTAAGTTCGGCCGCGATGCGCGCGAGCGCATCCTCAAGGGCGTCGATACGCTCGCCAATGCCGTCAAGGTCACGCTCGGCCCCAAGGGTCGCAACGTCGTGATCGACAAGAGCTTCGGCGCACCCCGTATCACCAAGGACGGCGTTTCCGTCGCCAAGGAAATCGAACTGAAGGACAAGTTCGAGAACATGGGCGCGCAGATGCTGCGCGAAGTCGCCTCCAAGACCAACGACATCGCCGGTGACGGCACCACCACCGCCACGGTGCTGGGCCAGGCCATCGTGCGCGAAGGCATGAAGTCGGTTGCTGCCGGCATGAACCCGATGGACCTCAAGCGCGGTATCGACCTCGCCGTGTCCAAGGTCGTTGCCGACCTGCAGGGCCGTTCCAAGGACGTCGCCGGTTCGGACGAGATTGCCCAGGTCGGCATCATCTCCGCCAATGGCGACCGTGAAGTCGGCGAGAAGATCGCCGAAGCCATGGACAAGGTCGGCAAGGAAGGCGTGATCACCGTGGAAGAGGCCAAGGGCCTCGAATTCGAACTCGATGTCGTCGAAGGCATGCAGTTCGACCGCGGCTATCTCTCGCCCTATTTCGTCACCAACCCGGAAAAGATGACGGTCGAACTCGAAAACCCGTACATCCTGATCCACGAAAAGAAGCTGACCAACCTGCAGCCCATGCTGCCGGTTCTCGAAGCCGTGGTGCAGGCCGGTCGTCCGCTGCTCATCATCGCAGAGGACATCGAAGGCGAAGCGCTGGCCACCCTCGTGGTCAACAAGCTGCGCGGCGGCCTCAAGGTTGCTGCGGTCAAGGCTCCGGGCTTCGGCGATCGCCGCAAGGCCATGCTCCAGGATATCTCCATCCTGACGTCGGGTGAGATGATTTCCGAAGACCTCGGCATCAAGCTCGAAAGCGTCACGCTGGGCATGCTCGGTGAAGCCAAGACCGTCACCATCGACAAGGACAACACGACCATCGTCGACGGTGCCGGCAATGCCGAAGACATCAAGGCGCGCGTCGAGCAGATCCGTTCGCAGATCGAAACCACGACCAGCGACTATGACCGCGAGAAGCTGCAGGAACGCCTGGCCAAGCTGGCCGGCGGTGTTGCCGTGATCAAGGTTGGCGGCGCTTCGGAAGTCGAGGTGAAGGAACGCAAGGACCGCGTCGACGACGCTCTCCACGCTACCCGCGCTGCGGTCGAAGAAGGCATCGTGCCGGGCGGCGGTACCGCCCTGCTCTACGCCACCAAGGCCCTGGCCGGTGTCGAAGGCGAAAATGACGACCAGACCCGCGGTGTCGACATCGTGCGCCGTGCCCTGCAGGCTCCGATCCGCCAGATCGCAGAGAATGCTGGCCATGACGGTGCGGTTGTCGCCGGCAAGCTGATCGACGGCGACGACGCCACGATGGGCTTCAACGCTGCGACCGATGTCTATGAAAACCTGGTGGCTGCCGGCGTTATCGACCCGACCAAGGTCGTGCGCGCCGCGCTGCAGGACGCTGCTTCGGTAGCCGGCCTGCTGATCACCACCGAGGCCGCTATCAGCGAGATCCCGGAAGACAAGCCGGCCCCGGCCATGCCCGATATGGGCGGCATGGGCGGCATGGGTGGCATGGGCTTCTAAGCCTCGCTGCCAACCGACGCAGAAAACGGGCCGGGGGAGCAATCTCCCGGCCCTTTTTCGTGCCCGTTTGCACAATCGCGTCATTGCGTTAGTCTCCGCCCAAACAAATAGACGTGGGGGAGATTCTTACATGCGCATGATTATTGCCGCGGCACTTGCCGCAACCATGCTGGCGGGGTGCAGCGGAGCGGAAGAAGCTGTCGTCGAGGAACCGGCTTACTCGGCAAGCCAGTATAGCGCGGCCATCGTCGATATTGCCCGCCCGGCGGAGGACAAGGCGCGCGATGAAACGAGGCTGCCCGGGGAACTGCTGGCCTTCGCGGAGATCGATCGTGGCGATGTGGTGGGCGATTACATCATGGGCGGCGGCTATGTGACGCGCCTGCTTGCCATGGCGGTAGGCACAGATGGCAAGGTCTATGCCTTCCAGCCCGAGGAGTTCATTGCCTTCCGGCCCGACTATGCGACCGAACAGGACGCAGCCGTGGCGCCCTATGCCGACGAGAATGGCGATCCGGTGCAGGTCGTCCCGCTGCGCGGCCCGATCGCGGAGCCCGGTTTCCCCGAACCGCTCGACACGATCATTACCGTGATGAACCTGCACGACCTTTTCATCGGAGCCATGCCGGAAGGCACGGCCGAAGCAGCGATCGCTTCGCTTTACGACTCGCTCAAGCCCGGCGGCTCGCTGGTGGTGGTCGACCACAAGGCTGCAGAAGGCGGCGGCGCGGAAGCGGCCGATGCGCTGCATCGCATGGATGAAGCGCTGGCGCTGGAGATGCTGACGGCGGCCGGTTTCGTGCTGGAAGAGGAAAGCGACATGTATTCGCGGCCCGACGATCCGCGCGATGCCAATGTCTTCGACGAATCAATCCGCGGCCAGACCGACCAGTTCGCCTGGCGCCTGCGCAAGCCCGAATAGGCGCGGTGACGCGCAAAACAGGCCTTTGTCCGGCCGGAATGCACGCCTGACCGGACAAAGGACTCGTTTCGTCGCGTCGGCAATTGCTGGACTTCAAGCCAGCGTTAGGATTTTCCTTACCTTAAAGGGGTCTATTTCGTCCGCATGAAACTGGGATCGATCGGGAAACTTCTTGCCATTGCAGCGCTGGCCGCCGCGCCGTTTGCGAGCGCCCAGGCAAATGAGCTGGAATTCGAGAGCGAATTCGACAACTTCTTCGGCACGGAGCTGCGCGCGCCGCGCGATTACAGTCCGCAATATTCCAGCCAGCTCGAACGGCACATCGCCACGCTGGCAGATGGAAGCCGGGGCCGCATCGGCGTTGCCGCAGTCGATCTTTCGACCGGCGAACAGATTTCCGTGCTGGGGGACCAGGCGTTTCCGATGGCGAGCACCAGCAAGATCGCCATTGCCGCGACCTTCCTCGAAATGGTCGATCAAGGGCGCCTCAGCCTGACCAGCGAATTCCCGCTCATGCTGCCGGTCCGCTCGCGGAAGTTCTCGACCGCCGTCGCACCGGTGCGCGAAGGCGAGTACATGCCCGCGCACGAACTGATCGACCTGATGATAACGCGCAGTTCCAATCCGGCGACCGACGCGTTGATCGCGGCTGTTGGCGGTGTGGAAGTCGTCAATGACTGGGCGCAGCGTGCAGGGATCGAGGAATTCCAGCTGACCCGCGACATTGCCACGCTTGTTCGCGACGATGGCGAGTTCGACCCCGCCGTGCATATCGACCTGCGCGACAGCTCGACCCCGCAAGCCATGGTCGAATTGCTGAGCGGCATTTACCAGGGTCAGTGGCTGACGCCGGAAAGCCGCATGGTCATCATCGATGCGATGGAGCGCTGCCGCACGGGAACGCGCCGTATTCCGGCCCTCATGCCCGATGACGTCACAGTGGCCCACAAGACCGGTTCGTTGAACAATACTTCAAGCGATATCGGCATCCTGACGGCGCCCGATGGTCGCTCGATCGCGCTGGCGATCTACGTCACCGGCCAGGGTTCGCGCGGCAACCGCGAAGCACGTATCGCCGCTATCGCCCGCGCCATCTATGACGGCTATGCCGAGCCGCGCCGGCAATATGCCAGCGCCAGCTACGACCAGGCCGGCTCCTGAGGCACCGAAACTAAGCCGCGCAAAAAGAAAGGGCGCGGCCTGATGGCCACGCCCCTCCAAATGCGAATTCTCGCGAAGGCTTATTCAGCAGCTTCTTCCATCGAGTCAGCAGCATCTTCCATGGCTTCGCCAGCATCGTCCATCGCACCTTCGACGGCGTCAGCAGCGTCATCCATGGCTGCGCCAGCTTCTTCCATGGCACCTTCGGCGGCATCGCCCATGGCTTCCATGTTGGCTTCGGCATCGGCCATTGCGCCTTCGGCAGCTTCATCAGCGGAATCAGCGGTTTCCGACGAGCAAGCGGAAAGAGTCAGGGCAGCACCGGCAACGGCAGCTGCGAGAACGATCTTGCGCATGAATAAAATCCTTAAACAGCGTTAGACTGGATCGGGCGAGAGCTCACGATCCAAAGCCGGCCAAAAGGGCCAACCTTCCGCCTCAATACTGCCACAATTATGACGACGCAAGACAAATGAGGCAGAATTGGGGCACTTGCGCCTGGGTGCGAGATGCGCAGCACAGCCAAAAACATCTTGGCTGACCCTCGCCGAACATGCTGCTAGCTAACTCCCATGAGCGACAAGCAGCATCTCTATCTGGTCGATGGTTCGTCCTATATTTTCCGCGCCTATCACCGGCTTCCTCCGCTGACCGATCCGCAGGGTACGCCGGTGGGCGCAGTCTATGGCTATACCACCATGTTGTGGAAGCTGGCGGAGGATCTCGATCAGGCCGAAGGTCCGACGCATCTTGCCGTGATCCTCGATGCCGCAAGCCGCTCCTTCCGCAACGACATCTATCCCGAATACAAGGCCAACCGCCCGCCCGCGCCGGAAGACCTCGTGCCGCAATTCCCGCTGATCCGCGATGCCACGCGCGCTTTCAGCCTGCCCTGTATCGAGGAGCAAGGGCTGGAGGCGGACGACCTGATTGCCTCCTATGCCCGCGCCGCGGCGAAGCAGGGATGGGATGTCACCATCGTCTCCTCCGACAAGGACCTGATGCAGCTAGTGAGCAAGGGCGGCGACGGTTTGGGCGAGATCGACATGCTCGACACGATGAAGAACCAGCGCATCTCGATCCCCGAGGTCGAGGAGAAGTTCGGCGTGACGCCCGAGCTGGTGGGCGATGTGCTCGCGCTGATGGGGGACTCGGTCGACAACATCCCGGGCATATTCGGGGTCGGGCCAAAGACCGCGACCAAGTTGATCCAGGAGCACGGCTCGCTTACCGCCGCGCTCGATGCCGCACCCGAAATGAAAAAGAGCAAGCTCAAGGAGCGCCTGCTCGAACATCGCGAGGATGCCGAACTCAGCCGTATTTTGGTGGCACTGAAAGAGGATGCCGCACTTCCCCAGCCGCTCGAGGAGTTCAAGCTCGACGGCGTGCCCAAGGAACCGCTCGCTGCCTTTCTCGAAAAGCACGGCTTCACTTCGCTGCTGCGCCGCCTCGATGGCGGACAAGGCAGCCCGTCGCGCGCGACCGATCTCAACCCGCCCAAGCAGCAGGTCTCTGGCGCAGAAGCTTCGGCCGAGGGCAACAGGCAGGAATTGCCCGAATGGCCGGCGGTCGACCGCGAGGCCTATGAATGCGTACAGACCGTCGAGCGGCTGCGACACTGGGTCGAGCGAGCCAGGGCCGCGCGCGTGGTTGCGGTCGATACCGAGACCAATTCGCTCGATGCCATTGCCGCGGACCTTGTCGGCGTGAGCCTCGGCCTTGGGCCGAACGACGCCTGCTACATCCCGCTTGGCCATGGCGGGTCGGATATGTTCGCCGAAAAGCCCGAGCAAGTGCCTCTCGGCGACGCTCTCGCCCTGTTGAAACCTCTTCTGGAGGACGATGCAGTCCTCAAGATCGGGCAGAACATCAAATACGATCTCAACGTGCTGGCGCGCCACGATATCGCGGTGTCGCCGATCGATGACACGATGGTGATCAGCTTCGACCTCGATGCCGGACGTGGCACTGACGGGATCGGCGGCGGGCACGGCATGGACGAGCTGGCCCTCCGCCACCTTGGCCATACATGCATGGCCTTCAAGGATGTATGCGGCACCGGCAAGAAGGCGATCCCTTTCGGCGAAGTGCCGCTCGACAAGGCAACGCAATATGCCGCCGAGGATGCCGATGTGACTTGGCGGCTATGGAAGACATTGAAGCCGCGCCTCGCCACCGAAGGCGGCACGAAGATCTATGAACGCGTCGACCGCCCGCTGATATCAGTCGTCGCCGGGATGGAGCGCGAGGGCATCAAGGTGGACCGCGCCGCGCTGTCGCGCCTGTCGGAAGAATTCGCCAATCGCAATGCCGCGATCGAGGCCGAAATCCACGAGATCGCCGGTGAGGAGTTCACCATTGGCAGCCCCAAGCAGCTGGGGGACATATTGTTCGACAAGCTCGGCTACAAAGGCGGGCGCAAGGGCAAGAGCGGGCAATATTCAACCGACCAGGCGGTGCTGGAAAGGCTTGCCGCCGAAGGCGCACCCATCGCCAACAAGGTGCTCGAATATCGCCAGCTGGCCAAACTCAAGAGCACCTATACCGATGCCTTGCAAACCGCGATCAACCCGGAAACGGGCCGCGTCCATACCTCCTATTCGCTGGTCGGCGCACAGACCGGACGCCTGTCCTCGACCGATCCGAACCTGCAGAACATCCCCATCCGCACCGAGATCGGTCGTGAAATCCGCAAGGCCTTCGTCCCCGAGACAGGCAATGTCCTGCTCGCCGCCGACTATTCGCAGATCGAATTGCGCCTCGCCGCGCATATGGCCGATGTCCCGCAATTGAAGGAGGCCTTCGCCAATGGCGAGGACATCCATGCGCGCACCGCGCAGGAGATGTTCGGCACGGTCGATCGCGACACGCGAGCCCGGGCCAAGACGGTCAATTTCGCTATCCTCTACGGCATTTCGCGCTGGGGCCTCGCAGGGCGGCTCGGGATCGAGCCGGATGAGGCGCAGGCCATCATCGACACCTATTTCCAGCGTTTCCCCGGCATCCAGAATTACATTCACGAGACGTTGGAGAGCGTGCGCGAGCGCGGCTATTCGGAGACGCTGTTCGGGCGCAAGACCTGGTTCCCGCGCATCAAGTCACAGAACCAGGCCGAGCGGCAGGGTAGCGAGCGTGCGGCGATCAATGCACCGATCCAGGGCACCAGCGCCGATATCATCAAGCGGGCCATGGCGCGCATGCTGCCCGCGCTGGAAGATGCCGGACTGCCCCAAGTGCGCATGCTGCTGCAGGTGCATGACGAGCTGGTCTTCGAACTGCCTGAAAGCGATGTCGCCGCCGCATCTCCTGTCATCGAGCAGGTCATGGCAGAGGCTGCGCTGCCCTCGGTCACGCTCGACGTGCCGCTGGGCATCGAGATCGGTACGGGCGAGAGCTGGGACGCCGCGCACTGATCCTCGCGCGCCGCGCCTTGATGTTGCAGCGCACAATGCCTAGGTTCGGAGCATGCCGGACCTGACTTTCCTTCCGGACGGCGCGGAAGCCTTCATCGCCGGGCTGCCACAATGGCTCGCCGCAGCGCTTGTGGGCGGAGCGGCCATCGTCCTGGCGATCATAGCCGCGCTGTCGCTGCATTTCCTGCTGTTCAAGACACTCAAGCGCATAGCCCGTGCCAGCGAAAGCGAGGCCGACAATATCGTCGTCTCCCGCATTGCGAAGCCCACGCGTTTTGCCCTGATCGCGATCTCGCTGGTGCTGGTGGCAGACCTGTTTCCGGCCTTCGAAACCTTGTGGGACCGGATCGGCGGGCTCGTCATCCCGCTGCTGGTGGGGTGGATGGCGATTGCCGTACTGCATGCCTTGGTCGAAGCCGCGATCCTCAAGAACGACATAACCGTGCCCGACAATCGCGAGGCGCGGCGCAAGCGCACAAGGCTGGCGATCTTCAACCGCATCGCCACCTTCATCATCGTCTTCGTCACCGTCGGGCTGATGCTGCTCGCCATCCCCGGCGTGCGCGATATCGGCGTGACTTTGATGGCTTCCGCCGGTCTTGCCGCACTGGCGGTAGGTGCTGCGGCACAACCTGCCCTGCGTGCGCTGATCGGCGGCTTCCAGTTGGCGCTGACCGAACCGGTGATCGTCGGCGATGCGGTGATCATCGGCGGCGAATGGGGATGGATCGAGGAGATCCGCACCACCTATGTCGTGGTCAAGGTGTGGGACGAGCGCCGACTGGTGGTGCCGACGCACAAATTCCTCGACGAGATCTTCCAGAACTGGACCAAGACCACCGCGCAGCTGATGGGCACGGTCTTTCTCTATGTCGATCCGGCGACGAAACTCGATCCGATCCGCGACAAGTTCATGGAGATCGTCGAGGACAACGAGCGCTGGGACGGGCGCGTCAAGCACATGCAGGTGACCGAGCTGACCCGCGATGCGATCGAAGTGCGCTTCCTCGTCACCGCAAAGGATTCGCCCACGCTCTACGACCTGCGCTGCGATGTGCGCGAGGCGCTGATCCAGTGGCTGGCGGCAGAAATGCCCGAGGCTATCGTCCGCAGCCGCCTCGCCCCCGTCGCTCCGGTCGAAGTGCTCGGGCCGCCATCGGGCGAAGCACTGGGACAGATGGGCAAGTCGTAGTATTGCCGCCGGACTGACGACAGCCGAAAGCGGGGTCCATGATCTGGCGCGAAATCTTCATCTTCATTGCCGCCTTCGCGGCTTTCGCCTCTGCCATTGCGGCCTATCTCGCGGGTTTCCACGGCGAGGCTCCGCTCAAGGACATTCTCTCCAATGCCTTTGCAGCCGTGATCGGCCTTTATGTTGGCCGCTGGCTGGAGCGCCGCCTCCGGAGAAGCAACAGCTAGCGGATGCCTGCACGCTCAGTCGTGTTTGCTCTCTCGCGTGGACTCGACCATGCCTTCATGGATGAAGCCGATCGGCTTCACTTCGAGCGCCTTGCGCTTCAACTCGCCCTTCATCCGCGCATATTCCATCTCCATCCGCTCGGTGACCGTCGGACGGCTATCCTCCAGCGCTTCGGCAAAGTCGGAGGCCTGCACGTTCTCGGGATTCTCCGTGCGGCGAATGGCGACAAGGCCCGCACGCCGCACCAGGTCCTCCAAATCGGCACCGGTGTAGCGATTGGTCACCTTCGCCAGCCCGGCCAGATCGACATCCTCGGCCAGCGGCATGTTCGCGGTGTGGATCTTGAGGATATGCTCGCGACCGGCCTCATCCGGCGCGCCGACATAGATCAGCTCGTCGAAACGGCCCGGGCGCAGGATTGCGGGATCGACCAGTGCCGGGCGGTTGGTAGCGCCGATCACAACGATCGAACTCAGCTCCTCCATCCCGTCCATCTCGGCAAGGATAGTGTTGACCACGCGCGCCGTAACCTGCGGCTCGTTCCCGCCCGTGCCGCGTGCCGGAACAAGTGAATCGATCTCGTCGATGAAGATCACGCAGGGCGCGACCGAACGCGCACGAGCGAACATCCTGGCGATCTGCTGCTCGCTCTCGCCATACCATTTGCTCAGCAGGTCGGAGCTCTTCATCGAGATGAAATTGGCTTCGGCTTCCTTGGCCACGGCCTTGGCGAGCAGGGTCTTGCCGGTGCCGGGAGGGCCGTAGAGCAGGAAGCCCTTGGCCGGGCGGATGCCCAGCCGTTCGAAGGCCTGCGGGTTCTTGAGCGGCAGTTCCACCCCTTCGCGCAGACGATCCTCCGCCTCGTCCACACCACCGATGTCGTCCCAGCCCACGGTCGGGGCCTGAACCATGACTTCGCGCATGGCGGAAGGCTGGACGCGCTTCAAAGCTTCCCGGAAATCCTGCTTCTCGACGCAGAGCTCCTCGAGCACTTCGGCCGGAATCTCGCGTGCCTCGAGGTCGATCCTGGGCATGATCCGCCGCACCGCCTCGATTGCCGCCTCGCGCGCCAAAGCGGCAAGGTCGGCGCCAACAAAGCCATGCGTCGAACGGGCGAATTCCTTCAGGTCCACCCCTTCGCCCAGAGGCATGCCGCGCGTATGGATAGCGAGGATCTCGCGACGGCCATTCTCGTCCGGTACGCCGATCACAATCTCGCGGTCGAAGCGGCCCGGACGGCGCAGGGCCTCGTCTATGGCATCAGGCCTGTTGGTCGCCGCGATGACAACGATATTGGACTTGGTGAGGCCGTCCATCAGCGTCAGCAACTGGGCGACCAGCCGCTTCTCCGCTTCGCCCGAGACGCGCTCGCGCTTGGGAGCGATGGAATCGATCTCGTCGATGAAGACGATGGCGGGCGCCGTGCGCTCGGCCTCCTCGAACACCTCGCGCAGCCGCTTCTCGCTCTCGCCATAGGCGCTGCCCATGATTTCGGGGCCGTTGATCGTGTAGAACTCGGCATCGCTTTCATTGGCGACGGCCTGCGCCAGCCGCGTCTTGCCGGTGCCGGGCGGACCGTGCAGCAGCACGCCCTTGGGCGGATCGACACCAAGTCGGGTGAACAATTCGGGATAGCGCAGCGGCAGCTCGACCATTTCGCGCAGCGCCTTGATCGTCTCGTCCATGCCACCGACATCGTCATAATTGACCATGCCGCGGCCATCGCGCGGTTCCTCGAACTCGGCGCGCAGTTCGACAACCGTATCCTCGTCGATACGGACAATGCCCTTGGGCACGGTCGAGATCACCTGCAGGCGAATCTGGGTGAGTGCATAGGCAGGCGCATTGAACATGCGGCGCACTTCGGGCGGCATGTTCTGCACCGGCTGCTGGCCATGCGTGGCGACAAGGTCGCCTGCGGAAAGCGGATGGCCGAAAAAGACCTTTTTCAGCGCCTCGGTCGGGCCCTGAAGCCGCATTTCGCGGCGCGCAGGTGCAAAGACGACGCGCGTAGCGAGTTTGGGTTCGGCACGGCGCACGACGACATGCTCACCCGACGATGTCTCGGCATTGCCGCGCTGCAAGCCATCGAGACGGATCACTTCAAGTGTCTCGTCTTCCTCATAGGCGGGCATGGCAATAGCAGCCGTGACGCGCTTGCCTTCGATCTCGACGGGGTCGCCTTCGGTAATGCCAAGCGCCTGGAAAGCGGAGCGCGGCATACGCGCGACACCTCGTCCGGATTCTTCCTGCCGGGCGGCGGCAACCTGCAGCCTGACCGTGCCTGCCTTGACCTCTTCGACTGCGGCGTCTGCGTCTGCCATGAAACCTGCCTCTCCTTGCGCGTTTGCGTCCTCACCAGAGCTAGGTAGCTCGGAAGTGGATTGCAAACAGGAGGAGCAAGATTAGGCCGCCTGGATGAACGCGCGATGGAGCATCCGCGAGCCAGGCAGAAAAAAGGCCCGGTTGTCGCCAACCGGGCCTGGGAAGTTTTGGGAGAGGATGCCTGAAAGGCAGGTTCGATATGCTCGCAGGCCCGTTCTTTCGCAAGTGCGAAATGCGCAACTGGTGTTGCAAAATATGCAATTAATATTAATACTCTGATATATCGAACTAATTTCTACCTCATTCCGGTGTTGTTTGCAGATCGCTATTTACACTTGATTCAGCAGTTCGGCCTGTTGCGGTGCAAAAAAGTGCGTTGCAGCGGGGTGACATCTCCTTGCGCAAGACGTATTCCTGCAAGTCGCTCAACGAGCAGGAGAAGCCGGTCCTATGCAGAAACTCTATCCCGATGCAACTGCCGCTCTCGAAGGCCTGTTGCATGATGGAATGCTGATTGCCTCGGGCGGCTTCGGACTTTGCGGTATCCCGGAAAGACTGCTCGACGCGATCCAGGCGAGCGGCGTGAAGGACCTGACCTTCGCCAGCAACAATGCCGGAATCGACAATGAAGGCATCGGCAAACTTCTTCGCACCAAGCAGGTCAAGAAGATGATCTCCTCCTATGTCGGGGAAAACAAGGAATTCGAGCGGCAATATCTCGCCGGCGAGCTGGAAGTGGAGTTCTGTCCGCAAGGGACGCTGGCGGAGCGCATGCGCGCCGGCGGCGCGGGCATTCCCGGCTTCTACACCAAGACCGGCGTCGGCACCCAGGTGGCCGAAGGCAAGGAAGTGAAGAGCTTCGACGGGGAAGACTATATTCTCGAGCGCGGGATCTTTGCCGACTTGTCCATCGTCAAGGCGTGGAAGGCGGACGAGACGGGCAACCTCGTCTTCCGCAAGACCGCGCGCAATTTCAACCTTCCCGCTGCCACTTGCGGCAAGGCCTGCGTGGTCGAAGTCGAAGAAGTCGTCCCTGCCGGAAGTCTCGATCCCGACTGCATTCACTTGCCCGGCGTCTATGTCCAGCGCATGGTGGTGGGTGCCCCCTATAACAAGAAAATAGAGTTTACGACGACGCGGGAGAGGGAGAGCGCATAATGCGCCAAGGAAACATGCGGCTCAAATTGGCCGCCGCCCTGCTGGCAGCCACGGCGCTGCAGGGGTGCCAGTCCGTCAACGTATTGGCGGCGATCGACGGACCCTATGTCAGTCCGTCCGAACGAGAAGCCATTGCGATGGACGCCCAGGTGGCGCCAGCGGCCACGGCGCAGCCGGTTGCGGAATACACTGTCGATCCGGCACCGGTCGCGGCCGAGCCTGCAGCAATGGCGGACGCTCCTCAGGAGGAGATGCCGCAGCTGGCCATGCCCGAGCCTGTTGCCGAGGAGCCGCCTGCAGCGGCGATCGAGATCGAGGCGGAGGAAAATGAAAGCCGTTTCGTCGGTCCGATCCTGCCGCCCGAGGAAATGGCGCAACTTGCCCGTTCGGACGATGCCGATCCCGCCGAGGATGACGAGCCGATTGCCCTGATCGACCCCAATCTCGATAGCGATATACCGGCACTGGCCACCCCCACCTTGCCCGAAGACGAGGCCGAGGAGGTGGCGTTCGTCCCCGAAACCATCGAAGAGGAACGGGAAACGGTCGAGCAAGCATTCGCACCCGTGCAGGCGCTCCTGCCCGCCGAGGCCACGCCCGATGAAGCACCCGCCACGGAAGAACTCGCACTGGCAGTGCCGGTGGAAGAGCCTGAGGCAGAGGAGCTTGCGCTCGCCCTGCCCGCAGAAGAAGCAGAGGCGCCTGCAATCGGTTCCGATTTCCTTCCGCCCGAACCTGTCGCCGCAGAACCGGCAAGGCCCGCCCTCGCCGCGGTCGATGTGGCAGAGGGGCCGGCCATAGTCGGCCCGATGGACGTAGAGGACGAACCCGTAGCGCTGCGCACGCGACTGCCTTCGGCCTTCGATGTCCCGGAAGAAGAGGAACCGGCCGAGCAGGCCGAGGAGAGAGTCGAGCTCGCACAACTCGGCCCAAGGCCTTCTGCATCGTCATCGTCGGCCATTGCCGTCCCCAATTCTGTCCTGCAGGAATTCCCTGCCGGGGCGCCAGATGCGGCCGAGGCCGAACTCACATTGCCCGAGGTGGAAGCGGACGAAGCTCCCGCCGCTGCAGCAACCGATGAGGCATCGCGTGTGGCTGCGGTCACACCGCTGGCGCGCCAGGGCGGATCGGAACTGACCGTTCTCGGCGCGACGGGCAGCGCGACATATTCGCCGTTCTTCAACCACGCCATGGCACGACTCAATGCCGCCTCCGGTTCGGGCAACCGCAGCTCCATGCTGCTGGCCGATCCGCCCAGCCTGCGGCCCGACCTCAAGCCCTGCGGGAACCTGCCGCCGGCCGTGCTGATCGATCTCGATCCGGCGGGCGGCCTGCTGCCGCTGGCGGGCGACAACCGCCCGATCCCCTCGCTCGCCGGCTATTTGCAGCGATTGCGCGAAGCGGGCGTGACGGTGAACTGGATCAGCGGCCACGGCCCCGAAGGCGCCAGCGCCATCCGTACAATCCTGCGCGAAACGGGGCTCGATCCGCTCGGTTTCGACCCGCTGATCGTCAGCCGTTTCGCCGGCGAAAGCAAGCAGGAGCGGCGCATGGAATTGGGCGAGAGCTACTGCCTGCTCGCCATTGCCGGGGATCGACGCGCCGATTTCGACGAGCTTTACGATTTTGTCCGCGATCCCGTCATGGCCGCACCGCTCGAAAGGCTGGTGGGCGATGGCTGGTTCCTGGCCCCTCCACCGATAGACTGAAGGACACGCCCATGCCTTGGACCCGTGATGAAATGGCCGCCCGCGCAGCAAAGGAATTGCAGGACGGCTTCTACGTCAACCTCGGCATTGGCATCCCGACCCTCGTCGCCAATCACATCCCCGAAGGGATGCAGGTCACGCTGCAGAGCGAGAACGGCATGCTCGGGATCGGCCCCTTCCCCTATCCGGACGAGGTCGATGCCGACCTGATCAATGCCGGCAAGCAGACGATCAGCGAGCTGGCCCATTCGGCCTATTTCGACAGCGCGGCCAGCTTCGCCATGATCCGCGGCGGGCATATCGACCTGACCGTGCTCGGCGCGATGGAAGTGTCCGAGGACGGCGACATCGCCAACTGGATGATCCCGGGCAAGATGGTCAAAGGCATGGGCGGGGCGATGGACCTCGTCGCCGGGGTCAAGAAGATCATCGTGGTGATGGAGCATGTCTCCAAGCACGGCGATCCCAAGTTCATCCCCGAATGCACCCTGCCGCTGACGGGCAAGAACGTGGTCGACATGATCATTACCGACCTTGCCGTGTTCCAGCGGCCCAATCACGGCCTGCCCTTCCATCTGGTCGAACTCGCCCCCGGCGTGACGGCAGAGGAGGTCGCGGAGAAGACCACCGCACATTATGTGAGCTGAAAGGCGTCCACTAACGACGATTTGCGGACATTGAGCCGAAAGGGCCGGATTCGCGGCGAATAATACAAACCGATACAAATTCGGCATGGTTTCGCCGTACGGATTGCTTGGCAAGCAATCTCATTAGCTGCATGATTGTTCCCAAACAAAGCATAACCGGGACTCATTGTCCGGAGAGGGAAAATCTAGTCATGCGTAAACAGTCTCGTCTGCTTCTTGCTTCTTCACTTCTGCCTGCCTCGCTGCTTCTGGGTGCTGGCGGTGTCCATGCACAGGACCATGCCGGAATGGACATGCCGGCTGACGAGGCTGCGTCAGCGATGCGCACGCTGCGCTGGTCCGATGCATCGTCCTGGCCCGATGGCCGCGTGCCCGCTGCCGGCGCCGAAGTGACGATTCCCCGCGATGTCGAAATGGTTCTGGACGTCAGCCCGCCGGAACTGCGGAGCATCACCGTTCAGGGCAAGCTGACCTTCGCGGACGAGAGCGACCTGTCGCTGACCACCGAGTGGATCTATGTCCCCGGCGGTGAAGTGGAGATCGGCACCGCGGCCTCTCCCTTCCAGCACAATGCCACGATCACACTGACCGACAATGTGACGGGCGAAGACATCAACACCATGGGCGATCGCGGCATCATGTTGCTGCGCGGCTCGCTCAGCATGCATGGCTCCACCAATCACACCTGGAGCAAGCTGTCCGCCACGGCAGAGGCCGGCGCAACCAGCATTGATGTACTTGATGCCTGGGGCTGGAACGTGGGGGACGAAATCGTCCTTGCCTCCACCGACTTCAATCCGCGTCAGGCCGAGCGTCGCACCATCACCGAGATTGATGGCAACACGGTCTCCTTTGCCGAGCCGCTGGAATACATGCATTTCGGCGAGGTCACCTTCGGGGTGGATCAGCGTGGCGAAGTCGCGAACCTGACCCGCAACATCAAGGTGCAGGCTTCCGAGGATGCCGCGGAAACCTATTTCGGCGGTCACATCATGGCGATGAGCGGATCCGAGCTCTATGTCGACAGCGTGGAATTCAACCGCATGGGCCAGCATCTGACGCTGGCACGCTATCCCATTCACTTCCACGTGCTGGGTGAAGGTCAGGGCATGTATGTCCGCAACAATGCCATCCATGACACGTTCAATCGCTGCGTGACGGTGCATGGCACCAACAACCTTCTGGTCGAGAACAACGTCACCTACAATACTGTGGGTCACTGCTTCTTCCTTGAGGACGGGATCGAGCAGGGCAACCGCTTCGAGCGGAACGTGGCCATCCAGACCAAGTGCCATCCGACGCTCGATTGCGTGCCGATGAACATCGGGCCCAATGGCGAGGCCCTGGAGTTCGAAAATCGCGCGGCGCACATCCAGGCCACCTTCGAAAGCGAAAACGTCCTGCTGCCTTCGGACAATACGGTGGCGAGCTTCTGGATCACCAATCCGAACAACTACTTCGTCGACAATGTGGCCGCCGGTTCCGATCAGGCCGGTTTCTGGCTGTCTTTGCCCGAGCATCCCAATGGTGCCTTCCTTGGCACCGAAGAGAGCGCCAACACCTGGCCGCGCCGGACACTACTGGGCGAGTTCCGGGGTAACACCGCGCACTCGAACTACGACGGCTACATGTTCGATCGCAACATTGCCGAAAACAACACTTTTGCGTTGGCCGGCGCCACCTACCTCCCGCTGGTCGATCCTTTCGACCCGATGAGCGAAGCGCTGGTAACGCACATCGAGGACCTGACCGCCTACAAGAACCGCAACCAGGGTTTCTGGGGCCGCGGTGAGCTTCTCGTCCTCGACAATTTCAGGTTTGCCGACAATGCCATCGGCGTGACGCAATCCTCGGGGTCTTTCGGCACAGAGAAGTTCACCTCAATCGTGACCAATTCACTGTTCGTGGGCGAATCCGACAATATCGGCAATCCGACGACGGCGGAGGAAGTCGCCTATGGCCGCAGCCTGCCCAAGCCCATGATCCCGGACTATCCCATTCGTGCTTACGAATATTACGATTACCGCAATGAGGTGGAGGACACGACCTTCGTCAACTACGCGGACAATGATCTGCGCAAGACGGGTGCCCTGTCGTGGCTGATGTTCAACAGCTCGGGCGTTACCACCGCAAGCACGATCAGAAGCGCGACATATATCAACGCCAAACCGGTCTATTTCCCGGACTACGATACAAGGTTCGACAACGACAACCGCGGCGGCGGCTCGTACCGAACCCTGTCGATCCTCGATCTTGACGGCACGACAACGGGCATCCCCAATTCCCACATTCTCCTCCATGACGGGGTGAGCAACTCCGTCGCCACCGATGAAAGCTGCACGATCCACCCCGACTGGAACGCCTCTGTCTGCGCTGGCGATGTCGGGCGCTTGAACTTTTCGCCGCCTCGCCAGGGCTTTGCATTCGGGCGTCCCGGTGCGCCGCGCCCCGAAGGCGTTACGTTCAACTTTGGCAATCTCGGCCCGCCGTCCGCGCCCCCTGCGCCCATCTTCCTGCGTCGCGGAGACATCGAATTCGGAAATGGCAATGGAGCCACCGTGCGCGCCGGCACCGAAGTGCAGGTGATTACCGAAAGGGAAGAAGTCCCTCTCAGCATTAGCGAAATGGACCAGGGTTCGTGGATCATCTTCGAACTGCCGGGCTTTGCTACTGCGGACTCCGGAACGGAACTGAACAGCCTCGATGCACTGCGCGCAGCGAATGAGACGTCCTGGTTCAGCGAAGGTGATAGCCTCTGGGTCAAACTCTATGTGGCCGATCCTCCGGAAATGCCCATTCGTCCCTTGAACATGCAGGCGGGCATTATCGCCAGCAGAGAAGGGCGCGGCGGCTAATGCACAAACCTCCGACGCTACGGCGTCGGAGGTAGTCGCCGAAAAGACCATTGCGCATTATGTGAGCTAAGTGGAACGTCCGCTAACGACCCAATTGCGGACTGTTGACTTCTTCGCGATAGAAAGCGCCGCTATTCGGATCGCTGTTTCTCCGCTCAGTGGTCATTGACTTGTGTATTTTGAGCTGCGAGCAATCGCGGCCAGCCTTTTACCTTACGTAGACAAATCCAAATGCGCGAAGAACTTAGGATTGCCGCAGCTCACTGGTCTGCACCACGTGAACCTGGTAAACGCCGCTGGTGGCAATCTCCCACCATATTGCAGCACATAAACGAGGTCACATGTGGTAAGCCGCTAGTTGGAGCTTGGGCCGGCCTTATCGATCGGATGCGACTGGAAAGGCCTGAAGGGTGGGGGCGCGGCATCTCGGTTGGTTGCGGAGAAGGTGCCAAAGAAATCAGTCTCGCGCGAATCGGACTAGTAGATCACTTCGACCTTTACGAGATCTCGGAAGTTCGGGCGGAAAAGGGACGCGCTCTCGCGGAAGCGCAAGGAGTGTCCGATAAGGTTGCCTTCCATACGCGCGACGCATTTCAAGAGGATCTTGGGCAATACGACCTAGTCTATTGGAACAATGCACTGCATCATATGCTCGACACGAACGATGCTGTGCGTTGGAGTCGAGACAGGCTCAAAAAAGGTGGCTCGTTTGTCATGGATGACTATGTCGGTCGCAACCGCCTGCAGTGGAGTAGCGCTGAGATGGATGTTGCTGAAAAGGTTCGCAGGCTGCTCCCGGAACGGTTTCTGAGAGACCCGCTCAATCTTGATCGCGAGCTACCTTTGCGCCCACTTCCACTTTCAGTTGAAGAGTGGATACGCCGCGATCCAACTGAGTGTGCCGACAGCGAGAACATCATTCCCGCAATAACTTCCTACTTTCCTGAGGCTGAGATAACCTACACCGGTGGGGTGATCTATCACTTAGCATTGAACGACGTTATTGCGCACTTTGATGAAGACGAGGATCGACACCTGCTCAGCGCGCTTTTGATGGCCGACCTAGCTTATGCGCGTGCTGGCCTCACGCACTATGCGGTTGTTATCGCGCGCCGATAGCATTTCGAAACGAACACAATCGAAGGCTTGAAGCGAAAAGTACCTTGGCTAACGTTAAGGTCTTCAGTGAACGCCACCAACTGCTTTGCTTACGCCAAGTTCAATTCTGCATCCGCCGAAATCGATCCCCAATTACTTTTCAGTCCGCTCCCCACCCAAAGCCGGTCGTTGACTGTTTGACCAATCGTATATCCGCGCCTTGACATTCGCACTCTATCTTCTATTTCTGAAATTACAGAAATACAGGAAGGGCAGTGCGAGTCGTGCGAGTCACCGATATCCCCGAGGCCGAAGCCTTCATCCTCCATTGGGGGGAAATGGGGACGCATTGGGGTGTGAACCGCTCGGTCAGCCAGGTCCATGCGCTGCTCTATTTGTCGGATCGCCCGCTTCATGCCGAGGAGATTTGCGAGACGCTCGGCCTTGCCCGCTCCAATGTCTCGACCGCCCTCAAGGAATTGCAGGGCTATGGCATCATCCGCCGCCAGCATGTCGTGGGCGACCGGCGCGACCATTTCGTTGCCGATACCGATCTGTGGGACATGCTGATGAAGATCAGTGCCGAGCGCAAGAAGCGCGAGATCGACCCGACCATTGCGGTGCTGGGCGAGCTCGCCGCACAGCTGGAAGGGCGCAAGGATGTGCCCGCCCATATTCGCGAGCGCATCGGCAATATGCACGGCTTCATCGCCCGGCTTACCAATTGGTATGACGAAGTCCGGCGCCTGCCCAAATCCACCCTGGTCACGCTGATGAAGCTGGGCGGCAAGGTTGCCCGCCTGCTTCCGGGCAAGAAATCCAACCCCTGACAATGGCCTGAAGAAAGGAGGCGGAACGCCAAGCGCATATTCACAAACACTGATTTCTGTTTTTACCGAAATAACAGGAGGAAACGATGATCGTCGAACTCAGCTATGCCGCCTATCTTGCCGCCAGCATCGGGATGACCATGTGGGTCGCCCGCACGCTGAGCTATAATGGCGAGATCTTCCTGATCGACTGCTTCGGTCATGACGAGAAGCTGGCCCGCAGCACCAACCATCTGCTGGTGGTCGGTTTCTACCTGCTCAATATCGGCTTCATCCTGCTGGCGCTGCAATTCGGGCGCGAACCGACCAATGGCCCCGAAGCGATCCGCTTCATCGCCACCAAGGTCGGTCTCGCCGTCATGGTGCTCGGCGCCTGGCACTTCTTCAACATGCACGCGATCGCGAAATATGGCCGCAAGGTCGGCCGCTGGATCCGCGAGGCCGCCATCACCAATGGCAATGCGTGAACAGGTCAGGGCGAGCTGCGGCTTGCCCGCACCCACTGCAAAGGAGGCAGTCATGGAAGACCACATTCGCCATTTCGCCCGCGCGGTGATGTTCGGCACGCTTGCCGGGAGCGGGTTCTTCCTGCTTTTCAGCGTGCCGATTGGCGTGACCGGAATCTTGGTCGACCCGCTGGGGGCGCTCTTCATCGCGCTCTTCCCAATACTCGTGTGCGGAGCATTCGTCCTGCCGAGCATGATCCTTGTCGGCCTGCCCACAACTGCCATCCTCCACCATATCGGAGATGAAGATTGCAAGACCTATGCGCTTGCCGGTGGGGTAACGGGTTTGATCATACCGATCATCGTTGATGGGGTGTGGGGCATGCTCGGTGGCACTTCCATCGTGCTCGCCATTTTTGGAATAATCTCCGGTACGACTGCCGGCTATGTCTGGGGAGGCTGGCGCGAGAAGCTGGCCGACACGCGGCAGGCCTGGCTGGAATTCGAGGACGAGCCCGCCCCCGCGCCGCGCCCCAAGCGGGAGAAGTGGCTGTCCTGAGCAGGGTGCTGGAGGCGCCCCCTTTCCTACACGTTCCCAACATAGCTAGGCCAGGCACATGCTCCGCCTTCGCCGCCTGTCTGCCCCAAGCATCTGTTCTGCAAGGATTCCTGGGCATTTGGGCGGCGAAGCATTCTTCCGCACAGGACAGTGTGTCAGGTGTGAGGGGTTAGGTGGGAATCGGCCGCAAATCGCACGGCACCTCCCCCGCCCACATTTCCTCTTCCGCTTTCGGCGCGCCCCTCTATCCTCCCCGCCGGGACAGGAGAGGAATTCGCACATCATGCGTTTGCGCAGCAATTCGCCATGGCTGGCACTGATCGTGCTGACGGCGATCAGCACGGTCGGTTTTATCGACCGGATCGTGGTCAATGTACTGGTCGAGCCGATCAGGACCGAATTCGGCCTGACCGATTTCCAGGTCTCGCTCATGGCGACGGCCTTTACCGTGCTCAACATCGCGCTCGGCCTCGTCATCGCGCGCTATGCCGAACGCGTGCGGCGCCTGACGCTGATCTCCATCGGCACCTTCCTGTGGTCCGGCGCGACGGCATTGTGCGGTGTCGCCACGGGCTGGATACAATTGCTTGCCAGTCGCATGGGCGTGGGGCTGGGCGAGGCGATCGGCCTGCCGAGCCTGCAATCCGTCATCTCCGACTATTTCCCCGCCAACAAACGCGGCATGGCCATTTCCGTGCTGATGCTGGCCCCGCCCATCGGGGCTTTCGTCGGCTTTGTCGGCGGCGGCTATATCGCGCAGGAATTCGATTGGCGCTTCACCTTCCTGATCGCCGCCATTCCCGGCTTCATCCTCGCAGCACTCGCCTGGTTCCTGGTGAAAGAGCCCAAGCGCGGCGCGCATGACATAGGCGCGGGCGACGACGTCCCACCGATCACCGATGTGCTCAAGCGCCTCTTCGCCCTGCCCAGCGCGCGCAACCTCGTGATCGGATCGGCCTTTGCCGCCATGCTCGGCTTCGGGCTCAATTACTTCTTCACCTCGCTGATGATCCGCGAATTCGAAGTCGGACTGGCCGAAGCGGGCCTTTATTCGGGCCTGATCGCAAGCCTGCCCGCCGCGGTTTCCGTCGTGCTGAGCGGCATGCTGGGAGACCGGCTGGGAGAGAAGAACCCTGCCGCCTATGCGCTGGTCCCTGCCGTGTGCCTGATCCTTGGCGGGCCGATCTATGCGCTGGCCATCACGCGCGAGGAGCTGGGCCTGCTGCTCGGCCTGGTGAGCGTCGCCACCTTCCTCAATTTCGGCTATCTCGGCATCACCTACGCAGCGCTGCAGAACCTGATGCATCCGCGCATGCGCGCCACCTGCTCCGCCGTGCTCAACGTGGTCTACGGCATTGCCAGCGCACTCGGCCCCATGCTGCTCGGCCAGCTGAGCGATACATTGGCGGTGACCCATGGCGAGACCAAGGGACTGACAATAGCCATGGCGATTACCGGCGGGCTCTATGTCTGGGCGGGGCTGCATTATTTGCTCGCCTCGCGCCGTTATCGGGCGGACCTCGCCTCGACCAAATCCGCTATCGTCGCAACGGGAGAAGCCTGAGCTGGGCAATGCACCGCCAGGCCCATTCGGTGGGGCCCTGCCTGAACAGTGTGAGCCATAGCTGCGAGAGAAAGAGCATCACGGCAATGGGTAGCAGGCACAGGAGATAGGCCTCGATACGCCCCACCGCGCCGAACAGGCCGAGCCCCCAGCTGGCAAAGAGCGCCGCAAAGATCAGGCTGGTAAGCAGGTAATTGGTCAGCGCCATACGGCCAGCCGCAGCCCATAGTCGCGTCAATGCGCCTTCATGGTGAAACAGCGCCATGAACAGCGCCGCCCATCCGATTGCGAGCAGCAGGTCAAATGGTGCAGACCAGATGAGCGAGATGGAGAAGCTCACCAGCGCATCGAAGCCGCCGACCCAGACCAGCAGCGCCATGGCCGCCAGGACGATCAAGGCAGGAATGGAGGTAAGGTAAAAGAGCCGTATGGCGCGTTCGCGCTTCCAGTCACCGCGCAGCAGGCCGGTTCGCCACAAGGCAATGCCGATCAGCATCGCTGCGAGCGAACTCGGCAGGCCTGCCATGACACGCATGGTCAGGTCGGGCTCGCCAGCCACGCGGCGCTGGATCCGTTCGCCAAGTCCTTCCTGCCCGCGCTGCAAAGCTGCAGCAATGGTGTCGGCATCCATGCCAAGCACCCGGTCGAGCCCAAGCACGGGAATGTCGGTTGCTGCAAGCCAGAAGGATATCGCTTCTCGATAGTACCAGGCGGCCACTGCCATCTGCGCGGCAATCAGTCCCGCAGCCGCCCAAAGCAACAGGCGCGGACGCCAATGCACGAGCATCGGCAGCACCAGCCCGCCTACCGCATAGACGCGCAGGATATCGTTATTGGCCAGCAGAAGCGCGTGGAGCCAGCCGATCAGGAACAGCACAGCCATGCGCGCGTAGTGCCCTCCCAGACGGTTCGGACCGGTCTTGTCGAGAAGGATGGTGACCCCCGCACCGAACAGCATGGCAAAAAGCGCACGGAACTTGTCTTCCACCAGGACGAAGACCGCCGCCCAGGAGGCGATGTCGAGCGATTCCAGCCCGCCATAGGCCCGCGGATCGACATAAGCGGCGGCCGGCATGGAGAACGCGATCACGTTCATCCACACAATGCCGGCGACGGCAACGCCGCGCAGCGCATCGAGCGCGACTATCCGTCCGCCAAGGCGGCCCTCGGAAACGGTCAGCGAGGTGTCGGCTGCGCCGTCCATCTCGAACGGCGCGCCGTCGGATCAGGCCAGGGCGGCCTTGAGATCGTCCACCAGGTCGGTCTTCTCCCAAGGGAAGAATTCGTCCTCGGGCTTGCGACCGAAATGGCCGTATGCCGCGCTCTTGCGGTAGATCGGCTTGTTGAGGCCCAGATGCGTGCGAATACCGCGCGGGGTCAGGCCGCCGAGCTTTTCCATCGAGCGGATCGCATCTTCGATCTTGTCGTCATCCACCTTGCCCGTGCCGTGCGTATCGACATAGAGCGAAAGCGGCTTGGAGACGCCGATGGCATAGGCCAGCTGGATCGTGCAGCGCTGGGCGAGGCCTGCGGCAACGATGTTCTTGGCCAAGTAGCGGGTGATGTAGGCTGCCGAACGGTCGACCTTGGTCGGGTCCTTCCCCGAAAAGGCACCGCCACCATGCGGGCTGGCACCGCCATAGGTGTCGACGATGATCTTGCGCCCGGTCAGGCCGGCATCGCCATCGGGACCACCGATCTCGAAGGAACCGGTCGGATTGATGTGGTATTCGGTCTCGTCGGAGAGCAGTTCAGCCGGGATCACCTCGGCGATAACGCCCTTCACATATTCTTCGAGCTTGGCCTTCTTCTCGCCCTGGTCATAGCCTGGCGCGTGCTGGGTCGAAACGACCACGGCAGTGCAAGCCACTGGCTTGTCGCCCTCATAGCGCAGCGTCACCTGGCTCTTGCTGTCCGGCTCGAGGAAAGGTGCCGCGCCCGAATGGCGATCCGCCGCCATCTTGGCGAGGATCTTGTGGCTGTAATCGAGTGTAGCCGGCATCAAATCGGGCGTGTCGTCGGCGGCATAGCCAAACATGATGCCCTGGTCGCCCGCGCCTTCATCCTTGTTGCCACTGGCATCGACGCCCTGCGCAATATGCGCGCTCTGTCCATGCAGATGGTTTTCGAAGGTCAGCGTTTCCCAGTGGAAGCCGTCTTGCTCATAGCCGATATCCTTGACCACGCCACGCACGGTCTTCTCGATCTCGTCCAGAGCGCCGGGGGCCCATGCGCCATTCTCATACACGCCCTTGCATCGGATCTCGCCCGCCAGCACCACCAGCTGCGTCGTCGTTAGAGTCTCGCACGCAACGCGCGCTTCCGGATCCTTGGACAGGAACAGGTCGACAATGGCGTCGGAAATCTGGTCCGAGACCTTGTCCGGATGACCTTCGGAAACGCTTTCGGAGGTAAAGAGGTAGGATTGACGCATAGAATGGTGAGTCCTCTGATCTTGTGTTTTCGTTGGATTGCGGCGGAGGTCTAACGGGGTCGCTGGCGTATTACAACAGCAGCCATTGCAAGGAAAAACAGGGCCCAGATAAGCGGCAGGCTATTTCCCAACCGGGCAAAAAGTGTCGGCGGAAGGGCCGGCGGGACAAAGCCGTCGATGCGCTGCCGGACTTGTTTGCCGGCGCGGGCGCGCACCACCCCGTGCGCATCCACGATCCCGCTAATGCCGGTGGTTGTTGCGCGCAGGACGGGCAGCCCCTCCTCTATTGCGCGCAGCCGAGCCTGCGCAAAATGCTGCGGCGGGCCGAAAGCCCCAAACCAGCCATCATTGGACGGGTTGAAGATATAGTCGGGGCGGTTCTTCGGATCGACGACCTGTCCGGAGAAAACGATCTCGTAGCAGATCTGTATGCCCGCCCTTCCGTGATCGCCGAGCTCGAAGGATTGCGGGCCCGGACCGGGAAGGAAATCGATCGAGCCGGGCACCAGCCGGCTCAGCCCGATCGGTTCGAGCAGCCAGCGCATGGGCAGATATTCACCGTAGGGGACCAGGTGTGCCTTGGCATAGGAGCCGACAATACCTCCTCCGGCATCGATGGCCGTGACCGAGTTGTAGGCTCCAAGAGCACGGACATAACCCGTCTCGTCCGGACCGATCTCCAAATCGACCGCACCCGTCAGCAGCACGCTGCCTTCTCCGACCACGCGGCCCAACCGCGCGCGGGCGAATTCCGGGCTGCCGAGCGCGGTGGTGCTGTTGTAATAACGCTGCGGATATCCGTCCTGCAGATAGTCGACCATGCCCGATTCGGGCCACAGGACCAGACGCGTCTGCCCGGGCTCGCGCGGCAGGGACAGCTCCGCCAGGCGCTGGAAATTCTCTTCGTAATGGAGCGGGTCGGAGAGGACTTCCTGCCGGATGTCGGGCTGGGCAATGGTCACAGCCAGGCTACCTTCCTCGCCCTCGCCCGCAGGCCAGTACATCCCAGCCGCCAGCAGGAACGCGGCGAGGGAGGCTGCAACAAAGGCGCGCGTGGTCAGCAGATGCACCACCATCACCCCCAGCAGGACGGCAAGTCCTGAAAGGGCATAGGTGCCCATGAAGGGAGCGAGCGCGGCAAGGCCCGGCCGGTCGTCCGGGCCCAACAGGACGGCACCGAACGGGTTCCATGCATAGCCGGTGAAGACCCAGCTTCTCAGCCATTCGGCGATTATCCAGCAAGCCGCAAAGCCCAGCGCGAGGACGGCACCCTTGCGCTTGCCCGCGATCGCGCGGGCGGCGCCGGCAGCAATCGCCGGAAACACTGCGAGGTAGAGGGAAAGGAGCGGTACAGCCGCCCAGCCGAGCACGGCAGGCATGTTGGACTGGTAGGTAAAGGCAGTGGCGATCCAGCTATTGCCGAGCGTGAAATGCCCCATCCCGAACAACCAGCCAAGCCAGGCGGCCTGGCGCCAACCCGTGGCGATCGGCAGAAGCAGGGCGAAGGCACCTATCGCCAACAAGGCAAGGGGCCACAGCCCCATCGGCGCGAAGCCGCTTGCCGAGACCACGCCGAGCACAAGCGCCAAAAGCGCCGCGTGTCGGCTCACTTTGGTCGGAAAGGCTGGCACGCGGATCATGGCTAGCGGCACTGGCCTGTGAAGGCCCGGCTTTCAAGCCCGATGCGCCGGTCTCAGCCTACGGCCTGCAACGTCTCGTCATCGCCATCATCGGCCGGCTGCGAGCGACGCTTGGACGAACGGCGGGGCTTGCGGGCCTTTTCGGCCTGTTCTTCCACATCGCCGTCGCTGTCATCGTCATCATCGTCACCACGCGAAATCGACGGGGGCAGGCGCGCGGCATCGAGCCCCGCTTCCTCGTCATCGGATTTCTTGCGGCTGCGGCGCTTGCGATTGTCGCGGGTGAAGGGATTTGCGCCGTCGTCGTCATCGCCTTCGGCGCCGCGCCGACCCTCTTCGGAGTCGCCCTGATCCTCGTCATCGCGATTACGACGCGAACGCGAACGCGGCTTGCGGCTGCGCTCTTCCTCGCGATTGTCCTCATCGTCGCTGTCGTCATCGTCCTGCTGACCGCGCTCGGCCTCGCGCTTGGCGCGCTGTTCGTCCTTCTGCGCCTTGTTGTCGGCGATCACGCGGAAATAGTGGTCGGCGAACTGCAGGTAATATTCGGTCTGCACCCGGTCGTCATTGAGCGAAGCCTCATGGGCCAGCTTCTTGTACTTCTCGAGCAGCTGCGGAGCATTGCCGCGCGCCCGATTGTCGATCCGGTTGGACTGGTTTCCACCACCACCGCCACGATTGCTTCCGCGGCCGCGCCGGCGATTATTGTTACGTTGGCTATTCAAAGGAAATCCGTTTCCTCTTTGGGACCGGCTGTTTCACATTGTGTCCGGTCGCTTTGCCCCTCGTGACAGTGCCTCATGGCATCTGCCTGTTCTCCAATCCTGCACACGCAAAAGGCGATTTAACGCCGCCTACCGAGCAATTTAGGAGTTGGCCCCGGGTGCAGGCTGAACCTTTCGCACCACTGGCCTGACCTAGAGGTAGCTACTCGAAAATCATTTGCCAAGCCCTAATGTCAGGACAAGCGCAGTGTAATTGCCCTGTCCCTGCCCGCCAGATCCTTGCCGACCAACGCAGTAAAACCATATTTTGCGGCAATTTCCGCGACAGTCAGGGCCTGCGACGCTCCAATTTCGAGTACGGCGACACCGCCTTCAGACAGCAATGCGGGCAATTGCGGGATCAGTACGCGGTAATCGTCTAGGCCTTCAGGACCGGCAAACAGCGCCTCTGCCGGCTCGAAATCGCGCACGCCGGGATCGAGGTCGGCGTCCTGTTCGACATAGGGAGGATTGGCGATGACAAGGTCGAACGCACCCAAATCGTCGGCCCATCCTTCCTGCGTCCAGTCCCGACGCAGGAATTGCACGCGGCCCGTGAGGCCCAACGGTGCGGTATTGGCGGCCGCGACCATGGCCGCCTCGGCAGAAGCGTCGATACCGATACCGCTGGCATCGGGCCGCTCGGCCAGGAATGTCAGGAGCAGCGCGCCCGAACCCGTCCCGCAATCGAGCACACGGGCATTAACGGGTGCGGCATCGAGCGCGGCCTGCACGGTCGTCTCACTATCGGCGCGCGGGATCAGCACGCCAGGCATGACTGCGAAGGTGCGCCCGAAGAATTCCTGCTGACCCAGAATATATGCAATCGGCTCGTGGCCGAGGCGCCGGGCAACGAAATGCTCGAAGTTGGCGAGATGCGGCAGGGCATCGTCCTGCATGTGCTTGAGCAAAAGGTCCGATCGCGAGACCCGCAGCTGGTGCGCCATCAGCAGCTCCGCATCGAGTCGGGCGGTGTCGGAGACAGGTTCCAGCCGCCGGGCCGCGTCGCGCAAGGCCTCGGCAATCGTCACGGTCTCATTCCGTCATGGCCGCGAGGCGCTTGGCCTCGTCTTCGGCGGTCAGGGCATCGACGATCTCGCCCAGCGCAGTACCCGCCAGCACCTCGTCGAGCTTGTGCAGGGTCAGGCCGATGCGGTGGTCGGTCACGCGCCCTTGCGGAAAATTATAGGTGCGGATGCGTTCGCTGCGATCACCCGAGCCGACCATGGCCTTGCGCGCCGCAGCCTCTTCCCCCTGCGCCTCCTCGCGCATCTTCTCGTAGAGGCGCGCGCGCAGCACCTGCATCGCCTTTGCGCGGTTCTTGTGCTGGCTGCGCTCGTCCTGCTGGATCACCACGATGCCGCTCGGCAGGTGGGTGATGCGCACCGCGGAATCGGTCGTATTAACGTGCTGGCCGCCCGCGCCCGAAGCACGGTAAATATCTATTTTCAGATCATTATCGTTAATCTGGACATCCACCTCGGTCGGCTCGGGCAACACCGCCACCGTCGCAGCAGAAGTATGGATGCGCCCACCGCTTTCGGTCACGGGAACGCGCTGCACGCGGTGCACGCCGCTTTCCCATTTGAGCTTGGCGAAGACACCCTGCCCGGTGACGTTTGCTACGATTTCCTTGAAGCCGCCTGCATCCGAGACATTCATGCTGACCGGCTCGACCCGCCAACCCTGTTCGGCCGCGAACCGCTCATACATGCGGTAGAGATCGCCCGCGAAAAGCGCTGCCTCGTCGCCGCCCGTCCCCGCGCGGATTTCGAGCATCGCGGAACGGGCATCGGCCTCGTCCTTGGGCAGCATGGCAATGGCCAGCTCGTGCTCGGCTTCGGGCAGGCGCTGCTTCAGTTCGGCCAGTTCTTCTTCCGCCATGGCCTTCATCTCGGGATCGGAGAGCATCTCGGTAAGGCCGGAAATCTCCTCGCGAATGGAGGTCACCTCGGCGGCGACCTTGGCCACAGGCTCGAGTTCGGCATAATCGCGGCTCGCCTGCACGAAAGCCTCGCCTTCGAGCTGGCCCGAGGCCATGCGCGCTTCGAGTTCGGCAAAGCGATTGGCGATCTGCGCCAGGCGTTCGGCAGGAATGGACATCAGTCGCGGCGGATCGCCCAGCGCGCCTGGTCGCCCCGGCCCTGGCGCGACAGCAGGCCGAAGACATGATCGACAAGGTCGCCCAGCGGCACTTCATGCTGGTCGCCTTCGATAAGGTCCTTGAGATTGGCGACACCCTTGGCAAGCTCGTCATCGCCAAGGATCACCGCCACGCTGGCACCGGCATTATTGGCGCGCTGCATGCGCTTCTTCATATTGCCGCGATAATCCATCTCGGCACAGACGCCGTGGCGACGCAATTCGGCCAGCAGGCCCTCTCCGCGCGCCGAAGCGGCATCGCCCAGCGGAATAACTGCCACATCGAGAGGAGCCGCATCGCGCTCACCCACCAGCATGGCGAGGCGTTCGATACCCGCAGCCCAGCCGACCGCCGGCGTGGGATTGCCGCCAAGCGATTCCATCAGCCCGTCATAGCGTCCGCCGGCAAGCACCGTACCCTGTGCGCCCAAGCGGTCGGTGACGAATTCAAAGGCGGTGTGGCGGTAATAGTCGAGCCCGCGCACCAGCGCCGGATTGCGCGTCCACGCCACGCCCGCGGCATCGAGGCCTGCGGTAACCGCGCCGAAGAAATCCTGCGCTTCACCGGAAAGGAAATCGTCGATCAGCGGCGCATCCGCGACGAAGACCTTGTCGCGCGGATCCTTGCTGTCGAGAATCCGTAGCGGGTTCTTTTCGAGCCGTTCCTGCGAATCCTCTGAAAGTTCTCCGCGCACGGCGGAAAAATACTCGATCAGGGCGGCGCGCCATGCCTCGCGGCTGTCGCCATCACCCAAGGTGTTGAGCTGCAGCGTCACGCCATCGGCAATGCCCAGTTCGCGCAAGAGCTGGTCGGCCATGGCGAGCAGTTCGACATCGGCTTGCGGCTCGCCCGCGCCGATGATCTCGGCATCGATCTGGTGGAACTGGCGGTAGCGGCCCTTTTGCGGACGCTCGTAACGGAAGACCGGACCATGCGTCGCCACCTTGAGCGGCACATATTGCTGCCAGCCATCGGTCAGGAAGGCGCGGCAGATGCCGGCGGTGAATTCGGGCCGTAGCGTGAGGCTTTCTTCGCCGCGATCGAGGAAGGAATACATTTCCTTGGAAACGATATCGGTGGTCTCACCGATCGAACGGGCGAAAACCTCGGTCTTTTCGAAGACCGGCATTTCCGCGCGGCGGAAGCGGTACAGCTTCCTCACGCGCTCGAACGTCTCCACCACGAAGGCGAAGGCCTCTGCTTCGGGTCCGAATATATCCTGCGTGCCGCGAATGGGACGCGGCGTTTCAACCTTGCTCATGGGGTGCAGCCCTTAAGCCGCACCCGCAAAAGCCGCAACTATTCAGCCGCCTCGAGGAAACGATCGTCAATCGAGGTATCGGCTTCCCAGCTCTTGAGTTCGGGCAAGACCGTTTCGGCGAACATGTACATGGAACGGCGCGCATCCTCCTGCGGCATGCCGCCATAATAGACATGCGGGAAGAAGCCCTGCGGGTTGTAGATGCCTTTCAGCTCCCACAGCCGGTCGAGGATCTGCTGCGGCGTTCCGGTGATCGCGCCCTTGGAGAAGTTCTCGCAATAGGCGTCGATCTCCTCCGGGCTATGCAGCATCATCTTCTCGTAATGCTCATAGCCCTTCACATTGGCGAAGGTGCCCGGCTTGGCGAGCGAGTAGTTCTTGATCGCCGCGCGCATGGTGTTGGCAAGGTACATCTGCCCCTGCTGCTCGGCGAAATCGCCATCCTCATGGATGTAGAAATTGCCGCTGAGCATGGGTGGGGGCGGCGAGGAGCCGTCGCCATGCACCTCGTCCCAGATCGCCTTGTACTGGTCGGGCGGGGTTTCCTTACCGCGCTGCGGGATCATCAGCACCATGTTGCCGAAGCCATGACGGGCAGCGGCATACATGGAATTGCCTGACAGCGAGCCGCAGAACTTGCGCCCTTCGAAGCTCTTGATCGGACGCGGGCGCAATTCGGTGCGCGGGATCTTGCCGAACGCGCCCTCGCCCTCGATCACGCCGGTTTCCAGCGCCGGGATGAGCACGTCGAGGACATCGTTATAGAGATCGCGGCTCTTGTTCTGGTCGATGCCCAGGCCGGCAAATTCCTGCGGGGCAAGCCCGCCGCCAAAGCCCAGCAGCGCCCGGCCACCCGAAAGGATATCGAGGTTGATGATGTTCTCGGCCAGCCGCACCGGATTGTGCCAGGGCACGATGATGCACTGCGTGCCCAGCTTCACCCGCTTGGTGCGCCCGGCAATATGCGTGAGCAGGAAGAGCGGATCGTTCGACACCGAATAGTCGGAGAAATGATGCTCGGTAATCCACACCGAATCGAAGCCCAGCTCTTCGGCCAGGACGAGGTTCTCGATCTCTTCGCGCAGCAATTGCGCATCGTCGTAATTGTCTCCGCGCTGGTGCGCGAACCCACTGGCCAGGCCTACATGCATCCTCTCAACTCCTCTCCGCACACGGTGGGAGCCTGTAAAACGACTCTTCTCACCGCCATATTCACGAACGTTACAATGACTCGAAAGCGGCGGCGGCGCAATTGACCTGTGGCAATCCGGCGCAAGCTGTTCTAACGGCACGGCCAGTTGCGGGAGGGGATGCCGCCAGAGACTCGGGAAGAGCAGGGAGCATCCATGCGTATCGAACACATTCCTACGGGGGACAATCCGCCCGAAAGCCTCAATGTCATCATCGAGGTGCCGACCGGCGGAGAACCGGTGAAGTACGAGTTCGACAAGAAGAGCGGCGCGCTGTTCGTCGACCGCATCCTGCACACGCCTATGCGCTATCCGGCAAATTACGGCTTCGTGCCGCACACGTTGTCACCCGATGGCGACCCGCTCGATGCGCTGGTGATCGCCCGCTCGCCCTTCATGGCCGGCTGCGTGGTGCGGGCACGGCCAATCGGCGTGCTCAACCTCGAAGACGAACATGGCGGCGACGAGAAGCTGATTTGCGTGCCGATCGATTCGACCTTCCCCTATTATTCGGATGTCGGCGAAACCAAGGACCTGCCCTCGATCATCTTCCAGCAGATCGAGCACTTCTTCACCCACTACAAGGACCTCGAAAAGGAAAAGTGGGTCCGTGTCGGTGCCTGGGGCGATGCCGCGGAAGCGCGCAAGGTCACGCTCGAAGCGATCGAACGCTACGAGGCGAACAAGGCCGAGGGGTAGGCAATACCCGGCCTTGCGCATTGGATTGATGCGCCGGCCTTTTTGCGAATTTCTTGCGCAGGCAAGAATAGCTGCGCTCCGCAGGTGGACTTGGCAGTTCAATACTGCAATCTGTCGCCATGTCCGACGTGTTCCTTTCCTACGCGCGCGCAGACCAGGCCAGGATCGAGAGTCTTGCCAAGGCTCTCGAAGAGCTTGGGCATAGCGTCTGGTGGGATCGCAATATCGAAGGCGGAAGCCATTTCGCCAAGGATATCGAGCGCGAAATACGGGCCGCAAGGGCGGTAGTCGTCGCCTGGTCCGCCCATTCGATCGAAAGCCACTGGGTCCTCGATGAGGCCGGATATGCGCGAGACGAAGGCAAGATCGTGCCGATCACGCTCGACGGGACCCAGCAACCATTCGGCTTTCGCCAGGTGCAGGCACTCGATTTTTCCGAATGGCCCGCATCGCGGTCCGGCCTGGCCGGGCTGGAGAGGGCAGTCGCGCGGCTGATCGGCGAAGCGCCGCACGAACTGGTCGAGGCGCCCGCCGCTGCGCCGGGCAAGCGGTCGAACAAGCGCGCGCTGGTGCTTGGCGGGACAGTCGCGGCCGCGCTGCTGGTGGCAGGCGGCACCTATGTCGCAATGAACGGCACGACCGCCGAAACAGTGGAGGTGGCCAGCGAACCGGTGGCTTTGGCCATACTGCCTTTCAGCGTTTCAGGCGATGCGGGAGACGGCGACAACGCCCTCACAAACGGTTTCTCCGGCGCCCTCAATACCAATCTCTCCGGCCTTGCCGGCCTCGCTTTGGTCTCCAACACCTCCACCACCCAGCTTGCCGAGGAGGGGCTGTCGATTGCTGCAATCGGCGAGCGTCTCGGCGTGGACTATCTCGTCGAAGGCTCGATGCAATTCAGCGGAAGCGAGGTGGTCCTCGATATTGCGCTGATCGAGGCAAGATCGTCGCGGCAGCTATGGAACGAGCGCTTCCGGGAAGATCGCGGCTTTCTCGATGTGCTTATGCTTCGTACCAGCAATGCGCTGGCATCCATGCTGCAATCGCGCTTCGGGGTCGGCCAGGGCAGCACGATTGCGCATGTCGATGCGAATCCCCGGGCTTACGAGGCCTATCTGCGCGGAATGGAGCTGCTCCTGTCGCGGCAGTTCGGCGACAACCGGCGTAGCGCCTTTGCCCAGTTCCAGCGCGCCGTCCAGATCGATCCAGATTTTGCGGCGGCACAAGCCGCTTTGGGATTGACCCTTGCACTTGGCGATCCTGCCGCTTTTTCGCTGTCACCGTCCGAAGGCGAGGCGTTGGCGACTGCTTCTATCGATAACGCGCTGGAACGCGACCCGGGCAATCTCATGGCGCAGGTGGCGCGCGAATTGATGCCCACGACCTTTGGCGGAGATGTCGGCGCAGCGATTGTCAATTTGCAAGAGCTCACCCAAGACCATCCCGACTATGCGCTCGGGCAATACGCACTCGGCCTGAACCTTACTGCCGTAGGTGAAAGTGAAGCTGCCTTGCAGCATTACCGGGAGGCACTGCGCATCGATCCCGTCGATACAAGCTACAACAATTTCTACACATTATCGCTCGTCCTGGCGGGCAATTATGACGAGGTACGAAGCGCGGCGATGGAATGCACCGATTGCTTCCTCGTCAACGACGTATGGTATGGCGGGTTGATGTGGCTCGCGGACGACGAGCAATATCGATCCGATGCTTCCCTGTGGCGCGAACGGTGGACCACCATTTTGCCCGAGGAAGAGCGGTTCCTGCCTTCTCTGGTTCTCCCAGCCTATCGGGAGAACAGGCCCCTTCCTGTGACGGCTGCGGAACTGGGTGTGAATGACGTAGCACCAGTGATCCTGGCCGCTTTCGGCCAGTATGAGGACGCGTTATCCGTGCTGGGCCAACAGGGAGAGGAGTATCGCGGGCTGGACCAAACCGCGCGATTACTCGATTCGCCCAGTCCGGATTGGCCCGAAGAAGTGCGCGCCGATCCGCGCTATCACGCCGTGTTCGACGACCCCGTTTCGCAGAGCATTCTCGAGGAACGACGCAAACGCGGCAATTTACACAGTTTTCCGGTCTTTCCGGTGAGGCCGTACGAAGGCCCCTGAGAAAGTGAGGCCACTCCCGCCTGATCGGCGTGCTCACGCTCGATGACGAGCATGGAGGCGAGACCAAGGACCTGCCTCCTATCATCTTCCAGCAGATCGAACGCTACGAGGCGGAGAGGGCGTAAGCCCAGGCACACCCGGACCCGGGCGTAGTCCTGCGAGAGGGAGTGCCCACACCCCCGTCTCGCATGACCCACACCTCTGCCCATTGCATACGCGCTACATTTGTGGCACGCTACAAATGTAGCAGCCAAGTGTGGGGTGCCGATGTTGAAGAAATTGCCACCGCGGGAACGGGAGATTGTCGACCTTCTATACGAGAGGGGAGACCTGACTGTCACCGAGATATCAGAGGCCTTGTCCGGACAGCCTAGCGGCTCTGCCGTTCGGACCATGCTCAGCAGGCTCGAGCAGAAGGGCTTTGTCCGTCGCACCGATGGCCCCAAAGGCCACCTCTACCATCCGGCCGTACCCGACAACCAGGCACGCAAGACTGCCCTCAAGGAACTCGTACGCGTGTTCTTCCGTGGCTCTCCGGTTGGCGCTGCGACGGCGTTACTCGGCATGTCCGAACAGCTAGACGATGAGCAGCTTGACGAGCTTGAAGCGATGATTGCCCAGGCCCGAGCCGACAGGGCCAGGGAATCCGGGGAATGATCGTTCTCCTCGCCGCGAAGTCCTTCGTGATTGCGGGCGCAACCCTGCTGATCCTGCGGCTTATGAGTGACCGCTCCGCCTCGGATCGAAGCTGGATCGCCCACCTCGGCCTGGCTGCAATCGCTGCGCTGCCGCTTGTATCAGCGCTGTTTCCGCCGCTGGAGGTTGCGAGTTCCTACGCATCGGCCCTGGCGCCGGCTGTTTCTGTTTCCTCCACCCAACTTGCCTCGTCAGTCTGGCCACAGACAGCGACAGACTGGCTGCTCCTTGCTTACCTATTGCCGGCACTGCTTCTCATCGCGCATTTAATGTTGGCATTGCTCCGACTGGCGTTGCTGACAGAGCGTGCCCGCCCTGTGACCGACGATCGGTGGCTTGCGATTTTGTCCAGCGCGCAGCATCGGATCGGACTTTCGAAGAGTACTGCGTTGCTGGCCAGCGAAGGGATTGCATCGCCGGTGAGCTGGGGCGCTTTGCGGCCAAAGATCCTGCTCAATGCGGATGCCGTGGCGAGCCAAGAATGCGCGGAAGCCGTCGTGGCGCACGAACTGGCGCATATCGCGCGGGCTGACTGGCTGAAGCTCATCCTGGTCCGGCTGAGCGTGGCTCTGTTCTGGTTCAATCCATTGGCATGGATGTTGGCGCGAGAAGCGCACCAGCTGCGCGAGGAAGCGGCCGACGATGCCGTGCTGGCCGCGAATATCGAGGATACGGCCTACGCGAGCCTTCTGGTCAACACAGCCCGTAACCACGGCATCGGAATCGTTTTCGGAACACATGGCGTCGCGCCAACACGCAACGCGCTTGCCCAACGCGTCAAAAAGGTTCTCGATCGCGACCTGAACCGCTCACCCGGAAGAGCATCCTGGGCAACGGCTGTCGCCCTGTTTGCGGTTGCCCTGTCCACGCCGCTGATGACCCTGCAATTGACTGACACGACGCCCTCGCACCCGAATTCCGTGCTGTTTGCAAAGGGCGAGAATGCAGAAATCATCGTCTTCGAACTTCGCGCACCACACGCCAATCCCGGCTTCACACCGGCATCCTCGCAAGAGGACCGAGCAGGGGAAGAGGAGTAATCGCAGAATGACCAGTTTCAGAATCACGGGCGCGAGCGGGATGTTGTATCGCGCGCTTGCCGCAGCCGTTCTTCTCCTCACTCCCATCGCTGCCGCCGCACAGGATGTGGAGCAGCGCGCGAGGGAAATTGTGGAAGTGCTGCATGGAGAGGCGGTCTACACTGACGTGTTCGACGACGTCTTTACCGCACGGACTTCGCAAGAGCGGTTCTCTGCCATGTTTGACCCGGTAGCCGCCCAATACGGCCCTTTGGTCGGGCTGGAAGAAGTTGAAGCGACATCGCCAACCGCCGCCCGATTCGCCTTCCGTTTCGAGCGCGGGTTCGCTTGGGGCGCATTCAATCTTTCCGGCGAAGCGCCGTTCCGCGTGGCAGGGATCATTGTGAACAACACCGGCCCGGCCGATGACACAGCCGAAAAACTGTTGGCCGATTTCCAGGCATTACCGGGAGAGTCATCAATCCTGATTGCACCGCTAAATGGTGGTGCGCCTGTGCTGTCATACAATGCCGACCGGCAGCTGGGCATCGGGTCCGCCTTCAAGCTGTACATACTTTCCGCGCTCGCCCGCCAGGTTGCAGCAGGAGAGCGCAGCTGGAGCGATGTCGTGCCGCTCGACAGCAGCGGACCTTCGGGCATCACAAGCACGTGGCCTGAAGGCGGGCCGACCACGCTTCACACGCTCGCCACACAGATGATCTCGGTCAGCGACAATAACGCCACCGACCAGCTTCTGTCATTGCTCGGGCGTAGCGCAGTGGAGGCAGAGGTTGCCGCATCGGGTCATTCCGATCCGGCACTGCTGGTTCCCTTCATGGCGGCGCGCGAGATGATCGCGCTGAAGATCGACGGCGATATCGACGCCTATCGCGCCGCAGATGCGGCCGGCCGCCTCGCCGCGCTTGAAGCCACGGCCGACAGTGAAATTGACATGTTCGAATTCATGATGACCTTTACCGGCAACCCCACGGCGCTCGATATCGAATGGCTGGTGTCGGGTGAGGACATGGCCAATCTCATGCGCCGGATCAGTGAGCTCGAAGACCCCACGGCACGCAGTATCATGGCAGTGAACACCAATGTTCCTGACCATTTGGCTGGGGATTGGCAATATTTCGGTTACAAAGGTGGTTCGGAACCCGGGGTGATCAACTTGAGCTGGCTGCTGCAGGATCATCACGGCGGATGGCATGTGGTGACCATGAGCTGGAACAACCCGGAGGCGGAAATCATCCTCCCGCAGTTCAGAGATCTCTCAGCGCGCGCCATCGCGCTGGCCCGGCCACAATAACCCAAGTCTCACTTTCAGGAGCGACGCTCGGGCGGAAATCGCCCACTTCCAGGGAATTCACTCCACCGGCCGGTCCGGATCAAGCAGGTCGGCCTCGGCGGCCTTCGTGTCGGCCCGTTCCTCCTCGACCATGCGCGCGATCTCGTCGGCGGGCGCTACATCAGCTTCGGTGCTGTCGGGTGCAGGTGGGGGCGGTGCAGGGACGGGAGCAGCTGGCGATGCAGCGGTGGTCAGTTCGGCCGACCCCGTCGGCAAGGGCGCGCTGCGCGGATCGAAACGGAGGCGGTAGATCGGTTCGGGTATTGCGAATCCGGCCTGCTCAAGCGCATCCTTGACCGCAGGGATGGCGCGGCTCTTGGCCTTGTACCAGTCAGTCTTTTCCTGATCGATCCAGCCGAGAAAACTGAGCACGATGTTGGAATCGCCGACCGCGACCACGCGGCCCTGCGGTTCGGGATCGTCGAGCACGAAGTCGAGCGAACGCAGCACGTCCACACCGAGGTGGCGCGCAGCGGTGGGATCGTCATCCGCATCGATCCCGATCTCGAAGTCGAAGCGGCGCTGCGGATTGCGCGTGTAATTGAGGATCACCGCCTTGAAGACTTGCGCGTTGGGAATACGCAAATGATTGCCGTCGAGCGTCATCAGGATCGTCGCGCGGCTGGTCAGGCGGATGACGCGGCCTTCATGCTGGTCGATCACCACCCAGTCATTGGCGCGGAAGGGCTGGCGCACGCTGAGCATCAAGGAGGCGACATAGTTCTCCACCGTGTCGCGCATGGCAAAGCCGAGCGCGATGCCGATCACGCCCGCACCACCAAGCACCGCGCCAAGCAGCGTTCCGGCGCCAACCATGTCGAGCGCAATCACAATGCCGAAGATCACGAAGATGAACCGGATCGCGCTGGCGATCAGTTCAGCCAGGAAGACATTGGGAGTGATCCGGCGCCACAGGCCGGTAAGCGCGGCCAGCGCGTAGCCGAAGGCAGAAATAAGCAGCGCGGCTAGCAGTGCCGCGCCGAACAGCGGCAGGTTTCGGGTGAAGGTGGCGATCTTGTCGCCCAATGGCCCGAGGCCGAAGCCGCTATCGACCGAAACGTCCCGCTCGATATTGTTCTCGATCGTCACCACGCCACTGACGCGCTCGGCGATGGCGACAGCCCTGTCCGCCGCATCGGCATCTTCCACGGTCCCGGCAAGAGTGACAACGCCTTCCTCGACGCCGACCGTGACGCCGGTGAGGCTGGGCACCTCGGCAAAGATGCCCGCGATGCGATCCGAAATACGTTCATCCTGCCCGCTTTCGGGCTCAGCCTCGATCTCGCTCGGAGCCATGGTCGGCTGCGGCTCCGGCGCTTCGACCGGTAGGAGTGCGGCATGGGCCGCGCCCGCCCAGAAGAGCAGGAATGCAGCAAGCAGGTGGCGCAGGTAAATGCACATGCAGTCAGCCTAGCGCCTCGCGCGCGGCAGGCAAACCAATGTGGAGAACATGGCCCGCTTCAGGCGAAAAGGAACGAAAGGCCCTTGATGAGTGCGGTGATGCCGAGCGGAAGGCCAATGGCCGCGCACCAGATGATCGCCCGGTCGCGCGCAAAGGCACCGGCCAGATCGGGATTTCGTGTTTCCTCCTCTGGCAGGTCGGTCCAGCGTTTCTCGATCATCCAGCATGCCGGGATAATCGCCACCACCAGCAGCACCAGCGCGAAATAGGGCAATATGCTGTTATTGTTCGCCTTGAGTGCCACCGAGGTAACAAAAATCTGCAGGCCCGTGTAGACCAGCAGGCCGAACGCCACGTGGTCGCTCATCTTGCGACCCCATCCATTTGCCCCAGCCGTGCGCTTCTGCGTCTGTTCGGCGGAGCCTTCCAGCGCGTGTCCCATGCGCCTCTCTCCTCTCCATTCCCTGACTGTCCTTATCGCGCTTCCCCGTCATGGTGGCAAGGGCAGTAACCATATGTTCAAAATGCTGCTGCAATCAGCCTGCCGATGAATGTCATGCATGAATCTTGCCAAACGGCCTTCAAAGCGCAGCATTCCGTGCTATCTGGACGCCCATGACCACGCTCGAGAACGACGCGATCGACACCAACGCTCTGGCCGAGGCCATGGAGCATGCCTCTGCAAATGCCGCTCCGCCGCTGAGTGGAGAGGGTCTGGAAGTCATCTCCATCGCCAAGAGCTATGACAAGCGCGCCGTACTCAGCGATATTTCGCTGACCGTTGCCAAGGGCGAAGTGCTCGGCCTGCTCGGCCCCAATGGCGCGGGCAAGACCACCTGCTTCTATTCGATCATGGGCCTCGTCCGGCCGGATTCGGGCCGCATCCTGATGGACGGGGAGGACGTGACTGCCCTGCCCATGTATCGCCGCGCCATCCTCGGCCTCGGCTACCTCCCGCAGGAGACCAGCATTTTCCGCGGTATGACCGTGGAACAGAACATCAAATGCGTGCTGGAAATGGTCGAACCCGACCCCAAGGTGCGCGAGGAAGAGCTCGAAAAACTACTCGAGGAATTCCACATCACCCGCCTGCGCGACAGCCCGGCCATGGCGCTGTCGGGCGGTGAACGCCGCCGCTGCGAGATCGCCCGCGCGCTGGCGGCAAAACCGTCCATCATGTTGCTGGACGAACCTTTCGCGGGCATCGACCCGCTCTCGATCGCCGATATCCGCAGCCTTGTGATCGACCTCAAGAATCGCGGCATCGGCGTGCTGATCACCGATCACAATGTCCGCGAGACGCTCGATATCGTGGACCGCGCCTGCATCATTTACGGCGGGCAGGTCCTGTTTGCCGGCAGCCCGCAGGAACTGGTCGCGGACGAGAATGTGCGGCGTCTCTATCTCGGCGAATCCTTTACGCTGTGATGCCTTCGCGGGAGGTCTGACCAATGGCGCTGGGACCGAGGTTAGACCTCCGGCAGACCCAATCGCTGGTGATGACGCCTCAGCTGCAGCAGGCGATCAAGCTGCTGGCGCTGTCCAATCTCGAGATCGAGGCCTTTATCGGAGATGCGCTGGACAACAACCCGCTGCTGGAAGCGGGCGAAACCAGCCGCGAGGCGGGCGAGTCTCCCGAAAGCGATGCAGCGGACGATGCTTCCACATCGGACGAACTGATGATGGCAGGCGCGGGCGAGGCCGATGCCCCGCTCGATATCGATCCGGATGCTCTCGACCGTGACCGCGACACTGGCGACTGGTCGGCAGCACATGGATCGGGCCCGGGTGAAGACAGTTACGATTTCGCCGAACAGGGCGAGAGCGAACCAAGCTTGGCCGAACATCTGGAAGCGCAGATCGGTCCCGTGGCTCCGGACGAACGGACTGCCTTTGTCGCGCGCCATATCATCAACCTGCTCGACGAAGCGGGATACCTCACCGTGCCCCTGCGGGAGATCGCCGGCGACCTCGGCGTAACCCTTGTCGATGTCGAGGCCGCGCTCGAAGTGGTGCAATCGCTCGAACCCACGGGAGTTGGCGCGCGCAGTCTGTCCGAATGCTTGACGCTGCAGGCGAAGGAGGCCGACCGCTACGACCCCTGCATGCAGGTGATGCTCGCCAACCTCGAACTGCTCGGCAAGGGCAGCTTCGCGCAGTTGAGACGCATCTGCGATGTCGATGACGAGGACCTTGCCGAGATGCTGGCCGAACTGCGCGGCTACGATCCGCGACCGGGCCTCAAATTCGGCGGAGGAGGCCAGGCGCCGGTCGTCCCCGATATCCTGATCACCGCGGCGAAAGATGGCGGCTGGGACATTGCGCTCAACCAGGCGACCTTGCCGCGCCTCGTGGTCAATCGCGACTATTATGTCGAGCTGCGCGGCGGCTGCACCGACAAGCAATCGAAGAGCTGGCTGTCGGAAAAGCTCGCCGATGCCAATTGGCTGATCAAGGCGCTCGACCAAAGGCAGAAGACGATCCTCAAGGTCGCCGCCGAGATCGTGAAGCAGCAGGACGGCTTCTTCCGCAAGGGCGTGTCCGAGCTGAAACCGCTCACCCTCGCCAAGGTGGCCGAGGCGATCGAGATGCATGAAAGCACGGTCAGCCGCGTGACCAGCAACAAGTACCTCCACTGCGATCGCGGGACATTCGAGCTGAAGTATTTCTTCACCAGCGGTGTCGGCGGCGGCACCGATGGTGAAGGCGCGAGCGCGGAGGCGGTCAAGGCGCGGATCAAGGCGCTGACCGATGCCGAGGATCCGAAGAAGATCCTGTCGGACGACAAGCTGGTGGAACTGCTCAAGGGCGAAGGCTTCGACCTCGCGCGGCGCACCGTCGCCAAATATCGCGAGGCGATCGGGATCGGCTCATCGGTTCAGAGACGGCGACAGAAGAAGCTGGAGAGCATTTGATGTTCCGCCCGCCCATCCGGGCGGGCATCCTCGGTGCTGTCCCTCCGCCGGGACATTCGTTCCGGCTGCAGGGCACCTGCGGGCGGCCCGTCGGCCTTGCGGTCACTGGCGTGACCGTTTCCTTGCGCAATCCGTATGGCTTGGAGAGCTTCGCGAGGCGAAGCCGAGTGCAAGCGCGACTGCGCGTCGGCCGGTCAGGCCGGAAGCCAAGCTAGCCGGATGGCTCGCGCCCGGCGTTTGAGGGACCCCAAAAACACTGTGACTCGAAAGACTCACATGGAAATCGTTAACGCGTTAAACTTCTTATTAACCTTTTTTGGTGAGAAGTTGCGTGGTTAATTCAAGGCAACCTCTCCTACCGGGTCGTTAATCGGGACGAGAGATTACCGCAGGGGATAAAGGGGACACCCAAATGCGCGTTCTGCTGATCGAAGACGAGCCGACAACCGCCAAGGCCATCGAGCTGATGCTCACGACCGAAGGCTTCAATGTCTATTCCACCGATCTGGGCGAGGAAGGCCTCGATCTGGGCAAGCTGTATGATTACGATATCATCCTGCTCGACCTCAACCTGCCCGACATGCATGGTTACGATGTGCTCAAGAAATTGCGCGTCGCCAAGGTGCAGACCCCGGTCCTGATCCTTTCCGGAATTTCGGAAATGGACAGCAAGATTCGCTCGTTCGGCTTCGGCGCGGACGATTATGTGACCAAGCCGTTCCACCGTGACGAGCTGGTCGCCCGCATCCACGCCGTTGTGCGTCGCTCCAAGGGCCACAGCCAGTCGGTCATCCGCACCGGCAAGCTGGCGGTGAACCTCGACGCCAAGACCGTGGAAGTCGATGGCGCCCGCGTCCACCTGACCGGCAAGGAATATGCGATGCTCGAGCTGCTTTCGCTCCGCAAGGGCACCACGCTGACCAAGGAAATGTTCCTCAACCATTTGTATGGCGGCATGGACGAACCCGAACTCAAGATCATCGACGTGTTCATCTGCAAGCTGCGCAAGAAGCTCTCGAGCGCGTGTGGCGGCGAGAACTACATCGAAACCGTCTGGGGCCGCGGCTATGTGCTGCGCGATCCGGACGAGGCTGTCGAAGCCGCGTAACGCCTTTCGGCACCCGCCGAATAGGGGGGACAGGGACGGCTCGCTTCCGGGATCGGAAGCGGGCCGTTTTTGTGTCAGGCGTCGCGACCGGAGAGCGACTTGAGGTCCAGCCCGCTCGGCTCCTGGAATAGGCGCAGGTCGAATTCGGGCAGGATGGCAATGAGGTGGTCGAACAGGTCCGACTGGATCCCTTCGTAATCCGCCCACTGCGTGGTCCCCGTGAAGCAATAGACTTGGAGCGGCAGGCCCTGCGGCGTGGGCTCGAGCTGGCGCACCAGCGTGGTCATCTTGCCGGTTAGGCGTTTATGCGCCTTGAGATAGGCAACGATATAGGCGCGCAGCATGCCGATATTGGTGAAGCGCCGCGCATTGACCGGATTGGTGTCGCCCGCCAATTCGCGCTCGTTCCACGCCTTGAGCTCGGCATCCTTCTCATCGAGATAGTCACTCAGCAGACGGAAGCGTCGCAGGCTATTCACTTCCTCATCGGTCAAGAAGCGAATCGAGTTCTGGTCGATCGGCAAGGACCGCTTGATCCGCCGTCCGCCTGCCTCGCGCATGCCCCGCCAGTTCTTGTAGCTCTCGGCGATCAGCTTGTAGGTCGGGATGGTGGTGATGGTCTTGTCGAAATTCTGCACCTTCACCGTGTGGAGCGCGATGTCGACAACATCGCCGTCGGCATTCATGCTCGGCATCTCGATCCAGTCGCCCACGCGCAGCATGTCATTGGAAGAAAGCTGCACGCTCGCCACCAGCGAGAGGATCGTGTCCTTGAAGACCAGCAGCAGCACCGCGGCCATGGCGCCGAGGCCGGAGAGCAGCAGAAGCGGGCTCTCTTCGATCAGGACGGCGATGCCAAGGATCGTGGCCGCGCAATAGACCCCGATCTTGAGAACCTGGACATAGCCCTTGATCGGCTTGTTTTTCGCCTGCGGCTGGCGATTGTAGAGCTCGTTGACGTAATCGAGGCCCTTGCTCACTGCCATGGCGACCGACAGCACGATGCAGGCCCGCGCCACGTTGACGATGGCAAAGACCACCTCGTCGGGCAGGTTGGGAACGTAGGGAACGCCGCGCGAGATGATCAGCAACGGCAAAACGGTAGACAAGCGTGCGGCAGCCTTGTCGGCAGTCATCGTGCGCGTGTCGAGGAAGGGCGCGGCCAACCGCAGGATGACCTTCTTGAGAAGCCAGTTGACCGCCAGCGCAGCCAGCGCGAGCAGCACCAGGCCGATAAGCGACTGGACCCACAAGGGCTGTCCGGTGAAGAATGTATTGAACTGTTCGATCATGGCAGCGCGGACTAGCCGCATTCGACAGATGACCTCAAGCCCACCGCTCTGGACAATTTGCCCAGAACCCGCTTAGCGCGGCCATCATGAGTGCACACAAGGAAGGTGATCCGACGACCCTCAAGCGGCTCTATGGCCGCAGCCAGGGCAAGCCGCTGCGCGCCGCGCAGCAGGAGCTGGTCGACAATCTCTTGCCCAGTATCGCCGTGCCCGAGGAAGGTCCCGTCACCGCAGAGCGACTGTTCAATGAGGACTGCCCGCTGCATTTCGAAATCGGCTTCGGCGGCGGCGAGCACATGGCCTATCGCGCCGACCTGCTGCCCAATCACGGTTTCATCGGCGCCGAGCCGTTCCTCAACGGCGTGGCCAGCGCGTTGACCCATGTGAAGGAAGGCAACCTTGCCAATGTCCGCATCCAGCATGGCGATGCACTGCAGGTTCTCGAACGCGTGCCCGATGGCGCGCTGACTATGCTCTACCTGCTGCATCCCGATCCCTGGCCCAAGGCCCGCCATGCCAAGCGACGGATGATGAATGACGGGCCGGTGCGCATGTTCGCCGACAAGCTCAAGCCCGGCGGCGAGTTCCGCTTCGGCACCGACCATCCGATCTATCTGCGCCACGCGCTGATGGTGATGCGCCGCTTCACCACTGAGTTCGAATGGGTCGTCGAGGGGCCGCAAAGCTGGCAGGTCCGCCCCTCCGGTTGGCCCAAGACGCGTTACGAGACCAAGGCGCGCAACGTCTTCGGCCATGAAGTCTGGTATTTCCGCTTCCGCAGGAAATAGGTGATATTGCGAACCGATGAAGCGGTTCAACATCTGGTTCGGCGGGATCTTCGCAGCCTTCGGGCTGGTGTTCGCCGGTGTCGGCTCCTGGTTCTGGTTTAGCGACCTCGATCTTGCCGCGAACGGCGAGCGAGCGCAGGGCCGCGTCGTCGGTTTCGAGGAGAGCTATTCCTCTGACAATGGCACGACCTATCGCCCGCGCGTCAGCTTCACCGACGCAAACGGTCAACTGCACACTTTCACAGGATCGATCGGATCGAGCCCGCCCAGCTTCGACCGGGGCGAGGAGGTGGAGGTCATTTACGATCCCTGGACGCCCGAACAGGCGCTGATCGACAGCTTTGGCCAGCGCTACCTCTTCCCGCTGGCCTTTGGTGGCTTCGGGCTGGTCTTCGCCGGAATAGGCTTCGGCATGATGGGCTGGGGCATCAGGCGCCGCATGATCATCGATCGACTGAAACTGAGCGGCGTGCCGATCGAGGCCGATTTCGGACAAGCCTATCTCGACACCAGCGTGAAGGTGAACGGTCGCAGCCCGTGGCGGGTCACCGCACAGGCAACGCATCCTTTCACTGGCAAGCTGGAGACGTTCAAGAGCGAGCGTATCTGGGCCAATCCGTCCGGCCTGCTAAGCGGCAAGAAGGTCCGCGTGCTGGTCGATCCCAATAATCCCAAGCGCCACTATATCGATCTCGACGAATATCTCGGCGAGAGCGCCAGCGGATAGGAACATTCGCCAACCCAATGCCGTTGGCAGGGGAAGAAGTATGAAAATCGGGAGCTTTTCATGAGCGACAAGACAGCCTGCATTGTCGGCGCATCGCGCGGGATCGGCCTCGGTCTCGCCAAACATCTGGCCGCGCGCGGATATCGCGTCTTTGCCACCGAGCGCTCGCATAGTGAGGCGCTGGCCGAAGCGGCAGCCGAAAGCGCTGGCGCGATCGAAGTGCACACAGCCGATGTGACGGACCCCTCCAGCATCGCCTTTCTGGGCGAAGCCATCGGCAGGGATGCGCTCGATATCCTCGTGCTCAATGCCGGGGTCTATGGCGGCAGTGCGCAAGCGCTGGAGGACCTGACCCGCGAGAACGTGGCGGACATCATGATGACCAATGCCGTCTGCCCTGCCCAGGCTGCCGTGGCGCTGATGCCCTGCATGAAAGACGGCGGTTGTATCGGCATGATGACCAGCAAGATGGGCTCGATTGAAGACTCTTCTGGCGGCACCAATCTCTACCGCCTGTCCAAGACCGGGCAGAACGTGCTCGCCCGCTCCCTGTTCGAAAAGCATGCAAGGGCGCGCGGCATTTCGGTGCTTTCGCTCCATCCCGGCTGGGTGCAGACCGATATGGGCGGGCCCAACGCCTTGATCGATGTCGATACGAGCGTGCGCGGCATGATCGACCTGCTCGAAGCCGAGCGCGAGCCGTGCCACGTCTTCCTCGCCTATGACGGGCAGGAAGTGGGCTGGTAGAGAGCTAGGCTTGCTCGCGGCGGCGTATAGCCCAGGGGAACAGGCCGAATGCGACCTGCCCGGCAAGCCCGATAGCCCCGGCGGGCGTGCCGATACCGGCAATCCATTCTCCCACCGAGTCTCCGAACACGATTAGCGTAAGCAACACTTCGCTGCCCATCAGCAGCGCGAAGGCAATCGCACCCATTGCCAGGGCGTGCTTCGGTTCAGCGATGCCAAAACGCCCCAGCAGCCAGCGCGCAACCATCCAGCTGGCCCCGAGCATGATGGGAAGCTCGATCAGGGTTGCCGGGAGCATGCCCAGCGCCGGCTCGAGCACGAGCACACGGATGCTGCCGAGAAGAAAGCCCAGCGCGAAAACCAGCGCCCAATAGGCGATTGCGGCCTTGGGGACAGCCCCGGAGGCAACCTCGCCAACCGGGCGCACGGGATCAGCCGACGACGCCAGCCGCTGCCAGCACGCTGAGCGTCAGCACGTCTGGCGCGATCGCAGTCATGGGGGCAATTTGCACCGGCTTCTCCATGCCGATCAGCATCGGGCCGATCGTGGCATTTCCGCCCAGCTCGCGCAGCAGCTTTGCCGAAAGATTGGCCGATTGCAGGCCAGGCATGACCAGCACATTGGCCGGGCCCGACAGGCGGCTGAAGGGATAAAGCTTCATCACCGTCGGATTGAGCGCGGCATCGGGCGCCATTTCGCCTTCATATTCAAAGCCGGGATCTTCCGAGTCGAGGATGTGTACCGCGTCACGGATGTTCTCGAGCCACTTGCCCGACGGATTGCCGAAGGTCGAGTAGGACAGGAAGGCGACGCGCGGTTCGTGGCCCAGCCGCCGTGCGACCGCGGCGGTTTCCTTGGCGATATGGGCCAGCTGCTCGGCGCTCGGTCGCTCGTTGATCGTGGTATCGGCAAGGAAGGTGGTCTGCGTCTTGCCGATCATCATGTGCACGCCGAACGGGACCTGGCCCTCCTTGGGATCGAGCACCTGGCTGACTTCGCGCATGGTTTGCGCAAAGGTACGCGTAAGGCCCGATATCATCGCATCGCCATGGTCGAGCTCGAGCAGCAGGGCAGCGAAAATGTTGCGTTCCTGGTTGACCATGCGGCGCACGTCGCGCTCGGTGAAGCCCTTGCGCTGCAATTTGTCGTAGAGATGTTCGACCATCTGCGGCACGAGGTCGCTATCGGCCGAATTCTGGATGTCGAAGGTTTGGGGATTGTCGACGCCGAGTTCGGTCAGCTTGTCGAGCACGGCCTGCGTCCGGCCGACCAGCACGGGCTTGCCATAGCCGAAGTCGCGGAACTGGATCGCTGCCCGCAGCACGACTTCCTCTTCCGCCTCCGCAAAGATCATCCGCTTTGGATTGTTCTTCGCCTCGGCATAGACCGTGGTCAGCACCGAAGTCGTCGGGTTGAGGCGGCTCTTGAGCTGGTGGCGATAGACGTCGAAATCCTCGATCTGCACCTTCGCCACGCCGCTATCCATCGCAGCCTTGGCAACGGCGGCGGAAACGGTTTCCATCAGGCGCGGATCGAACGGGACGGGGATGATGTAGTCGCGCCCGAACTGGTGGTTCTTGCCATAGGCGGCGGCCACTTCCTCCGGCACGGGCATACGCGCCAGCTCGGCAATGGCGGTGGCGGCAGCGATCTTCATCTCCTCGTTGATAGCGGTCGCCTGCACGTCGAGCGCACCGCGGAAGATGAAGGGGAAACCCAGCACGTTATTGACCTGGTTGGGATAGTCGCTGCGCCCGGTGGCGACGATCGCATCGGGGCGCACTGCCTGCGCTGCATCGGGCGTGATTTCCGGATCGGGATTGGCCATGGCGAAAATGATCGGCTGTTCGGCCATCTCGGCAACCCATTCGGGCTTGAGCGCACCAGCGACCGACAGGCCTAGGAAGATGTCTGCCCCTTTAAGCGCCTCCTCGAGTGTACGGCATTCGGTGTCGACTGCATGCGCGCTCTTCCACTGGTCGACGCGTTCGCGGCCATTGTAGATCACGCCCGAACGGTCACACATGATGACGTTCTCGTGCTTTACGCCCATCGCCTTGATCAGCGAGGTACAGGCAATGGCAGCAGCGCCCGCGCCGTTCACCACCACCTTGACTTCGTCCATCTTGCGACCGGTGATGTGGCAGGCATTGAGCAGGCCGGCAGCCGAGATGATCGCCGTGCCATGCTGGTCGTCATGCATGACCGGGATGTTGAGCCGCTCGCGCAAGGCCTGCTCGATGATGAAGCATTCGGGGGCCTTGATATCCTCGAGGTTGATGCCGCCGAAGCTCGGCTCCATCAACGCTACGGCCTCGATAAAGGCATTGGGGTCCTCCGTCGCCAGTTCGAGGTCGATCGAGTCCACATCGGCGAAGCGCTTGAACAGCACCGCCTTGCCTTCCATCACCGGCTTTGATGCCAGAGCGCCGAGATTGCCGAGGCCGAGGATGGCGGTTCCGTTGGAAATCACCGCCACGAGATTGGCCTTTGCCGTGTAGTTGGCAGCGAGCGAGGGATCCTCGGCAATCGCCTTTACCGGCACCGCAACACCGGGTGAGTAGGCAAGGCTCAAGTCGCGCTGCGTCGCCATCGGCTTGGAGGCGACGATCTCGATCTTACCCGGCCGGATCGTCTCGTGGTAGAACAGCGCCTCGCGCGCGGTGAAATCATTGGTATCGTCGGCCAAGCCTGTACTCCCTCTTGCACGCCCACGCATATAGCCCTTGGCAATCTCGCGATAGGGGAAAGAGTAGCCGGCACCCTTCCCGAATCGGCCAAGGGGCAGTTACCTCCCGGGTCCGATGGCCGGTTCCGCAACTCCCATGATGGCCCAGTATCACGACCTCAAGCGCGAGGCCGGGGACTGCCTGCTGTTCTATCGCATGGGCGACTTCTTCGAACTGTTCTTTGACGATGCCAAGACAGCCGCCGGCATACTCGACATCGCCCTGACCAGCCGCGGCGAACATGGCGGGGAGCCTGTGCCGATGTGCGGCGTCCCCGTGCATGCCGCGGAGAGCTACCTCGCGCGGTTGATCCGAGCAGGCTGCCGTGTGGCGATTGCGGAGCAGGTGGAAACGCCCGACGAGGCGAAGGAGCGTGCCAAGCGCGAAGGGTCGCCGGTTTCCAAGGCGCTGGTGAAACGCGACATCGTCCGCTTCGTCACCGCCGGAACGCTGACCGAGGAAGCACTGCTCGAGCCCCGCCGGGCCAACATGCTCGCCGCGATCTGCGAAGTACGCGGGACAATCGGCGTGGCCAGCTGTGACATCTCGACCGGGCGGATGGAGCTGGAAGAGTGCAATGCCGGCCAGCTCGGCGCCGTTCTCGCACGCATCGGTGCGAGCGAACTGGTGGCCCCCGACGATCTCGAGGATAGCTGGCCCGACGCCATTGCCCGGCCGCGCAGCGACTTCGGAAGCGATGCCGGGGAGGCCCGCCTTAAAGCCATCCATGGCGTCGCCACGCTCGACGCGTTCGGGGACTTTACCCGTGCCATGCTGGCAGCGGCTGGCGGGCTCATTGCCTATCTCGACCATGCCGGACGCGGCACCCTGCCCTTCCTGCTACCACCTGTCGCCAGCTCGAGCGCGGACAGACTGGCCATGGACGAAGCAACCCGGGCGAGCCTCGAGATCACCTCCTCGCAAGGCGGATCGCGCGCCGGCAGCCTGCTGGCCGAGGTAGATCGCTGCGTCACCGGAGCCGGGGCGCGTCAGCTGGCGACGGACCTGTCCGCACCGCTCACGCGAAGCGAGGCGATCGAAAACCGCCTCGCCCTCGTGCAGTTCGTGCACGATGATCCGCTGCTGCGTGCCGATTTGCGCGAGGTGATGCGCGCCATTCCCGATATCGGGCGCGCGCTGGGCCGCATTGTGGCCGGACGCGGCAGCCCGCGCGACCTTGGCCAGGTGCGCGACGGCTTGAACGAAGCGCGGCGCATCCACGACTTCCTCAAGGGCCGCAAAGATCGGCCTTCCCTGCTCGATGCGCTGCTGCCGGAAATGACTGGCCATGGCGCGCTGACGGATTTGCTCATGCGCGCTTTGGTGCCCTCCCCGCCGACCGAGCGCAGCCAGGGCGGCTTCATTGCAGAAGGCTATGACGCCTCGCTTGACGAACTGCGCGCCATGTCGGGCAGCGCGCGGCGTGCCATCGCGGCGATGGAAGCACGCTATCGTGAAGAGACCGGAATCTCCTCGCTCAAGATCAAGCATAATGGCGTACTCGGCTATTTCATCGAAGTGCCGAGCAAGCATGGCGATGCTCTGATGGGGCCCGATAGTGGCTTCATCCACCGCCAGACCATGGCCAATGCGGTGCGCTTCAACTCGCTCACCTTGCATGAAGAGGCAAATCGCATCGCCGAAGCCGGCGGCCGGGCGCTTGCTGCGGAGGAGGCGCATTTCGAGGAACTGGTCGATGCCGTTGCGAATGACAGGGAACGCATCGCCGCAACGGCAGCGGCACTGGCGCGCCTCGACGTCTCCGCCGGGCAGGCCGAGCGCGCCGCCGAGGGCGGGTGGTGCAGGCCCGACATCCTCGAAGACAAGACGCTGGATATCGTCGGGGGCCGCCACCCTGTGGTCGAAGCCGCGCTGAAGAAACAGGGCGAACGTTTCATCGCCAATGATTGTTCGCTTTCGCCGGCGGACAGGCTGTGGCTGGTCGGCGGGCCGAATATGGGCGGCAAGTCCACCTTCCTGCGGCAAAATGCGCTGATCGTGCTGCTGGCACAGGCGGGCGGCTACGTGCCTGCGGAGAGTGCCCGGATCGGTCTGGTCGATCGCTTGTTCAGCCGCGTCGGCGCTTCGGACAATCTCGCGCGCGGGCGCTCCACCTTCATGGTCGAAATGGTCGAGACTGCGGCGATCCTCAGTCAGGCCAGTGATCGCAGCTTCGTCATCCTCGACGAGGTCGGGCGTGGCACCTCGACCTATGACGGGCTGGCACTGGCCTGGGCCGTGGCCGAGGCGATCCATGAGCGAAACCAGAGCCGCTGCCTATTCGCCACCCACTACCACGAGCTGGCGCGGCTGGCGGAAACCTGCCCCGCCCTCTCGCTGCACCATGTCCGGGCCAAGGAATGGAAAGGCGATCTCGTCCTGCTGCACGAAGTTTCGGAAGGGGCTGCGGACCGCAGCTACGGCCTTGCCGTCGCACGGCTGGCAGGCGTTCCCGCAGAAGTCGTCAAACGCGCCAAGTCGGTGCTCGACAAGCTCGAAAAGGGCCGCGCGGAAACCGGCGGGCTCGCTGCTGGCCTTGGCGAATTACCGCTTTTCGCCGCGATGGACGAGGAAGAAGACGAAGCGCAGGACAGCCTGCGTGAACAACTCGAAACGCTCGATGTCGACGCGCTCAGCCCGCGCGAGGCGCTCGACATCCTCTATCGCCTCAAACGCGAAGCGGGAACGGAGGGCGGCTGACCGCCGTTCCTCAAGGCATGAGCGACAAGAGCGGCTACGACAATGGCGACACGCCCGACGAGCAGGAGGAGGATCGCGAGGAATTGGCACGCGAGCGGACCGACATGGCCGAGGATCGCACGATCATGGCGGTCGAGCGAACCTTTGCAGGCTGGATCCGTACCGCTTTTGCCGCCATCGGTATTGGTCTCGCTTTTCGCGTGCTTTTCGGCGAACTCGATCCACCCTGGTTGGCCAAGGGGCTAGCGAGCCTTTTCATCGCCTTTGCCGTGTTCCTGTCCCTGAGCGCGTACAAGCGCGCGGTGGCATCGCTCGAACGAATGCATCCGCACGTGCTTGAACGGCCCGACATACCCAGCTTCAAATGGCTTTCCTATGGCGTGGCGCTCGGTGCCGCACTGTTAATCGCCGGCCTTTGGGTTCTCAATGACGGATCGCTGGCGAGCTGACCCTCAGCGCGTCGGCACGGGTTCATCGCCGGAATAGTCGTAGAACCCCTTGCCACTCTTGCGGCCGAGCCAGCCGGCCTCGACATATTTCACCAGCAAGGGTGCGGCGCGATATTTGGAATCGCCAGTGCTGGCGAAGATCACCCGCATGATCTCGAGACAGGTATCGAGCCCGATGAAGTCCGCCAGTTCGAGCGGACCCATCGGATGGGCGAGGCCGAGGCGGCAACCCTTGTCGATATCGGCAATGCCCGCCGTCCCGCTACCCAGCACGAAGACAGCTTCATTGATCATCGGCAGAAGGATGCGGTTGACCACGAAGCCGGGCTCATCCTCGCTAAGCACCACTTCCTTGCCGAGGCTTTCGGCAAAAGCCTTGGTGGACGCGCGTGTGGCTTCGGAGGTCGCAAGGCCGGGAATGACCTCGACCAGCTTCATCACCGGCACGGGATTGAAGAAGTGCAGGCCGACAAAGCGTGCCGGATCGGGCACGCCCGCAGCCATGCGGGTGATCGGGATCGAACTGGTATTGCTGGCGAGGATCGCCTCGGGACTCAGCACCTTGGCGGCAGCCTCGAAAATCTTCGCCTTGATGGACTCATTTTCCGTTGCGGCTTCGATGATGAAGGTTGCATCGCCCATCGGCGCATAGTCGATGCCGGGAGAAATCCGCGCCACGGCCGCATCGGCATCGGCCTGCGTCATCTTCTCCTTCTCGACCAGACGCCCAAGCCGCTTGGCGATACCGGCGACGGCCTTCTCGGCGATCGCGGGGTCGCGATCGACAAGCACTACCTCATGCCCGCTCGCAGCAACGACCTGCGCGATCCCCGCGCCCATCTGGCCTGCACCGATAATGCCGATTACCTGGCTCATTCCTCAGCTCCTTCGCACTTGCAGCATGCCTTACAGGAGCAATGTCCGCCTTGCTAGCGGTTAGCGCCGGGCTTCCAGAGCACATCGCCCTTGCCGCCATCATTGGCATGGCGAGCGAGCACGAACAGATAGTCCGACAGGCGATTGATATAGGCAAGCGCGGCGGGATTGACCGGCTCGGCGTCTGCCAGCGCGGTCATCGCGCGCTCTGCCCGTCGCGCGGCGGTGCGTGCAAGGTGCAGGCGTGCTGCCGCCTCGCTGCCGCCCGGAAGCACGAAACTTGTCAGCGGTTCGAGCTTTTCGGTGAGCGCATCGATCCTGCCCTCGATCCATTCGACCTGCACCGGAACGATCCGCAGGACCATTTCCGACGGCGTGAAATCCTCCCCCGGCGTGGCGAGGTCTGCGCCAAGGTCGAACATATCGTTCTGGATACGGTTCAGATATTCGGCTGCATCACCCGAAAGGTTGAGAACAGCCAGACCGAGCGTGGCATTGGCCTCATCCACCGCGCCAACTGCCTCGATTCGCAGCGCATGCTTGGGCAGGCGCGAGCCGTCGACCATGCCGGTCGTCCCGTCATCGCCAGTGCGCGTGTAGATGCGGTTAAGCTTGACCAGATGCGCCTCCCGCAATCCGGCACGGTTACTGGTTGATGATCAGCAACAAGGCGACGATGACCACGGCCAGCGCCTGGAACTTGATGCGGTTCATCATCATCCTGTTCTGCTTGGCCTGCATTTCACCGACCCGCGCATCGTCATCGGGATTTTCGAGGTCGAGCTTGGTCGATTGCATGAAGGCAACGATTCCGCGCACCAGCATGACCACGGTACCGATCACGGCAGCGATCAGGAGAAGGGTAAGAACGACATTCATGGTTCACCATGTAGGACCGGCGAGAGGGTAATTCCACCCGGCATTTGTCCGGTACGCAATTGCGCCGCAAGCGCGCGCCCGTCCGTACCCGCCAACCTCCGGTCCGCGAGGGAGGGAGAACCGCGCCGCTTGGCCAGCTTGCGCCCCTCTCTATCGAGCACCAGGGCATGATGGTGCCAGGTCGGAACGGGAAGGCCGAGCAGCTCCTGCAGAAGGCGGTGGACATGCGTTGCCGCGAACAGATCCGCGCCGCGGGTCACCAGCGTCACGCCATCCGCAGCATCGTCAAGAGTTGCCGCCAGATGGTAAGAGGCCGGGGTCTCCGTATCCTTGCGCACCAGCACGACGTCGCCCGCCAGATCGGGCCGCGCCAGCTGTTCGCCCGCCAGTTCGTCCACCCAGGTGAGCGGGCCCGTGCGCGACATGGCTTCCGACACGTCGAGCCGCCAGGCTACCGCCTGATCGGGTGTAGGCGGATCGAACTTGCAAGTGCCGGGATAGACCGGCCCGTCCGGACCCATTTCGCTTGCCGCTTCTGCAATTTCCGCTCGGGTGCATTTGCAGGGATAGAGCACGCCCATCGCCGCCAGGGTCGCGGCCGCCACCTCGTATTCATCCAGCCGCGCACTCTGCGCGGGAACTTCCTCCCAGGCGAGGCCGAGCCAGGAGAGATCGTCACGGAAGGTTGCGGCCAGTTCGGGACGTGAGCGGCCGCCATCGATATCCTCGATCCTGAGCAAGAAACGTCCCCCCCGTTCCTTTGCGAGATCATGCGCGACGATCGCCGAGTACGCGTGGCCGAGATGCAACGGACCATTGGGGCTGGGTGCAAATCTGGTCACAACCATGACTTAACTCGATCCCCGAATGCCTTGCGACTCGTGAAAAATCCTGTGGATTTGCATTTTGTAACAGGCTTGACGCTTTTTGGCGCAAATGCTCCACCTGTACGTATCAGGGAGGACACAAATCGTGTTCAAGGCCGAACTGATCGAACGCGCCGCGCAATTCCGGAGTGCGGAGGATGATCCCTCCCGGAAGCTTGAGAGCTGCCCGGCTTTGGTCCTCAATGCGGACTACACCCCGCTATCCTATTATCCGTTGAGTCTCTGGCCCTGGCAGACGGCGATCAAGGCCGTGTTCCTTGAACGCGTGGACATTGTCGCCAGCTATGACCGGCAGGTCCACTCGCCTTCGCTCGACATGCAGATCCCGAGCGTGATCGCGCTGCGGCAATATGTGAAGCCGAGCGAGTTCCCGGCCTTCACGCGCTTCAACCTGTTCCTGCGCGATCGCTTCCAGTGCCAATATTGCGGCAGCGGGCAGCATTTGACCTTCGACCACGTGATCCCACGCCGCCTGGGCGGCAAGACCACGTGGGAAAACATCGCCACAGCCTGCGCGCCCTGCAACATGAAGAAGGGCGGACGTACGCCGAAGCAGGCCAATATGCGCATGATTTGCGAGCCGATCCGCCCAACCAGCTGGCAGTTGCAACAGCACGGCAAGGGCTTCCCGCCGAACTACTTGCACGAAACCTGGCGCGATTGGCTCTACTGGGACATCGAACTGGAAGAATAGGCGCGGCTGCGCCGGGAATTCAGCCTTCGATCACCCGGCTTTGCGGATGGTGCTTGTCGAGGTGGCGCTTGACGATGCGCAGGTTGCGCGTGTTCGAGCGGAAGAAGAAATCGAAGAAATCGCCGGCGACGGGCACTGCGCCGATAGCACTGTCGAACAACACGTTGCCCGCCATGCGTGCGAGCTTCCATTTCGGCAGTCCGAGATTGCGCGCTTCCCACACGATGTACATGCCCAGCCCTGCGGTAATGATGTCGCCCAATACCGGTACCAGACCGGCAACGGCATCGAGGCCGACAGGTCGGTTGATCCCGGGGACGACCAGGCTGCGCTCCAGCAGCTGTTCCATCGCTTCGATCCGACGACGCACCGAAGCCGGGTCCTGACCCAGCGGCACGTCGATCTTCATCGGTCGCGGACTAGTGGTCTCAGCCATACGGAAAGCCTCCTTAGGTGACTTATTTGGGTATGACAGCAAGGTCTGACAAGGGATGGAAGGCCCAGAGGTTGCCCGAGAAGCCATCGACATTGCCGCGCACCAGCGACCAGCGGATCGGCGGACCGAAGGGAATGTAGATATTGGAGAGCGTCAAATCCGCCTCGGCCTCGGCCAGCAGGTAAGTGCGTCGCTCGACATTGTCCTCGTCCAGCGCCTGACCGACGAGGAAATCCACATCATCGTCGCACAATCCGCGCTCAAGCCCGCAATTGAACTGGTTGAGGAACCAGCGTGGCGCGGCATAGCGGGCGATGCGGTCGACGATGAGAAGGTCCGCCTCGGCGCGGGATTCCGCCCGCACAAGCTCGACGCCAATCAGGCGCCATTGGGCCGCCAACTCGCGGAAAAGGATATCATTGCCGGGTTCATCGCCGATCAGCATGGCAATCCTTGGCATCGCCTCGATATCCTCCTGCCCCGCCCGCCATTCGGCGATGCGTGCCGCAGCCGCTTCGCGCAGCTCGTCGATCGAGCGGTCCGCCCAGCGCTCCGGAACGAGGCCGGGATCGCCCGGCAGGCCCGGCGTGACGACCCGTGTAGAGGCTTGCCAGCCGCCGATATTGAACGGCTCCAGCAGGGCAGCGCGATCAAGCGCCATGGCCAGGGCCTCGCGCAATTCGCTCGTTTCCAGCACGCCATTGGCACGGCGAACGTGCACACCGAACAGTCCAATCGCCGGATCCAGGCGCACGGTCCCGCGCGACAGCGGCCCGGTATTGACCAGCGGCATGGCGCCGATCCGGCCTCCTAGGACCACTTCGATCCCGCCATCCTCGAACCCCTCAATGGCCTCTGTCGCAGTGAGCGCATGGATCTGCACAGGCCGCACGTAATCCTGCCAGTCCTCGGACAGGGGAAGGCCGCGCTGTTCAGGCGGCTTCATTTCGAGGACGGAGGAATCATTAGCGAGGCGCAGCACCATCGGGCCCGTTTCGCCTTCTCCCCGGTGCAGGCCCAGTTCGGGCTGGGCGAGCAATTGCAGGAGGTTGGGAACCGCGCTGGACAGGCGAATTTCGATCACCCGTCCGGCCATGGCCCTGACGTCCGTCACTGGGGCCAGATCGAGCCCCAGCGAGGTGCCGCGCAGATCGCGAATCGCGCGATTGAGGGCGATGCGCACGCTATCTGCCGAAAGCGCCTCTCCATCGGGCCAGTTGCCGTCGCGGAGCCTGAACACGAAAATCCGGCCATTCTCCGTGACGTTCCAGCGATCCGCAAGCGCGGGTACGACCTCTCCGTCCTGGTCCAGCGCGACAAGGCCGGACCGTATCGCAGCGCGCACATGCTGGCCACCTGCGGAAAGCCGCACACCATCTTCGAAGAGGTTCACATCGCTATCGATGAAGGCGACATCGAAGGCGCCATCGTCCGAACTGCCGCAACCGGCAAGCGCCAGGGCCAAGCCCGAAACCAACAATGTCGAGGAGCGAGAAGCCATGCCTTGGATTAGGCTGGCTGCGGGCGGCCTTCAACCGCCCATTCGCGTCAGAGCTTGCGCAGACGTTCGTTCGCTGCGCGTTCCTCCGAAACCGTCGGGCGCGAGTAAAGCGAATCGTCTTTCTTCTTGGCGGCAACCGGCGCGCGGGCTCTCTTCGGATCGATCTCGTCGGCAAAGGCAATGCCGAAGCGCGTCTCCTGGCGCCACGCCACGGTACCCTCAATCCAGCCGAGATTGCGCAATTCGACGGAAACCGTTTCTCCGCGCGCGACCTTGACCTCACCCTCGGCCATCATGCCACCGGCGGAAAGATTGCGAACCTTGACGCGATGCATCTCGTCGCTGCCCGCCACACGCAATTGGGCAAGCAGGAACAAGCTGTCGCGTTCGACCTGGCGTGTATCTACATTGCTCATCGAGCGCTCGAGACCTCTTGTCCGGGCCCGATCCGCGTGGATGGCAGAGACGGGCGCTACAGTTGAATTCCTGCGCGCGGATATGTGGCAATCACGGCTAATCGAGCGTTAACGGCCCGCCGCGTGGAACATGCATGTCCCAAATTGGGTCAGTTATCGCGCGAAACCTTTTCACGCCGTTCATGCGCCTGCTGCGCCTCGACCGTCATCGTGGCGATCGGGCGAGCGATCAGGCGGTTGATGCCGATCGGATCACCGGTCACCTCACACCAGCCATATTCACCCTCGTCGATACGGCGAAGCGCGGCATCGATCTTGGCGATCAGCTTGCGCTGCCTGTCGCGCGTACGCAGCTCGATCCCCCAATCGGTTTCCGAGGAGGCGCGATCATTGAGGTCGGGTTCGCGAATGGGGCCGTCCTGCAGGTTCTGCAGCGTGCCTTCCGCCGCGACGAGGATCGACTTTTTCCATTCGAGCAGCAGCACACGAAAATAGTTCAGCTGCGCTTCGCACATATACTCTTCGTCTTCGGACGGAGCGTAGTCGCTGGGCAGCGCACGCTTCGCCTTCGCAAGAATATCGATGTCGTCCCTTGGAATAGACGCCATTAACGCACTCCGCATCCTGATCCTGCCAGCCTGTCCTGCATCGCATTCGGCGCTTGCCCTTTTGGGTCTGTCAGCTGCCTTGCCCAGGCCGGATTTGAGGCGGCGCTATAGTGGGCGCGCCAAAGACTCACAAGCGACAATTCTGGATAAGTTGTTGAGCCAGGCAATGGCGGCGGCAAAGCCTCCGACACGAATTCGCAGCACGTGTTAACCATTTCTTGACCATGATCGTCAAAACCTTGGTCCATCGAAGGTTCGGCGATTTGGGGGTCCGGGCCAAATATGGGGGTAAACGATCATGGAACTCGCCAAGATCGAGACTTTTGCGAAGATCCAGCCGGCCGAGATTTCTGGTGCCGATATGCTGATTGCCCATTGCCTGGCCGCTGCAGCCGATGGGGACATCACCGCCTATTACGACCTCGGCGTCGCCTTCTCTACCGGTAGCCACGGTGTCGCATGCGACCTTGTCGAGGCGCACAAGTGGTTCAACCTTGCCGCGTCGCGCGGTCACGAGGAAGCTGCCTGGTGCCGTGCCGACATTTCCGACGAAATGACCGCTCGCGAAATTGCCGAGGCCCAGCGCCGCGCTCGTGAATGGCTTTCCACCGGAACGCGCTACGCTGCCTGAAGCCTGTGCCGTTCAGCCCTTCCTGAAGGGCGTGCGGTCGCCCAGCTGCAGGCGATCCATCGCAACCCCGCGGCGCTCCTGTTCGAGGTATTCGGCGACGGCCCTGCGGAAGCCCGGATCGGCAATGTAATGCATCGAGGTGGTAGCCACCGGTTCATAGCCCCTTGCGAGCTTGTGTCCGCCCTGCGCGCCCGCCTCCACCCTTTTCAGCCCCCGCTCGATGGCGGCATCAATCGCCTGATAGTAGCATAGCTCGAAATGCAGGAAGGGCTTGTCCACCAGGCAGCCCCAATACCTGCCATAGAGCGCATCCGACCCGATGAAATTGAGCGCCCCGGCGATCGGGCGATCATCCTCGAAGGCCAGCAGCAGCAGGATCTGCTCACCCATCCTCTCCCCGAACAGGTCGAATGCGGCACGCGTCAGGTAGGGCGCTCCCCATTTGCGCGCGCCCGTGTCCTGATAGAACAGCCAGAAGGCGTCCCAATGCTCGGGCCGGATGTCGTCTCCGCTCAGGGCCGCGATTCGCACCCCTTCCTGTGCCGCCTTGCGCTCCTTGCGGATGGCCTTGCGTTTGCGGGATGCCAGCACGCCAAGAAAATCATCGAAGCTGGCAAAATCGCGATTGGTCCAGTGGAACTGGATGTCCTCGCGCCGTAACCATCCCGCATCCTCGAAGAATGGGTGCTGAGATGTCTCAACAAAGGTTGCATGGGCGGAGGACAGCTCGCTCTGCAGGCAAAGCTGCTCCGCCGCCCGCAATAGCGGTACGCCGAATTGGGGGCCGGAAAGGAGCAGGCGCGGCCCGGTGGCCGGGGTGAAGGGAGCGGCGATCTGCAGCTTGGGATAATAGTCCCCGCCCGCCCGGTGCCAGGCATCGGCCCAAGCATGATCGAACACATATTCGCCCTGGCTGTGGCTCTTGGCGTAGGATGGCATCGCTGCCAGCAGCTGGCCCTGTGCGTCCTCGATCACCAAAGGAAGGGGCTGCCAGCCAGTCCCTTCGCCGACGCTGCCCGAATCTTCCAGCGCGGAGAGGAAGGCATGCGACATGAAGGGATTGCCGTGGCCCTCCAGCGCATCCCACTGCGCCTGTGGAAGCGAGGCAATGCCGGGAGCAATACGGGCTGTGAACTCGCCTTCGGCCATTGCCGCCTATCTAGGGTAGCCTATGCGATTCTGCGAGCCCCTGCCCTTCCGCGATCGGCGCATCCGCAAATTCCTGTGCACTTGCGCGCAGGGCGGGCGAAGCGACAGTCCAGGTGAGAAGCGGCAATCCTCTTGCCCGCTGGCTGGCAGCAAAAGGGCTCGGCAAGTCGCGAACGTCGTAGGCAAGGAAATGGGGCTTCGCCCTCCAAAGGAAGCGATGGCGGGTCAGGCGCGCACCGCTTGTCCGCCGATCCCGCTCCGTCACGACGAGCCCGCGTACGACCTGGGGCGCATTTCCTGCGAACCAGGATCCGACACGCGGATCGAAGGACATGACTGCTACCTGGCCCTGATAGCCTTCCAGGTCGCGCCGTACGGCCTTGCACAGGCCCGAAACGGAACGCGGCGGATCGGTCTTCAGCTCGAGCAGCAGCGGAACCTTGCCATCCACCTGCTCCAGCAGGTCGCGAAGCGTGGGAATGCGCTCTCCGCCAACCGACAGCCTGGTGCTTGTCAGCTCGGCAATTCCCAGCCGCGCGACCGCGCCCTGTAGACCCGCGAGGCGCTCCAGCGTCGCATCATGGAACACCACCGCCCGGCCGTCACCGCTCAAGCGGATGTCGCACTCGATCCCCATGCCAAGTGACATCGCACTGGCAAAGGCAGAAGGGGAATTTTCGGCCACTGTCGGAGAATGCAGCCCGCGATGGGCATATTCCCATTCGCGCAGCCAGCCGACCATGGCGGCATCGGGCGCCGGAACGAGTGCGGCGTCAATCCACCGCAAGGGCAATGACGGCATCCACTTCGACAGCAGCGGCAAGCGGCAGGACGGGCACGCCCACGGCGCTGCGCGCATGGCGACCGATCTCTCCGAACACTTCGAACATCAGCTCGGACGCACCATTGGCAACCTTGGGCTGGTCGGTGAATTCAGGAGTCGAATTGACGAAGGCGCCGAGCTTGACCACCCGCTCCACCTTGTCGAGCAGGCCAGCCGCCTTGAGCTGTGCAAGGATCATCAGTCCGCAGGCGCGCGCGGCCGCGTAGCCATCCTCGAGTGCAACATCTTCGCCCAGCCGGCCGGTCACCAGCTTTCCATCGACGAAGGGCAATTGCCCGGAAACATGCGCCATTCCCTTGGTCACGACCACGGGCTGGTAAGCCGCGACGGGTGCGGCGGCTTCTGGCAGGGTGATGCCGAGTTCGGCAAGTCGGGCTTCAACGCTCATCTTCGCTCTCCATGCAATGTTTCGAGAAGCCAGGGCAGGGCCTCGGCCCAATTGTCTATCCGCGCATGGGCATGCCCCGCCTCATGCGCGCAGGGAATATGCGGCGCGATGGCCGGTTCGCCACAGAAATGCAGGCGATGCACAAGCGGCGTGAGCTCGGCAGCGGATTCGTGATGCTTGGCGATATCATCGATGAAGACGGCCCGCTCGGGCTGGAATTCGTCGATGATGCGGCCGAGCGCCCCGCCTTTTGGGCCCTGGTTGGTAAATACCCGCGCTGTTATTCCAAATTCGCGCAATTGCCGCGTGCGATCCTCGTTTCTCTTGTCCTGCAGATTGGTGAGCACGACCACGTCGGCCTCGCGCTGCAATTCGGCGATCGCCTCGACTGCGCCGGCAATCGGCGTCTGCCGGTGCATTTCCGTATCGAAAAAGCTGCCGAGCAGGTCCCATACCTCTTCCTCGGACATCTCGCTTTCGGAATTCCTGCGCCGCATGCTCTGGACGAAGACATTACCTTCCAGCGCAAAGTCGACATCATGCGCCGTATCCAGCCAGTCCCGGAAATGGCGCACCATGTGCAGCAATACCTCGTCGCAATCGGTGACGACCAGCGGACGTTTCATCGAGCGAACTCCTGTGCGGCAGCGGCCAGTGTTTCGGGCGCAATGCCAAGCGCTTCGGCAGCCCCGACAAGGTCGGGCTCATGCGCCATGAGGAATTCGAACACTGCACGGTGCGTTGAGTCCTCTCCCGCAGCAGCGCGAAGCCCGTCAGGCGTAAGGCCGGTCAGGTCGAGAAATCGGTGGGCGCGCCGCTCATCCTGCATGATCCAGCCGAGCGCACCCAGTGCCAGTACCGCTACGTCCTTAACCTGATTTTCAATCCTGTTGAGAATTGTCAGTCTCCCGAGACGGGTCTAGGGTCGGGTGAAAGCCGTCGGTAATTTCTGCGGCATTCGGGGGCGCAATGACGAAACGTATCCTCGTTGTCGAGGACAACGATCTCAACAGGAAGCTTTTCTGCGACGTATTGCAGGCAGGCGGCTTTGCGGTCGAGCCCGTGGCGGACGGCAATGAGGCGCTTCAGCGCGCGCGCGACTTCTTTCCCAATCTCGTGGTCATGGACATCCAGCTGCAGGATGTGTCGGGCCTCGACCTTATCGCCTCCATGAAGGGCGATGCGCAATTGGCCGAAGTGCCCGTCCTCGCCGTTACCGCCTATGCCGGCAAGGGCGATGAAGAGCGCATTCGTGAAATCGGCGCCGAAGGCTATCTCGCCAAGCCGGTTTCGATCGGACCGTTCATGGCTGCGGTAAAGGGCCTTGTCGGCGCCTGATCACATGGAGTGATTACATGCTGGGCGAGACTTCGTAGCCGAAGACAATCAGCGTCAGGATCAGACCGGCGATGAACAGCCTGTATGCATAGGCGAGGAACTTGTACTTGCGCCGCTGCAGCACCTGCCCGTTCTGGTAGATGTCGCGCAGCATCATACGGTACATGGCCTCTTCGGTTTCCATCCGCTCCAGAACCTCGTCGGCCCACTCGTTCTCGTCTCGGCCGGTGTAATGTCCAAAGAAAAGGCGGTTGGGCGGGAAAGTTTTCTTCGCGTCGGGCTTGGGCTTGGAGATCGACGGGAGGATGGCGATCACCGCGCACATCGAACTGAGGAAGGAGAAGGTCGCAAGCACGGTCAACGACCAGGGCAGGCTTCCCGTCAGGGCCCGGCTGACCGACAGCGAAAACACCACGAAGGTCGCGCCCATCAGGATCGAAGCCTTCTGGTCGGCCATCTGCGACAACGCCATCGTATTGGCCTGGACCGTGCGCAGCATCTGCACGGCATTGGTCGCAAACTTCCTCGGTTCTGACATCATTTGCCCCCGTATTTGTGCGAATCCTTGCACAGGCGCTACGATTGTCAATCACGCTCTCGCTTGACAAGCAGTAGCAAGAGCCGCTTTTCCGCCGCAATGTCTTGGCAGCAAGCCGCTGCCAGCAATTTGAGATTGGAACATTCCGCATGGACCGCGCAGAAGTCGACAGCAAGATCCGCTCAATCATCGAGCCCTTCAACAAGAAGGGCGTGCCGATCGAGGACGGGACCACCTTCGCAGGCGACCTTGAGTTCGACAGCCTGACGGTGATGGATTTCGTCGCCGCGATCGAGGACGAATTCGACATCATCATCTCGATGAACCAGCAGGCCGAAATCGAGAAATACGGCCAGCTTGTCGATGCTGTCGCCAAGCAGCAGGGCGAGTGAACCGGATGAGCGAGGGTGTTTCCCAGGCCGACCAGCCGGTTTTGCGCGAAGGCGAGAAGCCCGATCTCTTTGACAAGTTCGAAGAGACCATCAAGATTCGCGAAAGCCTGCTGGCCAGCGGTGTGGAGGATCCCTTTTCGCTGGTGATGGAGAAGGTACTCTCGCCCACGCGGGCGATCTGCAACGGGCGCGACACCATCCTGCTCGGCACCTACAATTACATGGGCATGACCTTCGACCCCGATGTTATCCAGGCGGGCAAGGATGCGCTCGACAATTTCGGTTCGGGAACCACGGGCAGCCGCGTGCTCAACGGCACGTATCAAGGCCACAAGGAGTGCGAGGAAGCCCTGAAGGAATTCTACGGGATGGACCATGCCATGGTCTTCTCGACCGGCTATCAGGCAAACCTTGGCATCATCTCGACCATCGCCGGGAAGGGCGATTACGTCGTCCTCGACATCGATAGCCATGCCAGCATCTGGGATGGCTGCTCACTGGGCAATGCCGAGATCGTGCCGTTCAAGCACAATGATATCGAGGCAATGGAAAAGCGCCTACGCCGAATCCCCGAAGGCGCGGGCATCCTGGTCGTGCTTGAAGGCGTCTATTCGATGCTCGGCGACATTGCCCCGCTCAAGGAAATGGTCACCGTCGCCAAGAAGTATGGCGCCATGGTGCTGGTCGACGAAGCGCATTCCATGGGCTTCATCGGCAACCATGGCCGCGGCGTATGCGAACAGGCTGGCGTGATCGATGATGTCGACTTCGTGATCGGCACCTTCTCCAAGAGCGTCGGCACGGTCGGCGGCTTCTGCGTCTCCAACCATCCCAAGTTCGAGATCATGCGCCTGGTCTGCCGGCCCTATGTCTTCACCGCATCGCTGCCGCCCAGCGTGGTGGCAACCGCAGCGACATCTATCCGCAAGCTCATGCACGGTTCGAACAAGCGCGCGCATCTGTGGGAGAATTCCAAGCGATTGCATGGCGGCCTGACCGCAATGGGCTTCAAGCTTGGCACGGACGAGCCGCAAAGCGCCATCGTCGCAGTGATCATGCCCGATCTGAACAAGGGCGCGGCGATGTGGGAAGCACTGCTGAAGGAAGGGCTCTATGTGAACCTCGCCCGCCCGCCGGCAACGCCCGCCAACATGACCCTGTTGCGCTGCTCGCTCTGCGCCGAACACTCGGCCGAAGAGGTCGAGACCATTCTCGGCATGTTCGAACGCGCCGGCAAGGCCGTGGGGATTATCTAGAGCTCTCGACGGGAAATTTGCCACGCGTCCTGTTGGCGAGCGCTACCAGCGAAAGCATCACCGGTACTTCCACCAGCACGCCGACCACGGTGGCCAGGGCCGCGCCGCTTGTCAGGCCGAACAGGCCGATCGCCACGGCGACTGCCAGTTCGAAGAAGTTCGATGTTCCGATGAGCGCGCAAGGCGCGGCAATATTGTGCGGGACCTTCCAGGCCCATGCTGCGGCATAGGCGACCGCGAAGATGCTGTAGGACTGGATGATAATGGGTATGGCGATCAGGAGGATCAGCACTGGCTGCGTGACGATCGTCTCTGCCTGGAAGGCGAAGAGCAGCACCACGGTTGCCAGCAATCCAATGATCGAGAAGGGCTTGAGACGCGCGGTGAATGCATCGACCGCAGATTCGTCATCGCCTGCGCGCGCAATGATGGTGCGGCGTGTAAGCCAGCCGAGCACCAAGGGTATCACCACGTAAAGCACGACCGAGAGCAGCAGCGTCGTCCACGGCACTTCGATATCGGTAACGCCCAGCAGCAGCGCGACGATCGGCGCGAAGGCGACAATCATGATCAAATCGTTCGCCGAAACCTGCACCAGCGTATAGGCCGGGTCACCCTTGGTCAGCTGCGACCAAACGAACACCATCGCCGTGCATGGCGCGGCGCCGAGCAGGATCAGGCCGGCGATGTACTGGTCGGCCTCGGCCCCGGTTATCAGGCCCGAATAAAGGTAGTCGAAGAACAACACGGCCAGCGCCGCCATGGTGAAGGGTTTTATCAACCAGTTCACTGCCAGCGTGATGATCAGGCCCTTCGGCTTGGTCCCGATCTGCCTGATGCTGGCAAAGTCGACGCCCACCATCATCGGATAGATCATCGCCCAGATGAGCACGGCCACCACGAGATTGACCGAGGCGTATTCAAGTCCGGCAAGCGAGGCTGCAATACCCGGCGCGACAAGGCCGAGTATGACCCCGGCGACAATCGCCAGGCCGACCCAGATCGACAGGAAACGTTCGAATATCGCCATCAGGTCGCTCCCTCGGCTTCACGTCCGATAGCAATCAGCGCGTCGCGCCATTCGCGGTCGGACAAGGCTTCCTCGTCGAGCGCCAGCATGGCATCGACACGTTCGGTCAGCCTGCGATAGGCGGTTTCGAAGCCCGCCATATCGCCATCCACGTGATTCCCTGCTGCATCCACGCTGGCAGGATCGGGAATGCCCCAATGCGCTTGTAGCGGATGACCGGGAAAGATCGGGCAGGTCTCGCCCTTGGCATTGTCGCACACGGTAATCACCGCATGGATCTTCGGTGCTCCCGGCGCGGTGAACTCGTCCCAGCTTTTCGAGCGCATGGCGGAAACATCGTGCCCCTTGGCCGCAAGCAATTGCAGCGCCACCGGATTGGGCACGCCCCGCGGTTTGCTGCCTGCGGAATAGGCCATGAAGCGCCCCTGCCCGCGCGCATTGAGGATCGCCTCGGCAAGGATCGAACGGGCCGAATTGGCCGTGCACAGGAACAGGACGTTGCGCATGATCAGTCCTCGCAAAGGGCCTCGGCAGCCGGGACATCGCATCCAGCTCCACCGCAACAGTTTTCGGTCAGGTAATCAACGAGGTTGCCCATGGCAGTGAAATCGGCCGTGTAGATCAGCGAGCGGCCTTCACGGCGCTGGTGCACCAAACCTGACTCGGCCAGCTGGGCGAGATGGAAGGAAAGCGAGCTGTTGGGAACGCCGAGCGCCTCCGCGATCTGCCCTGCTGCCATGCCTTCGGTTCCGGCTTGCACGAGCAGGCGGAAGGCGGCGAGGCGATGGTCCTGCGCCAGCGCGGAAAGTGCGTCTACGGCCTGATTCGCTTTCATTTCGATATTTATCGAAATGTTGGTCGGGAGACGCAAGCCTTATTTCGAGAAAACTCGAATTATAACTGGTCGAGGCTTGTCACCTGCGCGCAGCGGTCGGTCGGGTCGCTCTCATCCCCGCCATCGAGCTGGGTGATCAGCACGAAGCCGCCGATCAGCAGGACCACGAACAAGGCCGTGAGCATGCCGAGATACTTGTCGATGAAGCGCTTGATTGGCGCGCCGAAGACGCGGAACAGGATTCCGACCGTCATGAAGATCAGCCCGCGCCCGACAATGCTGGCAAGCAGGAAGCTGACGATCGACATCTCGATAAAGCCGGCGGTGATGGTCAGCAGCTTGAATGGCACCGGCGTCGTCCCGGCAATGACGATCACTTCCCAGTCATATTCGCGCAGGTAACAGGCCGCCTTGGGAAAGCTTTCGGTCAGGCCCAGAAGGCCGATCAGCCATTCGCCCAGCGCCTCGTAAAGAAAGAAGCCGATGGCATAGCCGAATAGCGCACCCAGCACCGATGCACCGGTACAGATCAGCGCGAAGCGGATCGCCTTCTTTGGTTCGGCTAGGCACATGAGGCCCAGCAGCGGGTGCGGCGGGATCGGGAAGAAGCTGGATTCGATGAAGCTGACCAGCGCCAGCCAGCCTTGCGCATGCGGATGCGCCGCCTTGTCGATAGTCCATTCATACAAAGCGCGCAGCCAGCCCATAAGTGCTCCGATCCCCTAGAGTTTCTGCGGGTTAGGCGAGCGGCAATAACCGTGCAAGCGCGAATAGATAACCCATTTGGCACTTTTTTTGACATCGTCACGCTATTTAGGTACATAAGAGGAACATCGCGATAGAGCGAGTCGAAAGGGCGGTCCCGCAAGGGCCGCCCTTTCTCGTGCCCGCCACGCAATATCGGGACCAGGCAGGATTCATGGGATCGCAGACCAAGATCAAACCGCAATTGAAGGCAGGAGAGAAAGACGGGCTCAATCGCCACTGGCGCGGCCTGTTCCTCGACGTACTAGCAGAGACGTCCAACGTCTCTGCCGCAGCGCGCATGGCGGGGATCAATCCCAGCCGCGCCTACAAGGTCCGCCGCGCCGAGCCTCGCTTCCGCACCGATTGGCAGGAAGCACTGCTTGAAGGCTACGAACACCTGGAAATGGAAACGCTCCACCGGCTGCGCTTCGGGACGGGCAAGGAGGACAACAAGTTCGATGTCGCCAATGCGCTGCGCCTGCTGAGCCTGCACAAGGAAACCGCAGCGCGCGCCAAGGCGCTGCGCGACGAAGAGGACGAGGAAAGCGTACTCGCCTCCTTAAATGCCAAGATCGATGCCATGCGCGCCCGCGAGGCCGAAGTGAAGCGCATGCTCGCCGATGACGAACAGGATGGGCATGGAAGCGATTGAGCGGCTGCGCTTCCTCATCGGACTGGAGCCGCAATCGCGCGAGGGCTTCCTGGCGGATCTCGACGAAAGCGAGCGTCGCCAGCTCAAGGCCTACTGGCCATTCTGGGCGCGCGAGGAACAGCTGCCACCCGATGGCGACTGGCGAATCTGGCTGATCTGTGCCGGGCGCGGCTTCGGCAAGACCCGCGCGGGGGCCGAATGGGTTTGCGAGATTGCCCGCAACCACCCGCAAGCCCGTATCGCACTGGTCGGCTCCTCCATCGGGGAGGCGCGCAGCGTGATGGTCGAAGGCGAAAGCGGGATCCTCGCCTGTTCGCACGGCTCCTCGCGACCGAACTTCGAAGCGAGCCTCAGGCGGCTGACCTGGCCCAATGGCGCGCAGGCTTTTCTCTACTCTGCAGCCGAGCCGGAAAGCCTGCGCGGTCCGCAGCACAGCCACGCCTGGTGCGACGAGATTGCCAAATGGGACAATGCCTCTGCCCGCGCGACAAGTGCGTGGGACAACCTCCTGCTCGGCATGCGGCTGGGCGAGACCCCGCGCCTTCTGGCAACGACCACGCCGCGCGCCGTGCCGCTGCTCCGCCGCTTGTTCGATGAAGAGAAGCTGGGTGCCGTATCGGTCACGCGTGGCAGCACATATGACAATGGCGCACACCTGCCTGCGAGCGTCTCTACGATGGAGGATGGCAGATACCGCCAAGCGCGGCAGAACCGACGGGCGGCAGTGTAATCGATGTCGAGGCCCGCAATGCCATTACCGGCCTGATCACCGCGCTGGTTGCCGCGGGGGTCATCCAGCAGTCCTGAGAAAGCTCAGTCAGGTGACGCTGCATATGGGGTCGGATCGACAAGCCCTGAGTCGGCAAATCCCTGCCTGCGCAGACGGCAACTGTCGCACAAACCGCAAGCCAGGCCGTTGGGCGTGGGATCATAGCAGGACCAACTCATGGCCGGGTCTAGGCCGAGCCTGACACACTCCCTGGCGATCTCTGCCTTTCCGAGATGCTGCAACGGAGCATGGATCACGAAAGGCTGCCCCTCGACCCCCGCTTTGGTGCCCAGCCGGGCGGTCTCTGCAAAGCTGGAAATAAACTCCGGTCGACAGTCGGGATAGCCGGAATAGTCCAGGGCATTGACCCCGATGAAGATGTCGCTTGCTCCGCTCGCTTCGGCGAAGGCAGCGGTAAGGGCGAGAAAAACGAGATTGCGAGCCGGAACGTAGGTGACAGGGATATCGTTTCCGACACCGATCTTGGGCACTTCGATATCGTCGGTAAGCGCCGAGCCGCCAAAGCGCGATAAATCCAGCGGCAGGATCACATGGCGCTCAACGCCGAGGTGCTCGGCTATCGCATTAGCCGAGGCGATCTCGCGCCGATGCCGCTGGTTATAATCGATGGTGAGGGCATGGAGCGCAAACCCCTGCTCCTGCGCCATTCCGGCAGTGACCATTGAATCAAGCCCACCTGAAAGCAGGATCACGGCAGTGGCGTTGTTGCTCATCACACCCGGCTAAGCGGCCTTGAACGACAGGGCAAGCCTGTCAGCCCTAGCAGGGACCGGTATGGCGCGCCTCGCCATCCATTGAGAATGGCGTGCCGCCCTGTATCCCCTGGCTATGGATCTGCACCAAGCCATTGCCTTCGCGGCGGATCGTGGTCCGACCATAGCCATCGCCGCGGCATGTGTATTGGACAGTCACTTCGTTAGGATCGTCCTGCACGACAAAGCTCGAGCAGCCCGATTGCCTGTGACGAATCTGGATCAGTTCTCGACCGGTGCGAACACAGATCCTGCGATCGGGTCCGCCGCTCCGCAATTGCAGCTCCCAGCCTCCGCGATTGAGGCGATCGAGCATTGCCAGTTCGGGGGCCTGGGCAGACGCGGGCAAGCCAACAGCAAGAAGCGCTGCGGCGAATGCTGCGATGCGAATTCCCTTCTTGCTGTTCATAAATTACCCCAAAGACAAATCCGGCTGAGGATTGGCTACCACAAACCAGATGAACGGTGAATTGACCTCCACGAGCGACGAGCTGTTAATCCTCGATTGCAAATTGCTTCGAGCAGAACGCGCAATCGACCAGTATTATCCCGTTTTCATTTGCCATTTCGCGACGGTCTTCCTTTGGAAAGCGCGCGAGCACTTCTTCAAAATGAACATGGGTGCATCGGCAGCCGCGTGAGAGTGCGTTGCCTTGCTCGACTCGCACCTCACGTTCTTGATGATACAGGCGCCAGATCAAAGCTTCCAATGACAATGTCTGTTCGATGAGTTCATCCTTGGCCAAACTACGGGCCATGGTGGCGACATGCTCCCATTCAGGATGATCTAGTCTCGCATGCAGCCTTTCACGCCCCTCCTCGCCTTCGGGCAGGTGTTGCACCAGCATGCCAGCTGCGACACAATTCGCGACATTCGAATGGATAGCCGCCGTGACGATCGTGGGAACCTGCTCGCTTCGGGCAAAATAGGCCTCAACTGCTTCTGCCAGCGAGCCGCCTTCGAGTGGAACCACCCCCTGATAGCGTTGGCCCGTTTTTGCGATATCGAAGGTGATTGCTAGGAAGCCCTTTCCAAACAGGCTTTCCAACGAAGTGTCAGCGCCGAGCGCGTCGAACCGTTCGCGATCGTGCTGGACGTATCCGCGAAGCTCTCCATTGCGATAATCGCAGACCAGCAATTCGATCACGCCGCCTTCGGTCTGGGCCTGCATGGTAAGCTGGTCGTCCTCCTCCTTCAGCAAGCCGCCCATCAGCGTCGTGACTAGGAGAGCTTCCGCGAGGACGTGCTTGATCGCCGGCGGATAGTCGTGCGCTCCGAGAATCTCATCGAGAACCGGGCCAAGGCGTACGGCCCGTCCGCGGCAGTCGCGGTCGGGGATGGAGAAACTCAGCAGGCGGTCGAAGCCTGTTTCCGGCTGTGCAGGCGAATCGTCGGTCATCCGCGCCATATGGGTGCGGCAATGCGATTAGTTAACCCGATTCCGTTCCCAGCTTGCCGAGGGACCAAAGCAAGATGCTCTTTTGCGCGTGAATGCGGTTCTCGGCTTCATCGAAAACAACCGATTGCGGGCCTTCAAACACATCCTCGCTGACTTCTTCCCCGACATGGGCGGGCAGACAATGCAGGAAGACGGCATCCCGGCTGGCGGCCGACATAAGATCGGCATTGACCTGGTAAGGCGTGAGCTCGGCAATCTTGGCCGCCGCATGCTCCTGCCCCATCGAAACCCAGGTGTCGGTGACGACGACGTCCGCTCCCCGAGCCGCTTCCAATGCATCCTGCGTCACCGTGATCGTGGATCCGGCGCGCCTTGCCTCATCGACATATTGCGCATCGGGGACGTAACCGGCAGGCGTGCCGATACGCATGTCGAACTTCATCAGTCCGGCCGCTTCGACAAGCGAATTCATCACGTTGTTGCAGTCGCCGAGCCAGGCAAGCTGCAGACCGGGCAAGGGCTTGCCATGCTCGACAATTGTCAGCAGGTCGGCAACAATCTGGCATGGATGCGATTGATCGGTCAGTCCGTTGATGACCGGTACGCCTGCATGGCGGGCCATCTCCTCCACCTTGGAATGATCGTCGGTACGCACCATGATAGCGTCCACCATCCTGCCGAGTACCCGAGCGGTGTCGGCGATCGTTTCGCCGCGACCAAGTTGCGATGTTCCCGAATCGAGTATGAGCGCGGTTCCCCCCAGCTGGCGCACCGCGATGTCGAAACTGACGCGTGTGCGCGTCGAGTTCTTCTCAAAGATCATCGCCAGCACGTGACCGGCAAGAGGTGCGTCGTAATCCGCCTGACCTTTCGGCAAGGCACGTCGAGCCGCCTTGCGATCGATCGCGTCATGGATCATCGCGGCAAGCGCATTGCCTCCGGCATCTGCCAGATCGAGGAATGACCTATTCCCGGTCACGACGATTGCCCGGGATCATAATCGGCAGCACCGGCCGAAAGCTTCTCGAAAAACTCGTCAATTTCTGCATCGCCAATGACCAGCGGCGGCAAGAGCCGCAAGGTGTTGTCACCAGCCGCAACGGTCAGCAATTGGTGGTCGTCACGCAGGTGAACCATAAAGGGGCGCGCTTCCACCTTCATTTTCAACCCTAGCATCAGGCCCAGGCCACGGACTTCTTCGAACAATTCGGGATAGTTACCGATGAACTGCTCGAGGCGGGTGCGAATGCGTTCACCCTTCTCCCTGACATCGGCCAGGAATTCATCGTTCGTCACCTCTTCCATCACCGCAGAGCCGGCGGCCATGGCGAGCGGATTGCCACCATAGGTCGAACCATGCGTGCCGAAGGTCATGCCGCGCGCAGCCTTTTCCATGGCAAGGCAGGCACCGAGCGGGAAACCACCACCAATGCCCTTGGCGGTTGCCATGATGTCCGGTTCGATCCCGTATTGCTCATAGGCATAGAGCGTGCCGGTACGCGCAACGCCCGTCTGCACCTCGTCGAAAACCAGCATGAGGTCATGCTCGTCGGCAAGTTCCCGCAGGCCCTTGATGAATTCCGGCGTCCCAACACGGATTCCTCCTTCGCCCTGCACAGGTTCCACGAGGAAGCCAGCAGTGTGCGGACCGATCGCAGCCTTTGCGCCCTCGAGGTCGTTGAATTCGACATATTTGAAGCCAGGCAGGAGGGGAGAGAAACCCTTGTGCATCTTCTCCTGATTCGATGCACTGATGGTCGCCATAGTCCGCCCATGAAAGGCGTTGTTGAAGGTAATCAATTCGAACCGATTCGGGTCACCACCCTCTGACTGGTGATAAGCGCGCGCCGTCTTGATCGCCGCTTCCACCGCTTCGGCGCCAGAATTTGTGAAGAACACCGTGTCGGCGAATGTTGCATCGACGAGTTGCTGCGCCAGCCTCTCACCCTGCGGGCTGCCATATAGGTTCGAGACATGCATCAGGGTCTCGGCCTGACGCTGAATCGCGCTGATAAGCCCCGCATGGGAATGCCCAAGAAGATTTACCGCGATGCCCGCAGCGAAATCGAGATAACGCGTCCCGTCTTCGGAAATCAGGTGGCAATGCTCGCCTTTGACAGGCCGAACGCCGCATCTGGGATAGACCGGCATGAGTGGTGTGATGGACATTGGAAAAACCTCGAATCGAATTCTGAAACGACAAATGGCGGCCGATTGGCCGCCGCGTGATAAGTCCATCTATGACGGGTGCGGCGGCCGGTCAAACGCGGCCGCCGACTGACGGTGCCTTGCGGGACTAACCCTGCAAAGGCACCAGGTTGACGGCCGAGTACTTGCCTCGTCGATCCACTTCGAGATCGAACTCGAAACGATCACCTTCTTCGATTCCGGAAAGACCGGAACGTTCAACCGCACTTATATGCACAAAGGCGTCTTCCTTGCCGTCATCGCGGGTAATGAAGCCGAAGCCCTTCATTGAATTGAAGAACTTGACGGTCCCAACAGCCTTTTCACCGGTGAGCTCACGCTGCGGTCCCTTGGACTGTACCTCGATAACGTCTCCAACCACCTGCAGGTCGGCAGCGGAAATCTTCCCACCCCGATCCACCAGGTTGAATTGCAGCTCCTGGCCTTCCGCGAGGCCTTCCAGCCCAGCTCGCTCGACCTGGCTGATATGGACGAAGACATCGTCTCCTCCCTCATCGCGCTGGATGAAACCGAATCCCTTCTGGGCGTTGAAGAACTTGACCTTGCCTTGGCCGGTACCGACTACCTGAGCAGGCATGCCGCCGCCGCGCGGGGCACCGCCGCCGCCGCCGCGACCACCAAAACCGCCACCGCCACGCGGTCCGCCGCCACGATCGTCGTTAAAGCGGCCACCGCCGCCTCCGAAGCGGTCGCCTCCGCCGAAGCGATCTCCGCCTCCGCGCCAGTCATCTCCACCGCCACCGCTGTAAGGCGGCGGGCCACCGTCACCAAACGGGTCGAAACTATCTTCGCCGAAACCGTCCCGCTTGTCGCGCCCCCGGCCGCGACGCCCTCTATCGTAACCCATGAATTCGAAAAACCTTCAATCCCGCCCTGTTAAATCACCATGCGACGCGGACGAACTCCCGCACGGTGGAAGCGGATGACCTGCCCATCACTTCAAGACGCACTATATAGACCAGAATTGCTCTGAGCGCGAACGATTTAACATTTCCGATGGGTTACAACCTTCAGGACTTGCCTGAGAGCGCCGCCTGAGCAAGACACTGCATATGGAAATACTTGCCTTGCTGACCGATCCTGCGGCCTGGGCAGCGCTCCTGACGCTGATTGTGCTCGAAGTCGTGCTCGGGATCGACAACCTCGTTTTCATCGCAATCATTTCCAACAAGCTGCCACGTGAACAGCAGCAGAAAGCCAGGCGCCTCGGCCTCTCCTTGGCGTTGGTCATGCGTATCGCATTCCTGTTCCTGATCGGCTGGCTGGTCACCCTGCAAACTCCCCTGTTCGACCTCGGCCTGGAAGGCACCCCAAATGCATACGGCGAACCCAGTTTCGAAACCTCCTTTTCAGGACGTGACCTGATCCTCCTTGCCGGGGGCATCTTCCTGCTTTGGAAGGCGACCAAGGAGATCCATCACCTGATGGAGCCCGAAGACAATTCGGGAGACCTGCTCGACAAGACCCCCGGGATCACGGAGATCTCCTTCTCAGCTGCGATTGCCCAGATCATCGCGCTCGATGTCGTCTTCTCGATCGATTCGATTCTGACGGCAGTCGGCATGACCGACGAAATCGCGATCATGGTCGTTGCCGTCATCGTCACCGTATCGATCATGCTGGTTGCAGCGGATCCGCTGTCTCGTTTCATCGAGCGCAACCCGACACTTGTCATGCTAGCCCTGGCATTCCTCGTGATGATCGGCCTGGTCCTGATCGCTGACGGCTTCGGCTTCCATGTGCCGAAGGGCTATATCTACACTGCGATGGGTTTCTCGATTGGGGTCGAGCTCCTAAATATGGTCCAACGTGATCGGGCGCGCCGGCGAAGAGCGCAGGAAGCCCAGACGACAGAGGAAATGCAATGAGCGACTTCAAGAAACTGTCCGAGCATATCTGGGCCAGCCCGCAACTTACCCTCGACGATGTCACCGAGGCCAAGTCTCGCGGTTTCGCCATGATCGTGAACAACCGCCCCGAAGGCGAAGCGGACGACCAGACGCCGGGCGCCGCCATTGCCGATGCTGCTGCAGCCAATGGCATGGCCTATCGGGCGATTCCGATCACTCCGGGACAGTTCGGCGAGGATCAGATCGCGCAGTTGATCGATGCGCTGGAAAGTGCCGAGGGACCCGTGCTCGCCTATTGCCGCACCGGCACTCGCTCTACACTGCTCTGGTCCCTTGCCCAGGCAAAGAGCGGAATGGCGGTAGATGACATAGCTGAGGCTGCCGCAAGTGCAGGCTACGATGTCGGCCCTGTACGCCCCGTGCTCGACATGCTGGCTGCACAGGCCGGAGCCTAGACTTGCAGACGCTCTGGCTTCTGGCCGGGGTGGCATTGGCGGTCGCACTCCTGATATGGCTTTCAATGCGCCTCGGTTTTCGAGGGGTTCCCGTCCTTGTCGACAGGGATGAGGCCATAGCCATTGCCGCGGAAGCGATCAGTGGTGGCTTCGGCGCAGTCGAAGCCGCCATCGACCGCCAAGGGCATGGCGCCCTCCTGCGGGACAAGGATGGCCGGCTTGCAGTGATCTTGCCCCACGGAGCCCATTTCATCGCCCGGCTGGTCGACGTCGATTCGATAGATGTCGGCGATGGCTCCAAGGTCACGGTCAGAATTCCTGGCAGGACCTCAAGCCTTGACCTCGGCAAAGAGGCACAAGCCTGGCGCAGCGCGCTGGCAAGACCGCTTTGACCGCATGGACTATTTCGATCCGGTCCCACTGGCTGTGCCATTCTTCGTCTTGCTGATCGTTGCCGAGCTGATTTGGGCGCGCCGAAACGGCAAGCTGCGTACTTACGAATCCCGCGATACCGCCGTTTCGCTTGCACTTGGGCTAGGGAGCCTCTTTGCCGGAGCGCTCTTTGCCGGAGCCACTCTGGGCATGCTGGCCTGGGCACATGAAATCGGCCCCCAGGCATTTGGCTGGGCCTGGTGGACATGGCCGCTCTGTTTCCTGCTCGATGACCTTGCCTATTACTGGTTCCATCGCTGCGCGCACCGGGTCCGCTGGTTCTGGGCCGCGCATGTGAACCACCACTCGAGCCAGCACTACAACCTCTCCACCGCGCTGCGCCAGAGCTGGACAAACTTCATAGCCTTGTCCTTCCTCTTCCGCCTACCGCTAGCCCTGATCGGGTTCGAGCCGGGCATGATCCTGACATGCGCAGCCTTCAACCTGATCTACCAGTTCTGGATCCATACGGAGGCTATAGGGCGTCTTCCTGCATGGTTCGAAGCGATCATGAACACACCCTCTCACCACCGGGTGCATCACGCTACGAATGCCCGATACCTGGATCGCAATTATTCCGGGACCTTCATCATCTGGGACAGGCTGTTCGGCACTTTCGAACCCGAGAAAAGCGGGGTGGCCATGCGCTACGGCCTTGTCAGCCAGCTTGGCTCCTTCAACGTGCTCAAGGCTGCTTTCCACGAATGGCTGGCCATCGGGCGGGATATGATCCGGGCACCGTGGCGATACAAACTGTCCTATCTCCTGCGCGAGCCGGGATGGAGCCATGATGGCAGCCGCGAGACGAGCGACATGATTCGCGAGCGTACGAAATAGCAAGGAGCCGCATAGCGATTAGCGCGGCAAAGGGCGGAGGAGGGCCACGCCCTCTTTGTCATTTCGTTCGCTGAAAGAAAAAAGGGCCGGGAGTTTCCTCCCGGCCCCTTTTGTCTGACCAAGTGGTCTTCGCTTACATGCCCGAACCCGGCCCGTAAGTGATTTCCACGCGGCGGTTCTGCAACTCGCGGACACCGTCGGCGGTCGGCACGCGGGGCATGCTTTCGCCAAAGGCTTCGCTCGAGATGCGGCCACCGGGGATACCGCGCTGCGTCAGGTAGCCCTGGACGCTTTCGTTGCGGCGGGCAGCAAGGCCCATATTGTACTCGACCGTACCCGAGCGGTCGGTGTGACCGGCGAGCATGATCGCAGCCGTGCCGCAATCGCCATAGGCCGTGATCGCGCTGTCCAGAACGGTGGCAGCTTCGGGCGTGATGTCCGACTGATCCCATTCGAAGAACACGATGTAGGGTCCCTCGTTACACACAGCCTGCGGCGGCGGAGGCGGCGGAGGCGGCGGGGGCGGAGGAGGCGGAGGCGGAGGCGGAGGAGGCGGCGGAGGCGGAGGCGGAGGAGGCGGCGGAGCCGGCTCTTCACCACCGAAGTTGTAGATCAGGCTCAGCAACGCAGAGTGCGTAACCAGATCAAACTCGATATCGCGTCCCCAGACATCCTGGACTTCGAAATCTCCGGTCTTGAGGTAACGATACTTCAAGCCAACATCGAAGTGCTTGCTTGCCGGGATGCGGATAGCCGCAATGCCCTGCCAGGCCCATTCGTGGTCATGCACACCCTCGGTCGGCGAGCGAACGGTCGCGAGGAAGCCCGGACCAGTCGAAGCGATCGAAACGTTGGTATCCATCCAGGCGTGGCCGAAACCACCACCGATGGAGAACCCGACACCATCGTCACCACCGAAATCGAGCAGCGCGTTAGCCATCACCGTGGTGAGTCGCGTTTCGCCGCCAGCAGCAAAGCCCGTTCCGGTGCGCGGGGTCTGCGGACGTGCGTATTCGGGACCACCCGGAACGCCAACAACGAAGGAGTCGAGAGTTTCAGGATAGAACTCACGATAGGCGGCTTCGATTTCCGTCCGAACCGGACCGAAGTCGTAACCCAGCTGTCCGCCGAGCTCCCAACCCATGTCGTTTTCGATCAGAACGCCTTCTTCGAAGCCGTTGACCGACAGGTCGTAATCGTCGGCAAGAACGATACCGGTGTCGGCACCAAAATACATCTGGCCGTCCCGGGCCATTGCCGGAGCCGCAATCGCGGTTGCCGCAACGCCGAGGCCGAGCGCTATCTTTCTCATAGTTACTTCCCCTTTGAACCTACGCTGCCATTCATAATTGCAGCTGTAATCTCTGGCAACAGCATCTCGCACCAAACCAAGCTCTTGAGGTTGCCTGTTGCCGCTGCCGTTCTTGCAACCCCAAGCCACAAACTCGCTACCGGTTCCCTAAAAACGGCTGTTTACGGTCTGTTTGGCCCCGTTTATCGGTATATTCGCCAGCCTTGTTGTAAAAATGTAACAGGCTGAAGGGCTTAGGCAGTTCGTGCCTTTTCGGCGCCGAAGCGGACACGAGAGTTGCTCCGAATCCGCCGGGATCGCCCTAAACCGACGGAAATCCGCGCTAGAGCGCCAGTTCTCCGGTTTCGTTCGTGCGGATTCGAACCGCCTCTCCAAGAGGGAGCACAAAGATCTTGCCGTCGCCGATCGTATCGGTCCTGGCAGCCTGGCAAATGGTCTCCAAGATCTTCGGCGCCATCTCATCGGATGCGGCAATTTCGATGCGCACCTTGGGCAGCATGTTCACGGCATATTCGGCGCCGCGATATATTTCCGTCTGGCCTTTCTGGCGACCGAAGCCCTTGGCTTCCGAAACCGTCAATCCGGCTATCCCGATTTCGGCAAGTGCCTCTCGCACGTCTTCCAGTTTGTGCGGTTTGATTATGGCGATAACCAGCTTCATCGCGTCCCCCTTCAGATTCGACCGGCGAGACCTGCCCCGCCATTGTCTAAGCTATAATGGACTGCGCTGCCCGTGTGGCAACAAAAAAGGGCCAGAGCGCTTGGCTCTGGCCCTGAGTTTGTACGTTCGCAGGAGGAACGTGGTGAGGCGGGGTCGG
>CAJXNC010000013.1 GCA_913056125.1 uncultured Altererythrobacter sp.
CACGCTGGAGGTTCCCGCCTTCAACACCGTGCCGATGAGCACCGAGGCGATGACGGTGGAACGCCTGACCATGACCGACCAGGACACCATCGTGCACGAGCTGACCTATTCGGATCCCGAGGTCTATGTCGAGCCGTGGACGACGCGGATCGAGTGGCGCCGCGACGACGATTACGAGTTCTACGAATATGCCTGCCACGAGGGCAATTACATGCCGCGCGACTATATCAGCGCCAGCCGTGCGCAACAGGAACGCATTGCGCGGGGCGAGGAAGAAGCGGTGACGGCGGAGAATGACGACCGCGCGCGCTTTGCCCAGCCCTTCGACCGCGATCCGGGCGTCGCCCCGCCCCCGGGTGGACCGTTCGGCGGCTGATCCCCGGCTTTGCCTGACACAGAAAAGGCCCCGATCCGCGCAGGACCGGGGCCTTTTTCATGCGCCCGTAAAGGAGTGGCCTATTCCTCGCCCGAGTCCCCGTCGGCATCGGGAACGGCGCGGATCGGGGGAGCAGGCTCGATCTCCTCGAACTCTTCCAACTCCGAATAGGGCTGTTCGACGGGTTGCATGCCTTCGACCAGCTCGATCTCGTACTGGCCGCCGCCGCCGATCGTGCTCGCCTTGACGCGCAGGTTCTCGAGCCAGCCCGGCTCATCGGCAACGGGCGACAGGTCGATGGCAATGCGCGAGTTGAGCCCTTCGCCGCCATCATCGTCGGTCATCAGGCTGGCAAAGCCGAGCGGCGTCTCGAAACCGAGTTCGAGGAAGGCGTCGATGGCACTGGGGAAATCCTCGTCCTCGAACAGCGGCGTGGTCATGTTGAAAGTGACCTCGCCATCGCCGCTACGGATTGCCTCGATCGCCTCGGGCGTCAGCTCATAGGAAATCTCGACCGGGTCGAGCGAGCCGCTTTCATAGCCTTCACCCAGCCGTCCGCCGAGCCTCTCACCGAGACCGATCATCTGCACCGGCGATTGCAGAACGGGGTAGGACTCCTCGGCCACGCGCAGCGTGTAATCGCCATAGCTGTCGCCATAGGGCATGGCGCGGATGGTATAGACGCCCGTTTCCGGCAGGACGTAGCGGATCAGCGAGTTGAGCCCGCCGCCGCCATCGTCATTGCTGGCCACCGGTTCGCCTGCCATGCCCTCTCCCGCATAGAGTTCGAGCATCGGATCGAGCCAGTCATCCTCCGCCACCAGCGCAACTTCGAGCAACTGCCCTTCCTCGCCGGCAATGGTGAAGAGATGGCTGCCCGCCGCATCGAGCGTGCCACTGGTGTCGGATCCGAACCAGACTTCGCGCGACTTGACCGGTTCGCGCACGCTTTCGCGCAGGCGCAGTTCGAAGGGGCCGTAACTTTCGTCTTCGGACAGGAAACCATAGGCGCTGACGGTAATTTCGATCCGCTGGCCGAATTCCGAATAGATTTCCGCGCGCGAGGCAAGGCCGTCACCGCCATCATCGTCTTCCGCAATAATCTCTCCGGTTTCGAGGTCGACCACGGTCATCACCGGATCGAGTTCGGATTCACCGGTCGGGACGGCATCGATGGTCAGCGTCATGCCTGCGGGGATGGTGTAGGTGAAGACCACGGGGGTAGAGCCGACCGTATCCGAAAAGACGCGCACCACGCTTGCTTCATTGTCGAGATCGCGGATCTCCTGCGCACTTGCCGCGCCCGGAAGCGCGAGCGCTGCCGCACCCGCCAGCATGAGAGCCCTGGTCAATTTGCGTGTCATCTGTTGCCCCTTCTAGCCAGCCCGAAAGCCTGTTCTCGCAGGCACCACATCCACTCTACGAGGTCAAAGCTTAATCCCCTCTATGTCCCCCGTTCATTTCCGCGCCATTCGTCCTCGAGAATCGCCCAGATCCAGCTGTCGCACCAGCCGATATGCGTTTTCATGGCATCGCGGAAATGCCCCTCCAGCGTGAAACCGAGCCGCTGCACCAGCCGGTTCGAAGCAGTATTGCGCGGATCGATATCGGCGAAGACGCGGTGCACCCCCTCGACGCGGAACAGCTGGGTCAGCAAGGCGGAAAGACATTCGGTGGCGATCCCGCGCCGCTCGTGCCCCGGCACGATCATGTAGCCGATCTCGCATACCTGTTCGCCTTCGGCCGAAGCGACCATGCGCAGCACAGGATCGCCGCCTTCGTGCGGCACCGCCACCCAGGTGCGCCCTCCCCATTCGCGGTCGAACAGCCAGGCGCGCAAGGCCTCGACATCGTCGAACGGCCCGCGGCTCCAATAGCGCATCAGTTCCGGGTCCGAATAGGCGCGGAAGAAGGTGTGCTCATCCCCTTCCTGCAAGGGACGCAGGGTGAAGCGCGCTGTAGCGAGGGTCGGGATCTCGATCATGGGATGAGCAGTAGAGGCTCATGCGGCCGGGGCAAGTGGTGGCACCGCTTCGACGCGCTGCACCGCGACGCCCCGCGCGATTCTCCTCGACTCGCCTCCCTGTGATAATAATTTCCAGAAACCGGGGGAGGTCACTGGCATGCTCGACACAATCAAACGCCATAGAAGGGCGCTGGTCCTGCTGGGTATCCCGCTTCTGGCCATTCCGGCCTCGGCGCAGCTGGCGCCCAATTTCAGCTGGGTTCCGCCGGACGACCGCGCGATCACGCAGCTGACCGACGAGCTTTCCGTCGTTACCCTGTCCATGCCAGGCAATGTTGCTGTGCTGCACGGTCCCGACGGCGTGCTGCTGGTCGACAACCAGATGCCGCAGAACGATGCGCAACTGGTGGCCGACATCCACACCATTACCGGCGCGGAGGAGGTGCGCTTCATCGTCAACAGCCATGGCCATCCCGACCACCTGGGCGGCAATGCGCTGTGGAAGGCGCGCGGGGCGACCAATATCGCGCACGCCAATGTGCGCGTGACCCTGACCGATCCCGATCCCGACATGCAGCCGGTGGTGACCTATGAGGGCGAACTGCGTTTCCATGTAAACGGGCAGACCGTGAATATCGTCCATGCCGAGCCCGCCCACACCAATGGCGATAGCGTGGTCTGGTTCGAGGAGGCCAATGTCGTCCACACGGGCGATATCTATCTCAACAAGGCCTTCCCGGTGATCGACCAGACGGGAAGCCTTGACGGGTTGATCGTGGCGCTGGAAGCGATTGCCGCGCGGGCCGATGCGGATACGCGGATCATTCCCGGACACGGCCCGGTTTCGAACAAGGCCGAGCTGGAGGGATATATTGCCGGCATGCACGAAATGCGCGCCATCATCACCGGCATGGTGGATGAGGGGATGAGCATGGAAGAGGCGATCGCGGCCAAGCCCTTCGCGCAATTCGAAGAGGAATACGATCTGCTGACCGGCTTTTTCAGCCCCGACAGCATTGTCGGCATGTTCTACCAGGTGATCAGCGAGGGGCGCTAGGCGCTTCTAGTCGCCGGTCAGGTGCTCGACCAGAGCCCTGACCTTCTTCTGCCGCCATTGCGGACGCGGAGCGACCAGCCAATAGGCGCGGCGGCAATCGCTTTCCTTGTCGAGCGCGACAAGGCGACCATCCTCAAGCGCCTCGGCCACCAGCGGAAAAGGCATGGTTGCCCTGCCCAATCCAGCCAGCGCGGATGACAGCGCCTGCCCGGCATTGCCGACCTGCAGCAGCACGTCCTCGCCTTGGGGTGCGGGATAGGCCGGCCAGCCGATCCATCCATCGGCGGCATCGGGCGTGGCGACGGTGACCTTGCAACCGGGCGCCAATTGCACGCCCTCGAGTTCGCCCGGCCCTTCGATCAGGCGGATGGCGACATCGAGATTGGCCTCCGTGAAGTCGGCGTCCTCGTCTGCGATCAGCTGGTAGCGCACATCGGGATTGGCCGAGCGGAATGCCGCCAGGCGCGGCGCCAGCCACTGGGCATAGAATTCGCGCGGCACGGCGATCGCATAATGCGAGCTTGTCTGCCCGGACTGCATCGCCTGCACGCTTTCCTCGAAGCGCAAGAAGCCTTCGCGCAGGGAATCGAGACCGCTTTCCGCCTCGTCGGTAAGTTCCAGCCCCTTGGAGGTGCGGCGGAACAGCACCACGCCGAGTACATCCTCCAGCGCGCGAATTTGCTGCCCCACCGCGGCTGGCGTCACCGCCAGCTCGTCCGCAGCGCGGGTAAAGCTGAGGTGCCGCGCGGCGGCATCGAATACGCGCAAGGCGTTCAGGGGCAGGTGCGTACGCTTCATGGAAGGCGCGATGTAGGCTGACGGTACGATCTGGGCAAGCCGCTGCGGGCAAGAAGCGCGAAGCCACTTGACCCATTGCAATTGAAACTACAGGAGCAGCGCATCCCTCCCTCCTCCCGGAGTCTTGCATGCGCCGCCTGTTCGCCGCCCTTTCCCTGATCATTGCCACCATCGCCACGCCTGCCGCAGCCCAGAGCATGGCCGAAGGCACCTTTGCCGAGGACATCCCGACGCTCGAACAAGTGGTCGGACATGCCACAGGCACAAGGATCACCACGCCCGAACAGGCCCTAACCTACCTAGAAGCTCTGGCCGAGGCCGCGCCCGATCGCATGCTGTTGATCGAGTATGCGCAAAGCTGGGAAGAGCGCCCGCTGGTTTATGCGGTGATCACCTCGACAGCAAACATGGCGCGGATCGACGCCGTTCGCGCGGACCTGCAGCAGCTCGGCAATGGCACCGCGCCCGCCCAGCTCGCCAATGTGCTGCCCGTCACCTGGCTATCCTACGGCGTGCATGGGGACGAGATTTCCAGCACCGATGCCGGACTTGCCCTCGCCTATCACCTGCTCGCCAGTGAGGGCGATGCTTCGGTCGACAATATCCTCGCCAGTTCGGTGGTGATTATCGACCCGAGCCAGAACCCGGACGGGCGCGCGCGCTTCGTCAACAAGTATCGCGAACAGCTGGGCATCACGCCCTTTGCCGATCGCTACACGGCAGGCCACGACCAGCCCTGGCCCGGAGGTCGCTTCAACCATTATTTGTTCGACATGAACCGCGACTGGTTCGCCCTGACCCAGCCCGAAACGCGCGGCAAGGTCACCGCCCTGCGCCAATGGCAGCCGGTCGTCTATGTCGATGCGCATGAGCAGAGCGGCGACGACACCTATTTCTTCCCGCCCAATGCCGAGCCGCTCAACCCGCATGTCACGGCCAAGCAGCTGGACAAGATCGCGCTGATCGGCCGCGCCAATGGCGCTGCACTCGATGCGCTGGGCGAGCCCTATTTCACGCGCGAAGCCTTCGACCTGTTCTATCCCGGATACGGCGACACCTGGCCGACGCTCAACGGTTCGATCGGAATGACCTATGAGCAAGGTTCGGCGCGCGGCCTCGTTTTCGAGCGTCGCGACGGCACACTGCTGACCTATGCCGACACGGTTCGCAACCACTTCGCCACCAGCCTCGCGACAGCGCGCGTGGTGGCCGAGAACGCCGACAGCTTCCTCGCCGATTATGCCGAATATCGCCGCAGCACGGCCAATGGCGCGGTGGGCACCGGCACCTATGTCATCGACCTGGCCCAGCGCCCGTGGAATGCCGAGCAGCTGGCCCGCCGGCTTGTCTTCCAGGGCATTGCCGTTTCCCGCGTTGCCGGGCCAGCCAGCGCCTGCGGCAAGACCTATGCCGATGGCTATCTCGCCGTCTCGCTGCGCCAGCCCAATGCACGGCTGATCCGCAGCCTGCTCGATACCGATACGCAATTGGCGGCCGACTACATGGAAAGCCAGGAAGACCGCCGCCGCCGCGAACTGGGTCACGAAATCTACGACACCACTGCATGGTCGGTCGGGCTGATGTCGGGCCTCGACGTGCAGCTTTGCGCCAATGCCGCATCAGGCACGCCGATCGCAGCCGAAGACCCGCTGCCTGCGCGCGCCGAGCAATCGGGCGCATTCGGCTTGGCCATTCCCTGGACCGATAGCGGCCAGGTTCGCCTGGTGACCATGGCGCTCGAGAATGGCCTGACCGGCAGGGCGAGCGATGAAGCCTTTACCGCCAATGGTCGCACCTTCCCGCGCGGTACTGTGATCTTCACCCTGCGCGATAACGATAACGACCTCTCCGCCCTGGTTGCCATGGCCGAACGGATCGGCGCCGAGACGGTGGCTCTGCAGAGCGGCTGGGTCGAGGACGGCCCGAATCTGGGCAGCGATTCCTTCGTGCGCCTCGATACGCCCAGCGTGGCCATGCTGTGGGACGATGGCGTGGACCCGACCTCCGCCGGTTCGATCCGCTACACGCTGGAACGCCGCCTCGGCCTGCCCGTGGCGCCGATCCGCACCGGCACTGTCGGCTATGCCGAGCTTGGCCGGTACGATGTGCTGATCGTGCCCGAAGGCTCCTATGACGACATCAACGGACCCATCGCCGCCTATGCGCGCAATGGCGGCGTGGTGGTGGTAATGGGCGAAGCCCTGGTGGACTTCTCCATTGGCGATGGTGCGTTGTTCTCGCTGTCACGCGAAACCGTACTGGGCGGCGAACCGGCCAAGGACGAGGACGAAGAACAGGTCGTCGCCGGCAGCGAACTCGACAGCGAGGAGGAATACCTCAAGGCGATTGCCGATCGCTCGCGCCGCCCGGACACCCTGCCAGGCGCACTGCTCCATACGCAGGTGGACGAGGACAGTTTCCTCGCCTCCGGCTATGACGAGGCCGCACCGGTCGTGTTTACTTCGGGCAATCTCGTCTTCGCTCCGCTGACCCGCGGCGAAGGGATCAACGTGGTGCGCTATGCCGCAGCCGACGAGCTGGTCGCCTCGGGCTATGTGTGGGACGAGAACCGCCGCCAGATGGCCTACAAGCCCTACATGGTGGCGCAGCCTGCGGGCGAAGGTCTCGCTATCGGCTTCGCGCAGGACCCGACCGTGCGCGCCTATCTCGACGGGCTCGACCTGCTGCTCGCCAATGCCGTGCTGATGGCCCCCGCACGGGTGCGGTAGGAAGGGCGGCCCCTCTCGTTTGGAGCGACTCAGCACCGAGTGATACAAGGCGTGAACTGTAGGGTCGTCCGGGGAGAGAGGATGATGCACAGGGCAATGGTCCCGCTATCCATGAACTCGGCGCGCGAGGAGGTCATCCTTGCGCTCACTTCCCCCACGCGCAAGTCCGCCAAGGTCCACAAGCTCCGTGCAGCAAGGCTGCTGAAGGGCGCAGTGTGCTGCATCAAGGCTAACCCGGACGCTGCCTATGACTGGACCCTGCTTGGATCGGACAAGCATTAGGACGCATTTATCGGCCGTTTTTGGGGTGGAAAGCTGACGCTGGGCGGCTAGTCCAATATTGCGGACCTTCGATGATACAGATACGCGGTAATTATGGACAATCTTGAGAAGTTTGAGCCGGTCCTCGGTCCGCGTTTCAACACTGACTTCGTCGATGGAAGGGAATGGATTGTCGCTCGTGCCAGCAAGAGTTGGTTTGTCATTCCCTTCATCAGTATCTGGCTTTTTGGTTGGACGGCCGGAGGCATTGCTGCACTTACGCAATTCCTAGGTGGCGAAGCACAGCTTTTCTTGGGGGTCTGACTAATCGGTTGGGCTGTTGGCTGGGTCTTCGCAGCCAGTTGGTTAGGTTGGCAATTGGCAGGCCAACTTCAAATCACGACAGAGGGTCCTGCGCTAATTTACCGCTGGAAAATGCCTCTATTATCGAAAACGAAGCGCTATGACGTCCGGCAGGTTCGTAATGTCCGAGCCGGATCAGCCAGTTTTCCCTGGGGAGTCAACTTCCTGAATGTAAGCTACCCTCCCTTCTTTCCAGGCATGCCTGGCAGCGTGCAATTTGACTATGGGGGGAGGACCGTGAACGTGATGCCTGGCCTCGACCAAACAGAAGGTCGGGCAATAGCTGCTTGGCTCGCAAAAAGACTGCCAAAACAGACATAGCCGGCAGAACACAGACGTCCGTAAATGGGTCGAAAGCCGACCTTGGCGTCACCCGAAGGTAGAACTCAGTCCGCCGGTGGTGCCTCGAGCGGGAAGCGTGGGATCGCCACTTCGAACAGCGTACCGTCCTGCCGCGCGAAAGAGTAATGTCCCTCCATCGCGCCCTGGCTGGTGGTCAGTTCGCAGCCCGAGACATAATCATGCGTGGCACCGGGAGCGAGGATCGGGGTTTCCCCCACCACGCCCTCTCCATCGACGACATTGACCATGCCGCGCGCATCGCTGATGCGCCAATGGCGGGTCCGCAGCTGCACCGTATCATCTCGGCCATTCTCGAGGCGGATATGATAGACCCAGAACCAGCGGCCTGCCTCCACCCGAGACTGTTCGGGCATGAAGTTGACGGACACGCGAACGGTCACGCCCGCAGTAATGGCGACATGCTGGAACAGCGAGTGCATGGCGGTCTTGGTCACGAGTCGCGAGCGTAACGGGATTCCCCACGGCCACAAGGGGCATGTGGCTCAATTCACCGATGCAAATCGGTCAAAGCCCTGCCTTGATAGCCTTGACCGGAGCCGAGAGCGACCAGCTGATCCCCGTCTCCGCATATTCGATCGCTGCGCTTCCCCCGAAAAAGCGGTGCGGCACGTCGCAGATCAGCTGACTGCCGAACCCCTTGCGGCTCGGTTCGACCACGCTGGGACCGCCGCTTTCGCGCCACGACATCTCGAACTCTTCGCGTTCGACATCCCAGGTGATCGCCACCCGGCCCTCCGCTGCAGACAGTGCGCCGTATTTAAGCGAGTTGGTCGCCAGTTCGTGCAGGGCCATGCCAATGATTTCCGCCGCCCGCGGATTGACCGGCAGGTCCGGCCCCTCGGTGATGATGGTACCCGGCGCGTCGCTGACGAAATCCAGCTGCATTTCGACCAGTTCCTTCAATGGCACCTCGCGCCATTCGCGCCGCACCAGGATATCCTGGTTCACCGCAAGGCTGCGGACACGGTCCTGGAAACGCTTCAGCACGGTCTCGTCGCCATCTATCGAGCGCCCGATCAGAGCCTGCACGGTGGCGAGCATGTTCTTGGAACGATGGTTCACTTCCATCAGCAGCAGGCGGATCTGCTCGGCCTGTTCGCGCTGCTCCGTGATGTCGGAATTGGTGCCGAACCAGCGGACGATCTCGCCGTCCTCATTGCGGATGGCCTTGGCCCGGCTGAGGAACCAGCGATATTCGCCGTCCTTCGAGCGCAGCGGGAAAGTGTCCTCCCAGTCCTGGCCCGTATCCCAGCTGTGCTGGATCTTCTGTTTAACCCGCTCGACATGGTCGGGGTGGTGCACCTTGGTCCAGCCCCAGCCTTCCATCTCTTCCAGCGTGGTGCCGGTGAAGTCATACCAACGCTTGTTGTACCAGAAGATGTGGCCGTCGGGCCGCGCCATCCACGCAAAAGGCGCGATATTGTCCGCCAGCGTCTGGAACATGTCCTTGGCCTCTCGCAGGACCTCTTCCCGCTCGAGGAACGGCCTTGCGTCGCGGGCGATCTTGCTCGCCCCGACCACTGTGCCCATCTCGTCGCGCACGGGAGAAACGGTGACCGAGACATCGAGCAACCTGCCCGACTTGTGCAGCCGCTTGGTCAGGAACTGGCTGACCTTGTCGCCTGCACGAATGCGGGCGAGGATTTCGTCTTCCTCATGCTGGCGATCATCGGGCAGCAGGCGGCGGATCGACTGGCCGATCATCTCCTCGGCAGACCAGCCGAACAGTTGCTCTGCAGCCGGGTTCCATGCGATCACCACGCCATTGGCATCTTTGGCGACGATGGCATCGTCAGAGAATTCCACCAGCGCTTCGTAGAAGTCATAGATCCCGATCAAACGCTATAAATCCCTGATTTTATTAGATTTTTTAGATATTTAGCGTTTGATACAGCAAAGCCACCGCCAAGGCGAATCAATTCGCCAAATCTGTAAGTGTCAGCTGCGCTCTACAGCCCGGCCCGGGTCAGCGCCTGGTCGAGGTCCTCGATCACGTCGAGCGGATCTTCCAGCCCCACATTGATGCGGATCATGCCCTCTTCCACGCCCATCTCGGCGCGGCCCTCGGGACCCATATTGTTGTGCGTGGTGCTGGCCGGGTGACAGGCAAGCGACTTTGCATCGCCGATATTGTTCGAGATATCGACCAGTTCGAGCGCGTCGAGCACGGCAAAGGCCTTGTCGCGCCCGCCCTCGACCACGAAGCTGAAGATCGGCCCGCAGGCATCCATCTGGCTCATGGCGAGGTTGTGCTGTTCGAAGCTCGGCAGGCCCGGATGGAGGATCTTCGCCACCCGCCCCTCGACGAATTTGCCGACCTCGAGCGCATTCTCGCTCTGCTTGTGGGCGCGCAGGTCAAGTGTCTCCAGGCCCTTCATCACCACCCAGGCGTTGAACGGCGAAAGCACCGGCCCGGTATTGCGCTGGAAGGGCGACAGCGTGCCGTTGATCCATTCGTCGCTGCCGCATATCGCACCGGCAAGCACGCGGCCCTGCCCGTCCATCAGCTTGGTGGCCGAATAGGCGACCACATCGGCCCCGAACTCCAGCGGGCGCTGCAGCGCGGCGGTGGCAAAGGCGTTGTCGACAATCGTGGTGATGCCCTTCGACTTCGCCAGTCCGCAGACGAATTCGAGATCGACCACGTCGAGCGTCGGATTGGCCGGCGTCTCGAAGAAGAAGACCTTGGTGTTGGGCTGTACCGCGGCTTCCCATGCGGCATTGTCGCGGCCATCGACCACTGTGTGGGTAATGCCGAAGCGGTTGAGCACATTGTTGAGGATCCAGCGGCACGAGCCGAAGGCCGCGCGGCCCGCCACGACATGGTCGCCGGAAGACAGCATGCACAGCAACGCGCTGGTCATCGCCGCCATGCCCGATGCCTGCGCCTTGCACGCCTCGGCTCCTTCGAGCATCGCGATCCGCTCTTCCAGCATGGCGACGGTCGGATTCTGGAAGCGCGAATACTGCATGCCCACGGCCTCGCCCGCGAAGCGGTCCGCCACGGTCTGCGCATCGTCATAGGTATAACCGCTGGTGAGATAGAGCGCCTCGGATGTCTCGCCATGTTCGCTGCGCATGGTGCCCGCCCGCACGGCGCGGGTTGCGGGACGCCATTTGGCGCTGATCGAACGGTCTGTTCCGGTGTGCTTCTTCATGAAGCGAGGCTTTAAGGGCGACGGAGCCTTTTGCCAATTGCCCTCGCGTGATGCGGCAATTATCGCCTGCCCTGCATGAGCGACGTTCCGCACCATCCCGCCGATCCGGTCCGCTGGCATGCGGCGATGACTCTGCTCTTTGCCGTGCTGGCGGCGATCCGCATCACCGTGCCGGACGACACCGTGTTCGACGAGGTGCATTATTTGCCCGCCGCCCGCGAGCTGCTCGGCTTCACCGTGGCGCTCAACCTCGAGCATCCGCCGCTCGGCAAGCAATTGATTGCGCTGGGCATGATGCTGTTCGGAGACGGGCCGCTGGGCTGGCGGATCATGTCGTTACTGTTCGGCGTGCTGGCTTATTTCAGCGCCATGCGGGCCATGTGGTTTGCCTCGCAAAGCCGCGCGGCAAGCGTGCTGGCGGGTGTCTTCCTGCTGACCGGCTTCCCGCTGCTGGTGCAGAGCCGCATCGCCATCCTCGATATCTTCATGATCGGCTTCACCATGCTCGGCCTGTGGCAATGCGCCGCCGCCCTACGCGAGAACGAGACCGCGCGCTGGCGCCTCGCCATTGGCGGGGCGGCCCTGGGTGCGGCTATGGCAGCCAAGTGGAACGCGGTTCCGGTAGCCATGCTGCCAGGCCTCGCCTTCCTGGTCGCAAGGACATGGCAGGCGAAGTGGCATTTCCTAACCACCAATCGCGGCTGGCCGATCGGCGGGATGAGTTTGTGGGAGGCAGGCATCTGGCTCGGCATGCTGCCGCTTGCCACCTATGCCCTTAGCTTCTGGCCCTTCCCCTTCTTCGACCTCGTGCCGGGCGGACCATATGACGCGATGTCGATCCACGCGCACATGCTCGACCTGTTGCAGCGCCCCGTGGGGCCGCATCCCTATGGCAGCCAATGGTGGGAATGGGTGCTGAACCTCAAGGGGATCTGGTATCTCTACGAGGAGGTCGAGGGCAGCTGGCGCGGCATCTTTCTGCTTGGCAATCCGCTGTCATCGCTTGCCGCCCTGCCCGCTTTGGCCTGGTGCGGATGGGCCGCGCTGAAACAGGGCCGCCGCGATGCCGGGGCGATGCTCCTGCTCTACCTCGCAAGCCTGCTGCTATGGGTGATCGCGCCCAAGCCCGTGCAGTTCTACTACCACTATATCCTGCCGCATTGCTTTGCGATGGGCGCGCTGGCGCTGACCGTCGAGCGACTGTGGCAAAGGGGAGAGCGGCTGGTCAGCTATGCCGTGACTGGCGGTTCGATCGCGCTGTTCGTCTATTTCTATCCCGTTCTCACCGCGGCTGCGCTGGACGGCCAGATGGCCTTCCTTCGCTGGACCTGGCTGGAAAGCTGGCGCTAGGCCGGATCAGCGCCACCGGAAGCACGGGCAATTGCCTCGATCTCGCTAGTCACCAAATTCAATCCGCCAGATGCGACCGGTCTTTGAATCGACCACATGGAGCGCACCGTCGGGCGATATGGCAAGACCCGAGGGGCGATGCGCGGAGCCTGCGGGCGAGCGATCCGCTCCGGCAAATCCGTCTGCAAACACTATCGGCTCGCCAAATGCGCCATCGGCGGTTTGCGGCACGAACCACACGCCATATCCGTTCTGTGGGGTCGGCCCGTTGAAACCGCCCTGCAAGGCAACGAAGGCTCCTCCCCGGAATTCCCCGGGGAACTGGCCCTTGGTGTCGAACACGATATCGAGCGGGGAGCTGTGCGGCGGCAGCACCGCAACGGGCATGGCATAGGAACCACCGGTGACCGGTGCATCAGGCATGCCGCCATATTCCGGCGCGGCGAAGCGCTGCATCGTGCGTCCGTCGAAATGGGTATAGGGCCAGCCCATATCCGCACCCAGGCTCAGGCGGTGCATTTCCTCGGCAATGCCGAGCTGGTTGTCTGCTTCCGAATACTGCCCGTCGCCTGCACGGTTGAGGCCATTGCGGCCCTGCACGACTGTGTAGGCAAATCCATCCGCCGGGTTCCATGCCAGGGCCTGTGCATCGCGCAAACCGATCGTGATGTGATCGCCATCTGCAGGGTGTTGCTGTCCGGTGGCTGCGGCATCGTAGCGCCAGAACCCGGCGCGATCCGCCAGTTGCGGACAGGGATTGAGCGGCGTGCCTTCCGGTCCGGGCCGGTCAACGCAGGTGTTACCGCCGGAACCGACACCCACGATCACGTGTCCCTTATCGTCGAAGGCGATGGGTCGGGCAGAATAGCCGCCGGTCGGCATGCCGCTGACGATGATTTCAGGCTCACCCTCGGGCACGAGTTCGTCACCCTCGAAGCTGTAGCGATAAAGGGTCGTGGCGGACGATGCGTAGAGATAGCCGTCATGGAAGCGCAGGCCGGTGCCTGAAACGCTGCCGAAATGTTCGGCGCGATCGAACGTACCGTCCCCATCCTCGTCTCGCAGGGCCAGGATACCAACCGGAACGGCATCCTCCCCGCCACCGCGCGCCATGCGGCTGGAAACGTAGAGATCGCCATTTGCATTGAATGCGATATGCCGCGCCGTGCCTTCGCCTTCATAGGCGACGCTGACGCGAAATCCCTCGGGAACGGTAATGTCCTGCGCAGCCGCCGGCATCGCCGCCGCCAGCATGCTCACTGAAACAGCGCACCAGGTCTTCATTTGCAAACTCCTCTCCCAAGGGCGGTAAACCCAACCACTTGCATGGCCTTGTCACGCCTTTTGGCCGTTCGCAATGACGCAGCCGCAAATATCCTTGGCGGCGGAAGATATCGCCAAGCGGGAGCGGGGCCCGAGCCGGGATCGTGGCAGTTTCGGGCAGTTTGGCGAGCGACGCAGAACGGCCAGCCCCGCGAAGGACCGGCCGTTCCGCTCTCCAACTGTGTCAGGCGTCGGCGGTTAGACGCGCGCCACTGCCGTGCCGCCTCGCGGACCGGCGAGCAGCCAGACCACGAAACCGATTACCGGCAGGATGATGATGCCCAGCGTCCACAATGCCTTGGCGCCGAGCGAAGAGCCGCTGACGAGCACGTTGTAGATCGCGTAAATGTCCAGAAGGAGGACGAGAATTCCAAGGATTTCCATTACTTGCTCCTGTCTGTTCCGGCGGCGCGATTGCAGCCGCTCATGCCGAACCAACGGGACCAACGCGTGAATGGTTCCGAGATTGATTGCCGGAGCCGCCCGGGCAGGACGGAAACGCGCATGGATCAGCGGCGGAAGCGGCCCCAGACGAACTTGCTCGAAAGGGCGTAGTTCCACACCGATGCCAGCAGCACGCCGACCATAGCGGAGGCGGCCCAGTGAAAGCCATTGGCCTCGAGCATGGTCGCGACGGCGACATTGGCGAAGGCGCCGACGGAACAGGTCGCGCAGAAGCCTAACCAGCCCCAAAACAGCTCCTTCGGACCGCTCAGCTTCTTGTCGCGATAGGTCAGCAGGTTGTTGAGCCAGAAATTGAAGGTCATGGCGACGATTGTCGCTACGGCCTGTCCCAGAGCGAAGCTTGAGCCCAGGATGGCGTAGAGCGTCGCAAGCACCCCCATATGCACCACCACACCGAGCCCGCCGACCGTGCCGAACAGGGCGAAGCGCGTGGGCACGAAGCGACCCAGATAGCGTTCGTACAGACCGGCGATGAAATCGAGCGCGACGCCGTGGTCGAGCTTGCTCTCGCCCGCGAGACGTTCGGCGAATTTCAGGGGGAATTCCTTCACGGTGAGTTGCGGACGCGCAGTGGAAAGAATGTCGAGCATGATCTTGAAGCCGATGCCCGACAGGTCGCCCGCCTGCTTGCGTAGTTGGTCGGTGCGGAGCAGGAAATAGCCGCTCATCGCATCGGTCAGTTCGGTCCCGGTAAGCTTGCGGGCCAGCGCATTGGCGATGCGGCTGCCCTGTTCGCGGCCCTTGCTGGAAAGCCCTTCCGCAGTTCCGCCGACGGCAAAACGGCTGGCATAGGCAAGCTCCGCCTCGCCCGATTTCACGCATTCGAGCATGTCCTTGAGCAGCGCCGGATCGTGCTGGTGATCGGCGTCCATGACCGCCACGAAAGGTGCCGCGGTGGCGCACATGCCCTCGATCGCGGCGCTGGCAAGGCCCCGGCGACCGATGCGCTGGATCACGCGGATGCGCGGATCGCTGCGGGCGATGCGGCGCGCTTCCTCTGCCGTCCCGTCATGCGAATTGTCATCGACGAAGACAGCCTCCCAGCCCGTGGGGCCAAGCGCATCCTCGAGCCGCTGGACCATGGGCGCAATATTGGCCTTTTCGTTCAGCGTCGGCAGAACGATGGCCAGCTCCAGCGGGGCCACGCCCTGATGCGTGGCCAGATAGGCGCCGCTTTCAACAGCCTGCTGCAGATCACCGTGTTGCGTCATGTCCATGCCCCGGGCGATAGGGGGAAACATTAACCATAAGGTTTACGGGTCGAAAATCCCTACGCCCGTCGGAAGCTTACAGCCGTGCGAGGACCGCGTCACCCACTTCGGCCGTGCCGGAATTTCCGCCAAGATCCGCGCCCTTGACGCCATCCTCCAGCGCCTTCGCTACCGCCGCTTCGACTCGCGCGGCTTGCTCTTCGAGGCCGAGCGAGTGGCGCAGCAACATGGCAAGGCTGAGGATCATGGCCATCGGATTGGCCTTGCCCGTTCCGGCGATATCGGGAGCGGAGCCGTGGATCGGCTCATACAGGCCTTTCGTGCCATATTCGGTCTGGTCCTCTCCCAAGGAGGCGCTGGCAAGCAAGCCGATCGAGCCGACGCACATGCTCGCCTGGTCGGACAGGATGTCACCGAAGAGATTGCCCGTCACCACAACATCGAACTGGCCGGGATTGCGCACCAGCTGCATGGCGGCATTATCGACATACATGTGGCTGAGTTCGACCTCGGGATATTCCTTCGCGGTCTCCACCACCACGTCGCGCCAGAGCTGGCTGGTTTCGAGCACGTTTGCCTTGTCGACGCTGCACAATTTCTTGCCGCGGCCCATGGCGGCGCGGAAGGCGACATGGGCGATGCGGCGCACCTCGTCCTCGGCATAGGACATGAAATCGAAGCCCTGTCGGCGGCCATCGTCGAGCGTACGGATCGCCTTCTCGCCGAAATAGACGTCGCCATTCAATTCGCGCACGATCAGCAGGTCGATTTCGCGCGCCACTTCGGGGCGCAGCGCGGACATGTCCTCGAGGCCGGGGAACATGGTTGCGGGCCTGAGGTTCGCGAACAGTGTCAGCGCCTGGCGCAGGCGGAGAATCGCCTGTTCGGGCCGCAGGTGACGTTCAAGACTGTCGCAGGAAGGATCGCCCACCGCGCCGAACAGCACGCCATCGGCCCACTTCGCCACTTCGAGCGTTTCGGGCGGCAGCGGCTGGCCGTGCTTCTTGTAGGCCGTGCCGCCGACATCGGCATGGGCCAGCTCGATCCCGGCAATGTCCAGCGCGTCTAGTACCTTGAGCGCCTCGGCCATGATTTCCGGGCCGATACCGTCACCGGCGAGGCATGCGATCTTCATGTCATTCTTCCAAGCAATTCACGTAATCTGGAGCGCGCCGCCATAACGTCTCCGCGCCGGTCGGCAAGCAGGTAGTGGTCCAATGGTGCGGCAAGCGCGTCCATCGCGGCCAGCACTTCCTCGTGCTCGCCAGTGGGCCGCAGCACCTCTCCGCCGTAGCCTAGATCGCGCAGCAGCAGCGCCTCGTGCACCACCACCGCGCTGGCCCAGCCGCGCGCCGAAGGCGCCACGCATATCGCGGTGAGGCAGGCATCGAGCGAGGAATAGAGCGCCGGAAAAGGCTGCCGCTCGGGAAGGGCCGTGGCAGTGAGCGCGCAGGTCCAGGCAATCGCGGCGGCGGGAAGCGGCTCGGTCAGCACGGGGCCGCGACTTGTCACCAGCTCGGGTTTGGCGAAAGGCAGCTGGCTTTCCGAGCGCGCCGATATCTGGACATCGACAAGGTTGCCGGGGATCATCACTGGGCGCAGCTGGCGACCTCGCCCACCAGCGACATAGGCGGCGATGACACCATATTCCTCGGTCAGGAAACGCGCGACCACCGCCGTCTCGCCATGCTGGCGGGCGGCAACAAGGATGGCGGGCGCGCGGATTTGCATGCGAGGTTCTCTGGAGGTTCGTGCGCCAGGCCGCAAGCAAGTCCCTGTTTGTGATGGGCACATGCTGGTGTATGATGGACAGTGTATCGTTGATTTGGGAGAGGTCGCGATGAAGTCTTTGGGTTGGATGGCGGCACTGGCCGCGATGTCTGTGGCAGCACCGGCCGTCGCGCAAAGTGGCGCAATGTCGGATGGGCAGATCAATTTCTTCGCCGAAATGCTTGCCCTGGAGCAGGCCTGCGACGATTTGATCGACTACAACGTCGCCCGAGACGATCTGCAGACCTGGCTCGCCGATCGGCTTTCGCGTGAAAGCGATGCTGATATCGATGCCGTCGTCGCGCTGAGGGACGAGAAGCTGGATACGCTGATCGAACGCGCCGAGCGGGTCCGCTCAATGTCGCGCAGCAATCGCCGCGACGAAGCCGCCAATGAACACATTGCCGATGTCGGGACACGTTGCCAGAGGCTGAGCAGCCACAATATTGCGGGCCGCTACTTCAACGTCGTCCATTACCGCTAGGAGCGAGGCTTACTCGCCGAGCTTGTCTTCGATGAACTCGGCCTCCAGCCGGTGGTAGAAGAGCTGATTGGACAGCTTGCGCCAGCCATGCCCCTCATCGGGAATGCGCACGAATTCGGCCTCGATCCCGTTATCGCGCAGCGCTTGGACCATTATCTCGGTCTCGGAAATGTCGATGCGCGGATCCTGCGCGCCGTGCGAATAGAGGACCGGCACGCGAATGCGGTCGGCGCGGAAGACAGGTGACATCTCGCCATAGAAATCGCGCCAGCGCTGCTCGCTGATATCGCCATATTCGATCCGGTCGGAGGCCTTCAACGCAGGGCTGGCGATCTCCAGCGCGGTAATCCAGTTACCCACGCCGAACAGCGAAACGCCCGCAGCGAACGCCTCGGGATATTCGCTGAGCACGGCATTGACCATATAGCCGCCATAGGAGCCGCCCATCACGGCTGCGCGGTCGGCATCGACCAGCCCCTCCGCTCCCAGCGCATCGAGCAAATCGACGAGATCGCGCACCGAATCGAGCCGCTTCTCGCGGTCGTCGAGCGTAGAATAGGTCCGTCCGAGCCCGGTCGATCCGCGCACATTGGGAGCGAACACGGCCACGCCGCGATTGACGTGATATTGCGCCACCGCATTGTAGATCGGCCTCGCCTGGCCCGACGGCCCGCCATGCACGTTGAAGATCACCGGCGGCGCATACTCGCCCGTCCCCGCACCTTCGGGAAGGTAAAGCAGGCCCTGCAGTTCCACCCCGTCGCGCGCGGGATAGCGCACCACGCGGGGGAAGACGAAACTGTCCGGATCCAGCCCGGCAAGGTTGCTGGCGAAGACGCGGGTTACCTCGTCGCTGGTGACGTCGACCGTGAAGACATCGCCCGGCGTGTTCCAGCCATTGACCCGCACCAGCAAGTCGCTGCCCGCGCAATCGATCGCAAAGGAACCCTCGGGCAATCCGGCAAGCGCCCTCATGCCTCCCTCGCCCGTCAGCATGATATGGTCGAAACCGTCATGACTGACGGCAAAGGCGGTCACCGCGCCGGATGCACAAATCTCTATGTCGGAAATTTCCGATTGCGGGGCATGCATCGTCTGCATTTCACCAGTGGCAAGATCATAGCTGGTGAGCGCACCGAATTCACGCCCGCTATTGGTCGAGAAGAGGAAACTGGAGGAATCGGGTCGCCAGGCAAATCCGCCCAGATCATGCGCCGCGCGATCTTCCACCGGCGGGGCGTCGATCGTCGTCAGCTCGCGCGTTTCGAGATCGAGAAGGTAAAGATTGTCGGCATCTTCGCCCACCGCCTCTGTCACCACCACGTAGCGGCCATCGGGCGAGACGCTGCGGGCTGAGAAATTATAGTGCCCTTCGTAGATCAGCTCGCTCTCACCCTCGAGATTGGCGCGGTAGATGTCGAAATCGAGGCCGTTGCGCAGGGTCGAGGCGTAGACGAAGCCGTCGTCGCCTACGAAATCGCCGAATTGGCGGAAGTCGCCATCGGCCGGAGGCAGGAGGACCTTTTCAGAGAGGCCGTCGGCAGCAATCCAGTAGTAGCCCTGCTGCTCGTTTCCGTCACGATCCGCGCCATAGAGCAGACCGGAGGAATCCGGCATCCAGCGAAACATGTCGACACCGGTGAGGAAAGTAAGCTGCTGCGGCTGGCCGCCTGCGACCGGCAGGATCCACAATTCGGGCTGGCCCGTAACATCCCAGCTAAAGGCGATGCTCTGCCCGTCGGGGGAAAGCAGCGCCGTACCCGCCCCGCTGGCCAGCAAATAGCGCGCGATATCCGCCGGATCATCCCCCGCCATGCCGATATCGATCGGAACGTCGCTGGGCTCGATTGCCTCGATCGCCATATTGGCGCCTGCCTGTCCGCCGAAGGCATTGTCCTGCGCCGCGGCGGGGGTGGCGACGAGAGTTGCCGCAGCCAGGAAGAGGGCTTTTTGCGTCATTGGGGCCGGTCTCTTGTTTGGGCAGCAGGACACTGCCGGACATGCCCGGAATGAAGCACAGTTACTGGGGAAACGAAACCGCCAAAGCGGTCAGGTCCTACTTTCCGAGCTTGCTTTCGAGCTCGGCCAGCTTTGCTTCCAGCGCGTCGCACTTTTCGCGCGCGGCGGCGGCCATGTCCTTGACCGCGTCGAATTCCTCGCGGCTGACGAAGTCCATGCCGCCCATCGCTTCCTTCATCCGCTCACGCGCATTGTCGCGCGCTTCGCGCGTCATGCCCGCCAGCGTACCGGCGGCGGAATTGGCGATCTTGACGAAGTCGGCGATGATCGGGTTTTCGCTTTGCATGGAGGCTATGTGATGCCTGCAGCATATTTTCTCAAGCAATATCGAGCCGAAGGCTCGCAAGGGCGACCGCCCGCCCGCAGCTGCCCCGCAGCAAAGCGGAGGGAATAGCAGCGAGGAAAGCCAAGGGGCCGGATGGCCCCGCCGGCGCTTGAGGCAAATTAGAGCACAAACTCCTGCACCGGATTATCCGCCGGGAGGTTCTCCGCATAGGGATTGGCCTGCAGGAACTGCCAGTTGAGCACGGAGGCGAAGAGTACCCAGGCCAGGTAGGGCAGCAGCAGCACGGCAGCCGCCACGCGCACTTTCCAGAACAGGAATACCGTGCCCAGCAAAGTAATGTCGAGCGCGAGGATCACCGCCAGGGCCAGGCCGATATCGTGCTGCGCAAAGAAGATCGGCGACCATGCAAGGTTCAGGACAAACTGGATCAGGAAGGCGATGATCGCCAGCACGCGCCAGCGCGCTCCCCAGGCGGCGCAGACCATGGCGAAGGCCAGCCCCATCATGAAATAGAGCGCGGTCCAGACGATCGGAAAGACGATCGGCGGCGGGTAGATGTCGGGCTTGGCCAATTGCGTGAACCAGGGATTGTCCGCCGCGCTGCCCGCGACCTGTCCCGAAAGATAGCCGAGCAGCATGGTCAGCGGGACAAGGAACAGCGACCAGCGCAACAGGCTGGCGCGCAATTGCGCGGGGGAAGCGAGCCGGTTCATCGTAACTCCTGCCTGGCGATCGCAGCAAAGCCTGCGAGAATCATGGCAGCGATACTGACGGGCGCTTTCCCGCTGCGCAAGCACTCGAAATGCCGCAATCCCAAGGTGATACGGTTAGTCAGCGCCCCTGTGCGCGGAGATGAGGAATTCGACGTTCCCCTCCGTCCCCTTGATCGGGCTTTCGGTGATGCCCTGTATGGTCCAGCCATCGCCTTCGAGCCAGGCGCGCACCTCGTCGCAGACGCGCTGGTGCAAGGCCGGGTCGCGTACGATTCCGCCCTTGCCCACTTCGTGCCGTTCGACCTCGAATTGCGGCTTGATCAGCGCCACCAGCCGGCAGGTGGGCGCCGCAAGATTCAGCGGTACTTCCAGCACTTTGCGCAGAGAAATGAAGCTCGCATCGCACACCACCCAATTGCAGGGTCGGTCGATCTGCGCCGCGGTCAGTTCGCGCGCATTGGTCTGTTCGAGCACGGTGATGCGCGGATCGTTGCGTAGCTTCCAGTCGAGCTGGTTGGTGCCGACATCGACCGCGAAGACGTGTTCCGCGCCATGATGCAGCAGCACTTGCGTGAAGCCGCCGGTCGAGCTGCCGATATCCATCGCCACCACGCCGGTCGGATCGAGGCCGAAATGGCCGATCGCGCCATCGAGTTTGACCCCGCCGCGCCCGACCCAGGGATGGTCGCGCCCCTTGAGCACGAGTTGCGCATCCTTGGCTACTTGCTGGCCCGGCTTGTCGATCCGCTTCTCCGCGATGAAGACGAGGCCCGCCATGATCAGCGCCTGCGCGCGGGCGCGGCTTTCCGCCTCGCCACGTTCGACCAGCAATTGGTCGATCCTGATCTTGCCCGCCTTGCCCTCTGCCATCGGGGAAGCGATAGGGGGCGAACGGCGCGCAGGCCAGCCCCTGCAGCCAACCGAAGTCATCCTATGCACTCAAGGTCCGCAATGCCGCCAAGCACCTGCCTCGCCGCTTTCCTCTCCGCTGCCCTGCTGGTCGCCTGTTCGCAAGGGGCGCATCAGGCCGAAGAGATGCCAGAGCCGACGCCAACGCCCCAATGGACAATCACGCCCTCGCCTCTACCGAGCGAGACGGGGCCGGTCGAGCTGCCGCCCATGGCCGAGGGCGAGTGGATGCTGAACAACTCCCCGACCCATGTCAGCGCCACCTATGGGCCCGACTACGACCAGTCGCGCCTGACCTTTTCCTGCGAGAAGGATATCAGGGTGCTCACCCTCACGCTCGCCGGGACAGCCAATGGCGTGGCCAGCTACATCGTCGAATCCGGCGGCACCGCGGCGCGGCTCGACATGCGCCAGGTCGAAGGACGCCAGAGCATGCGCGCCGAGATCGATATTGCCGCGCCGGTCTTCGGCGGATTCGCGGTGGAAGGCGGCGAAGGCCGCATCACCGATCCGGGCGGCGCCATGATGCGCGTTCCCGGCTCCCCCCTGATCGTGGACGTGTTCCGCGCCTGCGCCTGAGCGCCCGCACAGCAAGGCATATCCCTGTGGGCTGCCTGTGGACTGCTTGTGGATAAATTCGCAAAACCGTCACGAAACCGGGCTTTTGCACGAGTTGCCCATTCTGACTGTGAAAAAGATTTTTTCAAGTCTTGTGTTGCGGCGCACAGCGATTCAAAACAGCACGCAAGGCCAGCGGTGAACGCGGTCTTCGCCCCCGGTGATACGGTGAGGGTGTTGGCTTCAAAGCGCGAAAGGAGGTGATCCGATGTCTCATGGTTCAGCAGGGAGGTCGGTAAGTTTCCGCGCGAGGTACTATCGGTAAAGCTAGCGACCGATAGAGACTTCGTGGGCGGCACTTCTGGCCGCTGACCATGAAAAGGGCGGTTCCTCGTTATGCGAGGGCCGCCCTTCTCATTTGGGGAAACTGCGCTAGCTTCCGCCTGTGGGTTCTTCGATGCAATTCTTGCGCTTTGCGCCGGTAGCTACTTTGGCCGCCCTTGCGACTGCACTCTGGGCTGCAGACCCCTGGCCGACTTTCGCCATGCTCAGCCTGTTGGTTTTGGTTCCGCTATCGGTGGTGGTTTCCAACACGCAACGCAGCTGCGGACATGGCAGTCTCCTACCCCTCTTCGGCTGGCCATGGGCCGTCTCCGCATGCCCGAAATGCGGCGCGAAGGAATGGTGAGGCGCAAAGGAAAGTACACGCGTACAAAGCCCACTTTCCCTCGGCGGAATTGCCCGCTAGCACACTGGTTGCGAGATTTACTTCTTTTGCGATAATTTCAAATTTACATTTAGGTTTGAAATTATATATCGCGCTTGAACTCAGATTTGTAAGGATTCGTGACAATGGCGACTCTCGCCGACGCACAAGCTTTGGAATTTGCCACAATGGCCCATCCCTCGCCCGTTCCCGCGGATGAGCGCGAGGCGCTGATTGCCAGCCCCGGCTTCGGCACGGTGTTTACCGATCACATGGTTTCGATCGACTGGGATGAGGGGATTGGCTGGCACAATGCCACGCTCGGCCCGCGCGAACCGATCGCGCTCGATCCGGCTTCAAGTGTGCTGCATTATGCGCAGGAGATCTTCGAGGGGCTCAAGGCCTACCGGCTCGATGACGGCTCGATGGCTCTGTTCCGCCCGGACGAGAACGCCAAACGCTTCAACGCCTCCGCCCGGCGCCTTGCAATGCCCGAACTGCGCGAGGCCGATTTCATCGAGGCGGTTCGCCTGGCCGTGATGGCCGACAAGGACTGGTTTCCCAAGGTCGAGGGCGGCTCGCTCTATATCCGGCCTTTCATGTTCGCCAACGAGCATTTCCTCGGCGTGCGTCCGGCCAAGAAATACAAGTTCCTGGTGATCCTTTCGCCGGCCGGAAACTACTTCAAATCCGGCGCGCCGGCGGTTTCGATCTGGGTGTCCGACTATACGCGCGCAGCGCCGGGCGGCACGGGCGCGGCCAAATGCGGCGGCAATTATGCCGCAAGCCTCGTCCCGACCAAGGAAGCGTTCGAGCGGGGCCACGACCAGGTGCTGTTCCTCGATGCGGCCGAGCACAAATGGATCGAGGAACTGGGCGGCATGAACCTGTTCTTCGTCTTCGACGACGGCACCCTGCTAACCCCGCCGCTGACCGGCACGATCCTGCCCGGCATTACCCGCGACAGCCTGATGACGCTGGCGCGCGAGGAAGGGTTGACCGTGCGCGAGGAGAAGTACAGCCTCGACCAATGGCGCGAGGACGCAGCCAGCGGCAAGCTCGTGGAGACTTTCGCCTGCGGCACCGCTGCTGTTGTCACCCCGGTGGGCAAGGTTGCCGGCCATGATGGCGAGTTCACCATCGGCTCTGGCGGCCCCGGACAGCTCACCACCAGCCTCAAGCAGAAGCTGGTCGATATCCAGCGTGGCAAAATGGCAGACAGCCACGACTGGGTCGTGAGGCTCGACTGATGCTCAAGACCTTCCGCATGATTGCCCTTGTCGAAGGCGTGACCACGATTGCGCTGTTCCTCATCGCCATGCCGATGAAGTACTGGCTCGGCAATGACGTGCTGATCCGCCCTGTCGGGATGACGCATGGCATTGCCTGGCTCGCTTATGTCGTGGCGATGATGGTGTGCCTGCCGGGCAAGGGGTTCAGCGTGCTCGAATGGCTGCGCACCTTCGTGGTGGCGCTGTTCCCCTTCGGCACTTTCCTCAACGATCCGCTGATCCGCCGCAAGCAGGCCGCAAGGGAAGCGCTGGCGGCCTGAGCGCCGACCACGCATGGCATGGCCTTGGCGCGCCCTGCACTATAGGTTCCGCCGAGGAACTGACCGGGGGGCACATTGGCATTTCGCCTTACAGCAAGCGATCGAACCATTGGCGTCGCAATACGGCGCATCGCCGTCGAGCAGGTCGACAAGGCGCTTACCGCGCTGGATAGCGCCGAGCAGGCTGAGGCGATCCATGAAGTGCGCGTGCGTTGCAAGAAGATCCGCGGTCTCATCCGCCTTGTGCGCCCGGCCTTCCCCGCTTTTCCCGATACCAATGCGTTCTTCCGCGACATTGCCGCAAGCTTGAGCGACCTGCGCGACGCGAAGGTCATGCAGGACACGCTGGATACGCTGGCCGCGCATTACGCGAACCGGGTCGAACGCGAGGAGTTCGTTCTCGTCCGGCAGGCTTTCACCAGCTCGCATGAGGAGCTGTCAGCGGGCAGCGCGCTTGCCGACCGGCTCACCCATTGCCGCACACATTTGCTGGCCGGCCGCGAACAGGTGCTAGGCTGGGAATTGGAAGCCGACGGCTTCGAGGCGATTTCGGGCGGATTTGCCAAGACCTATCGGCGGGCCCGCAAGGCTGCCGACAAGGCCTTTGCCGGCGGCGCCCCCGAAGACCACCACGAATTGCGCAAGCGCGTGAAATATCACTGGATGCATGCGCGCCTCCTGCACCCGCTTGCCCCGAAAGAGATGAGGGAACGCGCGCACCTCGCCAAGAAGCTGGGCACTTTGCTGGGCGAACATCACGACCTCGCGGTGTTGGCGGAACGGCTTGCTACGCTGGGCGTGCACGAGGCCGATCCGCAGCGTGTCGCGCTTATGTCGAAACTTACCTCCGAAAGGTCGAAAGGCCTCTCGCAAGAGGCAGAGAAAATGGCTTCACGCCTCCTCGCGGAGAAGACCGGCAGGCTGGTCGACCGCGTGGAGGCGCTATGGAAGCCTTGGGCGAAGAAGGCTGGCTATCCCTAGGCTGCGCCCTGCCCCGCCAGCACAACGGCAGCATAGAAATAGCAGGCGGCAGCAACAGCCGATGCCCAGGTCCTGAGCGTGTTGAACTGCGTCCACCGGCGATAATAATGTGTCCAATACTCGCTTGCCTGCGCAGTACCCGAAGGCAGGTCGGCCAGCGCATTGTTCATCGGCACATTGCCGAATAGCGTCACCACGAAGCTGAACGGCACGTAGATCGCAGCCGCCAGTACCACCGCTACCAAAGCGCGGCCTTCCATCCCCCACACGGCATAGAGCGCGAACACGACCGAGAGCGGGGCCAGCGCGATGAAGAAGCGCAGGAACCAGCTGTTTATCACCGTGACGTTGATCGCCTGCATCGAGGCCATGCCGCCACTGCCCTGCACACTGGCGAGGCCACGCATGATGAAGTCCGAAAAGGACTGGAACACGCCAGCGACCAGCGCGGCAGAAAGGCCGAAAGCGAGACAGGCGGCAATCAGGATTTGTTGTGACATGATGAATTCCTTCCAATCGAATGTGGGATCTATGCCGCTGCAGCGCGGCGCCCCATGGCCTCGGCCTTGCCCAGCCAGCGGCGGATCTTTCCTTCATCGGCCAGTTTGACCGAACCGAACTGCACGATCTTTCCCGCGGCGAAGCCGCAAAATCCGAGCACGCCATCCCTGAGAACGCGGCGGCCGGGCTTGCGGTAAAGCAGCGTATCGAGCCATGGCGGCGTGTCCGATGTAATGATGCCATCGGCACTGCGGCCTTCCAGGAGCTTGTCCCATTTCACGCCGCGCGCGCGGTACTTGTAGGCAAAGCCCGACGTCAGGCAGCGATCGAGCACGGCCTTGGCGCGCGAAGGCATGGCGGCCCACCAATAGGGGTGCACGACGAGCATGTGGTCGCACCATGCGACCGCTTCCTGCCAGGCGAGCAGGTCCGGCTCGAGCGCGGCATCTTCGGGCGCACCGGCATCGAAATGCATCGCACTCAGCTCCATGCGGCGCACTTCGGCTCCCGCCTCGCGGCTGCCATTTGCATAGGAATCGGCGAGCGCTGCGCAGAGCGAGCTTTTACGCGGATGGGCGACCCAGATGAAAATCTTCTTCGACATGATCCAACTCCTCATCTCTTCTCAACTCATCACTTTACACGATGTAAAGTTGACCTGGCGACAAATGCTGCTAACTTTACATCATGTCAAGTGAGAATAATCCAACTCGCCGCAAGCTGCTGAAATCCGCATGGGATTTGTTGGAATCAGGAGAACCAAGCCGCGTCCGGCTGGGCGATATTGCCAAAAAGGCAGGTGTGAGTCGCCAGGCGCTCTACCTGCATTTCGGCAGCCGGGCGGAGCTGCTCAGGGCCACGGCCCGCTTCATCGACGAGGAGCAAAAAGTCGATGCGCGGCTTGAACCCAGCCGTACCGCCGCAAGTGGTCGCGAACGCCTGCGCATCTACTGCATGTTCTGGGCCGAATATTTGCCCGAGATACAGGGCGTCGCCCGCGCCTTTATGGCGATGGAACATGATGACGAGGACGCCAAGGCCGCATGGGCGGACCGCATGGCTGCGCTGCGCCATGGCTGCGAAGCGGCGGTCAAGGCACTGAAGACAGATGGCGATCTGCGCGCCGGCCTGACCATCGCCAAGGCAACCGACATGCTCTGGACGCTGATGGGCGTGCCCAATTGGCAGAATTTGACACAGAGTTGCGGCTGGTCGCAGCAGGATTACGCGAACTGGCTGGTAGACAGTGCCGAACGGCTATTGCTCGCCGATTGACCCTCACCCCGATTGGTTCCATTCCTCGTTCTCAAGGGGGACATGCCGCATGATCGCAATCTGGCGCAGGACCAAGAAAGCCGTCGGCTCGATCAGCGATGGCGAATGGGCGCTGCTGGCGCTGGAATCGCTCGGCGTCGTGGTCGGAATCCTGATCGCCTTCCAGCTCGATTCCTGGAACGAGAACCGCAAGGAAGCGCGCGCGCAGGCCGAGCTGGTCGAGCGCCTGTTCGACGAATCCGAACAGATCGTCGCCAGCATACGGACTCAGAGCGAGTTCTTTGCCGATATGAATCGCGGACATCAGCAGGTCGCGCAAATCTGGTTCACCGGCAGCCGCTGCCCCACCTCATCCGAGCTCGCCAGCCTGGGCACGACCAATTTCTACCCCGCGCTGGAATTCGATACCGCCGCCTATGACGAGATGATCGGCTCGGGGGGATTGTCGCGCCTGCCAAGCGCGGACTTGCGGCGCGCAGTCAGCAGCTTTCACAGCGAGGCCGAGGCCTATACGAGCCAGCTCGAATATTTTCGCGACGTCAACAGCCGCCGCGAGCAGTCGCAAGAGGACGAATTCGGCGCCTATCCGCTGATGGACCCCGAAACGGGCGCAGTGCAGATCGTGGGACAGGATGTCTCGCGCGCCTGCGGGGATACGGATTACAAGCTCTACATGTATGGCAGGATCCGCAATTTCGGCGTCATGCAGACACAGCGCGAAGCCATGCTCGATAGCGCGATTGCGATGTGCCGGGCATTGGGCGAAGAAGTGGGCCGCGCCTGCGGGCCCGCGGAAGGATTTGATCTGGGAGAGGAAGACCCGGAAACCGGGGCCGCCTGATCAGCCTTCGAGGTCGTTCCAGCGCCAGGTCATTTCACCGCGCGCTTCGCTGTCATCGGCCAAGCGCTCGCCCAAAGCGAGGGTCGCGGAAAGGCTGAGGCCATTGGAGGCCGGTGCCGTACGGCCCATCGCCGCATTCACCGCAGCCTGCGAGAAGAGCACGATATTGCGCTGCGTCGCATCCTCGCCAACGGTAACGATCATGTACTGCACACCGCCATCTGCACGAAACACGGTGATTTCGTGCTCGCCTGCAGGCAGGCCAGCAAAGGCATAGGAACCGTCATCGGCGGAAAAAGTCTCGAGGCCGAGCGCGCCAATTTCCAGGGCGAGGCCGCCCGCTGCTTCACCATGGGGCTGCAGCACGCGGCCCGACAGGTCGCCGGCATAAGCCAGCGAAGGAGCGGTGACGGCAATGGCGGCAGCAAGGATGGTGGCAATGCGCAAAATCTGTAACCCGAATGTCATGCGCGAATCCATTTTCGCGCTTTCGGGCATCAAGAGACGCCTAAAATGACACCTGGATTACACGGCTGACATATTTCGGACGCGTCTTTGCCTGAATCGGGTCATCAACCCCGCAGGCTCTCGAGCACGAGGTCGCTCGCGCGCTCGCCGATCATAATGCTGGTGGCATTGGTATTGCCCTGCGGAATGGTCGGCATGATCGATGCATCGGCGACCCACAACCCGTCCACGCCCATCACCTGGCAATCGGGGGTGAGCACGGCCATCGGATCATCGGCCGCGCCCATTTTTGCGGTGCCCACCGGATGGTACATGGGGATGGTCGCCGCGCCCACATAGGGCATGAGTTTCTCGACGCTGTCAGCTTCAGTGCCAGGGCGGATTTCGGCCGTCACCTGATCCTTGAGCGCAAGCTGGCCCATGACCTTGCGCGCGATGAGCAACCCCTCTGCCAGTTGCAGCCTGTCCTCATCGCTGCCGAGCAGCTCGTGCTCGATCTTCGGCGCGGCATCGGGATCGTTCGCCCGCAGCGTGATCTGCCCACACGATGATGGCCGCATCAGCCCCACCAGCGTGGTGACCGAACTTTCCGGACGCAGCGCCAGATTGCCTTGCGGCGTGATGTCGAAGGCGAAGGCGGAGAAGGCCAGTTGGAGATTGGGCACCTCCATCTCCTCGCGACTTTTCACGAAGGCCTGCGCATGGCCGATGCCGGTGGTGAGTGCCCCCGAGCGTCCGGCAAGGAATTTGAGCATGGATTTTACGCCCGAAAATCCCTTGCTGTCGAGATTGAGCGTATGGGCAGACACGGCATTGACCATGTGAACCGCCGGATGCTCCTGCAAATTCTGGCCAACGCCGGGGCTGTCCACCACCACGTCGATACCGTGCTCGGCCAGGTGTGCGGCAGGGCCGATACCCGAGAGCATGAGCAGGCGCGGCGTGTTGAGCGCACCCGCAGAGAGCACCACGCCCTCGTTTGCGTTGAGCGTTTCGGAACGCTCGTCCCTTTGAACGGTCACGCCCACCGCGCGGCCATTGACGAACTCGACACGCAGCACCTTGGCTTCGAGCATGATCTCGAGATTGCGCGGCTTCTTCTTGAGGTATCCCGCAGCGGTGGAACTGCGCAGCCCCTTGCGCTGCGATAGCTGGATATAGTCGACCCCTTCGTTCTGCTCGCCATTGAGGTCGGGCGAGCGGGGAAAGCCCGCCTGCTGCACGGCGGCGATCCAGTCTGCGGTGACCTGGTATGTGCTGCGCACTTCGGAGACGGCGATCGGCCCGCCCTCCCCGCGATACTCGTCGCATCCGCGTTCATTATCCTCCAGCCGACGGAAATAGGGCAGCACGGACCGGTAATCCCAGCCGGTGGCGCCGAGGCGCGCCCAATGGTCGTAATCCCAGTGATGGCCGCGAATGAACATCATGCCGTTGATCGAGGAACCGCCGCCAAGGCGCTTGCCTGCGGGCCAGACATCGGGCCGCCCACCCACACTGGCATCGGGCTCGGCCTTGTACATCCAGTCGAAATCGGGCGTGTGGACGATCCCGCTCATCAGTGCGGGCACTGCAGAGCGCACATCCTTGTGGCTCTTGCCCGCCTCCACCAGCAGCACCTTCTTGCCCGCCTCGGCCAGCCGCACCGCCATGGGGATGCCCGCCGATCCGCCGCCGACCACGATAATGTCCGGATTGCCCGACAATTGTCCTCTCCTGCGTTTCGCGCGTGATGGGCAAAAGCGAGGTTTCCCGCAAGGGGCCTGCGGGCTAAGGCCACAGGCGATGAGCATGATCGACCGCGCCATGATGCAGGCCAGCGCCGGAAGGCGGCTGGCGCTGATCGCCGAAAGCTATGCAAGACTGGCAGGCGAGCCGCTGATCGTCGAGGGGCAGGAGCTGTGGGACGCGCCTTTCGTGGTGGTCGCGCATGACACCGAAACCCCGCCGCTTTTCTTCTACGGCAACAAGGCGGCGCTCGACCTGTTCAAGCTACCCGCGCGCAAATTCATCGGCATGGAATCGTCGAAAAGTGCCGAGCCCGCCCTGCGCGAGGAACGCGCCGCCATGCTCGCCCGGCTCGATAGCGAGAACATCATTCGCGACTATCGTGGCATCCGCATCGCTTCGGACGGAACACGCTTCATGATCGCCAATGCCACGGTGTGGAACCTGATCGCCGAGGACGGCAGGCGCCACGGACAGGCAGCGACTTTTGCGGAGTGGTCGGCGGTACACTGACCCGCCGCGTCTTTGCTTTCGGCCCTGCCGGATATACCACCGCGACATGGGATACCGGATGGGCGAGAATCTTCAGCGGGAGTGGGACGAGGATCCGCTGGGCGATCAGCTCTGGAATGCGCTTTGTGAATTGACGTCAGCGCCAAGTGTAGGACTGGAAAGTCTCACAGCCCTGGCTGAGTGTGGATCTCCTGTTGCCATGTTGTATTTGGGGGATGTGCACGAGTACGGCCAAAATGGGTTACCCATAGACAGGGATGCCGCAGAATACTGGTTCAGGAAATCTGCGGAAGCCGGATCGATCGAGGGCCGCTTCCAACTGGCAAATCTGCTCGGCAGCGAGAAACGTAGTGAGCTGGCCCTAGCTGAGTGGGAAGCACTCTCAAATTTGGGTTTCTCGCCTGCAATCTTCTATCTTGGTTATTGCCACTACAAGGGCCTTCTTGGGTTGGAAGTCGACTATGTAGCGGCCCATAAATATTGGCGACGTGCCATGCGCAAAGGGCACCTCCACGCAGGCATCTGGCTAGCTTCTTCCTACGAAAACGATGGATACGGCATCGTCGGAAAACTGAGAGGTTTTGGGATCAGGTTGAAATCCACCCTCCCGATGGCCTGGCACTATATGAGGTATCCAACGTCCGACCGATTGCGTCTGCCTTGGGTCCCGGACGAGATGGCAGAGCGATTGAAGGAATATTCCGACAAGCACGGAGTCGTGGGCTGAGTACCTCACCCCGCAGCCTTGCGCCCCGCGACAAACCCGCCAACTGCCCCGGCCGCCACTTTCAGCGCATGGTCGGCCAGGTTGGCCAGGCTAAGTGCTTCGATAAAGGTCACCGGGCGCGTGCCCGTGGCGTTCATCGCGCCGGTCGAGACCAGATAGGTCACATAAGCGAAATAGACGGCGATCCCGGCGAGCCCGACCACGCCCCCCAGCAGGATATGCGATTTTTGCGCAGGCCTTGCCGCCAGAAAACCCGCTCCGAGATAGAGGAGCAGGCTGGACACCACCACGACGCCAAACAGCACGCCTTCCGAAAGGCCCGCTGCGGCGAGGCTCATATATCCCGCGAACAGCACCACCTGCGCCAGCACGCCGAGTGTGATTGCGCGCAGCCAGGGCGCACGCGGCCCGACCAATGCCTCAATATTCTCATCCATCCCAATTCTCCCCTGCCCCCGCGGATATCAGGAGATTGCGGATGTTCACAACTAATACCAACCAGGCACCGGCTTGCTTGTGCCTGCCTGCCTCGCTGCGCTACAGCGCCCCAATGTGAAAGGGGGCCAAATCGTGCTCAAGCGTCTGCTCTTACTTGCAACTCCGTTTCTCGTCGCAGCGTGCGTAACCGATCGCCAGGCGATCGCGCTTTCCGATAGTGCAACCGAGGGCCGGGCTTTCGCGCAGGAGAACTGCGCCAGCTGTCACGCGCTTGATGACGGTGTCTCGCCCCATCCGGATGCCCCGAGCCTTCGCCGGGCGGCCCACCGCCTGCCGGACTGGGCGGTGGAGGCATCGTTCGAACGGGGTGTTCAGGTCGGCCATACGATGGAAATGCCGGTCTTTGTGTTCGAGGAGAACGATATCGCCAACCTGCTCGCCTATCTCGAGGCGCTCAGAGAACTGGATTGATGGCAGGCTTCCACCCGGCTCCTCCCCCTGCCGGCATGTCCTAAACCGCGCGCTCCATTACCCCCTTGCCCGGCAGTTTCGCGCGATCATGCGGCGTGGTCAGGTCCACTTCCGGACCAATCGGATAGAGGTGGTTCCTGTCGGTCAGCGCATAATAATTGCGCTTGTTCTCTTCCATTTTCACCGTCTGCGCCACGCCCGGCCACTGGTAGAGCTCGCGCAGATAGTTGGAGAGCGCGGGATAGTCCTCGATGCGGCGGAGATTGCACTTGAAGGCACCGTGATAGCCGACATCGAAGCGCACCAAGGTTGTAAAGGCACGCCAGTCGGCCTCGGTCAAATATTCGCCCGCAAGATAGCGGCTCTGCGACAGGTGATCCTCCATCGCATCGAGCGTTTCGAACACGCCGCGCGCGGCCTTTTCGTAGGCTTCCTGCGAGGCGGCGAAGCCCGCGCGATAGACGCCATTGTTGAGACCCGGATAGATGAATTCGTTCCAGCGGGTGATCTCCGCCCGAAGTTCCTCCGGATAGAAGTCGAGCCGGTTGCCGGTGATCCGATCGAAGGCGCTATTCATCATGCGGATGATGTCGGCGCTTTCATTGCTGACGATACGGCCGGTCTTTTTGTCCCACAGCGTCGGTACGGTAGCCTTGCCGGTATAGGAGGCATCATGCTCCTGGTAGACGCGGTAGAGCGGATGCGGGACCTCGAAGGGCTCGATCGTGTCGTCCTGGAACAGCCAGCCCTGATTGCCGATCACGCCATGTGAGGCCGATAGCGAGATGACATCGTCCAGCCCCTTGAGCACGCGGAAGGCGGTGCAGCGGCTGGCCCATGGGCAGACCCAGGCGACGAACAGGTGATAGCGCCCCGCTTCGGCCGGGAACTCGGCATCGGGGCTGTCCTCGATCCAGCCGCGCAGCGGGCTTTCGATGCGGCGAAACTCGCCATCCTTGCCGATTTCCTCGGCTGCGGGCGGGCTGTCGCGCCACACGCCGTCATAAAGCTGGGACAATTGATCCTCCTTGTCGCGCTCCGCCCCGCGCTAGCGGCCGCAAGCGCGGGCAGCAAGGCGCGTTACACGGGCACCGCTTCGATCACGCTGTGGCCATTGGGATTTGGCGTCACCCGTTCCAGCCGGAAGCCTGTTTCAGCGAACAGGCGCTCGAAATCGACCAGCCTGCGCTCATGCCCAGTCGCCCATATCATCATGCCGATATCGGTTGATTGCGCTTCGTTCGGCGAGGGTGTCTCGGACAGCAAATGGTCGATAACCGCAATGCGTCCATGCGAGGGAATGGTGCGCCTGATGACGCCAAGAATTCGGCTGGATTCCTCGTCGCTCCAGTCATGCAGGATCTGCTTCATCGTGTAGAGATCGGCGCGCGGCACCTCCTCGAAAAAGCTCCCGCCGATGATCTCCACCCTTCCCGCCATGGGTGAGGCCGCAATGCCGGGCCTTGCCTGCTCCACCACGCCGGGCAGATCGAACAAGATGCCCTTGCTCCCGGGATAGGCGTCGAGCAAGGCCATTAGCAGCGTGCCCATGCTGCCCCCGATATCGGCGACCGTCTCGAAGGGCTCGAAACGGTGGCTGGCGGTCACGAAATCAACCGTGCGACGGGTCATGAAGGACATGAACTGCGCGAATTGGGCGCCCATTTCGGGCTGGTCGGCGAACAATTCGAAAGCCGGTTTGCCGAACTTCTCCTCCGCCCCCGTCTTTCCCCCGCGAAGGGCCGGATAGAGAGCGGACCCGGCCGCCATGGAATTCATCATCTGCTGCCACAGACCGTCGAGCTGGCCCGCCTGTGCAAGCCGGGCGTTGCCGGCAATGCGACCGTCGCTGTCGCGCCCGAGCAATTGATGCGCCTGGCAATAATCGACGACGCGTGAAAGCTTGGCCGGCTCCAGCCCGGTGTGAAGGGCGAGCTCTTCAAGCGTTGCGGGACCTGCCGAAAGCCTCTCCGCAAGGCCGGACTCGCAAACCAGGTGCAGCACGGGAACGCCGATCACCACATTGTGCAGCCAGTTGAACAGCTCGTCCGGGTCTTCGAGAATTTCGCCCAAAGCTCGCTGCACGTCCGTTCCTCCCTCTCTTCTGCTGGGGCTAGAGCCTCTGCCGGAAAACGGCAATCGCGCGAAATGTGACCGGTTTCATTCGGTGCCGGAGGGAAGAAGGCCAGGGGGGATTCGATCCTGGGCAATCGTCAGCGCTTGCGACCCGGCAACCGCCCAAGCACGGCGAAGCGATAGGCCCAGTAAATCAGCAATGCCTGCAGTGGCGCACGAACCAGCAAATATTCCGGACCCCATTGATGGCCGCCCATCCCTGTATGGTTGATCGCAGCATAGATATTGGCGGGGAAGAACCCGACCAGCACGACGATGGCGGCCCAGCCGGCGTGCTTGCGCCAGCGTGGCAGGGCCAACCCCAGTGCTACGACGAGTTCCAGCAGGCCTGTCGTCCAGACCAGCAGTTCCCGCTGCGGCACGAATGGCGGCAACATTTCCGTCATCGGCCCGGTGCGGACGAAATGCCCGAGCGCAAAAAAGGAGAAGGCCGCAACGAGCCCGACCACTCCGCCCGTTTGCCAATCCGCGCGCCACAGGCCGAGCAGGAGCAGGGGCGCGAACAACAGGAATAGGACGATCAGGGGCGTGGTCATGGCTACACTTTCAAGCGGCAATCCAACCTAGCCCAAGCGGTTACATTTCGGTAGCAAAGAAAAACTGGAAGTGCGCAATAGTATCGCTTGCTTGTTGCCTTCGCTAAGCCCTCCCATCTACGCCGCCATCGACCAACAAGGTTCAGGAGACCCCTCAATGTCCGATGTCTATGTCCCGCCCAAGGTCTGGGCCCCCACGGAAAGCGGCGGCCAGTTTTCCGGCGTCAATCGCCCGACTGCCGGTGCGCGTGAAGAGAAGACGCTCCCCGAAGGCGAACATCCCTTCCAGCTCTATTCGCTCGGCACGCCCAATGGCGTGAAGGTCACCATCATGTTCGAGGAACTGCTCGAAGCCGGTTTCTCCGAGGCCGAATACGATGCCTGGCTGATCAAGATCTTCGAAGGCGACCAGTTCTGGTCCGGCTTCGTGGACCTGAACCCGAACAGCAAGATCCCTGCCCTGCTCGACAAGAGCGGCGACACACCGTTCCGCGTGTTCGAAAGCGGCGCGATCCTGATGCATCTGGCAGAGAAGTTCGATTACCTCCTGCCGAAGGAGAACCCGGCCCGCGCGGAAACGCTGTCCTGGCTGATGTGGCAGATGGGCAGCGCGCCCTTTATTGGCGGCGGCTTCGGCCATTTCTATGTCTATGCGCCCGAGCGCTACCAGTACCCGATCGATCGCTATGCGATGGAGACCAAGCGCCTGTTCGACGTGGCCGACCAGCAACTGGCCAAGACCGAATACCTGGCGGGCGATTACTCGATTGCCGACATCGCCGCCTATGCCTGGCTGGGGAACCTCTACCACGGCGCCTATAATCGCTGCGATATCTTCCTCTCGCTCGACGAGTACGAGAATGTCGGGCGCTGGGTGCGCGCCATCGATGCGCGCCCCGGTGCAATTCGCGGGCGGCTGGTCAATTCGCAGGCCATGGCCGAGCGCCACTCGGCAAAGGATTTCGACGCAATCGAGGACCGCAGCCTGTTCGATCCCGTGCGCAAGAAGGCCGACGTCTGATCGAATGCAAGGGGGCGCCGCAGCGCCCCCTTTTTATTCCTAGAACCGCGCGGTGGCTTCCACGCCATAGACACGCGGGCGTGCCTTGAAGACGAAGCCGCCGGGCGAGAACTCGGCATTGTATTCCTCGTCGAACAGGTTCGTCGCGAAGGCATAGAGTCCCCACTCGTCGTTCTCGACGCCGATGCGGCCATTCACCAGGTGCACCGGATCTCGCACGGTCGAATTGTAGACATCCCACCAGGTCCGGCCCGTGCGGCGGTAGTCGACGCGGACCAGCGCATTCATACCGCCACCGATATCCGGCGTGAATTGCGCGCCCAGGTTGAATGTGGTGCGCGAAATCAGCGGAGCCTCGTTCCCGATGACCGTGGGATCGGGGAAATCCTTGATCTCGCTGTCGGTCAGACCCCACGCAGCATTCAGTGTCACATCCGGATGCGGCCGCAAGGTCGCCTCCAGCTCCAGCCCGTTGATCCGTGTCTTCGGCACATTGCCGAGGTTCTGCGTCGAGTTGGCATAGAGGAATACGAAGAAATAGGAGTTCTTCGACTGCGTGGTGTAGGCCGCGCCGTTGAGCGTCAGCATGTTGTCGAACAGCTGCGACTTGAAGCCGATCTCGAACGTGTCGGCCGTTTCCGCCTCGAACACGTCGTCCACCCCGACAATGCCGTTGGCCGCGGCAACAACGCCGACGCCGGTCTGGTTGAAACCGCCGGAGCGGAAGCCGCGCGAATAGCTGCCGTAAAGCGTGAAGTCCCCGCTTGGCGTGTAGGTCAGCGTGAATTTCGGCTGCCAATCGCTGAAGCTGCGCGTGCGCACATCGCCCTGTGCGCTTTGCGCGGCATCGAACTGGTCGGCGATGAAATTGATGTAGCCAAGCCAGGCATTCGGCGTCTCGGTAATGTTCTTGCGCTTGTCGTGATCGTAGCGAAGTGATGCATCCGCCCGGAATTCCGGCGTAAACTGGTAGCCGAGATTGGCGAAGACCGACCACGCGAAATTGTCCTGCGTGTCCGACAGGAAGGAATATTGCGGATTGTCCGGATTGGTCGTCGGCTCGCGGTAGACGGGGAAGACACCCTTATCGAGATCGAGCATATTGCCGGTCGAGATGAAACGATCGGTCGAGATCAAATACCCGCCGAACATCCAGAACAAATCGTCATTGGCCGGACTCTCGAAACGCAATTCCTGGCTGAAGGCCTCGACATCGAGGTACTGGCTCTGGTTGAGGTCGATACTGCCGCTGAAACAGGGATCGGACGCCAGGGCGCAGAAGGCCTCGTTCGTCGGCAGGAAGTCAAAAGCGTCGCCGGTGATAATCTCGCTCACCGTATCGTAGGAAGTGATCGAGGTAACGGTGAAGCCATTGCCCTCGACGGTGATCTTGGCCGCGACATTGTAGATATCGCGATCGTCGATCCCGGCATTGTTGACGCGCACCGGCAGGCTGGTGTCGTTCACATCGTTCACGATGTTGAAGTAGAAGCCCTGCGTACGCAGCTGGTCCATCGAGGCGCGCAGGTCCAGCTCGACATTGTCGGACAGGTCGAACATCAGCCGGCCGCGCAAGGACAGGTTCTCGACCGGGTCGGCATCCTCACCAAGGAAGGGGTTGGGAATATAGCCGTCCGTGTCCTGCCAGGAACCGGACAGGCGGAAGCCGCCATTCTCGCCGATCGGGCCGCTGACGCCCCCGCGCACGTAATAGCCGAAGCCATTATCGATCCCGGCCGTGATGCTGCCTTCCAGCGTATCGCCCGGTTCGCGCGTGGTGACGATGATCGCGCCGCCAATGGCATTGCGGCCATAAAGCGCGCCCTGCGGACCTTTGAGCACTTCGATCTGCTCGATATCGAACAGCTGCTGGTTGAACTGGGCGGGGTTCACCTGCAGCACGCCGTCGACCACGGTGGCGACCGAAGGCTCCGAGTTGCGGGCCTGGGTAATGCCGCGAATGACGACGAAGGCGTTGCCTGCATTCTGCGTCTCGACAAGGTTCACGTTCGGCGTCAGGTTGACGAAATCGGCAGGGCGCGTGATCCGCGCATCCTCGATCGTCTGGGCGTTGAAGGCGGTGACTGCGACGGGAGCATCCTGCAGCGCATCTGCACGTCGCAGGCCCGTGACCACGATGGTGTTGCCACCGGATTCGTCGGCCTGTTCCTGCCCGTCATCGCTGGCCTGCTGGGCCTGTGCGGGTGACGAAAGGCAAAGTGCCAGGGCAAGCCCGGAAACCGCCGACAACTTGCAGCTGCGCGAAATGTGCATGGTGATCCTCCCAAATTGTTATTTTTTGTGAGGGTATTATGCGCTCTTTGAGTGCGATTGGCCAGATCGCCTCAAATCGCCCGCAGCTCACGCCTTGCACGACCGCCAGTGCCCGCTATATGGGCGCTCTCTCCGCTCATTCCGGATGAATGCTGGGGCGTCGCCAAGTGGTAAGGCAGCGGCTTTTGGTGCCGCCATTCGCAGGTTCGAATCCTGCCGCCCCAGCCAGTTTTCCGAAAATCCTCGGTGCTGCTCCCTCCGCTCCACTTCGGGCCACCTGCGGGCGCACGGTCGTGCTTGCAAGCCTGGTAGGCTCGTTGCCTTGCTAGGCCTCGTCCCTGCTACGCCAATTGGCGATCGCGAGGCCCGTCACAGTCACAACACTCGCCAGCAGGACGGAGAGCCCCGCGCCTGCCGCGCCCATCCGGGCGATCAACCAGCCCAGCGCCAGAAGCGCCACAAGGGTCGGCACGGCGCGCAGGAGGAAATTGGTCAGCGCCTTGCCACGTGCCACCAGCAGCGCCTCGAGGCTCGCCCCGACCAGTTCCACAGCGGCGGCGGCTGAAAGCAGGATCATCGGTGTGTAGGCCGCCTGGAAATCGTCACCCGCGATTACCCCGATCAGCCAGCGCCCGGCCAGCAGGGCAAACATGATCGCGCCCAGCCCGGTGATGATCGCGATACGGGTTATGCGCCTGGCAATCTGCCGCGCCGCCTCGGGCGAGCGGACAAGCTCGGGATAGGTCGCGCGCAGCAGCGCCTGCGCCAGCTTGAGCAGCCCTTCGCCCAACTGCGCGGCCACGCGGTAGATGCCGGCCAGCGCCGCGCCGCCCAATATGCCGACGAGCAACACCAGCAATTGGCGCGAGGCGAAGACCAGCATCCCAGAAAGAGAAGTGCCGGCCACGAAACTCCACGCCTTTTCCTCGCGACGCGGGATACGCGTCAGGCTGATATGCTTGAAGAAGAGCGGCTGCGTCTTGCAGGCAAAGGCCCAGTAGGTACCCGCGGTGACCAGTTCGGCCAGGGCCCAGACGAGAAGGAAAGCCTCGATTGTCGGCATCACCGCGGCCACGATGACTGCGCCGGTCACGCGCACGATGGAGGTGGTGGAATCCGCAGTCGCCGCCTTGGCATAGCGATCGTGCAGGCGCAGGATTCCCGTCGGCGTCGAACGGATCGCCAGGAGGGAGACAACCGTCAGCCCGAGGGTCGCCTGCCTCAGCTCGGACGTCAGCGGCAGCCAGTCCCCCGCATTGGCGAGCACGAGCAGCGCCAGCAACGTGCCGGCATTGATGGTGACGAGATCGAGCGCCAGCGCAAAGCCGGTGGCGTCTGGCAGGTCTTGCTTGGCCTGTCCCCAGCGGACGATGCTCTGCCAAGTCTGGAATGAGGTGAAGCCGACAATCGCCTGCGCGAAAGTTACCGCCAGCACGAATTGCCCAAACCCTTCGAGGCCGAGCGCGCGCGTGGCGAGCGCGAGATAGACGAGGCTCAGCACCGCGTTCACGCCGCGCGCACCCATCAGCCATCCCGTATTCTGCAAAGCGCGACGGATCATCGCTGCCCTTTTGCAGAAATCCGCCAATTGCAAAAGCGGCGTCGCAAGCTAGGTCTGGAAAGGAGAGGGAGAAACCATGCCTGACATCACCATCCGCCTGAGCTTCATCAAGCTGAGCGTCGCCGATCTGGAAGAGGCTTTCGCCTTCTGGCGCGACGCCTTCGGCTTCGTGAAGACCAACTCCTATGACGAGCCGGACTTCCTCGAATACATCCTCGGCATTCCCGGGCAGGAGGGCGGCCTTTCCCTGATGCTACTGCAGTACAAGGACGGGCGCGACACCACGGTGGGCGGCGGACACGGACCGATCGGCTTCTCGACCAATGACATCGTCACCACGCTGGAGAACGCGCTGGCCGCAGGCGGGACCAAGACGATGGACATCACCGAAGTGGTGCCCGGCGTACGCGTCTGCCTGCTGGAATCCCCGCAGGGGCACGAGATCGAGCTGGTGCAGGCAGGCGGCTGAATCCCGTGACGCGTCCCAATTTCCTGTTCATCATGGCTGACGATCTCGGCTGGGCGGACCTGTCCTGCTACGGTCGCGAGGATTACGAAACGCCGCGCCTCGATGCGCTTGCGGCCAGCGGCATGAAGTTGACCCATGCCTATGCCAATTCGGCGGTGTGCACCGCGACGCGCGTGGCCTTCATGACCGGGCGCTACCAATATCGCATTCCCATCGGGCTGGAAGAGCCGCTGCAGCTCCGCGATATCGGCCTCGAACCCGATCACCCGACCATCGCCTCGCTACTGCGTGACGCCGGCTATCGCACCACGCTCGTCGGCAAGTGGCATCTGGGCGGACTACCGAAATACTGCCCGCTCAAATCGGGCTTCGAGACTTTCTGGGGCATTCGCGGCGGCGGGGTCGATTACTTCACGCATGAGCTCAATGGCGAGCTCGACCTGTGGGATGGCGAAGTCACGGTGGATCGCGTCGGCTATCTGACCGACCTGCTGGCCGAGCAGGCTGTCGAAGTGCTGGAGGATTACGCCGGGCAGGACGCACCCTTCTTCCTCAACCTCAATTTCACTGCGCCGCACTGGCCGTGGACCGGGCCGGAGGACGAGGACGAAAGCGCAAGGCTGGCCGCGAAGTGGGACGACCCCCAGGACGAGGACACGATGCCGATCCAGCATTGGGATGGCGGCACCAATGCCACCTATGGCGCGATGATGCGCAATCTCGACGAGAATGTAGGCCGCGTGCTCGATGCGCTCGAGAGCCTCGGCCTCGCCGACAATACCGTTGTGGTCTTTACCTCGGACAATGGCGGGGAGCGCTTCTCCAAGCCCTGGCCCTTCGTCGGCAAGAAGACCGAGCTTCTCGAAGGGGGCCTGCGCGTTCCCTGCCTGGTACGCTGGCCGGGTGTCACGCCTGCGGGCAGCGAGAGCGAGGCGCAAGTCATGACGATGGACTGGCTGCCGACCTTCCTTGCCGCGGCAGGCGGCGCGCAGTCGCCCGATCATCCCAGCGATGGCATGGATATCCGCCCTGCCCTCGGCGGCGACGCGATCCCCGAACGCACGCTGTTCTGGCGCTTTGCCAACCATGACCAGAAGGCAGCGCGGCGCGGGAACCGCAAATACTATTCCTCCGGCGCAAACGCCTTCCTCTTCGATGTGGTCGCAGACCCGATGGAGCGTGCAAACCTGAAGCTCCGCGAGCCCGAGACCTTCGCCAGCCTTGAAGCGGCCTGGCAGGAGTGGAATGCGACCATGCTGCCACCCGATCCCGAGGCCGGACGGCACGGATTTACCGCAGACAAGCTGGCCGAATATTACGGCGTCGACAGCTAGGCCCGACTACTGGCCAGGCAGCCCGGTTCCAAGCTTGCGATCCCCGCGCGAGATGGCCGGGAAATCGGGATCGTCGAGCACGGAGGACAGCAGGAAATTCTCGACGATATCGTTGCGCGCATCGCCGCCTGAAACCTTGCGGTAGAATATCAGCCGCCAGTCCTCCAGCTTGTAGAGTTGCACCACGTCCTTGCGCATGGCCGGTGGCAGGATTGCATCGGACAGGCTGGCGACCCCGATCCCGCGATCGAGCATGGCGGCCAAGACATCGTAATATTGCGTATGACCGACAATGTGGCGGGGACGAATCCCGTGTGTCTCGTAATTGCGCATGACCTCGCGTTCCTGCCTGCTGGTTGCCTTGGGCAGGATGAAGGGCAGTGAATTCAGCACGTCGGGAGACAAGGGCAGGTCGTGTCCTTCGGCAAACTTTCGGTGGCCGAATACTCCACCACGAACAATTGCCAGCTGGCGAAAGGCCGAATGCGTCGGACGATCGGCGCGCTGGTTGATTAGGGCAAAGTCGAACTGCCCGCTTTCGACCGCCTGGATCAGTTGCCCGAAAGGCAGTTGCGCTTCGAACTCAAGCTCGATGTGCGGATGGCGGAAATGGAATTCGTCGAGCTTGCGCCGGACATAGGCATCGAACATGCCCTGCCCCACCAGGACGTTGAAGCGTATAGACCGCTCTCCTTCATCCGGACGGGCACGACGATGGTCGGCAAGCCGCTCTGCCGCCGCGTTGAAGCCGCGCAGGTCGTCCAGGAATGCCAGCCCTTCGGATCGCAGGGTCGGTCGCTTGCCGGGCTTGCGGTCGAACAGTTCGACGCCAAGCTGATCTTCCAGCGTCTTGATCTGGTTGCTGACCGAAGCCTGCGAAATCCCGAGCATCTCGGCCGTACGACGAAAGCTGCGCGTGGAGGACAGGCTCTCGAACACTTCGAGCTGGCGCAGGGTGAATGGCAGGTTGGGCATTATCGGTTCCTCGAGAACCTATAACCCCGGATCAATGGGTTGTCATCACTTTGCCATGCGTTGCTTTGAATTGTCTGCACACGCCATGCCGCCTTCCATAAATTGGGAGGGAAACCAGAGAATGTCTCTTTTGAACAAGACGGCGCGCCACTCGGCGCGCATTTCGCGCGACAGCCTCGTGCTTGGCGCGAGTGCACTGGCCATGGTCATGGGGTCGACCGCGGTCATGGCGCAGGATGATGATGACGACGACGACGATCGTATCGTCGTGACGGGTTCGCGCCTGTCCGTTCCGTCGGGCATGGAAACCGCCGTGCCGGTGACCGCGATCGACGAAGAGGAAATCGACAATCTCGATCCCGGCACGCTGATCCAGGCGATGAACACGCTGCCGATCTTCATCAATAACGACACGCCCAACAGCAATGCCGGCTTCTTCGCCCGTTCGGGTACCGGCAACCTCAACCTGCGTGGCCTCGGCACCAACCGTACGTTGACCCTGCTCAACGGCCGCCGCCTGGCCCCGACCACTGCTTTCGGCGGCGCTGACATCAACCTTATTCCGTCCGCCATGCTGCGCGGCGTCGAAAACGTCACCGGCGGCGCTTCGGCTGCCTACGGTACGGACGCGGTCGCGGGCGTGACCAACTTCCTGCTCGACACCGACTTCACCGGGCTCGAGATCAATCTCCAGGGCGGCATCACCGAGCGTGGCGACGGCGAGAACTATGAAGCCAGCCTTGCCTTCGGCACCGATATCGGCAGCCGCGGCCACCTGCTGCTGGCCGGCGAAGTCTACGGCATGGAGCCGATCTGGAACTACAAGGATCGCGACTGGTACGACAGCTGGGGCCTGCTCGATTCCGATGGCGATGGCATTGACGAGGAATGGCGCCAGGTTCACTCCTCCCGCGTCAGCTTCGACGGCCTGATCAACGCGCCGGGCTTCTCCTACAACAACTACCAGTTCGGCCAGTCCGGCGGCCTCGCGCCGTTCCAGCTTGGCCCGGTATCGGACGGCCCGATCGGCGGCTTCGACGCGCGCACGGTCGGCGGTAGCGGCGACGACATCAATTGCGGCGAAGTCTGCAATGTCTGGCCCGACACGGATCGCTACTCGCTCTTCGCCTATGGCGATTACGAGCTGACCGACAATCTGATGGTCTTTGCCCAGTATACGCGCGGCTACAGCCATCTCTTCGAGAACGCTTCCCCGCGCGGCTCGGGCGTCGGTTTCCCGACGACCTTCACCATCTTCCAGGACAACTTCTACCTCAACCGGGACTATCCTGAGGTGGCCCAGGCCATGGCGGATGAAGAAATCGCTTCCTTCTCGCTGCGCCGCATGTGCTCGGTCGAGGATTGCGGCAATCTCTACTACGAAGAATGGACCACGCAGAATATCGGCACGGTCGGCTTCGAACTCGATATCGACAATAATGGCGGTTTCTTCGACGGCTGGAGCGTGGACGGCTACTACCAGTATGGCCATTCGAAGAAGAAGTGGGACCAGTTCGGCCTGCGCGTCGATCGCATCTTCGCCGCACTTGACGCGGTGGACGATGGCAACGGCAACCCCGTCTGCCGCGTGACCGCCTTCGGCAGCACCGACTTCCCGGGCTGCGAACCGATCAACCTGTTCGGCCGCGGCAATGCCAGTGAGGCATCCGTCGACTATGTCACCGGCATGGATCCTGGCCAGCAGATCACCACGCCGCTGTTCTTCGCCGATACCGGCTACGACCTCGGCATTACCGACAGCTACACTTCCACGCCCGGCAAGCGTGCGATCACCACCTTCGAACAGCACTTTGCAGAGCTGAGCTTCTCGGGTGAAGTGTTCGAACTGCCGGCCGGCACGGTCTCGCTGGCCTTCGGCGGTTCCTACCGTGCGGACTCGATCTACCAGGTCAATCGCGACCCGGCGAACCCGGCTTCGGACCACGAGAACGGCCATCCGGTGCTGTGTTCGGGTGAATCGCCCGGCCTGCGCGGTGTCAGCGGCGACTGCAACAATACCGTTGCCACGCAGTATTCGAAGGTCTCGAACATCCAGGGTAGCGCGGACGTGAAGGAACTCTTCGCCGAAACGTTGATCCCGGTCTTTGACACCGGCCAGGGCCAGAGAGCGGGCATCAACATCGCCGCTCGCTGGGCCGATTACGAGGGTTCGGGCTCGATCTGGTCCTACAAGGGCGGCCTCGAGCTTTCGGTGATCGACGGGCTGCGTTTCCGCGGCACCTATTCGCGTGACGTGCGCGCCGCCAACCTAAATGAACGCTTCAACAAGACTGGCGGCCTCGGAACGGTCACCGATCCGCGCATCTCGCAGGCCGATCTCGACGCCTGTACCGCGCTGAACGACCCGGACCTCGCCTGTAGCACCAGCTACAACGTGACGACCTTCTCCGGCGGCAACCCGAATGTGAACCCGGAAGAAGCCGACACTTACACCTTCGGTGTGGTCGTGCAGCCTTTGGCGCTGCCCGGCTTCTCCGCCTCGGTCGACTGGTTCAGCGTCGACATCAACGGTGCGATAGGCCAGGTCGGCCTCTCCGAGGTGGCACGCCGCTGCTACGAGGACGAAGACCCGCTCTTCTGCAACCTGATCACCGAAAGCGCGACCGACACCACCGATGCCGGCGGCTATCCGATCATGCAGCTGGTGGGTGACCAGTACGTCAATGTCGAGAAGTCCAAGGTCGAGGGGATCGACGTCGAGCTTGGCTATCGCAGCGACGTCAACGTGCTTGGCGGCGGACAGGAAGGCATCTCGCTTCGCGGCTTCGCAACCTGGCTGCTCGAACGGTCGAATACCGGTGCCGCGACCCCGGCGAACAATTTCGATCCGCAGCCGACCAGGTTCGACGGTTTCGGTTCCTTCCCCAAGTTCCGGGGTACCGCTTTCGTCGGCTACAATAACGGTCCGTTCAACATCAACTTCACCGGTCGTGTGATCGGCAGCAGCCGGATCCAGAATCCGGCGACTGCGGGTGCTGCGGGCGTAACCCTCGAGGACAATGAAATCCCGGCAGTATTCTATCTCGATACGCGCCTGAATTACGATTTCGAACTCGCGGGGAACGAAGCGCAGGTCTACTTCTCGGTGAACAATCTGCTCGACAAGGATCCGCCGGTAGTGGCGACCTACAGCTTCTTCACGGCAGCTGCGACGCAGACCTTCAATGCGCTGCATGACGTGCTCGGACGCCGTTACACGCTCGGCCTCCGCTTGCGGATGTAGTTTGCTCGCGCCATTAAGGCGCGACAATCAGGCGGGACCGGCCATGCTCCTTAAGGTCGGTCCCGTCCTCTGACGAGTGACATGAAGGGATCAATCTTGAATAGCGGGAACAAGAAGCACGTCGGTCACATGACGCGGCGCACAGCCATTGGCGGCGCACTGGGCACGGCGGCACTGGCGGTAACATTGCCTGGTTGCGCGAGCCAGGAAGGCGCGCAGCGGGACCCCAATCGCAAGCCCAACTTCCTGTTCATCATGGCCGACGATCTGGGTTATGCCGACCTGTCCTGCTACGGGCGGCGCGATTACGAAACGCCGGTGCTCGATGCGCTTGCGGCCAGCGGCATGATGTTCACCAATGGCTATGCCAATTCGGCTGTCTGTTCATCGACCCGCGTGGGCCTGATCACCGGACGTTACCAATATCGCATCCCGGCCGGGCTCGAGGAACCGATTTCCAATCCCGACCTGGGGCTCGAACCAAGCCACCCGACTCTGCCCTCGCTGCTGCAGGAACAGGGCTATCACACCGCTCTGGTGGGCAAGTGGCACCTCGGCATCCTGCCCATGTATGGCCCGCTCAAGAGCGGCTATGACGAGTTCTGGGGCAACCGCTATGGCGGCGTCGATTACTATACCCACAAGGTCTATGGCGAACGCGATGTGTGGGACGGCGAAGTCCCGATCGAGGTCAATGGCTATTACACCGACCTGCTCGCCGACCGTTCTATCGAATATCTCGAAGCGCGTGCAAAGGAGGCCGACAAGCCCTGGCTTTTGAGCCTGCACTTCACTGCGCCGCACTGGCCATGGGAAGCGGAGGACGAACTCGGCATTTCCGAGAGTGCGCGCCTCGATGAAGAATTCGATCCGGACGCCGAAGGCAGCGGCATCGGAATCGACCATTACGATGGCGGCACACTCAAGACCTATGCCGGCATGGTCAAGAGTATGGACGAGAATATCGGCCGTATCCTCACTCGCCTGGCCGATCTGGGCATGGACCAGGACACGGTCGTCGTCTTCACCAGCGACAATGGCGGGGAACGCTTCTCCGACACCTGGCCCTTCTCGGGCATGAAGACCGAACTGCTCGAGGGCGGCATTCGCGTGCCCTTCATCGTCAAGTGGCCGGGACTCACCGAAGCAGGCACGACCAGCGACGTACCGCTGATGTCGATGGACTTCCTGCCGACATTCGTCGGTGCAGCAGGAGGTAGTCCGCATCCCGATTATCCGACCGACGGCGTGGATTTCCGCCCAGCCCTGGTCGGGGAAACCATGCCCGAGCGCGATATGTTCTGGCGCTATTGGAGCAAGGACCAGAAGGCCCTGCGGCGTGGTCGCCACAAATATCTCAAGATGAACGACAACGAATTCCTGTTCGACGTGATCGAAGATCCGCTGGAGCGAGGCAATTTGAAGGATCGCATGCCTGAGCTCTTCGCGGAACTGAAAGCCGCGCATGAGACATGGAATTCGCAGATGTTGTTCGATCCCAATGCCCGTAGTTTCGGCATGACGTCCGACCACGTGGCGGAGCGCTACGACAACGACTCATAGAAAATCACGAGCTTGGGAGGGGGAAGCAGGCGGATCGGCCAACAGCCGGTCCGCCTGTTTTCGCATCAGGCAGGCGCCGCCACTTTGTCGGGTGCCTGCATGGCTAGGCCGCCGATCTTGCCGTGATTATACACGCCCAGGATGGTGATCAGGATCGCAATGACCACGGCAGGCATTGCGGCAGCAAACATGATCGTCTCGAGATCGAGCGACGCCGCCAGCGCCATGCCGCCAAGCGCGGGGAAGACCACGCCGCCGAAGCGGCCCATGGCCCCGGCCCAACCCATCCCGCTCGAGCGCATTTCCGGCGGATAGCCGAGCGTCGCCAAGTTGTTGATACCGGTCTGCCCGCCGACCTGGCAGAAATTCCATACGATCAGCGCTGTGACGAGTATCGTTGCCACCGAAGCATCGAGCTGGCCGATCGAGGCGATGGCGATGGCATCGACCACGAAATAGACCGCCAGCACCTTGTAGGGATTCACCCGGTCCATCAGCCAGCCCATGCACAGAGTGCCCGTGGCACCGCCGAAATAGCCGATGATCATGTAGAAGGCGAAATCGGTCAGCGGGACACCGCGCATTTCCAGCATGTATGTCGCCAGCCAGTTTGCCAGCAGGGCGATATTGCCGAGCGAGAAGAAGCAGATTGCAAACAGCAGTACGGTCTGCACGCGGAAGCGCGGTCCGAACATGGCCAGCGGGCCGAGCTTCTCCACCTCGCCCTGATCGCCCATGTGGAACTCTTCATTGCCCTTCAGCACGATACCGGGCTCGATCCGGCGCAGCGTGCGCGGGATCATCGGGTCCTTGGGATCGCGATTGACCCTGAAGGCGAGACTCTCCGGGATCGCGAGCAGCAGCAGCATGGCGACCAGCGGCACAACCCCGCCAATGATGAAGAATATTTCCCAGCCATAAGGCTCAAGCAGCAGCGTAACCATGAAGCCGCTGCCAAGATTGCCGCCAGAGAAGCAGACGAGCGCAATCGACATGAACAATGCGCGGCGGCGCTTGGGCGTGGCTTCGGAAATGATGGCGAGGCCCACTGGCAGCATGGCGGAAAAGAACACGCCGGCAATGCCGCGCAACCATGCCAGCATGGTAAATCCGCCGGCCCATGCCGCCCATAATGTCAGGCCGCCAAAGCCAAGCAGGCACAGCGCCAGCACCGGTTTTCGCCCCATCTTGTCCGCGAGTGGTGGAATGGCGATCGCGCCAATCAACATGCCGATCTGCTGGTATGTAACCACGGGCTGCATATCGACGGGCGTTCCGCCCAACCCCTCCGCGATCGCCGGAAGGATCTTGCCGAGGAAATACATGTCGAAGCCGTCCATGAAGAGGACCATGGAGCACACGACGAGCGTAAATATCTCGCGTGTCCCGATCGGACGGTCATCGATGAATTCGGCTACATCGAAGCGCCTTGCAGCGCCGGCGCCTTCGGCCATGCGTCCCCTCCCAAGGACATTGATCCCAAGCCGCCACCCTGTGCGTCGGCGCGGAGAAGGTCAATCCGGCGCGTGCATCAGGGTGCGGAACGCGGGACGGTCGCCTCGGCCAGAATAAGAGAAAAACGTTTCTTGCCGTCCAGCCAGCGCCGGACCGGGGTCCAGCCGCCCGCGAGCAGCAGCATGTTGGCGCTGCGGCGGCGGAACTTGTGGCTGTTTTCGGTGTGGATCGTCTCGCCCTTGCGCATGGCGAAATCCACACCCGAAACTGTGAAGCCAATGTCCTCAAGCGCCTCGAGATGCATTTCCACGCGCGAGAAGGTGTCGTTCCACACTGCCTTGTGGCGCAGCTTTTCCGCTGGGATGGTGCCGTCGAGCTCGCGATTGATACGATGGACGAGATTGAGGTTGAAGCGCGCGGTCACGCCTGCCGCATCGTCATAGGCGGCGGTCAGTATCTTGCGGTCCTTCACGAGGTCCATGCCGATCAGCAATTGCGAGCCTTCGCCAAGCGTTGCGCGCATGGAGCGCAGCAGGTCGACTGCCGTGGGCGGAACCATGTTGCCGATGGTCGAACCGGGGAAGAAGCCGAGTTTGGGAATGTCCCGCACGGCATCGGGCAGCGTCACCTTCTTGGTGAAATCGGCCTCCACCGGATAGACCGGAAGGCCAGGGAACTTGGCCGACAGGTCTGCGGCGGCAGCGCGCAGGAAGTCCCCGGCAATATCGAGCGGGACATAGGCGCCCGGATCGATGGCGCGCAGCAGGAGCGGCGTCTTGACCGAGGAGCCGGAGCCGAACTCCACCACTGCCCGGCCCGGCCCGATCAGCTCGGCGAATTCATTGCCCCGGCTTTCGAGGATCTCGCGCTCGGCGCGTGTGGGGTAATATTCGGGGAGCCGGGTGATCTCCTCGAACAGCTCCGATCCTTCATCGTCATAGAACCAGCGTGCGGGCACGGCCTTGTCCGCCTGACGGAGGCCCGCCAGCACGTCGGCGCGAAAGGCGCGGTCGACGCCATCCTCGTCGAGGTCGACGAGGCGAATATCCTGTGTTTCGGCCATCAAATGTCCTTCGCCAGCCGGATTCCGGTGAATTGCCAGCGTTGCTGCGGGTAGAAGAAATTGCGGTAGGAGGCGCGCGAATGGCCGCGCACCGTGGCGCAACTGGCACCTTTGAGGACCCACTGCCCGGCCATGAACTTGCCATTATACTCGCCCACCGCACCTTCGGCCGGCTTGAAGCGCGGATAAGGCAGATAGGCGGAGCGGGTAAACTGCCAGCAATCGCCAAACAGGTCGGGGCCGCCGCGCGGCTGGACGGGTCCGGCTGCGTCCAGCTGGTTGCCTGCGCTGGCATCGTGGCTTTGCGCGATGGCTTCCCACTCGAACTCGGTCGGCAAGCGGGCATCGGCCCATGTGGCGAAGGCATCGGCCTCGTAATAGGAGATATGGGTTACCGGCGCGTCGGGATCGCGCCGTTGCCAGCCCTGATGGGTGAAGTGCTCGCCGTCCCGCCAATAGAGCGGCGCGGTGATGCCCATGCGATTGACCCATGCCCAGCCATCCGAAAGCCAGAGCGAAGCAGTCCGATAACCGCCATCGGCGATGAAGGCGTCCCACTCGCCATTGGTGACCAGCCTGTGCGACAGGGCGAAAGGCTCGAGCAATACGCGGTGCACCGGTCCCTCATTGTCAAAGGCGAAGCCGTCGCCCTCATGGCCGATGCGGGCGATTCCGCCAGGATGCTCGAACCAGCCTTCCTCCTGCTCGCCGGCCTTGTCCGGAGTGCCTTCCCACATGGCGAGCCCAAGCGGATTCTTCGACAGGGCATGCTTGATATCGGTCAGCAGCAATTCCTGGTGCTGCTGTTCATGCGCGATGCCGAGTTCGACCAGCGGGGCGAGTTCGGGCCGGTCGAGCAGCGGTGTCATCGCCTCGTCGACATGGGCACGCCAGCCAAGCACCTGTTCAAGCGTAGGCCGGGTCAGCAGCCCGCGTTGCTTGCGCAAAATGCGATCACCCTCGGCCTCGTAATAGGAATTGAAGAGGAAGGGCCATTGCTCGTCATACAACCGATAGCCCGGCAGGTGATCGCGCAGGAGGAAGGTTTCCCAGAACCAGGTGACATGCGCCAGGTGCCATTTGGCGGGACTGGCATCTTCCATCGACTGGATCGTGGCATCGGCTTCGGACAGGGGCGCGCACAGTTCCTCGCTCAGCCGCCGCGTGGGGCCAAAGCGCTGCGCCAGGCTTGCACCCTGCGTCGGTACGAGATGACTGGCTTCGGGCAATCCGCTCTCCTGCTGCAACCGATGCATTCGCGACAATGACGCATCGGGTTACTGAATGAAACCCGGTCGATGGGCCGGGTTCCGAAAGAGCGGTATCAGGCGGCGAGCTTGACCCGGTTGCGCCCACCTTCCTTGGCCTCGTAAAGCGCCGTATCGGCACGCGCGAGCACGCGTTCGACATCGTCGCCCGGGCGCAGTGAAGCGATGCCGATCGAGGCTGTGACCTGCGGCAGGCCGTCCTTGCCGCTGCTTTCCTCGATCGCGTGGCGCAACCTCTCGGCCAGCTGGTGTGCCTTGGGCGCGACCACGCCCGGCAGCAGCCAGACGAATTCCTCGCCGCCGATGCGTCCAAGGAGATCGCCTGCACGCACCTGGCTGGTGGCGAGCTGGGCCACGCGGATCAGGACCTCGTCGCCCATCTGGTGGCCGAAGCCATCGTTCACGCGCTTGAAGTGGTCGATATCGAACATGACGACAGATAGCGGGCTGACCGCCTTCTCTGCCTGCTGGATCAGCAGCTTCAATCGCGACAGGGCGCAACGGCGGTTGGCAAGCCCGGTCAAGGGATCGGTATTGGCGAGCAATTGCGCCTCGGCGGCAAGCTGCACGGCACGACCGCGCGCCATTTCCAGCGCTTCTTCGCGCCGCACCTGCTCTGTCACATCCATGGCGACGGCAAAGAGCGCTATTCGCCGTCCCTTCTGATCGAATTCATTCAGGATAGAAATACGCAGGATCCGCTCGACCTGGCCCGTCGGCTTCACGCGGTAGTTGAAGCTGTAGGCCTCGCGCGCGTCGCGATTGGCGGCAATCATGCCGAACAGAGCCTCTCCCTTATCCGGCAGCAGGGCACGAACATCGCCCGGATCGGGCGCAAGGTCGGGCGACAAGCCGTTTAGCTCGAGCATTTTTGGCGACCAGTCCTGTAACCCGCTGACAAGGTCGTAGCGCCAGCGCCCGATACCGGCGAGCCCCTCTGCCAGGTCGAAGATGGTCAGGTTCTGCTGCAAGGAGAGATTGCGGCCCTGCAATTGCTCCGCCAACGCGTCCTGCTTCGTCAGCAACGCCGCCAACGGTACCGTAGTGGCGAGCATAACCAGCAGCCACGCCTGCAGTGTCAGGGCAGCATCCTGCGGATCGGAAGTAAATTCGGGCGCAGGACTGGCCCCGCCAAGGCTCAGCAGCGTCGCAATGGCGGCATAGACCAGCACGATGCAGGCGGGCGAAGGTTCGCCATAGCGCACGGTCACGAAGACCATGGCGGCGACCAAGACCGGGATCAGCTCGGGAATTCCGAAGGAGAGGCACAGCCAGGCAAGGCCGCCCACCAATGTCATGGCCGGGAGGAACCAGCGATCCCAGGTGAGGTGTTGGACCTTTGCTCCGATCCCCACGGCCTGGCGCAAGGCGAGCAAGAGCGGCGCACCGGCCAGCACGCCAAGGACATTGGCCAGGAACCACCAGGACAGTTCACCCAAAGTCTGCTCGGGGCGGAAGGGAAAGGCGAGCGATGCCCCGGCGAGGCAGCCCAGGACGGCAGCGGCGAACAGGCCGATAACGTGGGAGAAGCCGCGCGGAATCCGCGCCCGCCCGCCGAGCGCACGCCTGCCCAGATCGGTACAGATCAACGCCTGGACCGTAGTCGAGACGGCAAGTCCCAGTGCGTTCAGGAAACCCGTGCCATTATAAAGGATTACGGCAATCTGGACCAGGAAGAGCAGCGCCAGGAAGCCCGGCCACTGCTTTCTGTCGATGGCATGCATGGTGGCAACGGCAACACCGCTGGGAAGCCAGACCAGCAGCACGCCATGCAGGCTGTCGCGCACGGCGAGACTGGCCAGCGCAAGGGCTGCCCACAGCGCCGTGGCAAACACCACTTCCCGCCATTTGTGCCAGATGATCAGCGGCCATCCCCAAATCGCAAGACCGGGATTCTATCGTCATCTGCTTAACAGGCTGCTCAGCGCAATTAGGTAATACTAGCCTAATGCAGCCCCGCCTCAGGCGGCGTTGGCCTGACGCTCTTCCATTTCCTGGTTGAGCATTTCCGCCAAGGTGAATGCCAGTTCGAGCGACTGGGCGGCGTTGAGGCGCGGATCGCAATGCGTGTGATAGCGATCGGCAAGGCCGGCATCGGTGATGGCCACCGCACCGCCCGTGCATTCGGTCACGTCCTGCCCGGTCATCTCGACATGGATGCCGCCGGCATGGGTGCCTTCCGCGCGGTGGACGGCGAAGAAGCCCTTCACCTCGCTCAGGATGCGATCGAACGGACGCGTCTTGTAGCCGCTGTCCGACTTGATGACATTGCCGTGCATCGGGTCGCAGCTCCATACCACCGGATGGCCCTCGCGCTTGGCTGCGCGGACCAGGGGCGGAAGGCCGGCTTCGACCTTCTCGTGGCCGAAACGGGCAATCAGCGTGATGCGTCCTGCTTCGCGCGCCGGGTTGAGCACGTCGAGCATGCGCAGCATGGCATCGGGCTCGAGGCTCGGTCCGCACTTCATGCCGATCGGGTTGTTGATGCCGCGCATGAATTCGACATGGGCCGAATCTTCGAAGCGCGTGCGGTCGCCGATCCAAAGGAAGTGGGCGGAGGTGTCATACCATTCGCCGGTCAGCGAATCCTGCCTTGTCAGCGCCTGCTCGTAAGGGAGCAGCAGCGCCTCATGGCTGGTGTAAAGGCTGGCCGTCTTGAGCTGCGGCTGGTCCTCGATATCGATGCCGCAGGCTTCCATGAAGTCGAGCGACTCACCGATCCGGTCGGCGATCGACTTGTACTGTTCGGCCCAGGCGCTGCGATTCATGAAATCGAGAGTCCAGCGGTGCACCTGGCGCAAATTCGCATAGCCGCCCGTGGTAAAGGCGCGCAGCAGGTTGAGCGTGGCCGAAGCCTGGCTGTAGGCGCGCAGCATCCGCTGCGGATCGTTCTGGCGGCCGGCTTCCTCGAACTCGATACCGTTGATGATATCGCCAAGGTAGCTCGGCAGGGTGGTGTCGCCCTGCGTTTCGGTCGGTGCGCTGCGCGGCTTGGCGAACTGCCCGGCCATGCGCGCGACCTTCACCACCGGCATCTTGCTGGCGAAGGTGAGCGTTGCCGCCATCTGCAGGATCACGCGCAGCGTGTCACGGATATTGGTGGCGCTGAATTCGGCAAAGCTCTCGGCACAGTCGCCGCCCTGCAGCAGGAAGGCATTGCCCTGCGAAACGGCTGCCAGCTTGTCCTTCAGCGCGCGTGCTTCACCCGCAAAAACCAGCGGCGGGAATCCGGCGAGTACCTTCTCCGCATCTTCCAGTGCTGCTGCGTCTTCATAAACCGGCAGGTGCTTTGCGACGAATTGATCCTGCTTCCAGCTCTCGGGTGTCCAGTTCTTTGCCACGTCTTCTATTCCAATGGGGCGAGTATCCCGGATAAGTCCGAGTCCCGCATTTACGATTTAGGGGAACGGGCCATCTACTCCCGCTCTGCGCGAGACGCAAAGGTTACATGCGGTAAGGTTACACGCGTTATTGTTGACCCTGTGACCAGTCTGCTGCCTGGCCTTCGGGCAGCACCAATATCCGATACCCGCCATGAGAGCCGAGATAGCGCTCCGCCAGTTGGCGGATCTCTTCCGGATCGACCACCACATAGTCCTGCAGCAGGGTCGGGAAGTGGCGCACGCGATTGCGGTCCAGTGTCGCTCCTTCGAGCTGGTTGAGCCAGAAGGTATGCCCGGTCCGGGCGCGTTCGATATTCTGGTAGACCGGCTCCACGACGCGGGCCAGTTCGTCGGGCTGCGGCCCGTTAGTGGCAAGATCCTGCGCAATTTCCTCCGCCAGGGCATAGAAAATCGGAATATCGGCCGGTTCGAGCTGGACCAGCGCCATGATGTGCCCGCCAGTGTCGACATCGAGCGGCCAGTTAGAGGCGGCAAAAGGCGCATAGGCCGTGCCCGAGCTCTCACGCAGGGCATCGAGCAGGCGATTGGCGAAGAGTTGCGAGAGGAGGTCGAGCTTGCGCGCTTGCGGCAGGTCGTCCGAACCGCCGCCTGTGGGCCAGGCAATGATCGCCGCCGCCTGGTTGGTATCGCCGGCATGGGTCAGGACCAGCGGTTCGTCATTGGCAGCCGGGAAATTCAGCGGGCGCGAGGCTACGTCCTCGGGCAGGGGCTCGCGCGGCGGCAATGCACCGAAAGTCCGGCTGAGCGCGGCAATCGTCGCCTGCGGATCGATATCGCCGAACACCGAAACCTCGATCGGTCCCTGCTCCAGCAAGGGCGCCCAGACGCGTCGGAATTCGCTCGCCGTGGCGCCACGCAATTGCTCCGGCGTGGGCGTGGCAAAGCGCGCATCGCCATCGCGCAGCAGGTAGTCGAGGTCGCGATTGATCACGCCATTGGGATCGCCAGTGTAGGAATCATAGCTCAGCAGGGCAGAGGCCTTGGCCCGTTCGACCGGCGCCACGTCCCAACGGGGGAAGGCCAGCTTGGCGGCGAAGAGATAGAGCTGGTCGGCCAAATCCTCGGCCCGCGTAATCCCTTCGAACTCGAAGGCGCCGTCACCGATACGGAAAAGGAACGACAATTTGCGGCCAGCCGCGATGCGATCGAGCTCGTTCTGACCCAGCGGGCCAATACCCGAATTGACCAGCGCCCTGCGGCCAAGCTCGGCATAGACCGCCTCGTCTTCCTCGAAGCCGCGCCAGCCCGCGCCGAAGCGCACGCGCACGGTTACGCGGCCCGGCTCGTTATTGCTGTCGCGGATCATCGCATGCACGCCATTGGGGAAGGTCATGCTCTCGATATTTGCGAGGACGCCGGGTCCAAGCGGTTCGCGCAGGCTGGGCAGGGTCGGCGTGCCGATCTCGGGAAGCTCGGCAAAGCTGATCGCCTCGCCCTCCTCGCGATTGCCGCCATTGGCCTCGACCGGGGCCATCAGGGCACGGCGCAGTTCGGCCTCGCCCGCCTCGCCGATCGCGGGCGTGAGGTACAGGCCGCGAATGACATTGCCGGTGAACATGGCGCGGGTGTGCTCGAGGATCGTCTCGGGCGTGAAACGGTCTCGCATGCCGCGGAACACGCTGAGAAAGGTCTCGGGCGCAGCCACCGCCTCGCGGATATCGACCGCGTTGACGAGATTGTCCGCCAGCTGCGAACCGGCCTGGATGCGCTCCTGCCCGACCATGTCCACAAAGGCGATGTCGTATTGGGCGACGGCCCGTTCGATCTCGTCCTCGGTGGGCGGCTCGACCAGCGCATGGGCGATGACCGCGCGGACATCGGCCAGCGCGGCCTCCCAGTCCTCGCTCAGCGGCGTCACGGCCACGAAGGTCCCGTCGGCCGAGCGGCTGACCTTGTCGCGCTGGATTCCGGCGAAGAGGTAGTTCGATCCGGCGCGGGCATTCTCCTCCAGCCGCCGGTTGATGATCGCCTCGGCCACGGAATCGATCAGCAGGCCCCGATTATATTCGAGGTTGTCGACCACCTGCACCCAGGGGCGCATGATGGCGTAAGTCAGGCCGCGCGGCTGGCCCGGCTCGACCAGCACCGCAGTCTTGCCCACGGGATTGGCGGGATCGGCCCCTTCGGGCATTTGCGGGTCGCCGAAATCGGGTTCCGGCGTCAGCGCACCGGGCACTTCCCAATCGCCGAAATTGCGCTCGACCAGCGAGGCGAGAACCTCCGGCGCGGCATCGCCGACCAGCACCACCACGGTGTTTTCCGGGCGGTACCAGCGGCGGTGGAAGGCGCGCACGCTTTCGGGCGTTGCCGCCTGCAGCGTCTCGACCTGCCCGATGGGCGGGCGTTCGGCCAGTCGCTGGCCACCGAAGAACAGCTCGCGCGTGGCGATGGCGATGCGCTGGTCGGGGCCGCTGCGCTCGCGCCGTTCGGCCAGCACGATGGGCACGTCCGCAGCGAGGTTCGCCGCCGACAGTGCCGGTTCGCGGATCATGCCAGCCAGCTGGTGGACGCTGGTCTCCAACGTATCGCGCCGCGCATTGGGCAGGTCGAGCTGGTATACTGTATGCGTGGCGCTTGTGATGGCATTCGTGTCATTGCCGAAGCCCGCACCCAGCCGCTGGAAATAGGGGATCGCCTCACCCGGTCCGAAATCGCGCGATTCCCGGAAAGTGAGGTGTTCGATCAGGTGCGCGAATCCCTGCTCGTGGTCTTCCTCGTGCATCGAGCCGGCATCGATTCGCACACGCATGGAGACCTGGCAGGGCGGAACGCCGTTCTGCCGGACAGCATAGCGCAGGCCATTGGGCAATTCACCGAACAGCCACTGCTCGTCCACCGGGATATCGGTGCCGCGATAGATCCACGGATCGTCCGGCCGGTCATATTCCGGCAGGTCCCACGCTTCGCTGATCGGGATGGTGCAGGCCGATTGCGCCAGCAGCGGGGCCGGCAGCAGGACGAGCAATAGCGACAGAAGAGCACCCGACAGGCGCGAAAACAGGGTCATGGCATTCCCAATAGGACAGAGTGGCCCAATAGGACAGCGAGGGATGAAGGCTTGGTGAATAGCGGGCGATAGCGGCTTTGCACGCGACAAATTTTGTTCACTTGTGGGATGCGGCGGCGGGTCCTACATCGCGGACCATGTTCATCGAGACCGAAACCACCCCCAACCCGGCCACGCTGAAATTCCTTCCCGGACAGCAGGTCATGACATCAGGCACGCGCGACTTTGCATCGCCGGAAGAGGCCGAAGCCTCGCCTCTGGCACAGGCCCTGTTCGATACGGGCGAAGTCACCGGCGTCTTCTTCGGCAGCAATTTCATCTCCGTCACCGCTGCGCCCGGCGTCGACTGGAGCGCCCTGAAGCCGCAGGTCGTGGCCGTGCTGCTCGATCACTTCGTCAGCCAGGCCCCGCTCTTTGCCGGCGGCGATGCCAGCGGCATCAGCGTGCCCGCCGAAGCGGACGAGGATGTGGGAGACGATCCCGCCGATGCCGAAGTGGTCGCGCAGATCCTCGAACTAATCGAAACCCGCGTGCGCCCGGCCGTCGCCGGCGATGGCGGCGATATCCGCTATCGCGGATTCCGCGAAGGCGTGGTCTATTTGCAGATGCAGGGTGCCTGCTCGGGCTGCCCCAGTTCGACCGCCACGCTCAAGCACGGCATTGAGAGCCTGCTCAAGCACTACGTGCCCGAGGTTACCGAGGTCCGCGCCGCCTGAGCGCGCGCAAGGAGGCACCCATGACCGCACCCCTTTCCGACGCCGCGCTGGACCAGCTGTTCCGCGAGGCGCGCACGAACCAGTATTTCCTCGACCGCGAGGTTACCGATACACAGCTGCGCGCGGTCTGGGACCTGGCGAAAATGGGCCCCACATCGATGAACCAGCTGCCCTTGCGCGTGGTCTGGTGCAAGTCGGCGGAAGCCAAGGAGCGTCTCGCCGGACATGCGGCTTCCGGCAATGTCGAGAAGATCCGCAACGCGCCGGTCTGCGCGATCCTGGCGATGGACGAGGACTTTCACGAACACCTGCCGACATTCGCGCCCCACATGGATGACCCCAAGTCGATCTTCGCCGGGGAGGGAAAGCTCGAGACGCGGCGCGTCTCCGCCTTCCGCAATGGCACTTTGCAGGGAGGCTATTTCATCCTTGCCGCGCGTGCACTCGGCCTCGATTGCGGACCGATGTCGGGCTTTTCCAACGACAAGGTCGATGCCGATTTCTTTGCCGATACGCCCAGCTGGAAGAGCAATTTCATCTGCTCGCTCGGCCATGGCGATCCCGCGCGCCTGCACAAGCGCGCGCCGCGGCCCGATTTCGACCTCTTCAACCGCGTGCTCTGACAAGGCTGCGCCATGCGAGTGCTTGCCATCGAATGCGCGACCGAGGCCTGTTCGGTCGCCCTGTTTGAAGGCGACGAACTGCTGGCAGGGACTTTCGAAGTACTCGGGCGCGGTCATGCCGAGAGGCTGGTGCCGATGATTTCCGAATTGCCGGATAAAGGCCTGCCTGACCGCATCCTCGTCTCGCTCGGACCGGGCAGCTTTACCGGCGTGCGTATCGGCCTGGCAGCGGCGCGCGCACTCGGCCTGGCCTGGGGCGCCGAAGTGCTCGGCTATCCCACGCTGGCGCTGGTTGCGGCGATGGCGCTTGAAACCGAACGGTCGCCAGTGACCGTTTGCATGAATGGCGGCCATGGCGAATGGTTCGTGCAGGATTTCAACGACGAGGGACTGTCGGACGACGTTGCGGCATCGCGCCCGCCGCAAGAAGCAGCAAGGCTCGGCGCCTGCCCGCTGGTCGCCGGCAATCGCGCGCAGGACATGGTCGCCTTGCTAGATGACGAGGCATATCGCGCGCTCGACATGCTGCCCGATGCGCGCAAGGCGCTGCTCGTGCCCGACATCCTCCTCGGCGCCCGCCTCACGCCAATCTACGGCCGTGCGCCCGATGCGCGATTGCCTGGGATCGCCTGATGGAAGACGCACTCGATGCCATCATGCGCATCATGGAGCGCGCCTTCGACCCGGCCTATGGCGAGGCGTGGAACCGCCGCCAGGTGGGCGATTCCCTGAGCCTGCGAAACACGCATTTCCTGCTGGCGGACAGGACCGGGCGCGAGCCGGCCAAGCCCGAAGAGGCGGTCGGCTTCATCATGTCGCGTGGCGTTGTGGACGAAGAGGAATTGCTGTTGATCGCCGTCCTGCCCGAAGCGCGCGGACACGGCGTTGCAACGGCCTTGCTCCAGCGTTTTACGAAGAAAGCCCGCGCGCGCGGCATGTGTCGCATCTTCCTGGAAATGCGTGACGGCAATCCGGCCGAAAAATTATACTTACAACAGGGCTTTTCGACTATTGGACGACGCAGGAATTACTATAAATCCGGAAGTGACGGACCATTTGATGCCATCACTTTTGCGCGCATGATCGCCTAAAATCGCCATTTCGACCCATTTTTCTAGCAAGAATTGTGTCTGGCACTTGTCTTTCACAGACCGTTGCTGCAGGGCCAAACCGGACAGCCGATTCAACGATGCTGTCTCCCTTGTGGTCGCCCTATAAATACAAGAGGAAAAAATGGACCCTATCGAGAACGACATGAACGAGATGCTCATTACGCTCACCTCGGACATCGTCACAGCCCACGTCGCAAACAATAGTGTCGAAGTTGCCGATCTTCCTTCGCTGATCCAGAACGTCTACGGTGCACTTTCCGGTCTCGGCTCGCAAGCCGAAGAAGCGGCAGCACCCGAACCGGCGGTATCGGTACGCTCATCGGTCAAGGCAGACCACATCGTCTGCCTCGAATGCGGCAAGAAGATGAAGATGCTCAAGCGGCACCTGATGACCGATCATGGCCTGACCATCGACGAGTATCGTGCCCGCTTCGGCCTGGCCGCGGATTATCCGATGGTTGCGCCCAATTATGCCGAAAAGCGTCGCGAACTGGCCAAGAAGATTGGCCTTGGTCGCAAGCCCGGCCAGCGCCGCGGTCGTCGCAAGAAAGCGGCATAAGCAGCCAATCCGGTTGAAATGACGCCTCGCCGCTTTCATAGTGGTGGGGCGTCGTTGCATTGGGGAGCTGGATTTACCCTTGGAAAACAGGATCGATCTCGAGGCGCTTTGTGCCGAACGTGGACTGCGCATTACCGAACAGCGGCGGGTCATCGCGCGCGTGCTGTCGGAAAGCGACGACCATCCCGATGTCGAGGCGCTGCATGAACGCGCTTCCGCCATCGATCCCAAGATCTCGATTGCGACGGTGTACCGCACCGTGCGCCTGTTCGAGGAAGCGGGAATTCTCGACCGTCACGATTTCGGCGATGGCCGCGCCCGCTACGAGGCTGCGCCAGAGGCGCATCACGACCACCTGATCGATGTCGAGACCGGCAAGGTGGTCGAATTCGTCGATCCCGAACTCGAAGCGCTGCAGAAGGTGATTGCCGAGAAGCTGGGCTATCGCCTGGTCGACCATCGCATGGAGCTGTACGGCGTCCGTATCGACCGCGAGGACTAGGGGGCGGTCGCTATGACTGCCGCAACCGTGGATTCACAATCGGAGCCGCTCGGCTGGCGCTGGCTGCTCGTAATCGCACGAGTGACCCTGTGGGTCGTGGTCTTCGCCACCATCATCATCCCGCATCTGCTGCTCAGCCTTGTCGGCAAGCGGCACGTCGTGCCCCCGCCCTTCCTCGCCACGCTCGGCGCGATTGCCGGACTCGAGATCGAAGTTCGCGGACGCCCCCAACCGGGCGCCCTACTCCTCGGCAACCATGTCAGCTGGCTCGATATCTTCGCACTGGCCGGCATCGCCCGCACCGCTTTCGTGGCGCATAGCGGGCTGGCCGAGAACAAGGCACTGGCCTGGCTGTGCCACCAGAACGATACCCTGTTCATCACCCGCGATCGCCGCAATACCGTCAACGAACAGGTCGACAGCGTGGTCGAGAGACTCGGCAAGAGGCCGCTCACGATCTTTCCCGAAGCGACCACCAATGACGGGACCGCGCTGCTGCCCTTCCGCTCCTCCCTGCTCTCCGCCGTGGAACGGTTGCCGGAGGATATTCCCGTCCAGCCAGTGGCGCTGGACTATGTGGAAGCGCCTCAAATCTCCTGGTTCGGAGACGAGCCCGGCATGGCGAATTTCGTCGAAATCATGGCGCGCACCCGACCGGTGAAACTGGTGATCCATTTCCTACCGCCGCTGCAGGGCGAGGAACTCACCAACCGCAAGACCATGGCCGCCGCCGCGCAGGCGCATATCGAGTCCGCGCTCGCGCTTTGATTTCGCCCGCGTGATCGCGTAGAGGCGCGCGCTTATGCGACAGAGCAATCCCCCCAAGACCTACAGGGTCAAGAGCTTCGGCTGCCAGATGAACGTCTATGATGGCGAGCGCATGGCAGAGATGCTTGGCGCAAAGGGCATCACGCCCGCGCCCGAAGGCGAGGATGCGGACCTTGTCGTGCTCAATACCTGCCACATTCGCGAGAAGGCGGCGGAGAAGGTCTATTCGGATATCGGCCGCTTGGTGAAGGCGGGCGAGGAAGCGGGCCGCAAGCCGCTGATCGCGGTTGCCGGATGCGTCGCCCAGGCTGAGGGCGAGGAGATCATGGCGCGCGCGCCGGCGGTCTCCATGGTGGTCGGCCCGCAGGCCTATCACCGCCTGCCGGGGATGATCGACAAGGCCGTTGCGGGCGAGCGTGCGACCGACACGGACATGCCCGAGGACGCCAAATTTGCTGCGCTACCCAAGCGCCGCAAGGTCGGTCCAAGTGCCTTCCTGACGATCCAGGAAGGCTGCGACAAGTTCTGCACCTATTGCGTGGTGCCCTATACGCGCGGCGCAGAAATATCGCGTCCGTTCAGTGAGTTGCTGCGCGAAGCGGAGACTCTTGCTGCAGCAGGCGCGCGCGAGATCACGCTGCTCGGCCAGAACGTCAATGCCTGGACGGGCGAGGACGAGGCAGGCACAAACATCGGCTTCGACGGACTGGTTAGGGCGATTGCCAAGCTGCCGGAATTGCAGCGAATTCGCTATACGACCAGCCACCCGATGGACGTGACCGAGGGCATGATCGCCATGCATGGCGAAGTCGAGAAACTGATGCCATACCTGCACCTGCCGGTGCAGAGCGGATCCGACCGGGTACTCAAGGCGATGAACCGCAGCCACGATGCTGCAAGCTATCTCAAGCTGCTCGAACGATTCCGCGCGGTGCGGCCCGACATCGCGCTGTCGGGCGATTTCATCGTCGGCTTCCCGGGCGAAACCGAGGCCGAATTCGCGGAGACCCTCTCGCTGGTCGACGAGGTCAAATATGCCGCCGCCTTCAGCTTCAAATATTCGCCGCGCCCCGGCACGCCCGCTGCCAGCATGGAAGGCCAGATTTCGCGCGAGGTGATGGACGAGCGACTCCAGCGCCTGCAGGCCGCGCTCAATCGCGACCAGCTTGCCTTCAACGAGGCATCGGTCGGACGCACCTGCGAGGTGCTGGTCGAGCGCAAGGGCAAGCTGCCCGGCCAATGGCTCGGCAAGTCGCCCTGGCTGCAATCGGTCTTCTTCGAAGGCGACGCGCAGATCGGCGACATGGTGACGGTGGAACTCGCCGAGGCCGGCCCCAATTCGCTCAAGGGCCGCGTGCTGGAAACCGCCGCTGTCTGATCAATAGACCACGGGGCGAAGGTCTCCCTCGGTGATCACCACGGTCCCGATATCGTCAGTCGGCTCGGCCGGCTCCACCGTCGGATTGACCGGATAGGCGCGCCCGTCGAAGCGCAGTACGCGCAGGCCGGGATTGTCCAGTCCGCCACCGCCGACCGTCACCACCACATCGCGCAGTCCGTGGCTTGTCGAATCGAGCACACCTGCGGGTAGGCGCGTTACGGTCGTGTGCCCCATGGCCTCCATCCCCTGCCTCCCGACCAGCAATATGTAGAGGCTGCACCCGCCGCTGCCGCAGTAGTCCGGCCCGCCGAGGTAAATCAGCGCATCCATGAAATTGTCGCCGTTCAGATCGACCTGGCCCGAACGATAGAGCGCATCCTCGCCTGCTTTGGCGACGATCCAGTCGATCAGCATGCCGTCGCGTATGGGAATAGGACCGCCGTCGGCGGGAGGTGCATCCTCGTGGAAACCGGAAGCCTGCGCCGCCAGAGCCAGATTGGGCACGGCCAGTGGCAAAGGCTCGCCATCGCCAACAGACTTCTCGACCTCTTCACCCTCGCCTTCCGCACCGCATGCGGACAGCAGGAATGGCGATGTACAGAGCATGACCTTGCGAAAATCCATCGTGCCCTCCCCGTTACAGCAACATGACTTTCCACCGCTTGCTGCCATGCCCTATCTTGCCTGTGGCTGAACCCTGCCTAAATTCAGTCCTGCAAGCTGAAAGGAGCACATGGCCCGCAAAGCACACAGCGCCGAGGATTCGGCCGCCATCGCCCATCCCGAGGACCGCCGCGATCATGGCCGGCGAGCAAGGGTGGAAGTGGAGTTCGACGAGCAGGCCGTTCTCGGCGCGCTGTTCGGGGAATTCGACGCCAATCTGGTCCAGATCGAAAACCGTCTCGGCGTCTATATCGGCGCACGCGGCAACAAGGTGGCGATCGAGGGGCTGGAAGACGATGTCGCCCGGGCGCGCGACGTACTGCTCAAGCTGCACGAAAAGCTGCTCACCGGCGAGGAAGTGGATTCGGGCGCGATCGAGGCGCTCATCGCCATGTCGAACGAGCCCATGCTCGACGGGATCGTGACGGGAGAGGCCAAGGTGCCGCCGATCATGATCCGCACCCGCCGCAAGACCATCACCCCGCGCAGCGCCATGCAGGGCGAATATATGCGCATGCTGGCAAGCCGCGACGTGATCTTCGCTCTTGGCCCGGCCGGTACCGGCAAGACCTACCTCGCCGTGGCGCAGGCGGTCAGCCAGCTGATCACCGGCAGCGTGCAGCGCCTGATCCTCAGCCGCCCGGCGGTCGAGGCCGGCGAGAAGCTCGGCTTCCTGCCCGGCGACATGAAGGAGAAGGTCGATCCCTATCTCCGCCCGCTTTACGACGCGCTTTACGATTGCATGCCGCCCGAACAGGTCGAGCGCCGGCTTGCCAGCGGCGAGATCGAGATTGCCCCCATCGCCTTCATGCGCGGTCGTACTCTGGCCGATGCCTTCGTCATCCTCGACGAGGCGCAGAACACCACGCGCGAGCAGATGAAGATGTTCCTCACCCGCTTCGGCCAGGGCAGCCGCATGGTCATTTGCGGTGACCCCAAGCAGGTCGACATTCCCGGCGGCGACCGCATGAGCGGCCTTGCCGATGCGGTCGGCCGGCTCGAAGGCGTTGACGGTATCGGCATGACCCGCTTCACCGCGGCCGACGTCGTGCGCCACCCGATCGTGGGCCGCATCGTCGAAGCCTATGAGGGCGAGGACAGTCCTCCTTGACGCTCGCAATTCCCGATTGGGAACCCGAAGTGGACTGCGAGGTGGGCGAAGCCTGGCAGACCGATGACCACGACTGGGAAGCCACCGCCCGCATCGCAGTACGCGGAGCGCATAATGTTGCACCCGAGCTTGCCAATCCCCGACTCAATATCAGCATCCTGTTCACCACGGACGAGGAGATTCACGCGCTAAACCGCGAATGGCGCCAGCGCGACAAGCCGACCAACGTGCTGAGCTTTCCCATGCTCGATCGCACAGATCTCGTGCATCTCGATCCCGATGGCCCGCCGGAGATGTTGGGCGACATCGCTCTCGCCCATGAGACCTGCGCGCGCGAAGCGGCGGAGAAAGGCGTTTCCCTGTGGGATCATGCGGTACATTTGATCGTCCACGGCATGCTCCATCTTGCCGGTTACGACCACGAACTGGGTGACGCCGAAGCGGAGGAAATGGAGCAACTGGAAGTAAAGGCGCTTGCGCTAATAGGGATAGCAGACCCATATAGCCGCCATAGTGCCGAACAGGAGTAAGCAGAAGGGCGATGCCCGAGGATAACAGGAACGGCGAATCCCAATCGGGAGACGCGGACAGTAGCGGCGGATTGTGGAACGCAATCCGGTCTCTTTTCGAAGAAAATGGCGAAACGTCGCTACGCGCCCAGCTTGAGGAAGCGATCGACGAGCACGAGGACGAACAGTCCTCCACTCCCGGCACAGATGAGGGCGGCAAGGGCGATCTCTCGCCGGTCGAACTCACCATGCTGCGTAACCTGCTGCATTTCAGCGAGCACGACGCCGATGATGTTGCGGTTCCGCGCGGCGAAATCATTGCCGTGCCCGCCGATGCCAGTTGGGATGAACTGGTCGCCCTGTTTGCCGAACACGGCCATTCGCGCATGCCGGTCTATCGCGACCAGCTCGATGACGTGATCGGCATGATGCACATCAAGGATGTGTTCGCGATCATTGCCGAGGGGCGCGAACCGCCCGCCGACTGGACCACGCTGATGCGCCAGCCGCTTTACGTTCCGCAGGCGCGCGGTGCGCTCGACGTACTGGCCGATATGCGCGCGAATCGCACCCACCTTGCCATCGTGCTGGATGAGTTCTCGGGCACGGACGGTCTCATCACCATCGAAGACCTGGTCGAGGAAATCGTCGGCGATATCGAGGACGAGCATGACGAGGCTCCGGTCGAGCTGGTCGTCCCTATCGGCGACGGCATGTGGGATGCCGATGCCCGCGCCGAGCTGGAGGACGTGGCCGAAACCGTGGGCGATCCGCGCATCGCCGAAGTCGAGGAAGCCGTTGATACTTTGGGTGGCCTCGCCTTCGTGCTGGCGGAGCAAGTTCCCGAACCCGGTGCCGTTCTCGAACACCCCAGCGGCTGGAAAATAGAGGTTACCGCGGGTGACGAGACGCATGTCACGCGCCTGCGCCTGCACGAACCGAGCAAGGATGCAGAAGAAGCCGAGGACGGTTGATAGTTTTTATCGACCGCTATGCACCATAACCATCTCGACAGCAGTTGCAGAAAAGTGAACAAAGGCCTCCATGCGTCGCTTGCCCCCATTGCGCGCCCTGGAAGCGTTCGTCCGCGTGGTGCGGCTCGGCTCCGCGCGGGCCGCGGCATCTGAGCTTGGGCTGAGCCCGTCCGCCCTGTCGCGCCGCGTTACCAATCTCGAGGATTTTACCGGCCGCAAGCTGTTCTCCCGTTCGGGACAAGCCATGAAGCTGACCGATGAAGGACGCATGTTTTACGATGCCGTCGCTCCGCATCTAGAAGCCCTGGCCGCCTCCGTCGAAGCGCAATCCGAAAACCTGCAGTTGCTGCGCCTGCGGCTAGGCGTCATGCCGCTCTTCGGCACGCAGCGCCTGTTCCCGCGCCTGCCCGAATTGCGGCGGCTGCATCCGCGCCTGCACCTCGACATCGATACCGGCCCGCATCTGATCGACCGCGTGGGCGATACACTCGATGCGGCGATCACGCTGACGACGAAGCCCGATCCCAGCTTCCATGCGGTGCAGCTCGATCACAACACGATCCATGCCATCTGCAACAAGCAACTGGCCGAGGAACTGGGCGACGAGCCCGATCTCGAGGCGCTCGAGAAGCAGACTTTCCTCCTGCATAACGACATGACGCTGAGCTTCGATGCGTGGAAGAAGGCGCTCGGCTTCGAGAAGCTGCAGCCTGCCGCGATCGACCATTACGATTCCGGCCAGTTGATCCTCGAGGCTGCCGCACAGGGCCTCGGTATCGCGCTGATGCATGACGATCACATGTTGCGGAACAACGATCCGCGTCTTGCCAAGCTGTACGACGTGCATGTCGAAAGCCCGCATAGCTACTGGTTCATCTGCCGCCCGGCGGACCTCGAGGCGCGCCCGGTGCGCATATTCCATGACTGGCTGGTCAGCGCGGGACTCTAGGATTTGCATCAGCCGGGCCGAATCGTTTTCGGGTCCGGCCCACGATAGTGGAGCAGACTCTAGCCATTCGCGCCCAAATCCGGCACTGTCGGTCCAGAAAGATTCAATTCTTCTATGGAGGGGACAGTAATGAAATCGATCAAGTCCATGGCGGCCGCGCTCGTGGCCGCGCCGCTTGTTGTATCCTGCGCCAGTGAGGCACCGTCGGAATCCGCAGAAGAGCCGGCAGCGCCTGCCATGCGCGCCCTGAGCGATCCTGTGGTCGGCCATCCCGATCCGGAATCGCTATTTGTCGACGACGATCCCGTGCTCAACACCAACAAGCAGGCGGCGCTGCATATCCAGCGCGACCTCCTGAAATGCGGCGAATGGGCAAATGCCGGCGAATGGCTGACCGACGCCTATATCCAGCACAACCCAGTGGCCGCTTCGGGCCTCGAAGGCGTGATCGAGTACTTCGTCAATGTCGCCGGCGTCGAGCCGACGCGGCCCTGCCCAGCGCTGAGTGCCGAGGACAGCAATGCCGTGGTCGCGGTGATTGCCGAGGATGACTACGTCACCATCCTGACCCGGCGTGAGGTTCCCTACGTTCAGGGCGACATGACCGACACCTACACCACGACCTGGTTCGACACCTGGCGCTTCGTCGATGGCAAGGCTGACGAGCACTGGGATCCGGCCACGCTTCCGGGCACGCCAGCTCCGGCCCCGGCCGAATAGAAACTGGATCGAAACAGCTGGAATCAGGGAGGGGGCGCCGCGTGCGGTGCCCCCTTTCTTATAGCTGACGACGGGAACTAGCCACGCCTCGCCAATTGCGGCACTGTCCCCGCCAAGATTCTGTTCTTCTTGGGAGGGGAAATTCATGAAATTCGCAAAACCGGCCCTGGCCGCCGCGTTGGTTGCCACCACTTCGGTCGCCCTGCCGGGCCTCGCTCAGGCGCAAATGCGCGCGTTGAGCGATCCCGTGGTCGGCCATCCCGATCCGGAATCGCTGTTCGTCGATGACGATCCCGTGCTCCACCGCAACAAGCAGGCGGCGCTGCGTATCCAGCGCGAACTGCTCAAATGCGGCGAATGGGCGCGCGCCGACGAATGGCTAACCGAGGCCTATATCCAGCACAACCCGGTGGCTGCTTCGGGCCTGGCAGGCGTGCAGGACTTTTTCCTCAATGTCGCGCGGGTCCAGCCGACCCGCCCCTGCCCGGCGCTGAGCGCGGATGACGCCAACGCCGTGGTCGCGGTGGTGGCAGAGGATGACTACGTGGTCATCTTCTCGCGCCGCGAGATTCCCTACGTCCAGGGCGACATGAGCGACACCTACACGACTACCCATTTCGATGCCTGGCGCTTCGTCGATGGCAGGGCAGACGAACATTGGGATCCAGCAACGCTTCCCGGAACCCCCGCTCCTCCACCGCCCGCACCGGGTACGGTCACACCCATGACGCCCGAACAGGCCGCGCAGCGCGTGGCGGACGATGCCGCCCTGCACGAGCTGATGTGGAAATATGACCGCGCGCTCGACCGGTTCCAGCCCGATGCCTATGCCGCACTGTTCACCGAGAACGGCTCCTTCCTCGGTACGACCGGCCGCGACAATCTGCGCGACATGATTGCCGGCTATGCCAATGCCGAGGGCGGTCCGCCTCGCATGCAACATGCCTCGACCAATCACTGGATCGAATATACCGGCCCGAACACTGCCAAGATCCACTACTACTTCCAGACCTATATCCTCGGCGATGGTCCGGAATCGCCGTCCACGCTGATCGCCGTGGGCAATGGCGTGGATGACGTAGTGAAGCAGGATGGCCGCTGGCTGTTCGTCACCCGCAACGTGACGCCGACCGTCGAGGATGAATAGACACCCTCCGCTACGACAAAAAAGAAAGGGGCGCCACAATGGGCGCCCCTTTTCGTCTCAGCAGTCGGGATCGATCAGGACAGCGCAGCCTTGACGATCTTGCCCGGCTCGCGCGGCGGTTCGCCAACCGGCAGGGCATCGACATATTCCATGCCGCTCTCGACCTCGCCCCAGACGGTGTACTGGCGGTCGAGGAAAGTCGCATCCGCATTGCAGATGAAGAATTGCGAATTGGCGCTGTCGGGCACCTGGGTGCGGGCCATCGAGCAGACGCCGCGCTTGTGCGACACGTCATTGAATTCGGCCTTCAGGTCCGGCTTGTCCGAACCGCCCATGCCTGTGCCAGTCGGATCGCCGCCCTGCGCCATGAAATTCGGGATCACGCGGTGGAACACCACGCCATCGTAAAAGCCTTCGCCGACCAGTTCCTTGATGCGAGCGACATGGCCGGGAGCGACGTCGGGACGCAGCTTGATGACGACATCGCCGCCCTCCCCATCTCCGGTATCGAGGGTGAAGGTCAGCTTTTCTTCGGACATTAAGTCTCTCCTTGCAGATTTGCGTCCGGATATAGGCAGACTGAGGGCAAAGTCACCCTTGGTCTTTGCGAGTCCGGCAACAACCCGCTCCCCCGAAATGCGAAGACCACCTCCTCGCAAGCTTGCTTTTGTGCCGCAGCGCAATAGACCGCTTTCCATGTCCGAAACCGAACTCGACAACCGCGAAGCGGAAGAAGCCCTCCAGGGAGAGGGCGAGGAGTTCGATGAGGACAACCGGCTGAAGCCCGAATTCGTCCGTGCCGTCGAAGAGGCGCTGGAGGACGACGACGAAGCGCGCGCCTACGAACTGGTCGAGCCACTTCACCCGGCCGACGTGGCCGACCTGCTCGAACTGCTCGATTCCGATGATCGGCGCGAGCTGGCCTCCGCCATCACCGACCTGATGACGGGCGACGTGATCGCCGAGCTCAACGATTACGTCCGCGAGGACATGATCGAGGCGCTGCCCGCCGCAGCCGTGGCCGAGATTGCCGAACAGCTCGACACGGACGATGCCGTCCAGCTGATCGAGGACCTCGACGAGCCGGAGCAGAAAGCCGTCCTGGCCGAAATGGAGCCGGAAGACCGCGCGGCCATCGAGAACGCGCTGTCCTATCCGGAAGAGACTGCCGGTCGCCTGATGCAGCGCGAGCTGGTCGCCGTGCCGGAAAACATGACCGTCGGCGACCTCATCGACTATTTGCGCGACAACGAAGACATGACCACCGAGTTCTGGGAAGTCTTCGTGGTCGATCATCGCCACCACCCGATCGGCACCTGCCAGTTGAGCTGGATCCTGCGCACGCCACGCCACATCCCGCTGCTCGACGTGATGAAGCGCGACCAGACGCTGATCCCGGTCGACATGGACCAGGAAGAAGTGGCGCTGCGTTTCCAGAAATACGCGCTGATTTCCGCCGCCGTAGTCGATGAAAGCGGGCGTCTGGTCGGCCAGCTGACCGTCGACGATATCGTCCACATTATCCAGGAAGAGGCGGGCGAGGACGCCCTGCTGATGTCGGGCGCTGGCGAAGGCGACATCAACGAGCCGATCCGCGATGCCTATTGGGCGCGCGTGCGCTGGCTTGTCGCCAATCTCGCCACCGCCTTGGTCGCCAGTTTCATCATCGCCAGCTTCGATTCCGCCATCAACCAGCTCGTCGCTCTCGCCATCCTCATGCCGATCGTACCCTCGCTCGGCGGCAATGCAGGCACGCAGACCATGGCCGTGACCGTACGCGCAATCGCCATGAACCAGCTGACCAGATCGAACACGAAGCGCATGCTGTGGCGCGAATTCCGCGTTGCCATGCTGACCGGCGGGACGGTTGCCCTGGTAATCGGCGCAGGCGTGGCGGCGGTATTCGGTCCCTTGCTGGGCATCGTGATCGCGGCGGCAATGATCGCCAATATCCTCACTGCCAGTTTTGCCGGCGTGGCGGTTCCGGTGATGTTCGAACGACTCGATCAGGACCCGGCCGTGGCCTCCAGCGTCTTCGTCACCATGATCACCGATTCGATGGGCTTCTTCGTTTTCCTCGGTCTCGCGGTGGCAAGCGGGCTGGTCAGCTGATCCGCGGCCGGACCTGCTCGGCGAAGAACCGTCATCCGCAAGAGGGGCTTCCACTGCGATCGAGCCGTGTGCTTTCAAAGCGCTAGTCCGGACCCGCAAATCACCGGTGCGCCGCGTTACAAACAATTACAACACGACCCGGCCAAGGCCAGTTACTGTCTTGGCAAACGGCCCTGTCCGTTGCAGAGTCATGTCCAAATTTTGGGAGCGGGACACAATTGTCCCGCAAAAGGGGATAAATACCATGCGTTTGCAGTCTCGCCTGCTTCTTGCTTCTTCGATTATTCCGGCATCGCTGCTTCTCGGGGCCGGGAGCGCTTCGGCGCAATCGCTCTGGTCCGATCCGAACACCTGGCCTTCGGGCGAAGTTCCGGGTGAAGGAGATGCCGTCGAAATTACCCGTGACATGGACGTGGTGCTCGATGTCGATGCGCCGGGCCTGCGCAGCCTGACGATCCAGGGCAAGCTTGCTTTCTCGGACGAGCGCGACATCAGCCTCGAAAGCGAATGGATCTACGTCCCGGGCGGCGAGTTGCAGATCGGCACCGAAGCCAATCCCTACCAGCACGTCGCGTCGATCACGCTGACCGACAATGTCGAGGGCGAGGACATCAACACCATGGGCGACCGCGGCATCATGCTGATGCGTGGTACGCTCAACCTCCACGGTACGACCGACAACACCTGGAGCAAGCTCTCTGCCACGGCGGAAAAGGGCGCAACGAGTATCACCGTCCTCGATGCGTCAGGCTGGCGCGTGGGCGACGAGATCGTCCTCGCCTCGACCGACTTCAATCCGCGCCAGGCAGAACGTCGCACTATCACCGCGATCGACGGCAACACGATCAGTTTTGCAGAGCCGCTGGAATACATGCATTTCGGCGAGATCACCTTCGGCGTCGACCAGCGCGGCGAAGTCGCCATGATCAGCCGCAACATCAAGATCCAGGCGTCCGAAGATTCGAACGAGACCTATTTCGGCGGCCACATCATGGCGATGTCGGGATCGCAAATGTATGTCGACAGCGTGGAACTCCAGCGCATGGGCCAGCACCTGACGCTGGCACGCTATCCGATCCACTGGCACGTTCTGGGTGAAGGCCAGGGCCAGTATATCCGCAATGCCGCGATCCACGATACGTTCAACCGCTGCGTAACGGTGCACGGCACCAACAACCTCGAGGTGGAAAACAACGTCACCTACAACACGGTCGGCCACTGCTTCTTCATCGAAGACGGCGTCGAGGTCGGCAATCGCTATGTCGAGAATGTGGCAATCCAGACCAAGTGCCACCCGACGCTTCCGTGCGAGCCATCGAACCTGACCGATGCGGCGCGTGGCAGCCAGGGCCAGCAGTCCGAGCATGTCCTGCTGCCGTCGGATAACACGGTGGCGTCCTTCTGGATCACCAACCCCGGCAACCATTTCATCGGCAATGTGGCTGCCGGTTCGGACGAAGTCGGCTTCTGGCTGGCTTTCCCGCAGCATCCCAACGGCCAGTTCGAAGGCACGGAGATCGCAGCGAATACCTGGCCGCGCCGTTCGCAGCTGGGCACCTTCACGGGCAACGTCGCGCACTCCAATTTCGACAGCCTGATGTTCGATCGTGGTCCCAACCAGGACAATACGTTCAGCGTCGCCGGTTCGGGCCATACCGCCTATGCCGATCCTTCCGATCCGACCAGCGAAGTCGTCGTCACCCATGTTGACGATTACACGGCCTACAAGAACCGCAATGGCGCCATCTGGGGCCGAGGCCAGTATCACCTCTACACCAACCTGAAGCTGGCCGATAACGCCATCGGCTTCACCCATGCGGCCGGTGGCGGCGATGCGCCCTACAGCTCGCGCGTGCAGGATTCGCTGTTCGTGGGTGAAAGCGACAATATCGGCAATCCGACCAGCGAGGCGGAAATCGCCTATGGCCGCAGCCTGCCGCATGTCACGCCGGACTTCCCGATCCGTGGCTATGAATATTACGACTATCGCCACGACGTGGTGAACACGCGCTTCGTCAACTACCAGCCCAACGCACAGCGTGGTGCGGGCGCCCTGTCCTACCTGCTCTACACCAGCTTCGGCATGAGCACGGAGAACATGATCGAAGGCGCAACCTTCGAGAACGCGCAGCCGGTGTTCTTCCCGCAGGAACAGCGTCGCTGGTCTTCCGACTTCGCCGGACGTGCTGCCTATAACAGCGCGACGATCAAGGATGTGGACGGCTCTGTCGGCGGCATTCCGGGGGCCTATATCGTGATCAACAATGGCATCGCCGCCGCAGAAGATACCTGCGTCACCATGGCCGCGTGGAATGCGGCCGTTTGCCCGGGCGATATGGGTCGCTTCAGCATCGACGATTCGAACGAGTTCACCGAGTTCCAGGTCGGGCCGGCCGAAAACCCGGTCATGCTGGAACGCAATGGCATGCGCTACGAATACAGCACCGAGACCACGGTCCAGAGCGGATCGCAGATCCGCATCTCGACCATGCGCGACAATCTGGCGCTGCACCTGCGCGAGATGGACGAAGGTTCCTGGGTAATCTTCGAACTGCCCGGCTTCCAGTCCGCTGCCGGCGGCACCACGGTCGCCAGCATGGATGACCTGCGCGCCTCTGACACGACGGCAACCTTCCAGGGCGAGAACGCCCTGTGGGTCAAGCTGGTGGTCGAAGATGCCACTGCGGACGGCCCTGTCGTGGTCGGCGTGGGACAGCTTCGGGCCCAGGCCAGCCTGGACGTCAGCCGGGAACATCTCGGCGGCTGATAGCAAGAAGGCCCCCGGTGAAAGCCGGGGGTTTTTCGTTGGGCGATTGCCGTGTCTGTGCGGCAGGCGATGGCGCCTGCCTTGTTACAAACAATTACAACCCATCTTCGCGCACGCCTGATATCTTCTTGGCAAAGTGGCATGCCCACTGCAAAACGATAGTTTGGTAACAATCGCGGGGCTTCTGGTCCCGCCGAGAGGACTCAATTCATGCGCATGCAATCTCGCCTGCTTCTTGCCTCAACGCTTATTCCGGCTTCGCTGCTTCTCGGTACGGGGAGTGCTTCGGCGCAGTCGCTATGGTCCGATCCGGCGACCTGGCCTTCGGGCGAGGTTCCGGGCGAAGGAGATGCCGTCGAAATTACCCGTGACATGGACGTGGTGCTCGATATGGATGCGCCGGGTCTGCGCAGCCTGACGATCCA
>CAJXNC010000014.1 GCA_913056125.1 uncultured Altererythrobacter sp.
ATCGACGTGGCGCTGGAATGGAACGATTCCTACTACGAGAACGTGCTGTGCTTCACCAACAACATCCCGCAGCGCGATGGCGGCACACACCTCGCCGCATTTCGCTCAGCCCTGACACGAACGCTCAACAATTACGCGGAAAGCTCGGGCCTGCTGAAGAAGGAAAAGGTCTCGCTCTCCGGTGAGGACATGCGCGAAGGCCTGACCGCCATCGTCAGCGTCAAGCTGCCCGATCCCAAGTTCGGTTCGCAGACCAAGGACAAGCTGGTCTCTTCCGAAGTCCGCCAGCCGCTGGAAAGCCTGATGGGCGAGAAGATGACCGAATGGCTGGAAGAGAACCCCAACGACGCCAAGGCCATCGTGCAGAAGATCATCGATGCCGCCGCCGCCCGCGAAGCGGCGCGCAAGGCGCGCGAGATGAGCCGCAAGGGCGCGATGTCGGTCGCCAGCCTGCCCGGCAAGCTGGCCGATTGCCAGGAACGCGACGCAAGCAAGGCCGAACTCTTCCTGGTCGAGGGTGACTCGGCCGGCGGCTCGGCCAAGCAGGGCCGCGACCGCAAGACACAGGCGATCCTCCCGCTGCGCGGCAAGATCCTCAATGTCGAGCGCGCACGGTTCGACCGGATCATATCGTCCAAGGAAGTCGGCACGCTCATCCAGGCGATGGGCACTGGCTTGCGCGACGAGTTCAATCTCGAGAAGCTGCGCTATCACAAGATCGTGATCATGACCGACGCCGACGTCGACGGTGCGCATATCCGCACGCTTCTGCTCACCTTCTTCCATCGCCAGATGCCCGAAATCGTCAAGGCCGGGCACCTCTTCATCGCCCAGCCGCCGCTCTTCAAGGTCAGCAAGGGCCGCAGCGAAGTCTATCTCAAGGACCAGGGCGCGCTGGACCGCTATCTTGTCGATGCCGGGCTGCAGGGCCGCGTGCTGGAAACACAAGGCGGCTCACGCAGCGGCGACGATCTGCGCAGCCTTGTCGATCATGCCTTGCGGATGAAGAACCTGCTCGCCTTCGTGCCGCGCAAATATGACGACGCAATCGTCGAACAGGTCGCGCTGGCCGGCGCGCTCGACCCCGCGCTGACTGCTGACACGCGGCTGCAGGCGCTCGAATATGCCGCGCAGCGCCTCGCCATGGGCGATCCCGAGGCCGAATGGGGCGTGCAGGTGCGCGAGAACGGCATGATCCAGTTCCTGCGCAAATGGCGCGGCGTGACCGATGTGATGGAGATCGAGGCCGCCTTCCTCGACAGCGCTGAGGCGCGCAAGCTGCACCGCCTCGCCAGTGACAATGCCGAGACTTACGCCCAGCCCTCGCGCCTTGTCCGCGCGGGTACCGAAGCAGTCGAAGCGCCAGCGGATGACGATGCCGAGAGCGACGAGCCGGTAATCGCGGCCGATGACAGCATCACTCGCCCGACCCAGCTGCTCGAGGCGATCCTGGCCACGGGCCGCAAGGGTCTCTCGATCCAGCGCTATAAGGGCCTGGGCGAGATGAATGCTGAGCAGCTTTGGGAAACCACGCTCGATCCCGAGGTGCGGATACTGCTGCAGGTCAAGGTCGAGGATGCCGACGTGACCGACGAGATCTTCACCCGCCTGATGGGCGACGTGGTCGAACCGCGCCGCGAATTCATCCAGGACAATGCTCTCAATGTTGCGAACCTCGATGTCTGATCACGGGCGAATGCAAGTCTCCCCCGAACGCGCGGGTTAGGCCATGTTCGGAGGGGAGCAGGTCAAGACCATCGAACGCGGCGGTTTCCTGCTGTTCCTCGCCCTGGTGACCCTTGCCATGCTGGCAGTGGTCTGGCCCTTCGCCGCCCCGCTGCTCTGGGCAACCCTTGCGGCAATCATGTTCCAGCCGCTCTACCAGCGCATGTTGGCATGGCGGAAAGGACGCGAAAACCAGGCCGCCCTGCTCGCCCTGCTGATCATCACCATCGCGGTCGTCATTCCTTCGCTGATCATCGGCAGCATGGTGGTGGATGAGGCAATCGGTGTGTTCAACGCGTTCCGCCAAGGGCGCATCGACGTTGCAGCCGAGATCAACCAGGTCGTCGCAGCGCTGCCTGCAAGCGTGCAATCGGTGCTCACCGATAACGGCTTTGGCAATTTCGCAGCCTTGCGCGAGCGGGCACAGGAGTTTGCCGAGGAAAGCGTCGGCCTTATCGCGCGGCAGGCGGTGGCCATTGGCGGGGGCGTGTTCGGCTGGGTGCTGGCCTTCGGAATCGGCCTCTACGTCACCTTCTTCCTGCTTCGGGACGGCAAGGCGATCGGCCCCAGGATCGTATCCGCCCTGCCGATGGCCGACGACATTGCCGCCCGCATGGCGGAACGTTTCCTCACCATCGTGCGCGCCACGATCAAGGGGTCTATGGTGGTCGGACTGGTGCAGGGGGCGCTGGGCGCGGTCACTTTCTGGATCGCGGGCGTACCCTCGGCAATTCTGTTCGGCCTGATCATGGCAATCTGCTCACTGCTGCCTGCACTCGGCCCCGCGCTCGTCTGGGCTCCGGCCGCGATCTACCTGCTGGCGGTAGGCGAGATATGGCAGGGCGTGCTCGTTATCATTTCGGGCGTGGCGGTAATCGGTATGGCCGACAATGTGTTGCGACCGATCCTGGTGGGCCGCGACACCGGTATTCCCGACTGGATGATCCTGGTGACCACGCTTGGTGGCATCGCCATGTTCGGCCTGTCGGGCATCGTCGTAGGTCCGCTTATCGCGGGCCTCTTCATCACCGCCTGGAAAGAACTGGCGGCACAGCGCGGCGAGCGCGGGGCAGAGGAAGAGGCCGAAGCCGGAGGCGCCTAGTCCTCCGGTAGCCGGAGTTCTTCCGAGGGCATGCGCTCGACATTGTCCGACGCAGCCTCAAGTTCCTCGATCGCGTTCTCCCGGGCCTCTTCCGTCAATTCGGGCGCTTCCTGCCTCGGCTCGAAACGCGCTTCGTCCAGGCACAAGGTCGCGTGCAAGGCGAAGTGATCCGAGCCGACATCGGGTCCAGTCTCGAAAGCAAGGACACCGAAATCGTCCGTATGGAATACATGATCGAGCGGCCACCGCATAAACGGGTTGGTCGCATCGAAGCTGGCATAGAAGCCGCGACCGCGACGAGGATCGACAAGCTGGCCGACGCGCTGGAAAGTCTCGACTACGCGCGACCAGGGGACATCGTTGAAGTCGCCGATAACCAGTGTTGGCCTTCCACTCTCGCGCACGAGGTCCGCGAGCAGGATCAGCTCTGCATCACGTTGACTGCTGCTCTGACCCGGTCGCGGTGGCAGGGGGTGGACTGCAAAGAGCGCGGGCCTTTGCCCTGAAGGCATTTCCACCCTCGCGCGGATCAGCGGAGTCTCGTCGCCCGCGAGTTCGATGTCCTCCAACTCGGTCAGCGGTAGTCGCGACCACAGTGCCATGCCGTAACTGTTCGAGAGCGGGATCTTGCGGCCATGGGGATATTGCGCTTCGAGCGGCGACAAGGCCTCCACCCATTCGGCATCGGTTTCCATCGCCAGGATTATGTCTGCATCGGCGTCTTTCAGATATCCGAGCATGCGTCCGTAATCGCGATTGCTTTGGAGGACATTCACCGAAAGCAGGGCAAGTCGGTTCGCTTCACTGCACCTGGCCGCTGCGACTGCCTGCTTCGCCACCAGCGGACTGTACGGATAAAGCTGGAAAAGCTGGAAGCCGAGTGCCAGCAGGCCAAGCCCGCCCCAAAGCCAAGGCTTGCCTGTCCGAAGCACAAGCAAGAGCGCCATGGCAAGGACGATAACCAGCACGAATTGGAGGCGCGGAAAGTCGAATACGCGGATCCACCATGCATCCACCGCGACAAGGCCGACAAAGGTGGCCAGGATCATCGCGGCGAGAACGACGAGAGACAGGCGAATTGCCCATTTGCGCATGGTTCGGATTTCCCAGTCGATCTCACAAAATCGGGTTCGAATAGGTAACGTGCCCGACTGTATTTGGGTCCGGGCTACATCCTGAACACACCGAAGCGCGGGCGATCGGGGATCGGCGCTTCGAGGCAGGCCGCCAGCGACAGGCCCAGCACGTCACGCGTCTGGACCGGGTCGATCACCCCGTCATCCCAGAGCCGCGCAGTGGCATAATAGGGATTGCCCTCATCCTCATATTTCTGGCGGATCGGGGCCTTGAAAGCCTCTGCCTCTTCCTCGCTCCAGCTATCGGCATCGCGGTGCACCGTGGCGAGCACGCTGGCGGCCTGTTCCCCGCCCATCACACTTATGCGCGCATTGGGCCAGGTGAAGAGGAAGCGCGGGCTATAGGCCCTGCCCGCCATGCCGTAATTGCCCGCGCCGAACGATCCGCCGATCACCACGGTGAGCTTGGGCACCTGCGCGGTCGCCACTGCGGTCACCAGCTTGGCGCCGTGCTTGGCGATCCCTTCCGCCTCGTACTTCCCGCCGACCATGAAGCCGGAGATATTCTGGAGGAACAGCAGCGGTATGCCGCGCTGGCAGGCAAGTTCGATGAAATGCGCCCCCTTCGCCGCGCTTTCGGAAAACAGCACGCCATTGTTCGCAAGGATTGCGACGGGCATGCCCCAGATATGCGCGAAGCCGCAGACCAATGTGGAGCCGTAATGCGCCTTGAATTCGTGGAACTCGGAGCCGTCGACCAGCCGCGCAATCACCTCATGCACGTCATAGGGAGCGCGGACATCTTCGGGCACCAACGCATAGAGATCCTCGGCATCGAATTGGGGTGAAACCGGATTCCTCAAGTTAACTTGACCCTTTGGGGATAAACCCAGATTCGAAACTATGTCGCGCAAAATGGTGAGCGCGTGCTCGTCATTCTCGGCGAGGTGGTCGACCACGCCCGATTTCTTCGCGTGCAGCGCCCCTCCACCAAGGTCTTCGGCGGAAATCTCCTCTCCCGTCGCCGCCTTCACCAGCGGCGGTCCGGCAAGGAAGATCGTCCCCTGCTCGCGCACGATCACGCTTTCGTCCGACATCGCCGGGACATAGGCCCCGCCCGCCGTGCAGCTGCCCATGACGCAGGCGATCTGCGGAATGCCGAGCGCGGACATGTTCGCCTGGTTGAAGAAGATGCGGCCAAAGTGATCGCGATCGGGAAAGACCTCGGCCTGGTGCGGCAGGTTCGCCCCGCCGCTATCGACGAGGTAAAGGCATGGCAGGCGGTTCTCCTGCGCGATCTCCTGCGCGCGCAGGTGCTTCTTCACCGTCATCGGGTAATAGGTGCCACCCTTCACCGTCGCATCGTTGGCGGCAATCATGCATTGGCGGCCTGAAACGCGGCCGATACCGGCAATCAGTCCGGCCCCCGGCACTTCGTCATCATACATGCCATTGGCGGCAAGCTGGCCTATCTCGAGAAAGGGCGAGCCCGGATCGAGCAGGCGCTCGACCCTTTCGCGCGGCAGGAGCTTGCCGCGTTCGACATGCCGTTCGCGTGATCGCTCCGATCCGCCGAGCGCGGCCTTGGCGACCCTGTCGCGTAACTCCTGCGTCAGCGCACGATTATGGCTGCTGCGCGCCCGCGCCTCCTCGCTATCGAGGTCGATCGAAGAAGTGAGGACGGGCGCGGTCACTGCATCTCCGGACTATTCGCCCATATCGAGATGTTCGGCCATGAAGGGCAGAACGACGCTGCTGAAACGCGGGCCGATCTTGTCGGTATGCGTGCCTTCATAGGTCTCGAAAATGTGTTCGATACCGAACTTCTCCAGCTCTTCATGGATCAGCGTATCGTCGCGAATGAGGCCATCCATCGTACCGACATCCGAACCGATCGCATCGAAGCTTTCGAGTTCGGTGATGTGACTGGAAACCATGGCGAGCGGCGAATTGTTGGCCCAGCGTGCGATCACGTACTGGTCGACCGAACCATCTTCCGCGAGAGGCCAGTCGACGAAGAATGGCGGCTTGTTCGGGTTGGGCGACCAGGCCACCGCCGATGCGAGGCCTGCGAGAACGCCAAAATTGCCGCTATCCACCGTCTCCTGCGTGGCCGAGGCCATGGCAGCAGCGCTTTCGGGTGTCTCCATGCGCGGGCTGACGCAGCAGGCGCTCTGCGCCCAGATCGAATCGAACACTTCGGGGTGCTCCATCGCCACCACCCAGGTGCCGTAGCCGCCCATGGAATGGCCGGCGAGACCGCGGCCTTCGCGCGTCGGGATGGTGCGGTAATTGGCGTCGATGAAATTGACGAGGTCGGTTGCCACGAAATCGCGGAAATTGCCGGTGGTGACCGAATTCGAATACATCGAACCGCCCATCTTCGTCAGGCTATCGGGCACCACGACGATGAATTCGCGGCCTTCTGCGGCATTTGCCGCCACGGCTGCGGGGACATCCATGAAATTGTAGAAATTGCGCCCGGTGATAAAGAAGCCGTGCAGGTAATAGACCACCGGGAAGTGACGTTCCGGGTCGGTCGCATAGCTCGGCGGCAGCACCACCATCACTTCGCGCTCCACCGCATTGCCTTCCAGATTGCCCTCCAGCGTCGCGCCATGGACCATCGGCGCTTCGACGGTGATCCCGGCCGGGATTTCGGGGGCGGGGGCGGTGATCTGTGCGGCGGCGGGGGTGGCGATGAGCGCCAGCAGGGCGGCGCCGGCAAGGGCAATGGACTTCATGGGGGATCTCTCTCCGTTAGGAACTCGCTTCTGCGTCATGGGCTGACCCAGAAAATTGTTTCGAGCAACAATTATTTCATAGCTATCAATCTCCGTCGAGGTGCTCGGCGAAGAATGGCAGGACATGGGTAGGTATGCGCCCGGCGATCTTGTCGCCATGTCCGCCTTCATAGACCTCGTAAGTGTGCGTGATACCGAAACGGTCAAGCTCGGCATGCAGCGCGTCATTGTCGGTCTTGAGGCCGTCTTCATTGCCGACATCCAGGGCAATCGCATCCATGGCACGCAGCGAAGGCAGATATTGCGGCAGCATGGGTATGATCGAATTGGCAGCGATGCGCGCCATCACTTCGGGATCGATCGTGCCGTCATCGAGCAGCCCGGTCTCGAACTTGTGCGGCGCATCCGGATCGGGCGACCATGCCGAGAGGAAGGGCGCCGCACCGAGCGTGCCGAATGAAGCCTCGGCCACTTGCTCGTCGGTCAGTGCATCTGCGGCCTGTGCATCCTCGATAGAATAGGGACGCACGTTGAAGCAGCAGGCACTCATCGCATAGACGCTGGAGAAGACGTCGGGGAATTTCAGCCCCAGCCGCATCGCGCCGTAACCGCCCATGGAATGGCCCGCGAGCCCGCGCGATTCCCGTCGCGGCAGTGTGCGATACATGGCATCGACCTGCGCCACGAGGTCGCGCGCGATATAGGTCTCGAAATCGCCCGTGGTCGGCGAATTGGAATAGAAGCTGCCGAGCATGCGCGAATATCCATCGGGCATGACGAGAATGAACTCATTGCCTTCGGCCGCAGCAGCGTCGAGCGCTTGCTCGAAATGGACGAGGTCCTGGTACATCTGCGTGGTCGCACCATAGCCGTGCAGGAAATAGACCACCGGATAACGGCGCTCCGGGTGCTCGTCATAGCCTGGCGGCGTGAACACCATTGCGGTACGGACAGCGGGGCTGCCTTCCCAGTTTCCTTCGAGCGCCTCGCTATGGAATGTCAGTTCGTTGATCCGCGCGTTTTCCTGCGCGGCAGCCGGCAGCGCCAGCAAGGCCATGGCGGCGGCGAGCGCGCCAGTCAGGCATTTCAGCATGTCTCTCCCCTTTGCTACCGGCCGATCAGTTCGCGGCCTATCAGCATGCGGCGAATCTCGTTGGTTCCCGCGCCGATGTCCAGAAGCTTTGCATCGCGCAGGAAGCGCTCGACCGGCCAGTCGGTGGTGTAGCCCGCCCCGCCCAGCGCCTGCACCGCCTCACCCGCGACGCGGAAGGCATTCTCGCTGGCGAGCAGGATTGCGCCTGCCGCATCGAAGCGCGTGGTCTGGCCGGCATCGCAGGCGCGCGCCACCGCATAGGCATAGGAGCGCGCCGATTGCAGCGCGACATACATGTCCGCCACCTTGGCCTGGATCAGCTGGAAAGACCCGATCGGTTTGCCAAACTGCTCACGTTCTCGGACATAGGGAATGACCGTATCGAGACAGGCCTGCATGATGCCGAGCTGCACGCCCGAAAGCACGGTGCGCTCATAATCGAGCCCGCTCATCAGCACTTTCACGCCCTCGCCCACTTCGCCCAGCACGTGAGAGTCGGGCACCACGCAGTCGCTGAAAACCAGTTCGGACGTCGGCGAGCCCTTCATGCCCATTTTGCCAATCTTCTGGCCCGGCGCGAACCCCTCGAAGCCCTTCTCGACAATGAGGGCGGTGATGCCCTTCGATCCTGCATCCATGTCGGTCTTGGCATAGACCACCACCACATCGGCCTCGTGGCCATTGGTGATCCAGAACTTGGTGCCGTTGAGTTTCCACCCGCCATCGACGCGCTCGGCGCGCATTTTCATCGATACCACGTCCGATCCTGCGCCCGGCTCGCTCATCGCCAGCGCGCCGACATGCTCGCCCGAAATCAGCCGGGCAAGGTGCAGCGTCTTCTGCTCCGTCATACCCCAGCGGGCGATCTGGTTGATGCAGAGGTTGGAATGGGCACCATAGGACAGACCGACAGCGGCGCTGGCGCGGCTCACTTCCTCGACCGCAATCGTGTGTTCGAGGTAGCCCAGGCCGAGCCCGCCATCTTCCTCCGCCACTGTGATGCCATGCAGGCCGAGCTCGCCCATCTCCGGCCACAGATCGCGCGGAAAGGCATCCTCGCGGTCGATTGCCTCGGCACGCGGAGCGATCCGCTCATCGGCGAAACGACCCACGGTCTCGCGGATCATCTCCGCATTTTCACCAAGGCCGAAATGGAATTCGGGCGTTGCGCGCATGTCAGGCTCTCCTCAGCCTTGGCATTAGCAGGCGAGCAAGCGCCGCGAAAGAAGTTGCGTCTGAAACCGTACCGAACAGGATTTGTGTATGTTCGCACCGGGACGGGGCAGCTATAACCACGCCAAGGGATCAGGGAATTTGCACAGATCGGATTCAGATTTGCAGGCATCCATGCCGCGACCCTCGCCCGACTTCCTGTCGGACGAGGCAGGCCGCCTGCGCGTGATCGAGGATTATGATCCCGATGCGCTGGAAGACGATCCCGAACTCAATGCGATCGTGAAATTCGCCGCCCGCCTGTGCAACGTCCCTGTAGCGCAGGTGACCCTGGTGGAAGAGGAACGGCAACGCTTCCTTGCCCGCGAGGGAATAGAGGAGCGCGAAACACCGCGCAGCGTCTCCTTTTGTGCGCATACCATGCTGCAACCGGACATGCTCGAAGTGGTCGACGCCACGCAGGATCCACGCTTTGCCGACAACCCCTTGGTGCAAGGCGATCCCTTCGTGCGCTATTATGCAGGCCAGCCACTGGTCTCGGTCGAGGGTGCGCCACTCGGCTCGATCTGCGTTGTCGACCTTGCCCCGCGCGAAAACGGACTCAGCGAAATGCAGCGAGAAGGGCTGCAGGTGCTGGCCCAGGCCGTCATGCGGCGGCTGCAATCGCGGAGGGAAGGCCTCGCCGCGACGCGCGAGATCGAGCGAAGCGAAGCACGCTTCCGCGCCTTGGCGGACTCCATGCCCGACATCGCCTTTTCCGCCAATCACGAGGGCCAGTTCGATTATTTCAACCAGCGCTGGCACGAATATACCGGCCTTACCGGAATCTTCGACCAGGAGGCCTCGCAGCAGGTTCTCCATCCCGACGAATATGACGGGATAATGGAGCATTGGGCCAAGTGCCTTGCCAGCGGCAAGCCCTACGAAAACGAGAACCGGCTGCGGCGCTCCGATGGCACATGGCGCTGGGTGCTGGTCCGCGCATTGCCGGTAACCATCAACTCGAGCGGGCGGTTGCGCTGGTTCGGAACGATCACCGATGTGGACGAGGCGCACAAGCTCTCCGAAAGCCGCGACATGCTGGCCAAGGAGCTGTCGCACCGGATCAAGAACATCTTCGCCGTAGTGACGGGACTGGTCTCGCTGCAATCGCGCAAGGCGCCCGAGCACAAGGGCTTTGCCGACCAGTTGATCGGCACGCTCCACGCGCTTGGCCGTGCTCACGATTTCGTCCGCCCGGCAAGTGGCTCGACGCGGGAAAGCCTGCTCGGCCTGCTCGACGTGCTGTTTGCACCCTACCGCACGGGGACGGACGATGCGCGCATTCGCGTAAACGGCGCAGATGCCTCCATATCCCCGCGCGCGGCAACGCCGCTGGCGCTGGTCTTCCACGAACTGGCGACCAACTCGGCGAAATATGGCGCGCTCTCAGTCGATGAGGGCCATGTCGACCTGGCGGTGACGGACAAGGGCACGGATATCCTTCTCCGCTGGACCGAAAGGGGCGGGCCCGAACCGGAGGAATCAGGCGAGACCGGCTTTGGCTCGCGCATGGTCGAAATGGCGGTAACGGGCCAGCTGCAGGGAAGCTGGGAGCGCCATTTCGAGAAGGAAGGCCTGGTCGTCGAACTCGTTCTGCAGAAGAAGGCTATCGCCCCTAGCGAGGAATCCGCCGAACTGGAGCCTATTCAGGGTTGAAGCCGGCCCCATCGGGCCATTCCGGGGCGCACAGGCCCATGACCTTGAACAACTCGCCCATCTGGTCTGCATCGACCAGCCGGTCGCGCGCCGACATCAGCGCCTCCCGGTGCTCTGGGGCGAACTCGGCCAAAGCATCGGCGCGCTGCTCGATGCCAAGCGCCTTGAGCCATTGCCCCTGCGTGGTGGTGCCCATCCACTTGGCGCCGCGCGACAAGGCAATCTGCTTCATCTGGTCGAAATCGACATGCGCGGTGAGGTCGGCCTCCCCTGGCGCGGCAAGCGGATCGAGCTTCTTGTGCGCCCGCACGGCCTGCAATGTCGATCCGTTGCGAGGGGCGACATGGCCGTAATCGATGAAGAGTGCCGCACCGCCCTGGTTGGTCAGCCTGCCTGCCACTTCGAACATGGTAGCAGCCGCTCCCGGACAGGTCTCGATCAGCGTTCCGACCTCGGCCTCCCGGCGCGTTTCGGGAACGGCCGAATCCATGCGCTGCTGGCCCGGCACCAGCGCGAATCCGTCCTCCCCGACGCCGACCATGATCTCGCGCCAGCCTTCCTCGGTCATCACCAGCTGCCGCACCGGAAGGGCATCGAGAAATTCATTGGCGACCAGCAGGACCGGCCCTTCCATCGGCACGGTGGACAGGTCGTTATGGAAGATGGCCCCTGGCACCTGCCGCAATTGCTCGTCGCGCAGCCGGACCGATCCTTCGACGAGGTGCATCCGCGGTTCGAGCCCGTAGCGCTTCATGGCACGGGCGGCATCGCGGGCAAGATAGCCGCGCCCCGGACCCAGTTCGACGAAATGGACCGGCTCGGTCTTGCCGGCACGGATCCACAGATCGGCTAGCCACAGCCCGATCAGTTCCCCGAACATCTGGCTGATTTCGGGAGCAGTGATGAAATCGCCCTCTGCGCCCAGCGGGTCACGGTCCGAATAATAGCGGAGGTTGGATTCGCCCATGAAATGCATCAGGCTGATCGGACCCGTGGAGGCAATCAGCCTCTTGAAGATATCCGAAAGACTGCCTTCGCTCATGCGCGCGTCATGCTCCCGCCTGCTTCTGGCCGCTAGCCAATGGTGCCCTCGTAAGCGCCCATACCACAAGCGCGAGCGCGGCGACGATAAGCGGAATGGTCAGCCATTGGCCCATGGACAGGCCCGTCTGCTGGGCAAATTCGGCAAGCTGCGCATCGGGCTCGCGGTAGAATTCGACGATGAAACGCCCGCTGGCGATCAGCGCGGTGAAGACCCCGACCAGCAGGCCCGGGCGATAGCGGGCGCGTGTGTACCAGAACAACGGCAGCATGATCAGGATCACCAGCAGGCCTTCCAGTCCGGCCTCGTAGAGCTGGCTGGGATGGCGCGGTTCGGGTCCCGCTCCCGGAAAGGTCATGGCCCATGGAACATCGCTCGATACCGGGCGTCCCCACAATTCTCCATTGATGAAGTTGGCCAGCCGCCCGAACAACATGCCGAAACCGACATTGACCGAGATGTAGTCGCACACGCGGATGAAGGAGAGCTTCCCGCGCCAGGACACGAACGCAATGGCCAGGGTCACCCCGATCACCCCGCCATGAAAACTCATCCCGCCATCCCACAGCCGGATCAGCTTCCAGCTGATGAAACCCTCGCCCGAGAAATCGGTCCAGAGATTGGGAATGCCGGTATCGCCGCCAGTATAGAAGGTCGCATAGCCGAGCCTGCCGCCCAGGATCACGCCGATCATGCAGTAGAAGAAGAGGTCGTCGGCATGGCGCTGCGCCATCGGCGCACCGGGTGACTTGATCATGCGCGAGAGGTGCCAATAGCCCAGCACCAGCCCGGCAAGGTAGGCGAGCGAATAGTAGCGCAGGTTGAAAAAGCCGAGGTCGATACCGTTCCTCAGGCCGAAATCTTCCCAGTGCAACGCCTCTGCCGAAGCTGCCAGAATATCGAGCATGCTAACCCTGCCTCCCGTCGCGGGCGGCAATGGCACAGGCCCGCGCCGGGTGGAACCCCGAAGACGCATTGTGGCTTGCTGCAAGCTAGATTTTGCACATTCGGCCCGCTCCGCCTAAGTGCCTCTGCGTGTCACAGCCAGCAATCCCCAATCAGCGCCAGATCGTCGACCGCCGTGCGCTTGCAGCAGCCATCGCGGACGCCGTCGAGGACAAGGGTGCCGAAGCCGCGCGCCCGCAAATCGTCTCCTTGCTCAAGGAAGCCCTGGCTGCCGGCCGCAAGGAACTCACCAGACGGCTGAGCGAAAAGCCCGCCGCCGGTCACGAGATCACCACCGGCTATGCCTTCTTGATCGACCAGCTGATCCGGCTGGTCCACGACCACGTGGTGAACGACCTCTACCCGGTCGCCAACCGATCGAGCGGCGAGCGCCTCGCCCTGATTGCCGTGGGCGGATATGGGCGCGGCGAGATGGCGCCCTATTCGGATGTCGATATCGCCTTCATCACGCCCGACAAGCCGACCTCATGGTGCGAGCAGGTGATCGAGGCCATGCTCTATTTCCTGTGGGACCTCGGCCTCACGGTGGGCCATTCGAGCCGCTCGCTCGACGAGATGGTGAGCATGGCCAAATCCGACCTGACCATCCGCACCGCGCTGCTCGAAGGGCGCTATCTCTGGGGCGACAAGCAGGTCTTCGAAATGGCGCAGGACCGATTCTGGGGCGATGTCGTGCCCGGCTCGGAACAGCAATTCGTGACCCAGAAACTGGCCGAGCGGGACGAACGGCACAAGCGCATGGGCGATTCGCGCTATGTCGTCGAACCCAATGTGAAAGACGGCAAGGGCGGCCTGCGCGACCTGCAGACGCTCTACTGGATCGGCAAATATGTGCACCGCGTGCACAGCGCCGCCGAACTGGTCGAGAAAGGCCTCTTCACGCCCGAGGAATACCGCACCTTCCGCCGCGCCGAAGGGTTCCTCCTGGCCGTGCGCTGCCACCTGCACACTATCGCCAAGCGCGGCGAGGACCGGCTGACCTTCGACCTGCAACGCGAAGTGGCAAAGCGGATGAATTACGCCGACAGGCCGGGCAAGAGCGCGGTCGAACGCTTCATGCAGTTCTATTTCCTGCAGGCTCAGCAGGTCGGCAATCTGACCGGAATCTTCCTCGCTTCGCTCGAAGAGCAGAGCGCCGCCAAGCGCCGCCGCGCCAGCCTGTTCGGCTCCTTCCGCGGCAAGCGCAAGCAGACCGTGGACGGATATACGATCTCGGGCGGCAAGATTTCCGCGCCCACCGACGAATGGTTCCGCAAGGATCCCGCTCGCCTGATCGAAGTGTTCACCGTGGCCGAGCGCGAAGGGATGGAAATCCATCCCGAGACCATGCGCCAGGTCCGCCGCGATGCCAGCCTGATCCACCGCGAAACCCGCGAGGACGAGCGCGCCAATGCGCTGTTCCTCGAGCTGCTGGCGGGCAAGAACGACCCCGAAACCGTGCTGCGCTGGATGAACGAGGCTGGCGTGTTCGGCCGTTTCGTGCCCGATTTCGGCAAGGTCAACGCGCAAATGCAGTTCGACATGTACCACCACTATACGGTGGACGAGCACACGATCCGCGCCATCGGCCTGCTCAACAAGATCGAGAAGGGAGAGCTGGAGGAAGACCATCCGCTCGCCACCAATATCATTCCCGGCCTGAAATATCGCCGCGCGCTCTATGTTGCCACGCTGCTGCACGATATCGCCAAGGGGCGAGGCGGCGACCATTCGGTCCTCGGCGCGGAAGTCGCCCTCGAACTGTGCCCGCGCTTCGGCATGACCAAGGCAGAGACCGAGCTGGTCAGCTGGCTCGTGCGCTATCACCTGTTGATGAGCGCGACCGCCTTCAAGCGCGACCTGTCCGATCCCAAGACGATCGAGGATTTCGTCGAGGAGATCGAGGACACCGAGCATCTCGGCCAGCTCACCGTCCTCACCATCGTCGATATCCGGGCAGTCGGCCCGGGCATCTGGAACAGCTGGAAGCGCCAGCTGCTGGGCGATCTCTACAAGCTGGCGGAAGAGAATTTGCGTCTCGGCGAAGATGACGAGGAACGGCGCGAGAAGCGCTATCAGGCCAAGCGCAAGGAAGTGGCTGAACTGCTCGGCCCCGAGCGTGCGCATCTGGTCGAGGAATTGGATAGCCGTCTCGACCGCGATTACTGGATGGCCGAACCGGCCGACATCATCGCCATCAACCTGCCGCATTATGCAGCCGCCAAGAGGCTGGAACACAAGCTCTCGATTCACGCCGAATACTACCCGGCGCGCGGCGCGACGCTGATTACCTTCATCGGCGAAGACCATCCCGGCCTGTTCTTCCGCATTGCCGGCTCGATCCACCTCGCTGGCGCCAACATCATCGACGCGCGCATCCACACCAGCAAGGTGGGCAAGGCGGTCGACAATTTCCTAGTACAGGACCCTTTCGGCAAGCCATTCCAGGAAGCCACCCAACTCGCCCGACTCAAACAGAAGATCGAGGACGGCCTGCTCGGCAAGATCGACATGGTGGAAAGCCTCGCCGCAAGGCCGCTGCCGCGCACGCGCGCAGAGAATTTCCGCATCGCCCCGCTGATCCTGTTCGACAATGAGGCATCGGACCGTTTCACCGTGATCGAGGTCAACGCCACCGACCGGCCGGCTTTGCTCAACCGTCTGACCAGAGCCATGTTCGAACAGAGCCTGATCATCAATTCGGCACACATCACCCAATATGGTGAGCGCGCAGTCGATACCTTCTATGTCACCGACCTGCTGGGCCAGAAGATCTACAGCGAGGACAGGCTGGGCAAGGTCGAGCGGGCATTGCTCGACGCGATTGCTGCGGGCGAGGCCGAAGCCGAAGCGGCTGAGTAGCCTGACGCCGGCAGCGACCGGCGCCAGCCCGAAAGCGATGCTGCTCCGCGCTCGGGAAGGGCCCGCAAGCCCACAGGTCGATCAGGCGGTCGGTTGGTCCTCGCCCACAATCCGCACAACTTCCTCGACCGCGCGCCAGTGGCCGCCGACAGGATTGCCCGCGGGATAGATATCCATGTCTATCTCGGGGGCGATGCCGGTTTCCTCGAACACCGTTCCATCGGGAGCAGCGAAGACTTCGTTCGAGAGTTCAAGAAGCCAGCCATTGGGCAGGCGCTTGGACAGTGGCGTGGAAAATGCCCCGCGGGTCGTCCGCCCCACCTGGGTCACGCGCGAATTCTGCCGCAGGGCCAATGTCGCCAGCTCGCCACCGCTCACCGTTACGTCGCTGGTCATCAGATAGACCGGGCCGGTGAAGCGCGGACCATCCGCCGGCGCAATCTCATGCGGGAAGGGCGCAAGGCCGGAGCCGCGAGCCTGCGTGGTGAAACCGGTATAGGCCTCATCGGTGAAGCGGCCGGGCAGCGCTTTCGCCACCCGGTCCCAGCCCCCGCGATTGTTCGACAGGTCGAGCACGACGGCATCGAGCCCTTCGAAAGCGGCAAAGGCCTCGTCCAAGATGCGGTTGAACTCGGCCATCTCGGTCTCGGCCCAGCCATCGCTGCCGAAGTCCTCACGTGTGGTGAAGCCGCCCATCTGGAATATCTGCAGATAGCCGACGCGCCCGTCGATCACCCCCCAGACGATGCGGTCCTGTCCATCGTGATGAGCCGTGTCGCCAAGTTCGCCGAGTGTCTGCTCGATAAGGCCGATCAGCCATGCCATCTCTCCGCCTTCGCTTGCGCGCATGCGCGGCAGTGTCTCGCCCTGCCCGTCCTGTACGCGGCGCTGCTCTCCGTCCACTTCGCCGATCAGCTTGGTGTGGCTGTCGGAAAGGCCATCCATATAGGATGCCAGCGCATCCCACAGCTCGGCATCGCTCATATCCGGCCGGATTGCCGCCCTGACTCGCTCGGCGCGCTCGTCATGACCGGGCGGGCGGCGATCGAAGAAGGCATAATGCCGCTCGAAGATATCGAGAAATGCATCGGCCACCGCCTCCGGATCGGCATCGGGCCCGGCAACGCAATTGTCCGGCAGCTCCTCCAGCCTGTCGAACACGACATTGGTATCGCCGCGCAGAAGCTGGAATATCGCCGCATCGCCTCCCGGCAGAAGGCGGAAGAAGCGGTAATCGACCGAATCCATCTCTGTCTGCGCTCCGCCGACGCGCGGCGGCAGGTAGCACGATCCGTCTTCCTCGAAGCGGGTTAGACCATCCTCCTGCACCAGCAACAGGCGCCCATAACCGCGACTGCGCCAAACACCGCGAATCTCGGGAATGGTCGTGCCGTCGGCCGTGACGATTTCCTGCAATTCCCCGGCGAGGAGCCAAGGGCGATCGCCTTCGTCCTCGGGAGCGGAAGCGGAGCAGGAAACCAGGGCAATCCCGGCCAGGCCCGGAAGCAGCACTTTCGAAATCTTGTTCATGGCCGCCGCGATGACCTTTCGTGCTTGTCCGGGCAAGTTCCGCTTCGACGAATGGCTAACCGCGTTCCCCGAACAGCGCGGTACCGACGCGGATATGCGTCGCGCCGAGCATGATCGCGGTCTCGTAATCGCCGCTCATGCCCATGCTGCGGCCATCGAGGCCGTTATCGCGGGCCATCTTGTCGAGCAGGGCGAAGAAGGGCGCAGGCTCGATTCCGAAGGGCGGTACGCACATCAGCCCGGCCAGCGGAATATCTGCGCCGCGGGCCTGTTCGAGCAGGCCGGGCACATCGGCAATTGCGCATCCGCCCTTCTGCTCTTCCGCGCCGATATTGACCTGCACGAAGCAGGGGATGCGGCGGCCAGCCTTGTCCATCGCCTTGGCCAGCCCCTTGACCAGCGAAGGCCGGTCGAGCGAGTGGATCGCATCGAACAACGCAACCGCATCATCCGCCTTGTTCGACTGCAACTGCCCGACAAGGTGCAGTTCGATGCCGTCATAGCGCTCTTTCAGCGCGGGCCACTTGCCCTGCGCTTCCTGCACGCGGTTTTCGCCGAAAACGCGCTGCCCCGCATCGAGCAGCGGAACAATGGCATCGGCTTGGTGCGTCTTGCTGATGGCGATCAGCGTCACCTCGTCCACTTCGCGGCGGGCGATCTTGCAGGCCTTGGCAATATCGGCCTGAACTTCCTGAAGGGCTGCATTTGCAATCATGCAGGCGCTATAGCGGTGCCATGCCTGCAATCCAGCCTTTCCCCGAGATCTGGCTCATTTCCGACGAGCGAAACGATGCGCAACTGGAAGCAGCGCTAAGAAGCCTGCCGCGCGGATCGGGCTTCGTCTATCGCCATTATCATTTGCCGCCCGAAGAGCGTGTGGCGCGCTGGTTTGCCTTGCGCCGCATCGCCCGGGGGAAGGGCCATGTGATTGTCCTGGCCGATTCTTCACTGACGGCTCTCGAATGGGGTGCGGACGGTATATATGGCGCGCCGCGCAGCCTCTACCCGCGCCGCGACCTGCTGATGCTGGCCACCGCGCATAACCTCACCGAAATCGGCGAGGCGAACCGCATGGGCGCCGATGCCGTGTTGCTGTCACCCGTATTCCCAACAAACAGCCACCCGGGCGCGGCATCGCTTGGTCCGGAGCGTTTCCGCATGCTCGCTACCCACGCGAAAATGCCCGTCATCGCGCTGGGCGGTATGGACGCGAAAAGGGCGCGTGGAATCCATTGGCCACACTGGGCCGCAATTGACGGTCTCTCCGGCTCCTGATTCTTGACGCCGAGTCCGCGGGGACTCATTATGCATCCTCGCGGGACGAAGAGGGAACATATGCCATGGCGTCGAGCGCCCGTAGCAAAGGCAACACTGTCGACTGGAAAGCGGCGTTTCGCCGTTCGCTCGCGCGCATATTGCAGCGTTCGGGCGCCATCATCCTTTTCGCACTCATGCTGTTCCTCGCGCTTGCGCTGGTCAGCCATGCGCAAAGTGACCCTTCGCTTTCGACTGCTGCGGGCGAGGTTGTCCGAAACTGGATGGGCATTGCCGGAGCCTACGCCTCGGACCTCGCACTGACCGGCTTCGGCGTCGTTTCGATCCTCCTGCTGCCGCTCTTCTATGCTTTCGGGCGCCGTCTGTGGCTCGATTCCTCGGACGAGGATGAAGAGGAGGTCCGCAGCAAGTGGTGGCACACCGTGCTGCTCCTGCTGCTGGCCATGGCGCTGCTTTCGACTGTGCTCGCATTGGTCAGCGATCCGGCGAATTCCTCCTATCCCGCGGGCTATGGCGGGCTAGCCGGTCTGCTCGGCGAAGGCGGATTGCAGGCTCTCGCCGGGCGATTGCCCGAAGCCGCGCAATTCTGGACCGTTCTGGCCGGCGGGTTGCTGAGCTTGTTTGGCGGCGCCTTCCTCGCAGGCAAGGTCTTCGCACTGGACTGGGCAGGCTTGCTGACCCTGCCCGAATGGGCCCGCCGCGCGCCCAGCCTGCCGGGTAAGCCGAGCAATCCCTTCAAGCCGACAGCGGAGCGCCGCAAGACCGAGAAGAAGAAATCCGAGCCGGTCACGCTCCCCCAATCCGATCGCAAGCCGCCGGAAATCTCCGATCCTTCCGCCCCGCCGCGCCCCGCCAAGCCGAGCAAGGGCAAGCAGAAGGACCTGTTCGCAGAATTCGACCTGCCAAGCCTCGACCTGCTCGAGGACCGGCCGGAAAACACCGCGCACAAGCTCGACAAGCTGGCACTGGAGAGGAATGCCCGCTTGCTCGAAAACGTGCTCGACGATTTCAACGTGAAGGGCGAGATCACCGCCGTACGAACCGGGCCGGTGGTAACCATGTACGAGCTGGAACCTGCGCCGGGCATCAAGGCCAGCCGCGTGGTCGGCCTCGCCGAAGACATTGCCCGCAACATGTCTGCCATCTCCGCGCGCGTCGCGCCGATCCCGGGCAAGACGGTGATGGGTATCGAGCTGCCCAATGCCGACCGCCAGACGGTCAGTTTCAAGGAGCTTGCCGCGTCGGAAGCCTTCGTCGATGCCAAGGGCAATCTCCCGATCATCCTTGGCAAGGATATTGCCGGCGAACCGATCGTCGCAGACCTCGCCGCCATGCCGCATCTGCTGGTCGCGGGCACGACCGGCTCGGGCAAGTCGGTCGGCCTCAACTGCATCCTGCTCTCGCTGCTCTACCGCTTCAGCCCGGCCGAATGCCGCATGATCCTGATCGATCCCAAGGTGCTCGAGCTCAAGAGCTATGACGATATCCCGCACCTCCTCGCGCCGGTGGTGACCGAGCCGCACAAATCGATCCGCGCCTTGAAATGGGCGGTCGAGGAGATGGAGCGGCGCTATCGCATGATGAGCGATATCGGCGCGCGCAACCTCACCGGCTTCAACGACCGGGTGAAAGCCGCCGCCGCCAAGGGCAAGCCGCTCGGCCGCCGCGTGCAGACCGGCTTCGACCCCGAGACGGGCGAGGAACTGTTCGAGGAAAAGCAGCTCGATTACGAGGTCATGCCGCAGATCGTTGTGATCGTGGACGAGCTGGCCGACCTCATGGTCACTGTCGGCAAGGAAATCGAGGTGCTGATCCAGCGCCTGGCGCAGAAAAGCCGAGCCGCGGGCATCCACCTGATCATGGCGACCCAGCGCCCCTCGGTCGATGTCATCACCGGCGTGATCAAGGCGAACCTGCCCACCCGCATCGCCTTCAACGTCACCAGCCGCATCGATTCCCGCACCATCCTTGGCGAACAAGGCGCCGAGCAGCTGCTGGGCAAGGGTGACATGCTCTACAAGCCTACCAGCGGCGCGCTGAAGCGCGTACACGGCCCCTTCGTCTCGGACGAGGAGGTGGAGAAAGTCGCGGTCCATTGGCGCGGCCAGGGCGAGCCCGATTACATCGACTCGGTCACAGAGGAGCCCGAGGATGGCGGCTTTTCTTTCGAGGACGAGTTCACCGCTTCGGACAATCCGGAGGAGCGGCGCTATCGCCAGGCCTGCCAGATCGTGTGGGAGAACCAGAAAGCCTCGGGCTCATGGCTCCAGCGACAGCTTGGCGTGGGATACAACACCGCCGCCAAGCTGATCGAGCGGATGGAGGAGGACGGGCTGGTCGGTCCTGCCAACCATGTTGGCCGCCGCGAAATCTACCGCGACCGGGACGGCAACCCCTTGTGAACTCGCTCGATTGGCTGATGCAGTGGTACGCTTCCCAGTGCAACGGCGTGTGGGAGCATGGTCATGGGGTCGACATCACAACGATCGACAATCCGGGCTGGCAATTGACCATTCACACCATCGGCACGCACTGGGAAGGCGTGACGATGGATGAGATCAAGCACGACTATGATCACGAAACCGAGTGGTTCACCTGCAAGGCCAATGGCAATGCATTCACCGGCTTCGGCGGTCCGGGCCAGCTTGGCGCCATGATCGAGGTTTTTCGCGGATGGATCGAAGAGAGTAGCTGAGATGACCACACTGGAGCGGCACGCCCTGCCTCCAGTCTATTCCTCCGGGATTCGAAAGAAGCGCTTGGCGTTGCCACTCAGAATCGCCGTGCGGTCTTCTTCGGTCAGCCATTCGATACGCTCCATGCGTTCCAGAATCTGGCTTACCGGCACATTGTCACTGCCGAACATGATCCGGTCGGCAAATCCGGCATCGAACAACCGCCGCATGGCCGCCTCATATTGCTCGAACGGCATCACGCCATTGGTGATGGACAGGTCGAGATAGACCCCGGGATAGTCGCGCAGCAGCGCCAAGGTCTCATCCCAGAACGGACCGCCAACCGCCGGTCCTGCGCCGACATGCTGGATCCACACGCGCATGCCCGGATGGCGATCCAGCACCGGTCGTAGCAGCGCCGGGTTGCCCATGGCGGGATCGAAATTGGGGCAGCAGCCCTCGAAGCGGTTCCCCTCGTTCGGGCCGCGCTGGGTGTGGAAACCGACCGGAATGTCATAGCGCTCGGCGAGCGCAAAATAGGGTTCCAGCCTCGGGTTGGAAGGCGAGAGGCCGAGATATTGCGGGGCGACCTCCTGAAGCACGCCGATGCGGCCGGAAGCGACATTCTCTTCGAGCCAGTCGAAATCCGCCCAGCCCTCGCTCTCGGGAAAGCAAATGAATGTGGGCTCCACGGAATTGCGGGGGCAAGCGGCCAGCACAATGCCCACGATGATGGAAGCGCCCTGCCAGGCATCGACATCCTCTTTCGTGGAGACGCCGATCACAGCCCCTGTCACCCCGTCAGCCTCCATCGCCTGCAACTGGGCGGCGCGAACCTCCTCAAAGTCCTCGAACGAATATCGTCCGTGCATATGGACATCGATGATTTCCCGCTCGGCCTGGGCGTAAACGAGACCCGGTGCTGCCAAGAGTCCAAGACAGACGGCAAATGACGCAAAGATCCTGAATTGTCCGCTCATTTGGCCCCCAAGTTCGATGCAATCAGCCTCGCGACCACTATTCGCGATTTCGTGGCAGGAGGCAATGTGGCCGGTCGCCGCGAAATCTACCGCGACCGGGATGGTAATCCGCTATAGGCTGGGCATACCGCCACCCATCTTCCTCCCGAGTCCCGGGGCATAATGAAACCAAAACTGCTGACCACGCTGGCGACCTACGATCGCAGGCAATTCTCCGGCGATGCCATTGCCGGGGCCACGGTCGCGCTTGTCGCGCTGCCGCTGAGCATTGCCATCGCCATCGCCTCGGGCGCGCCGCCCGCAGCCGGGCTGGTGACTGCCGTCGTTGGCGGGTTCCTCATTTCCGCGCTGGGCGGCAGCCGGGTGCAGATCGGCGGGCCGACCGGCGCCTTCATCGTGGTGGTCTATTCGGTGATCGCCAATCACGGTTTCGAGGGCATGCTGCTGGCGACGATCATGGCCGGCATATTGCTGGTAATCGGCTGCTTGCTGCGCGCCGGAAGGCTGATCCGGCTGATCCCCGAAGCGGTGATCGAAGGCTTCACCGTGGGCATCGCGGTGGTGATCGCTACCAGCCAGCTCAAGGACCTTGCCGGGCTGCAAACGGGCAGTCTCCCCGCCGAATTCCTGCCCAAGATCGAAGGGCTGTGGGCCGCGCGCGCTTCGCTAGACTGGCCTTCGCTGCTGCTTGGGCTGGGAACGATCGCCGGGATCGTGCTGCTGCGAAAGCTGGCGCCAAAATTCCGCGCCCGCGCCGTTATCGTGCTCGTCACCAGCGCGCTGGCGGCGTTCCTCATCCCGAGCGCCGAAACGGTCGCCTCGCGCTTCGGCGAATTGCCGCATGGCCTGCCCATCCCTTCGCTGCCACCCATTTCGATCGACCTTATCTTGGAATTGCTGCCCTCGGCGCTGACCATTGCCGTGCTGGCGGGAATCGAATCCTTGCTGTCCGCGCTGGTTGCCGACCGCATGATAGGAGGCGCGCATCGCACCAGTGCGGAATTGCTGGCGCAAGGCGCGGCCAATATTGCCTCGCCCCTGTTCGGCGGGCTTCCGGCAACCGGCGCAATCGCGCGCACCGCCACCAATGTCGATGCCGGGGGGCGTACTCCCGTCGCTGGCATCATCCACGCGCTGGTCGTTCTGCTGGCCATGATCGCCCTCGCCCCGCTGGCGGGCGAACTGGCGCTGCCCGCGCTGGCCGGCCTGCTCGTCATCACCGCCTGGAACATGTCCGAGCCCGAGCGCTGGTGCGAGCGCATGGAGCTGCCGCGCATGCAGCTGGCGCTGCTTGTCCTCACCGCCGCACTGACCGTGCTTGTCGACCTGACCGTGGCGATCGGCGTGGGCACGGTAATCGGGCTGGCGCTCAAATGGCACGAACGCAGGTGACGCACATGTCCTCTCGGCCATTCGCGTCAGTCCTAGCGGAGTGATGAGCCGGGAGTTACACTCCTTCCCAAAAGACAAGGAGAGGAGCCCCCATGGCCAGCAAATACGAACAGCAGGTCTATGACTGCATGAACCCGACGCTCGACCTGCTCGAGCGCACGGAGAACCCGCTGCACCGCGCGATCCTGAAGAACTACTGCCGCCACGTGCACCTCGAAGGCGCGGCCATGTTCGAGGAGATCACCGCGCCCGACATGATGGCCGACGATCCGGTCTATCACATCACCTGGGGAGACAGCCCGTTCCAGGTCAAGGGCCGCCAGGGCGTGTTCGATTTCTACTCCTCGATCGGCGATATCGTGCTGTGGAACTCGGGCGACCTCGTCGCTGTGGCCGACTGGGGCATTGCCGACGAAATGTGGTTCCACCAGATGTCGACCGGCGCCGAATTGAAGAAGCTCGGCCACAAGGTGGAAAAGGATGAAGGGCTCTACCTCGTCCATTCACTGCAGGCCTTCATCTGGCCCTATGACGAAAATGCCCTTCTGAAGGGCGAGCACCTCTATGAGGACAAGTCGACGCTGAAGATCGAGGAGATCGACCCGGCGGATTACATGACGCCGCAGCGCGTGCGCGAGATTCACAAGGAATGCCTCGCCGACCTTGAGCAACGTTGGGGCGCGAATTACTGGGTCTATAATCGCGAAACAGCGAACGCCTGAGGGAGGGAAAGGCTATGCGGATGAGGATCACCGGACTGGCGTTTGCCGGCGCAGCACTTGCCATGGCCGCACCCGCCTTTGCCGACCATCACGAAGAGGGCATGTGGGTCGGCAGCTGGACGGCATCGCCGCACGCGCCGCTATCGACCGACGGGCCATTCGCTGCCGCTTCCTATGAGAATGTCACGATCAGCCAAATTGTGCGCCTTTCCGAAGGCGGCACCAAGCTGCGCGTGCGCTTCACCAATCGCTACGGCCCCGCCCCGCTCGCCATTGGCGAAGCGCGCATTGTGCTGCTCGATGCCAATGGCAACGACCTGCCCGGCAGCAGCCGTCCGCTCACTTTTGGCGGCGAAGCGGGCGCAGTGATCCCGCGCGGCGCGCCCTTCGCCAGCGACGTGGTCGAACTCGATACAGAGGACTTCCAGAAGGCCAGGATCGAGTTCTACCTGCCCAATGATACTGGTCCCTGCACCTGTCATCTGACCGGGCTCGACACGCTCGCCGTGTCGCCGCCGGGCAACCATGTGGGCGAGGCATTCGAGCCGGTTGAGACCGCGCAGCACCGCGCCTTCCTGCATACTGTCGAAGTATTCTCCGACGATGCCATGGGCACGATCGTCGCCTTCGGAGACTCGATCACCGATGGTGTCGGCTCGACCGCAGGCGAAGACCGCCGCTGGCCCGACGTGCTGGCCGAGAGGCTGGAAGCGGCCGGCATGGAATATGCCGTTGCCAATGCCGGCATCAGCGGCAATCGCGTGCTCAGCCCCGGCATGGGCGAGAGTGCGCTCTCGCGTTTCGACGAGGACGTGCTGAGCCTGCCCAATGTCACCCACATGATCATCTTCGAAGGCGTCAACGATATCGGCAACGCCTTCGGTCCGCAGCAGGGCGGCGTTGGCGGCCTGACCATCGACCAGCCTCAGATCGACGCGGCGCAGATGATCGCCGGCTACCGCCAGCTCATTGCCCGCGCGCATGAGAAGGGCATCAAGGTCTATGGCTCGCCCATCGGGCCTTACAAGGGCGCCAGCTACTGGTCCGAGGAAGGCGAGGCAGTGCGCCAGGAAATCACTGACTGGATGCTCAATTCGGGCGAATTCGACGGCATCGTGCGCATCGATTTGGCCTTTGCCGAACCGGACGATCCTTCGACCATGCGCGATGGCTATCACATGGGCGATTTCCTGCACGGTTCGGATGCGGGCCTGCGCGCAGTGGGCGAGAGCATCCCGCTGGAGCTGTTCCAGCCGGAATAAGCTCCCGGCGGTCGCAAACGCTGGATAACTGGCCGCCCGCGCCTTTCCGCAAATGGCCGGGCTGCTAGTTTCGCACCCGTGAGGGCGCAAATCGAAATTGGCCGGGATTCGGGCGGCAATGCCGTCCAGATCGACGTGGAGGAACTGCTCGCCACGCGCCTTCTGGTGCAGGGCAATTCGGGCAGCGGCAAGTCGCATCTGTTGCGCCGCCTGCTCGAAGAGAGCGCCGGCCTCGTCCAGCAGGTGGTGATCGACCCCGAAGGCGATTTCGTCAGCCTTGCCGATCATTTCGATCACATCGTGATCGATGGCGGCAGCTATACCGAACGCGAAATCGTCGCGTTGGCGGCGCGCATCCGCCAGCACCGCGCTTCTGTCGTGCTGGCGCTGGAAGAACTCGAGGTCGAGCAGCAGATCCGCTGCGCAGCGCAATTCCTCACCGCGCTCTTCGATGCTCCGCGCGAACACTGGTACCCGGCGCTGGTGGCGGTGGACGAGGCGCAGATGTTCGCGCCCTCCGTCGCGGGCGAAATTGCCGAAGACACGCGCCGCATGACGCTGTCGGCCATGACCAACCTCATGTGCCGCGGGCGCAAGCGCGGCCTGGCCGGGATCGTCGCGACGCAGCGCCTCGCCAAGCTGGCCAAGAATGTTGCTGCCGAGGCATCAAACTTCCTGATGGGGCGCACCTTCCTCGATATCGACATGCAGCGCGCGGCGGACCTGCTGGGCATGGAACGCAAGCAAGCCGAGAGAATTCGCGATCTTGAACGCGGCCATTTTCTCGGCCTCGGTCCGGCGATCAGCCGCAAACCGGTGGCAGTGAAGATCGGCTCGGTCAGAACCGGCGGCAAAACCGCCGCGACCGGACTGATGCCCCTGCCTTCTGCTCCTGCCGGAGAGATGGAAGCCCTGCTGCACGATTCCCTCGCGGAGGAAGCCGCCAATCCCGCGCCTGCCCGGCCTACCCCGCCTGTCACGGCCGTTCCGGCCATGCAGGAGTTGGAAGAGGCGATAATCCAGCAGGCGGAAGTGGAAGCAGAGCCGGCTGAGCCTGAAGCCGAGGATACGCAGGATGAAACGGCTGCGGACTCGGCGCCTGCACCGCAGGAGCGCAAGCAGGGTAGGGTCGCCGCATTGTTGCAGGAAATGGCCGCCGAAGACGGCGCCACTTTCCAGCCCGCCGCAACCCTGTTCCGCGAATTCGCCATCCGCACGCGCGAACGCGGCATTCCTTCGGCGCATATCGACATGACGCAGTTCAACCGGCTCTTTGCTGTCGCCGTGGCCCGGCTCGACAGGCTGGAAGACAGTCAACGCGAGGCGATCGAACAGCTTGCAAAGAATGTGTCGGACGATGTGCTGGCGCCCTATTTGTGCATCGCTGCCGCCGCCGCGCAGGGCATGAGCGCACCGGATGAAGAGGAACTGGCGCGCGTCTATGGCACCTCGTCGCCCGGTCGCATACGCCGCCTGCTCGATCACCTCGAAAGGACTGGCCTGATCGTCGTTCGCGAGGATTTCGGCGGTGGCCGCAGCATCAGCGTTCCCGGGCTGGAAAGCTTCGCCGCGCAGCATTGATTGCGCGGCTAGCGTTGAACCGCCCCTGCCCTATTCGCCGCTGAGGTCAGCTTCGGTCAGCACAGTCATGTTCGCCGCCCTGTCGGCCATGGCCGCACGTTGGTCATCATGCGCGGGGATGAAGCCGATATTGGCAAGCGGCCCGCTGCCGTCCCAGCTCGCGACCCATGCGGCGACATAGGGCTGCAGGCCCGGTACGGCCTCGACACGCGCCTTGTTCACATAGATGTACAGCGGACGCGAAGCGGGATAGGCGCCGCTGGAGATCGTCTCCTCATTGGGTTCCACGCCGCTGAAGGTCATCGCCTGCACGATGTCCTGATTCTCCTCGAACCAGGAATAGCCGACCACTGCCAGGGCCCTTTCGTTATTGGCGACCTTGCGCACGATCAGGTCGTCATTCTCGCCCTGGTCGAGAAAGCCCGAATCCGTGCGCAGCGACGAACAGACTTCCGCGTAGCGTTCCGGCTCGCTCAACTCGAGACCGGCCAGGCTGCGGTTCTCGGCGCAGCCCACTTCCAGCACGAGTTCGAGCAATGACTGGCGCGTGCCCGAGCTAGAAGGCGGGCCGTAGACCTCGATAGCCTCATTGGGCAGCGAGGAATCGACATCGGACCAGTTCAGATTGGCCTGCTCCTCGCCAAAAGGCTCTGCCGCCAGCGCCGTGTAGACCACGCGCGGAGTAAGGTTCATCGACAGGCCGCCATCACTTGCCGAAACAAAGACCACACCATCCGTGCCCACGCGCAGTTCGACGATATCGGTCACGCCATTGGCCTGGCAGGTGGCAAATTCCTCTGCCGTCATACGCCGCGAGGCATTGACGCTATCGGGAACAGGCGAAGCAGCCGCATCCTCGTCTCCCTCGACAGGAATGGGCGCGCCTGCGCAGAACGCCGCAATGCCGTCTGCCGTACCGGTCGAACGGACACGGATCTGCACCTCCGGGTTGGCTTCCATGGCCGCATTGGCCACCGCCACGGAGAAGGGATAAACCGTTGACGAACCAACGATGTGCAGAGTGGTATCGGCGGACTCTGCTTCGCTGCTGCCGCAGGCAGAAAGAGCCAGAAGCGGCAGCGCCGCAAGCATGAGTTTGTGTGTACGGCGCATGGTCTCTACCTTCGTGAAGTTTTCGCGCCGTGACCCCTAGGCCCGGCGCTTGACAGGCAGATGACGCGGCGGCCACAGCCATCCGCACCTGCATCGCAAGGAGAATCCCATGCGCATCGGCTGCCCGCGCGAAATCAAGAACCGCGAATATCGCGTCGGCCTGACGCCGGAGAGCGCCAAGGAGCTCGTCCGACACGGCCACGAAGTCTGGATCGAAAGCGGGGCGGGCCTTGGCATTGGCGCAACCGATGCCGAATACCGCAAGGCGGGCGCGCAGATCGTCGAAGGGCCAGAAACAATCTTCTCGACCTGCGAAATGGTGGTGAAGGTCAAGGAACCGCAGGCGGATGAGCGCGCGCAACTGCGCGAAGGGCAGATCCTCTACACCTATCTCCACCTTGCGCCCGATCCGGAGCAGACCGCAGACTTGGTGAAGTCGGGCGTCACCGCCATCGCCTATGAGACGGTGACCGGGCCGGGTGGCACGCTGCCACTGCTCAAGCCGATGAGCCAGGTAGCCGGGCGCATGAGCGTGCATGCCGGGGCCAATGCGCTGGAAAAGGTGCATGGCGGGCGCGGCGTGCTGATCGGCGGCGTGCCCGGCGTCCTGCCGGCAAACGTGGTCATCATCGGTGGCGGTGTGGTTGGCTTCAATGCGGCGCAGATCTCAGCCGGAATGGGCGGCCAGACGACCATCTTGGACCGCGATCCCGAAGTGCTCGAACGCGTCGGCACGCATTTCGAATCCCGCGCCAGTACGCGCTTCTCGAATGAGGCGAACCTGTACGACGCGGTGTGCCAGGCAGATTTGGTGATCGGCGCCGTGCTGATCCCGGGCGCGGCGGCGCCCAAGCTGGTTACGCGGGACATGCTGAAGGACATGAAGCCCGGCGCGGTGCTGGTCGATGTTGCCATCGACCAGGGCGGCTGCTTCGAGACGAGCAAGGCAACCACGCATGACGACCCGACCTATATCGTCGACGAGATCGTGCACTACTGTGTCGCCAACATGCCGGGCGCGGTGGCGCGCACCAGCACCTATGCGCTCAACAATGTGACCCTGCCACACGCACTGAGGATCGCCGATCTGGGCTGGAAGGAAGCCATGCGGGCCGACCCGCATCTGGCGCAGGGGTTGAACGTCCATGCCGGCCGGGTGACTTACCCCGCCGTGGCCCGCGAGCTGGGCTACGACCTGCTCGAGCTTGCCGAAGCGCTCGCCTGAGCCGCAAAAACACAAGCTCGGTTAACGGCTTTTAAGGTGCTTTTGCCCTAAGGTTGAGGCATGACTTGGGGACGTAATAACTTACTGAAATTATTGTTTTGTTCGATGCTTTGCCTGCTCATGGCGAAGCCCGCCGATGCGCATGTGCCGTCCGGCTCTACCTGCCACGCATATTCGGACGCTGTCATGACCATCGAAGCGGCCGTGCAGGAGCTGGCATGGAACTGCGAAGATACCGGCTGGGAAGACGGCCGGGGTGTCACCTGGCTGCGCTTCGACAATTGGGACAAGGAAGAGCCGCCGCTGGTCTTCGTCAGCCGCCCGACCGTGTTCGAAACGGCTGCGATCTTCGTCCTGGGCAATGATGGTTCGATCCGCGGCGACACGTTCGATTCCGGTGACGTCACGCTGCTCAAGGCAGGGCCGCTCTTCTCGCTGCCGCTTCCCGAGCTCACCGAACAAAGCCGGTCAGTTGTAGTGATGATCGAGAGCCCGCATTCGGTGACCGTCGCCAGCGAGGCACAGCTCGCGCTCGACCCGGAGAATGCCGAGGGTGCGCTGACCCCGGCACTACTGCTGGCGATGGTTGCCGGGATGCTAGTCATGCCGTTGCTGTTCGATTGCCTGTTCTACATGGTCCTGCGCGAACGCTTCGTGCTGCTTCATGCCGCCATGGCGATCTCGATGCTGACCTACGTTCTCACCGCAGGAGGGGTCATCACCGCCTTCATCGCCCTGCCGAACGACCTGATCGCGCGTACCGCTTCGCTTTCCTGGGTGAGCGGTTCAGCCTTTGGCGGCCTGTTCCTCGCCAGCTTCCTCGAACCGCACGCCCTGCCGCGCCGCGTGCGCAAGGCGCTCGTCTTGTGCGCTCTATGGACGTTCCTGGTGCCCGGCTTTGCCGGACTGCAATTCGATTTCTCGCAATCGTTCGACAACCGGCTATTTTTCTATGCCTTCCTGCCGGTCGTGCCGCTCTATTCCGGGGCGATTATCCTCGCCCTGTTCCGCGGCAGCCGCAGCGCACGCTTCCTCGCGCTGGCATGGCTGCCTCTGATTACGGCATCGATCGATCGCATGCTGCGCGGCATGGGCCTTTACACCGCGCCCGACTCGATCGACCGCGCGTTGTTCGTGGCGCTGGCTCTGGAAGTCATCATCGTGGCGCTGGCCGTTGCCGACCGCTTTATCGCGATCCGTCGAGAGCGCGACCTCGCCCGCACCGCCGCGCGCAATTTTGCGCAACTGACCGAGCGCGACCCGCTCACCGGACTGCTCAACCGCCGCGCGCTGGAGGACCGTTTCGAGACGCTCCGAGCGGAGGGCTACTGCACACTGGCGATCATCGATCTCGATCACTTCAAGACGATCAACGACTGTTACGGCCACGTGGTCGGCGATACTGTGTTGCGCACGGTTGCCGAAGCGCTCGAAACGCGAGACGATGACACGCAGGCCTACCGCGTGGGCGGCGAGGAGTTCATCCTCATGTTGCGCGGCCGGAACACCGTCGCACGTGCCGAAAAGCTGCGTGACACGATCCGCAAGAAAACTGCCGACCATGCCGGGATGGACGGGCCGGTGACCGCCAGCATGGGCATCGTCGATGCTCCCCATGACGTGCTGCCGCATGCCGATTTCCATATGCTCTACAACCGCGCCGACCAGCTGCTCTACGAGGCCAAGGCTGCCGGAAGAAACCGGACGATGAGCGAAAAGCTCAAGGTTTTCAGGCCGCGAGGACGCGACAAGAAGGTGGCGGCCTAGGCCTCCTGCGGCGCCAGGAAAGGGGCAGCCACTTCCGGCGGCACACGCAGCAGCCGGCCGCTGGCCCGGTCGATCATCGCCCAGGTCGTCTTTGCCTTCACGATCGGCTTGCCCGCTTCATTGCTGAAGGTGATGTGCCGGTCGAACCGTGCGCCCGACGGACCTTCGCGGATCTCGGTATGTGCAGTCACGCAGTCGCCCTCGCGTACATTGCCGCGATAGTCGATTTCATGCCGGGTCACGACCCAGGCATAGGCCGCCACATGTGCAGGATCGCCATCCTTCATCCAGTGCGCCGTAGCGACTTCCTCCATCCAGCCGACCCACACCGCATTGTTGACGTGACCCATCTCGTCAATGTGCTCGGCTCCCGCCGTGAAGTGCATGGTGAAGCTGTTGGCCATGGCCGTGCTTCTACTCCGCGATGCCCAGCTGCCAAAGGATGAAGGCAGCTTCCTCCGCATCTTCGTAGAGACCGGCAAAGCGGCCCGAGCGACCGCCATGGCCTGCACCCATATTGGTCTTGAGAAGCAGGATATTGTCGTCGGTCTTGTAGGTCCGCAGCTTGGCGACCCACTTGGCAGGCTCCCAATAGGTCACGCGCGGATCGTTGAGCCCGGCGGTGACCAGCATGGGCGGGTAGTCCTGCGCAATTACCTGATCATAGGGCGAATAGCTGAGGATGAAGGAGAAATCCTCCTTGCTGGTCACGGGATTGCCCCATTCGGGCCACTCGCCGGGAGTCAGCGGCAGGCTCTCGTCGAGCATGGTGTTGAGCACGTCGACAAAGGGCACACCCGCCACGATGGCGCCGAACAGCTCGGGCGCCTGGTTGACCACAGCGCCCATCAACTCGCCACCGGCCGAACGGCCCGCCGCGCTGATCTTCCCTTCGCTGGTATGGCCGAGCTCGACCAGGCCGCGCCCGACATCGACGAAATCGTTGAAGGTATTGGTGCGCTGCTGGAGCTTGCCCTGGAGGTACCATTCGCGGCCCAGATCGTCGCCGCCGCGGATATGCGCGATGGCATAGGCCATGCCGCGATCGACCATGCTGAAACGAATGGTGGAGAAGCCTGGCGGATAGGCAAAGCCATAGGCGCCGTAAGCATAGAGATGGAGCGGGCCGCCCATTTCGCGGTCCTTGCGATAAAGCAGGGTGACGGGGACCATGGCCCCGTCGCGCGCTTCCACTTCGATGCGCTCGACCGTGTACAGCGAGGGGTCGAAACCCGAGGGGATTTCGAGGACCTTGAGCGTTTCGAGCTGCTGCTGCGCGATGTGGTAGTCATAGACCGTGTCCGGCGTGATCGGCGATTCATAGCCGATGCGCAGCGTGTCCACCGCCCATTCGGGATTGCTGCCGAGCCCCGCCGCATAGCTCGGCTCGGGAAAGTCGATCGTTTCGACGCGCGAAGGATCGTCGTAAGAGCGCAGCTGGATCTGGTCGAGGCCGCGCAGGCGCCCCTCGGTGACATAGAAGTCCCGGAAGAGCGAGAAATCGGTCAGGTAGAAATCGTCCGATCCTGCAATCAGCGTCGTCCAGCTGCCCGGATCGGACAGCGGCGCGGTCGCGAGGCGGAAATTGACATGCTCGTCATTCGTCAGGACGAAGATCGTCTCGTCCTTCACATCGACCGCATATTCGACGCCGGTCTGCCGCGGACGGACAAGGATCGGCTCGGCCAGCGGATTGCTCGCAGGCAGGAGACGGACTTCCGAGGTTTCGTTGTCGCCCGCGCCGATAATCAGCCATTCGCGATTGGCCGAGAGGTCCGGGCTGGCAGTGAAGCCGAGTTGATCCTCGTGATAGAGCTCGACATCGTCCGAAGCGTCGGTGCCAATGCGGTGCACGCGGATGCTCTCGACGCGCCAGTTCTCGTTCACATGGCCATAGACGAGCATGCTGTCATCGGCCGCCCAGATCAGGCTCGAATTGGTCTCGATGATTTCGTCGGGCAGGTATTCGCCGGTCTCGAGGTCGACGATGCGCACGGTGTAACGTTCGGCCCCGCTGGTATCCACGCCATAGGCGAGGTAGCGGCCGTTCTCGCTCACCGAGATATCGCTGATGCTGATATAGTCGTGCCCCTCGGCGAGGGCAGGCACGTCGAGATAGAGCTGCGCCTCACCGCCAGCCACCGGCTTGCGGTAATATTTGCGATATTCCGCACCCGGCTCGAATTCCGACCAGTAGGTGTAGTCGCCATCCTTCACCGGAACGGTCGAATCGTCCTCCTTGATGCGCGCGCGCATCTCGGCGAACAGCTCGTCCACCAAGGGCTGGTGCGGCGCCATCTGCGCTTCGAACCAGGCATTTTCCTCGCGCACATAGTCGAGCACATCCTCGTCATCGATCACCGGGTAGGACTGGTCCTTCAACCAGTGCCAGGGATCCGAAATCGTGATGCCGTGCCGTGTATAGGAATAGGGCCGCTGCTCGGCCACGGGCGGCGCGCTGGGAGTGGTTTCGCTCACGCTGGTCATCTCGTCTGTCTGGGCGATCGCCGGTGCACCGGTTGCGAAGAGCATGGCAGCGGCAAGTCGGATGGTAAGGTTCATTGGTGCGACCCGTTTCATGGCAGGGGATGGTGAAGCTGGAAAGCCCGTGCCCCTTCCCCTATTCTGGATAGGGAGATAGTCTCAAGCATTATTATATCGCTTGAAACCATAACAGGATGCCCGTGAATGTTGATGCAAACCCATGAATCCCGCCTTTCCGCCCTGCGCGAAGAGCTGTCGCGCCGCGGGCTGGACGGGTTCGTGGTTCCCCTCTCTGACGAACACCTTTCCGAATATGTCGGCGCATACGCCCAGCGCCTTGCCTGGCTGACCGGTTTTGGCGGCTCTGCCGGAAGCGTGGCGATCCTCAAGGATAGAGCGGCAATCTTCGTCGACGGACGCTACACGCTGCAAGTGCGCGACCAGGTCGACGGCAAGCTCTACGAATACAAGTCAGTGCCCGAGGATTCGATGGCGGACTGGCTGGCAGAGAATGCACCCAAGGGCTCGCGCATAGGCTTCGATCCCTGGCTGCATACGCAAGCTTGGGCGCAGACGGTTGCCGAAAGGCTGGAAAAGGCCGGCAGCGAACTTGTCGGCACTGACAGCAACCCGATCGATTCCATTTGGGAGGACCAGCCCGAACCTTCCGCCGCGCCGGCCTTCCTGCAGGATGAAAGCCTCGCCGGCAGATCCAGCGCAGACAAACGCGGCGAGATCGCCGAATGGCTGAAGGAAGAGGGACTCGACGCCGTCATTATCTCGGCACTCGATTCGGTGGCCTGGGTGCTCAATATCCGCGGCAGCGATGTCGATCGCACGCCCGTCGCCCTGTCCTATCTCACCATCCATGCGGACGGCACGGCGGACTGGTTTATCGCACCCGAGAAGGTTCCCGCCGAGGTCGCAGCGGCGCTGGGCAATGCTGTGCGCATTCGCGACCGCGCCGAATTCGAGGCAGCATTGGACGAGTTTGGCGGCAAGACCGTCTCCACCGATCCGCAGCGTTCGGTGGCAGCGATCTTCGAAGCGCTCGAAACGGGCGGCGCAAAGGCCCTGAAGCACCAGGACCCCGCCGTGCTGCCCAAGGCGATCAAGACGCCAGCGGAACAGGCGGGGCATCGCGCAGCACAGGCCCGGGACGGTGCGGCAGTCTCCAACTTCCTCCACTGGCTTTCACTCGAAGGTCCCAAAGGCGCGGTGGACGAGCTTTCCGCCGCCGCCAAGCTACAGGCCTGCCGCGAGGCATGCGGCGACCTGCGGGATCTCAGTTTCGACACGATCTCCGGCGCAGGTCCCAATGGCGCCATCGTCCATTACCGGGTGAGTGAGGAAACCAATCGCGCGCTTGAGCCTAACAGCGTCTACCTGGTCGATAGCGGAGGGCAGTACCCCGATGGCACGACCGATATCACGCGCACCGTCTGGATCGGGCCCGGCGCCCCTTCGGACGAGGTCAAGGATCGCTATACGCGCGTGCTCAAGGGCCATATCGCGCTCGCAACGCAAAGCTTCCCCAAGGGTTCAATCGGGTCGCAACTCGACACCCTGGCACGGCAATTCCTGTGGCGGGCAGGCGTCGACTACGCCCATGGCACTGGCCATGGCGTCGGCTCCTTTCTCTCGGTCCACGAAGGGCCTCAACGCATCGCCAAACCGCGTGGCGGGCAGGCCGGTGGCGAGCAGGAACTGCTGCCGGGCATGATCCTTTCCAACGAACCCGGCTATTACAAGACTGGCGAATACGGCATCCGCATCGAGAACCTCGTGCTGGTGGAGAGCCGCGAAATCGATGGCAGCGAAGGCGAATGGCTCGGCTTCGAGACGCTCACCCTCGCCCCGATCGATGCAGCGCTGGTAGAATGCAGCCTGCTTTCTGCCGACGAGATTGCCTGGTGGAATGCCTATCACGCGCGCGTGCTTGATGTGGTGGCACCGCAGCTCGAAGGAGAAGCACTTGCTTGGCTCAAGACGGCCTGCAAGCCGCTGTGACCGCCGGAAAACGTGCCAGAATGAGGGCTCGCTGACAGCGGGCTGACATTTCCATTTCCACCCGATGAACGGGCTTGGAAACGGGCGACAAATTGCGACACAAAACCCCCTACCCGGCATAAAGCTGCGACATTGCGCCCATAGAAATCCGATTGTGGGTGGCGGGGCGCCGCAATCCTCCTCCTTCCCCCTTCTTGTAGGCGCCCCGTTGCTCTAGCATCCCGACAAGGAGATGGATGAAATGCGAAAGACAATTGCCCTCACCCTCGCCACCGCCGCGCTGATCGCTGGCGGTACCGCGCTCGCGCAGGACGCCCAGCGCCCGCAGCGTGTTGAGCGCCCAGCCGAAATGACCCGCGATGCGGTAGAACAGCGTGCCAATGCCGCGTTCGAACGTCTCGATGTCAACAAGGACGGTACGATCGATGCTGCCGATCGCGAAGCGCGCGTCGAGCAGGTCGCACGGACCCGTTTCGATGCCGCCGATGCAGATGGCGATGGCGCAATTTCCTACGACGAATTCGCCGCGCTGCGCGAGGTTCGCAAGGACCGACGCACAGACCGCCGTGCCACGCGTGTAGAGCGCCAGGCCGCTCGCGGCGAAGGCCTGCGTGGACCGGCAGCGCGCGGAGATCGCCGCGGCCCCGGCCGAGGTATTGCCCGCGCGATGATCGGACAGGACGGCAGTGTTTCGAAGGCCGACTTCATCGGCGACGCCTTGTCGCGCTTCGATGCCGCCGATGCCGATAGTGACGGCGTCGTCACCGTCGAAGAACGTCGCGGCGCCGCACGCGAAAACATTCGTGCAAGGCGCGGGCTTAGCGGCTAGGCTGTTGTGAAATTGGGGGCATTTAACGGATGAGCGAGCAGCCACCGATCAAGATTCTGCTGGTCGATGACGAGGCCAGCCTGCGTGAACCCCTGGCGGAGTATCTGTCCCGCCAGGGCTTCACGGTTCGCCAGGCATCGGACGCAGCAAAGGCGCGTTCCGCGCTGATCGACCAGACGCCGGACCTGGTCCTGCTCGACATCATGATGCCGGGCGAGGACGGGCTCTCGCTCTGTCGCCATCTGATCGAAACCAAGCAGCTTCCGGTCATTTTCCTGACCGCCAAGGGCGAAGCGACAGACCGTATTGTCGGCCTCGAAATCGGGGCGGACGATTATGTCGTCAAGCCATTCGAACCGCGCGAACTTGTCGCCCGGATCCGTTCGGTCCTGCGCCGCTCGGTGCGCAAACTGCCCGAGTCCAGCGAGCTCGATGCGCAATATGAGTTTGAAGGCTGGCGGCTCGATCCGCTCAAGCGCCGCCTGGTCGATCCCGACGGGACGGTGGTGCCGATTTCCTCGGCCGAATTCCGTCTGCTCTGCGCCTTCCTCGAACATCCGCGCCAGGTGCTCGACCGCGACCGGCTGCTCGACATGGTGCAGGGCCGCGAGGCGCATCTGTTCGATCGTGCGGTCGACAACCAGGTCAGCCGGCTGCGCCGCAAGATGGAAGAAGACAGCCGCGATCCCAAGCTGATCCAGACCGTTTGGGGCGGGGGCTATCGCCTTGCCGCCGACGTCAAGCGTATCCCGCAGGACCCCGAATAATGCGCCGCTTCCTGCCGAAGAGCCTGCTCGGGCAGATGCTGCTGTCCGTCGCGCTCGCGCTTCTGGTGGCGCAGGGCCTGTCGGGCCTTCTGCTGTTCCGCGCCGAGGAACGCCGCCGCGAGACCGGGCTGATCAACAACCTTGCCTTCCAGCTCGTGTCGGATCCGCGGATCGACTATCGCGCCGGCGATGGCGAGGACGGGAGGCCTAGCCGCACCCGCCGCCTGCGGATCGAACGTGCACTCACTTCTCCGCTCATGTCGGACGAAGTGTCCGACGATGACCGCGAGGAGCGTCTGCAGGAAGTGCTCACCGAACAGGGCGTCGAGATCGAGGAGCTGGTCGTGCTGGTGCGCCCCGTCGCACGCGATCCCTACATCAATGAAGGTGCGCAACGTCGCCCGCGCGAAGGCTGGGACCCCGAGGGCAGGGTCGTTCTCGCCGGCCTCAAGCGAGCGAGCGAGGACCAGTGGCTCGTCGCGCGTGTACCACTCGGCGGGCCGGAGCCGCGCAGCTATTCCGGCCTCATCACCCAGACGCTGGTTCTATACTTCGTACTGGTCGGAGGCCTCGCCTTCCTGCTGCGGCGTATCACCAGGCCGCTTGCCGCGCTGACCGAGCGAATGGAACGATTTGCCCAGACGCGCGAGGCCAGCGGCCAGCTCGAACCGACAGGCCCGTCCGACACGCGGCGCCTCATTGCCGCGCATAATGCGATGGAGGCACGCATTGCCGCGCTGATCGATGAGAAGGACGTGATGCTGGGCGCCATCGGGCACGATCTCAAGACGCCGCTCGCTGCCTTGCGCGTGCGCATCGAATCGGTGGAAGACGATGCCGAACGCGATCGTATGGCGGCCACGATCGAGGACATTACCAGCTCGCTCGACGACATCCTCTCGCTCGCCCGCGTCGGTCGCCCGAGCGACCCGCTCGAACGCACCGAACTGTCTGCACTAGTCGATTCGGTGGTCGAGGAATTCGAGGACATGGGCAAGGACGTGACGCTCGGCACCACAAACCGTGTCGCCATGCCGCTGCGCGCCACCTGGCTGCGCCGGGCATTGCGCAACCTCGTCAGCAATGCCGTGCGCTATGGTGAGCGAGCGCGGGTTTCGGTCACGCGCGAGGACGGTGATGCGGTTATCCGTATCGAAGATGACGGGCCCGGCATTCCCACGCAGGACCTTACCGCAATGCTCGAACCATTCACCCGTGGCGAAGCATCGCGCAACCGCGAAACAGGCGGTGCAGGTCTGGGCCTGACGCTGGCCCGCGCCATTGCCGAACAGCATGGCGGAACGCTGACCCTGTCCAATCGCAAGGATGCATCCAACAAGGTCGAAGGCCTGATCGCGGAACTAAGGCTGCCGCTTAGCTAGCCGGATCCCCGATCGTCGGAACTGGCGTGTGTGAGCGTCAGCGAAAATCGTTGCTGACGAGAACCCGCGCGCAGCGTGCTTGATGCACGAGAGCACCGGAAGCGCAGCCGGCAGAGATTTGCAGCAAGCTCACGCGGGCCAGAACGGCGATCAACGCATCAGGCCGCCAATTATATTGCGCACGAAGGCATTCGTGCCCGTTCGCACCGGGTCCGCGCTCGACCTTCGGCCCAGAGCCTTGGCCACGCCAATCGAGACAAGCGAACCGACCGCGGCCTTGACGCCTGCCTTGCCTGCCTTGCCGAGATCGATACCCCACAGGCTGGTCGATTTGCGCTCGCGCTTGCGAACCTCTTCTTCGCCCTTTTCCTCGACCTCTTTCGCGGTCTCGGCGGCGTCCAGGACCTTCTGCGCCAGGATCTCTTCCGCACTGTGGCGGTCGACCAGTTCGTCATACTTGCCGTCGAACGGACTGACCGAGGAGATGATCGCACGCTCCTTCTTGCTTACCGGACCAAGGCGGCTGCGCGGCGGCTTGATCAGAGTGCGCTCGACAATGCTCGGCGCGCCATCTTCCATCAGCGTGGAGACCAGCGCCTCGCCCACGCGCAATTCTGTAATGGCGGTTTCGACATCGAGATCGGGATTGATGCGGAAGGTTTCCGCCGCAGCCTTGATCGCGCGCTTGTCGCGCGGGGTGAAGGCGCGCAGCGCATGCTGCACCCGGTTGCCCAACTGGCCGGCCACTTCCTCGGGGATGTCGATCGGGTTTTGTGTTACGAAGAACACGCCCACGCCTTTCGAACGGATCAGGCGAACGACCTGCTCGATCTTGTCTTCCAGCGCCTTGGGCGCATCGTCGAACAACAGGTGGGCCTCATCGAAGAAGAAGACCAGCTTGGGCTTTTCCGGATCGCCCACTTCGGGCAGGCTTTCGAACAATTCGGCGAGCAGCCAGAGCAGGAAGGTGGCGTAGAGCTTGGGGCTGCGCATGAGCTTGTCGGCGGCGAGCACGTTGACATAGCCACGCCCCTGCTCGTCCAGTTTCAGGAAATCGTCGATCTCCAGCGCCGGCTCGCCGAAGAACAGGTTCGCGCCCTGGCTTTCGAAGCTCAGCAATTGCCGTTGAATGGCGCCGACGCTGGCCTTGGAGACATTGCCGTAATTGCCCGAAAGCTCGCTGGCATTGTCCTGCGCCCAGGCGAGCACCGATTGTAGATCCTCGAAATCGAGCAGCAGAAGCCCTTCATCGTCGGCATGGCGGAAGATGATGTTGAGCACGCCTTCCTGCGTCTCGTTGAGGTCGAGCAGGCGAGCCAGCAGCAACGGGCCCATTTCGGAAACGGTGGTGCGGACTGGATGGCCCTGTTCGCCATAGAGATCCCAGAAGATGACCGGATTGTCCGAATAGGCATAATCATCCATGCCCAGTTCCTTCGCCCGGCCTTCCAGCTTGTCGGCATGCTTGAAAGTGGGCGAGCCCGGCATGGAAATGCCCGAGAGATCGCCCTTCACATCGGCAACGAAGACCGGCACGCCTTCAGCCGAAAAGCTCTCCGCCATGCCCTGCAAGGTCACCGTCTTGCCGGTGCCGGTAGCACCCGCGATCAATCCGTGGCGATTGGCCCGGCCAAGATTGAGCGCCTGCACATCGCCGTCGAGGTCCTTGCCGAGGAAAATTTCACCCATGTCGCGTCGCTATCCCTGTCAAATCCGTGCCGATTACCGTGGCGCAGGCCCCTATCGGCGGTCAAGCGATAGACATGAAGGGAATTCCGGCTAGAGCGGGCGGATGGACGGTCACCAGCCCTTCATATTGCTCGACGATGCCCGTGCGGAAGGTGCAAGTGCGGCGCAATTGTTCGAAAATCCGCGCGAGATCTTCGTGGCGCATCGCCCCGGGGAAGTCGCCGCCGTGCTCGAAGCTGCAGAGGCAGCGCGGGTGGCAAGCGGCGGGACGCTGGCCGGCTACCTTGCCTATGAGGCAGGTCTGGCGCTCGAAGAGAGGCTCATGCCGCTGGCGGACGAACGCAGCGGCGCAGCCGGACCGCTGGTCTGGTTCGGCCTGTTCGACGAGGTGCAGCACATCCCCTCTGCCGAGGTGCCTGCCTGGCTGGAAGAGCGTGGCGGGAGCGAGCGCGCCTCGATCGGCCCGCTTGAACACCAGCTTTCGACCGGTGCCTATATCGCTGCTTTCGACCGCTTGCAGGAAGCGATCCGCGCTGGCGATATCTACCAGGCGAACCTGACCATGCCCCTGGCAGGTGCCGCCACGGGTAATCCGCTGGCGCTCTATCGAGAGATTCGTCCGGCCGCCAATGCCGGCTATGGCGGGGTGATCTTCGACGGATCGCACTGGCTGCTCTCTTTCAGCCCGGAACTGTTCTTCACGCTGAGGGACCGCTCGGCCAAGGCCAAGCCGATGAAGGGCACGCGTCCGCGTGGCACTTCGCCGGAAGAGGATGCGCAATTGCGCGCCGAACTGGACGCTTCGATCAAGGACAAGGCCGAGAATTTGATGATCGTGGACCTGCTGCGCAACGATCTCTCGCGCGTGTCCGACGCAGGCAGCGTGCAGGTAGATGACCCCTTCACGATCGAAACCTATCCCACGGTGCACACCATGGTCTCCACGATCCGCGCCGAATTGCAGGAGGGCAAGGGCGCAATGGACGTGATCCGCGCGATTTTCCCCTGCGGCTCAATCACCGGAGCGCCCAAGATTCGCGCGATGGAACTGATCCACGAAGTCGAGCGCGATGCGCGCGGTCCCTATTGCGGCGCTATCGGGCGCATCGGCACGGACGAGGACGGCAAGCTCGATGCTGCCTTCAACGTCGCGATCCGCACCGTTCGGCTGACTCCGGGCGAGAACCAGCGCCACAAGGTCGTGGTCGGCGTGGGCGGCGCAATCGTCGCCGACAGCAAGGGTATGAGCGAATGGCGCGAATGCCTGGTCAAGAGCAGTTTCCTGCGCCGCGAGGCATCGGGCGCGGACTTGATCGAAAGCATGCTTTTCGATCCCGAAAAGGGCATCGAGCTGCTTGAACTGCACCTCGAACGGATGAAGGCGAGCGCGGCGGAACTGGGCTTTGCCTTCGATCGACACGATACGCGCAACCGCATCCAGGCATTGTGCTTCGAACTGGAGGAGGCGGCCAAACTGCGCATCCTTCTTTCGCGCGGTGGCGAAACCACCCTGCAGGCCGTGCCGCTGGGCGCGGGCGCGCTGCCCGATCCGGTGCGCTGCAAGGTCATGCCGCTGCCCGTGGTCACCGGGGACTGGCGCCTGCGCCACAAGACGACCGACCGCAGCTTCTACGATTTCGGCCGCTTGGCCGCGCAGCGCGAAGGCGCAGACGAAGTGTTATTCATACGCGATGACGGTTTGCTAACCGAAGCGAGCCACTCCAATATCTTCGTGGAAAGGGATGGCAAATTGCTCACGCCCCCGGCCACGCTCGGGCTGCTGCCTGGCGTACAGCGCCGCCATTTGATCGAGGAAGGCCGCGCGGTAGAGGCGGAGCTGCGGATAGAGGATTTGGCGGACGGATTCCTGCTCGGAAACTCGGTCCGCGGACTGATGAAGGCGATACTCGCATGACGGGACAATTGAGCCAGGCTTTGCAGCGGATCGAGGCTTCGCCGACCACGGCGATGACCGACCGTGCAACCGAACTGCGCGAACAGGGCAAGGACATCATCTCGCTTTCGGTGGGCGAGCCGGATTTCGCCACGCCTCGGCATGTGATCGAAGCGGCCAAGGCCGCGCTCGATGCCGGCAAGACCAAATACACGCCGGTGACTGGCACGTTGGACCTGAAAAAGGCCGCCGCGCTGCACTTCGAGCGCGATCTCGGCATTGCCGCCGATCCGGCGAACATCATCATTTCCGCAGGCGGCAAGCAAGCGCTGTTCGAAGCCATTGTCGCCACTGTCAGCGAGGGCGACGAGGTGATCGTCCCTTCGCCCTGGTGGGTCTCCTATCCGCAAATGGTGCGCTTTGCCGGAGGCAGCGTGGTGCCGCTGCGCACCCATGCCAGCCGCAATTTCCGCTTCGATCCGGGCGAGCTCGCATCGCTGATTACGCCGCGTACCAACTGGGTCATGCTCAATTCGCCGGGCAATCCGACAGGCGCAGTCTATCCTTCGGACATGCTGCTCGGCATTGGCGAGGTGCTGCGTCGCCATCCGCAGGTCATGGTGCTGTCTGACGATATCTACGCGCCGCTCAACTATACGGGCGAGCCCCATGAAAGCCTGGCCGCGCTCTGTCCCGACCTTGCCGACCGCATCTGCACCGTCTCGGGCGTTTCCAAGAGCCATGCGATGACGGGCTTCCGCATCGGCGTGGCGCATGGGCCGAAATGGCTGATCGATGCCATGGGCAAGCTGCAGAGCAATTCTTCGGGGAATCCTTCTTCGGTCAGCCAGGCCGCTGCCGTGGCTGCATTCGAAGGCCCGCAGGACTTCCTGTGGCAATGGCGCGAGATCTTCCGCAAGCGCCGCGATCTCGTGGTCGAGGGGATCAACGCGATTGGCGGCCTGTCGACGCCCACGCCCGATGGCGCGTTCTACGTCTTCGTTGACGCCAGCGACTGGATGGACCGCTTCAAAACCGACAATGCGCTGGCACTGCACCTGCTCGAACATGGCGTGGCCGTGGTCGCCGCCAGTGCCTTTGGCGGCAAAGACGGGTTCCGCATCTCCTTCGCCACCGACGAGGTTACGCTGGAGAAGGCCATCGCCCGCATTGCCGGCGCCCTGTCATGAGGGATTTCCCATGAGCGAGATCCCGATCCTGTTCGAGGATGGCGAAGCGCTGGTGATCGACAAGCCGGGCGGCCTGCCGATCGAGACGCCGCGCAAGGGCGGGCCCAGCCTTGAAGACCAGATCGAAGACTTGAAGCTCGGCTTCCAGCGCGCGCCCGTACCCGCGCACCGGCTCGATACCGATACGTCGGGCTGCCTGTTACTGGCGCGCAATCCCAAGGCGCTGAAGCGCTTCAACCGCGCCTTCGAGGAAAAGCTGGTCGAAAAGACCTATCTCGGCGTGCTCGCCGGCATTCCCGATGAGAAAGAAGGCATTGTCGCGCTTTCGCTGTCCAAGATCAGCAGTGCCGAAAAGGGCTGGCGCATGATCCCGGCGAAGAAGGGCAAGCCTTCGGTCACGCACTGGCGGGTCGTGGCCGAGAATGGCGGCAAGGCGCTGGTCGAGTTCAAGCCCGAGACCGGTCGTACGCACCAGATCCGCGTCCACGCCGCCAGCGGCATCGGCATCCCTCTGCTGGGCGATCCAGTCTATGGCTCAAGCGCAGGGGCTGCGCGCACCATGCTGCATGCCAGCGCCATTACCCTCCCGCGCGAAAACAAACCGCCGATCGAGGCGCAAGCGCCGTTTCCAGCCGATTTCACCGCGCTTGGATTCTCCGGGGCGTTCTGATCGTGGGCCGCATCCTCGAGCGCGCGCAGGAAATCGCCGAGGAGAGCTTCATCGCCGCCTCCGGCCCGGGCGGGCAGAACGTCAACAAGGTGGCGACTGCGGTACAACTGCGCGTCAATATCTACGCGCTCGGCCTGCCGCCGCAGATATTCCATCGGCTGAAGGACCTTGCCGGCAGCCGCCTCAACCAGGCGGGCGAGATCGTCATCGATGCGCGCAACCACCGCACGCAGGAGGCCAATCGGCGCGAGGCGCGCGAGCGGCTGGCCGAGCTGATCGACAAGGCCTGCAAGCCGCCGAAGAAGCGCGCCAAGAGCCGGGTAAACCGCATCAACAAGACCAAGCGGCTCGCCAACAAGAAGGAGCATGGCCAGAAGAAGGCCCTGCGCGGCAAGATCGACTGGTAACCCCCTCGTTTGTGACGCCCTTCAAATATTGACTTTCGGGTGATTCTCGCCCATTGGCGCCCGCTCTAGGGGCGGCGCCTGCGCGTCGCCTGTTGTTTTTCGGGCAGCAACTGCCCTCACAAGACCTTTGGGAATAACGAGATGGCGAAGCCCGCAACCATCAAGATCCGTCTGAACTCGACCGAGTCGGGTCACTTCTACGTGACCAAGAAGAACCCGCGTAACCAGACCGAGAAGATGTCCTTCCGCAAGTACGATCCCGTCGTGAAGAAGCACGTCGAGTACAAGGAAGGCAAGATCAAGTAACTGAACGCTCGGATCGATCCGGGTTCAGTGACAGTTCAATGCTCCGTCGCTAGGAATGGGAGCATGAACCTCTTGCATCGCATCACCGCCCTGAATCGTTTTTTGACCAGGCCGCTGGGCGCCGCTTTTGCCGGCGCCCTTGCCGTTTGTACGCCTCTTGCTCTCGTCCTGCCTACCGCGCCTGCCATGGCGCAACAGGGCGACCGTGCTACGCTCGACCGAGCGATCCGCGCGATGCGCGCCATCACCACCATGCAAGCGGATTTCACGCAGACCGACCGCAACGGCCAGGTCGTGTCGGGAAAGCTGACCTGGAAGAATCCCGGTAGAATCCGCTTCGAATATGGCGAGGATGCCGACCTGCTCGTTGTATCGAACGGCAGCGCCCTGACCTTTGTCGACTACGACGTGCGGCAAGTTGAGCGCTATCCAATCGGCGATACGCCGCTTGGTGCGCTGCTCGATCCCGAAGCGAACCTCGCGCAATATGGACAGGTCCGACCAAGCAATGCCGCCAACGTGGTGAGCATTGCCGTGTCCGACCCGGACAAGCCCGAGTTTCCGGAAATCACGCTGATCTTCCTGGAAAACCGCTCTGCTCCGGGCGGGCTGGAACTGGTCAGCTGGGTGGCGCTCGATTCGCAGAACATCCGCACCACCGTCCGGCTGCGCAATCACCGCTACGGGATGAACATTCCCAACAGCGCTTTCACCTTTCGCGATCCCCGACCCTCGGCTGCATCCCGTCGGCCCGGCTGAACGCTTCGCCGCCGAACGTTCGCCGGCTGCGACAAATTGCGACTGCTCATTCATATACCTGACAGGCTGGGTGGGGTAGAAATTCTCCTACAGCGACGCGAAGGATCGGGTTTCCCCCCTGTTGCCCATTCTTCCAGATGCGGAGCTGTAAAGCGTGACGAACGCTAAAACCGAACCCTCGTCCCATTTGCCCCCGGGACGGGGGTTCCTTTTTTGGGTGGTGGGTGGCCGTCCTCATCACCTTGCTGATGCGGGTCTTCGCACCTAGAGACTTCCCATGATCTCGATAGCCAGCTGGAACATCAATTCTGTCCGCCTGCGGATGCCCATCGTCGCGGACTTCCTCAAGCAGGAGGCGCCCGACATCCTCTGCCTGCAGGAAATCAAGTGCCAGGAGCACCAGTTTCCCTTCAAGGCGTTCGAGGAGCTGGGATACAACCACTTCGCGATCCACGGGCAGAAGGGGTATCACGGCGTCGCCACGGTCAGCCGCATCCCGATCGTGCCCTTTTCCAAGCATGACTGGCAGGATAATGGCGAAGCGCGCCATGTTGGCGTGATCGTGCCTGGCGCAGGCGGCGACATGGTGCTGGAAAATGTCTACGTACCCGCTGGAGGTGATGAACCCGACCGCGAAGTAAACCCCAAGTTCGGCCAGAAACTCGACTTCCTAGAGCGCATGACGCGCTGGGCGGAAAAGATAGACCGACCGACCATGATCGTGGGCGATTTCAATATCGCCCCGCTCGAAAGCGATGTGTGGAGCCACAAGCAGCTGCTCAAAGTCGTCAGCCATACGCCGATCGAGGTCGAGACCTTGCAGCGCTTCAAGGATGCACATGGCTGGACCGATATCGGGCGCGAGTTCATCCGCGATCCGGAACGCTATTATTCGTGGTGGAGCTACCGCTCGAAGGACTGGAAGGTGAACGATCGCGGGCGGCGTCTCGACCATATGTGGGCCAGCCCCGAACTGGCGAAACAGGCCAGCGGCCACCGCATCCTTGAGGCTGCGCGCGACTGGGAAAAGCCGTCCGACCATATCCCGCTCATCACGGAGTTCGCTCTCTGAGCCGGCAGCCCGCCTCGCCTTCCCGCAATGTGGCGCAGGCGGTCGATGCACTGCGCCATGGCTGGCCGGTCAAGATAGGCGAGGCGCCCGTCCTGCTGCCGGTGGAAACGGCATTCGGCAAGGCGGCACGCTCCGACAGGCTGCTGATTTCCGCTGCCCGCGCGGCAACGCTCAAGCTGGCCAACCAGAAAGAAGCGGCAGACCTGCATTCGCCCGTGCTGATCCGTTCAGCCGAACCGCTGGGGCTGGAGGAAGCGCGTCCGATTGCCGATCCCGCGCTCGACCTCGTCGTGCCCCTCAAGGGGCCCTTCGTGGCAGAGCCGATTGCCTGCACGGAGGAAGCCGAGGCAGCGATGGAGCTGGCGCGGATCGCCGGGATCCTCCCTGCCTTCCTGTTCGGTCCCGAAGGCGTAGACAATCCGGTCACGCTCGAGGCTGCGGATCTCGGAGCCTGGGCGGACAGCGATCGGCTGGAAATCGCCACGAGGGCGCGCCTGCCGATCTCGGCGGAGGAAGAGGCGGAGATCGTCGCCTTCCGCAAGCCAGACGATATGCGCGAACATGTCGCCTTGGTGCTCGGCACGCCCGACTACGACCGCGTGCCGCTGGTGCGGCTGCATTCGGAATGCCTGACGGGCGATATTTTCGGCAGCCTCAAATGCGATTGCGGGCCGCAGCTCGACGGCGCGCTTGCCGCCATGGCCGAAGAAGCCGCGCAAGGCGGATGGGGCGTTCTGCTCTATTTGCGGCAGGAAGGGCGCGGCATTGGCCTGATCAACAAGCTGCGCGCCTATCGCCTGCAGGATGCCGGGATGGACACGCTGGAAGCCAATGCGCGGCTCGGCCTGCCCGAGGAAGCACGCGACTTCCCCACCGCTGCAAAGATGCTCGACCTGCTCGGTGTGAACGCCGTGCGCCTGCTGACCAACAATCCGGACAAAGTTGCGGCGCTGGAGGCTGAAGGCGTCACCGTCACCGAACGCGTTGCGCATGAGCTGCCCGCCAATCCGCATAATGCGCGATATCTCGCGACCAAGCGCGATCGCGCGGGACATTTGCTCAAGTGATTTCCATCAGGCACGAGCGCGAAAGCGACGCGGCGGCAATATTCGCCGTGACCGAGGCCGCCTTTGCCGATCATCCGCACAGCGAAGGCACCGAGCCTTATATCGTCGACAAACTACGCGAGGATGGCCACTTGCTGCTTTCGCTTGTAGCCGAAGACGATGGGGCCGAAGACGATGGGCAAGTGGTCGGCCATGTCGCCTTCTCTGCGGCATTCCTGTCGGATGGCAGCGAGGATTGGATGACATTGGGACCGATTTCGGTCGCTCCGGACCGGCATGGCGAGGGGATCGGCCGCGCCATGATCGAAGAAAGCGCGCGGCTGCTGCGCGAACAAGGCAAGAAGGGTATCGTGTTGCTGGGAGATCCGGCGCTCTATGGTCGCTTCGGCTTCAAACAGCATACGCCGATGGAACTTGAAGGCCCGCTGGCGAAGTATTTGCAGGTGCTGAGTTTCGGCGCGGACATCCCGGCAGCCAAGGTCACATTCGCCCCGGCATTCTCGCTCGTTCGCGTGAAGAAGGATTCGCCCTTCTAGCGGCTTTCGTATCGCGCCAAGCCGCGGCCAAGGCGATTCTCGCCAATCTGCGTCACTTCGCCCGACCAGTCTGCCACGAAAGCGGAATTGCGATCCACGCCCGGCGCAAAGCGCGCATCGTTCGCCACAACCACCAGTCCGGCGGAGCTGTGCTCACTGCCTTCGGCGGCAACCGCGATGAAGGCAGAGTAGTTTTCCTTGTCGCGGCCCTGCACAAACCAGTTGTTGGAGATCTGACCGCTGGCCCCTTCGGGCAGGTCGATCATGTAGTTGGTCTCATGCCCATTCGAATCGTCGAAGCTGCAGCTGGCAATGTCCGCGCGGCCAGCGCGAATCTTGACGTAGTGGCCTCCCATGCCGCGCTCGAAGCGGCTGTTGGTAATCCGTACCAGTCCGTAATTGCCGGTGTAGATCGAATGCGCGCATCCACCCGATCCCTCGCACGTGCCGAGGCCCGAAAAGGTCGAACGATCCACCACCAGTGTCGAAGACGGGTCGCTGGCGGTGAGGATGCCCTGCTGGCTGTCACGGAACCAGCTTTGCGCCACGGTCAGGTCTCCGGCTTCGAGGCGGATACCAGCGCCGTTATAGTCGGACACGGCGATATTCTCGAATACGAGGCCCGAAACCTCGGCCCGGCGTCCGCGCAGGACGAGCGCCGCCTTGCCCTCGCAGGCAACGCCATCGAACACGGCTTCTCCCGGAGTGGAGGCGAGATAGGACACATCGCCCGACACCTGCACTGCGCATTGGCGATAGATGCCCGGCGCAATGGCAATAGATCCGCGGTCATCGCCGATCGCATCGACAGCGTCCTGCAGGCTCTCAAAGCCCTGACCGGTCTCCATCACGGTGAAGGAGGCGCTGCGCTCCTGCGCCAGCAGCGCAGTCAGCGGGATGGCCGCCACGGCAATCGCCGCCACCGCCGCGAAAAGGCGCAGCGGCTTGCGATTGCGGACAGGAAGAATCTGCGGGTCCATACCTGCGTGCATTTAGCCGAAACTGGTTAATGGCCCGCAAAGCACGCGTTTCAGGCGAAAGCGGGCATGACCTCCGCGGCGAAGAGCTCGACCGATCGCGTGACTTGGGCGGCCGTCAGGTTGCCGAAGGCGAACTGGCCCAGGAAATAGGTGTAGCCGCCCATTTCGGCATCGCGCTGCAGGAAGTCGCGCACTTTGACTGGCGAACCGGCGCAGCCCGCCCCTGTGGCCGCGAAGGCATCCCAGTCCTTCGGGAAGTTTGCCACGAAGGGATTTTCCGCGCCGCGCGCATCCCACAAATGGACGAAGCTGGCGCGCCAGCGATCAAAGGCCGGGCGGGCGAGCGCCAGGGCTTCCTCGTCGCTGCCGGCGACCACGACGTGCCGCCCGACGCCGACCAGTGGCATATCCTCCGGCGCACCGCCCGATGCGGAATAGGCGGATTTGTAGCCCTCCAGCATCGCCCGCATGCCTTCCCCCGTGGCAAGCGTGACCATGTTGAGCCGCTCCTTCGCACAACGCTCGACCGAGCCGGGCGAATTGGTGCCGTACCAGAGCGGCGGATGCGGGCATTGCGTAACACCCTGCATCATGGGCACGTCGTCAAAATGAAAGAAGCGCCCTTCATGCGAGAGCCGATCGCTCGTCAGGCCCTTCATGACCACCTCGAAGGTCTCGTCCGCCAGCGCCTGCTGCTCGGCCATGTCGACGCCGTAGAAGCCCATTTCGATCGGCGAAATGCCGCGACCATATCCGAATTCGAGCCGCCCGCCCGACAGCGCATCGAGCATGCCGATCTCCTCGATCAGGCGCAGCGGGTGGTATAGAGGCAGGAGGAAGACCAGCGGGCCGAAGCGCAAGGTGCTGGTGCGTTGGCTCACGGCGGAGAGATAGACTCCGGGCGATGGCGCATGGCCGAGCGGCGTGCCGTGATGTTCCGCCACATGGTAGCAATGGAAGCCCGCCCGCTCATAGGCCTCGACCATGTCCAGCCGCGCGGCGAAGTGTTCGCTGAGCGGCAGGCCGCTATCGTCGACATGGTCGAACACACCGAATTTCATGGAACCGCCGCTCCTCTCTCCGCCGCCAGACTAGCGGCCATTCGTGCGGCATCAATGGGGCTAGTCGTCTTTCGGCGGGCGGCCGCGCTTGGGCCTCTCGGTAACCGGCACTTCAATGCCGCGCTTTGCCAGCGCCTCCCGCAAGAGGATCTCGATCTCGGCATTGACCGAGCGCAGCTCACCCGCAGCGAGGCGCTCCACGACATCGTGGAGCGCCGGATCGAGCCGCAAGGCAAAGGCTTTGCGCTTGGAAGCAGGCATGGTTCTACTGGTACAGCGTTCCCGCATTGACGACCGGCTGCGCCTCGCGGTCGCCGCACAGTACCACCATCAGGTTCGAGACCATGGCCGCGCGTCGCTCGTCATCGAGTTCGATCACGCCATCGCTGCTGAGCTTGTTCAGCGCATCCTCCACCATGCTCACCGCGCCCATGACAATCTTGGTGCGTGCGGAAATAATCGCTTCGGCCTGCTGGCGGCGCAACATCGCCCCGGCGATTTCCTGGGCATAGGCAAGGTGGGTCAGACCCGCTTCGTCGACCACGATCCCGGCCACGGCCAGCCGCTCGTTCAGTTCGGCCTGGAGTTCGGAATTGATCACGTCGGCACTGCCGCGCAGAGTCGTCTGGTCGTCCTCGCTCATATCGTCATAGGGATGGCGCGCGCCAACAGTACGCAGACCCGCCTCGATCTGGATGTTCACAAATTCGCGATAATCGTCGACGTCGAACACGGCCTGCGCCGTATCGCGCACCCGCCACACGACGTTGCAGGCGATATCGACCGGATTGCCGCGCAGATCGTTGATCTTCACCCGCTCCGAATGGATGTTGTGTGCGCGGACGGAGACCTTCTTGCGGCCCATCCACGGCCAGCGCCAGCGCAGGCCTTCCTTGGCATCTGTACCGCGATACTCGCCGAACAGGGTGATGACCGCCCGCTGGTTGGGCTGGATCATGTAGAAGCCGAGCAGCGTGAAAATGAAGGTTGGTAGCGACAGGATCAGGATCACCGCGAAAATCGGCCTTTGGGTTTGCACGCCGACGATCAGCGAGCCAATTCCCAGCACGATGATCGCGAGCAGCACCAAGAGCACGCTGTAGCCGCTCTTCGTTTGAGCAGCGCTTTCCCTGCTACGGGTCATTGTTGAAACCTCATCCGCCATTTTCATCCTCCAGTGATATAATTATGATATCATATTTAGGGAGCGCGATGAAGTGTTTCAAGGGGAGGTCGGCCCGAGAATTTGCAGTTTGTTCAAATTGCACCTTGGGCTAGGTTCGCATCGCGGGCCATCGGGCCCGGACAACGAACCGGATCATGGGGAACAGCCTTGAAGAAACTTGCCCTTGCCACGATCACCGCCACTGCAACGCTGGCGCTTGCCGCATGCGGATCGGCTACCGACGCCTCCGAAGATGCCATGGCGGACAATGTCGAAATGCCCGCAGACGATGCCATGACCGACACACCTGCGCCCGTAATGGACGATGCCGCATCGCTCGATGCCGAGGAAGTCGAGATGGATGCGATGGAAGCGGCCGAAACGGCCGAAGCCATGGTCAATGAGGACGTCGAAGCGGCCATAGGCGATGCCGAAGCCGAGATGGAATAGTGGCTTGAACCAACGCTACATGATCGCCTTTGCTGCCTGCGCATTGCTGTGCGCTTGCGGCGAAAGCGACACCGATCCCGGTCCGGGCGGCGTCAGCGTGGGTGAAGCGCGGGCGCTCGACCAGGCGGCAGAAATGCTGGACCAGCAGCGCTTGCCTGCCGATGCTCTGGGTGATCCTGGAGAGGAAAGCACCGCCGAAACTCCGGAAGACGGCGATTAGACCGACGCAAAGGAAAGGGCCGGCCCCGCAAATGCGGAACCGGCCCTCAAATCCGTGCGAAACGGTTCGAAGCTTACTCGGCTGCCTCTTCGACAGTTTCTTCGACCATCTCGGCGCCTTCTTCCATCATCTCGGCGCCTTCTTCCATCATGGCTTCGCCTTCTTCCATGGCTTCTTCCATGGCCGGCTCTTCCATGACTTCTTCTTCCATTGCGGGTTCTTCAGCGGCTTCTTCGGCACATGCGACGACGCCAAGGCCCAGAACGGCTGCGGAAGCGAAAGCAACAATCTTCTTCATTACGTATTTCCCCTTCGATATTGGGCGCAGGCACAGCCAGCGCCGAATGAATGGTCTGTCGACCCTTCCATTTCCCTTTAGCGTATTTCGCTGCGGTGCAACAGATTTACTGAAAACAGTGCAAGTGCGGAAACGATAAGCGCCAGCAGCAGCGATTCTATGCGGTAGGACCCGGCCAGCAGGCCGCCTCCACCAATCAGCGGATCGAACAGCAGGCCACCTGCCAGCGCACCGAGAATGCCGACGCCAAGGTTGCGCATCAGGTTCCGGCTTCTGCGGCTGTCGCCCACTACGGTGGCAAGCCAGCCGAGAGCGGCCCCCAGCACGAACAGGAATATCAGTCCCATGGCTTCGCCTTGTGTCTCATAACACTGGGAAAACCGGCGAAGTGCTTTCAGGTTCCGCGAAGACGTTATCGAACCTGCTCGTTTCGTCGCAAGAACGGAGCGGATTGCAGACGTCAGAACAGGGCGAGCAACGCCACGCCCATGGCCACGCGATAGATCACGAAGACCAGCATCGATGCCTTCTTCAGAAAGTTCATCAGGAAGGCCATGGTGGCAAAAGCGGCAATGAAGGTGAGCACGCCAGCGATCAGCGCGTCGAGCTGCATTGCGGCTGTTGCCTCTGCAAGGTCGAGCACCGCCAGCAGTCCGGCGCCCGCCACGGCCGGAATTGCCAGCAGGAAGGAGAAGCGAGCCGCCTCCACCCGCTTGTAGCCAAGGAAACGCGCAGCCGTCATCGTCACACCCGATCGGCTGGTCCCCGGTATCAGTGCCAGCGCCTGGGCCAGGCCGACGAGGATCGCATCGCGCAGGGTCACGTCCTCGAAGCTCTTTTCCTGCCGTCCCCAGCGATCCGCCACGGCCAGCAACAGGCCATAGGCAATCAGGTTGACCGCCACGAGATCGGTGAAGCGGAAGCTTTCGAGATAGCCGCCGAGCTTGAGGAACAGGCCGAATGCGACCGCCGGGATGGTCCCGACAAGCACCCACAGGAACAGCCATTTGTGCTCCGGCGCCTGGCCGATCCCGACCGTGGAGAGTCCGCCGCGCGCAAGGCCGAGCACGTCGCGCCAGAAATAGATAATGATCGCCACCAGCGAACCGACATGGACCGCAACGTCGATCATCGGGCCCTGGTCGGGGAAGTCGGTCAGGTAGGGAATGAGGATCAGATGGCCCGACGAAGAAATCGGCAGGAACTCCGTAATCCCCTGGACGACGGCAATCAGCAGCAGCTGGAGGAATGTCATGCGGTGCGGATCCCCGTAGGCACGAAAGCGGTGACCATTGGCCCTCCCAACGGGCGAGGCCGGACGGTCACCGCCTCCACTTACACAGGCGGCAAGTCAAGCCTGCCGCGCCGCATTGCGGCAATTACCAGATCGAGACGCGCTCTTCGGGCGGCAGGTAAAGCGGATCCTCGGGGCCGACATCGAATGCCTCATACCAGGCATCGACATGGCGCACGGCATTGTTGAGGCGGAATTGCTCCGGAGGATGGCTGGCGGACACCATCTGCGCCCGCTTTGCTTCGGGACGTTGCATTGCCCGCCAGATTTGCGCGAATCCCAGGAAGAAGCGCTGGTCGCCGGTCAGCCCGTCGATCACCGGGGCCTCCTCGCCATTCAGCGACATGCGGTAGGCGCGATAGGCCATTTGCAGGCCGACCACGTCGCCCAGCGTCTCGCCCATGGACTGTCCGGCGCGGAGACAAACATCGCCATCGTCGGTGCAATAGGACTCGAGAAGGGGAGCCAGCTTGGCGGTTTCCGCGCGGAAGCCTTCGCGATCGGTGTCGGTCCACCAGTTGCGCAGCGTGCCCGTGGAATCGTAGCGCGACCCGCTATCGTCATAGCCATGGCCCATTTCGTGGCCGATTACCGCGCCGATACCGCCGTAATTGACCGCGCTCTCGGCCTCGAAATTGAAGAAGGGCGGCTGCAGGATCGCTGCAGGGAACACCACCTGGTTGAAGACCGGCGAATAATAGGCATTCACCGTCTGCGGCAGCATGCCCCATTCGGTCTTGTCGACCGGCTGGCCAAGACGGGACAGCGAATCCCGCTGGTTCCAGGCGATCGCGCTGATGCGATTGGCAAGCGGCGTATCGGCAGCAACCTCGAGCCCGTCATAGGTCTCGAATTCCACCGGGTGGCCGATCATCGGCATGAAGCTGGCGAGCTTGGCGCGCGCCTCCGCCACCGTCTCCGGCGTCATCCAGTCGTTTTCGTCGAGGAAACTGCCCATGGCGCGCTGGAGGTTGGCGACCAGCGCATCCATCTGCTCCTTCGCCTGCGGCGGATAATAGCGATCGACATAGAGCGAACCGAGCTGCTCGCCGAGCAGGCTCTCTACCTCGGAAATCGAACGTTTCCAGCGCGGCTGCTGTTCGTCACGACCGCTAATGGTCTGGCCGAAAAAGGCGAAATTGGCATCGTCGATCTCGCTCGGCAGGACCGGCGCAAAGCTCGAAAGCATGCGCACTGCCATGTAGGCCTTGAGATTGGCGAGCGGGGTTTCGTTGAGCAATTCCATCATCGCCGGCAGGCCGCCGCCCATCAGCGCCATCTGTTCCGGGGTCAGGCCAAGCTCCTCGATCTCCTCCTCGGTCGGCAGGATCTGCCCGGCGATAAAGGCGTCCTGATCGGCGAAGCCGCCGCTTTCGAGCAGGGTCTGCATGGGGAAATCGGGAACGAGGGCGAGCAGTTCCTCGCGCGTGAGCCGGTTGTAGGTCAGCTCCGGGATGCGGAACATTTGGCCGTCCCATTCAAGCTCGGCCACGCGATGTTCGAAGGCATAGACATGGCGCGCAGCCTCTGCCGGATCGGCATAGCCGGCCTTGTCCAGCATGAAGGTGAGGAACTCCATATAGGCCGCCCGGATTTCCAGGTTTTCCTCGTTGTCGACCAGGTAATAGTCGCGATTGGGCAGGCCCATGCCGCTGAAACCGACCGAGACGACATAGGCGTTGGGATCGCGGCGATCGACCGTCACACCTGCGGAAACCAGCGCGGGAAAGCCGGGCCGCTCGAACATGTGGACCAGCGTTTCAAGGTCGGGCGCAGCATAGATCTCGGCGAGATAGGGATAGATCGGGGCCATGCCCGCTTCGTCGATCGCATCAACATCAAAGAAGGCGTTATAGGCATCGACGATACGCCGCGCGGTGGTGCCGGGGGCCGGATCGCTGGCAACAAGGTCCCGCACCAGCACTTCGACATCGTGGGTCGATTTCTCGGCCAGCATGTCGAAGGCGCCATAACGCGACCGGTCTGCCGGCATTTCGTTCTCGGAGACCCATTTGCCGTTCACATAGGCGTCGAAATCCGCACCCGGGTCGATCGCGGGGTCGAGCATTTCGGTGTTCACACCCCAGCTGCCGAACGACATGGTCGGCGCGCTATTCTCCTCCTGCGCGATGACGGGTGACGACAGGGCAAGCGCCATGACGGAAACGGAAGTGACAAGCAGTTTGCGGATCATTTGTTCAAGGCCTCGTTCGACAGTCCCTGTGCCGGCGCGCGGCACACGAGGTTCAAGTGGTTGGAGCAACCGGTCTAGCGCCCCGCCCGCAAGGGCGAAGACGTTTGTCGGTTTCACATGTTACTTCGTCGATTAACGAGGCCTTATGGGTGACGCAAGCCGCCCGTTTACGCCTGCTGAGCGGTATTCAGGCGGCGGGCTGGTCGTCGAATTGCAGCGCTGCCAGACGGGCGTAAAGGCCGCCCTTTCCGGTCAGGCTGGCATGATCGCCCTGCTCGACGATCCGGCCGTCTTCCATCACCACGATGCGGTCCGCCGCACGTACCGTGGCCAGACGGTGGGCGATGACCAGCGTCGTGCGATTTTCCATCAAATGGTCGAGCGCCTGCTGTACCAGCCGCTCGCTCTCGGCATCGAGCGCACTGGTCGCCTCGTCGAGCAGCAGGATCGGCGCATCGCGCAGCAGCGCACGGGCAATCGCCACGCGCTGACGCTGGCCGCCGGACAGGCGTGCCCCGCCCTCGCCAAGGAAAGTATCGAGGCCTTCGGGCAGGTCGCGCAGGAACTGTTCGGCATTGGCGGCGCGGGCCGCTTCCCAGATCGCCTCCTCGCTCGCTCCCCAGGCGCCGTAGCGGAGGTTGTCGCGCGCGCTGGCGGCAAACAATATGCCCTCCTGCGGCACCAGCGCCATGCGACGACGGATATCTGCGGGATCGGCCTGGGTCAGCGGGACACCATCCAGCTTGATGGTGCCGCTGGCAGGATCGTAGAAGCGCTCGGCCAGCTGGAATATGGTCGATTTGCCAGCTCCCGACGGGCCGACAATGGCCACCGTCTCGCCAGGCTCCACTGTCAGGTTGAAATCGGCAATCGCCATCTCGTTGGGCCGCGTGGGATAGGAAAAGGTGACACCCTGGAAAGCAAGGCTGCCGCGCGGCGGTTCAGGCAGCGCCTGCGGACGCGCGGGCGGCGCGATCTCCGGTTCCACTTCGAGCAATTCGTGCAAGCGGCTGGCGGCGCCTGCACCGCGCAGCAAGTCACCATAGACCTCGGTCAGGGCGCCGAAACCGCCCGCCGTGATCATCCCGCCGGCCACGAAGGAGGTAATCGTGCCGCCGGTTATCGTCCCTGTGCTGACCATGATGGCGCCGCGCCACAGCAGCAGGGTGATCGCGCCGAAGATCAGCGTCATGACCACTGCGGTCATGACCGCGCGAATCAGGATCCGCCTCTTGGCGACGGTAAAAGTCTGCTCCACAGCTTCGTGGAACCGGCCAGCCTCGCGCTTTTCCTGGTTGAAGCCTTGCACGATCTTCATCGCGGACAGGATTTCCGTGGTGATCCCGCCGACATCGGCAACGCGATCCTGGCTGGTCCGGCTGACATTGCGCAACCGCCGGCCGAATACGGCGATCGGGATGATCACAACCGGAATACCGGCCAGCAACCACACGGTAAGCTGCGGGGCGAGCCAGAAGAGGTAGCCGGTTCCCAGCACCGCCATGATTGCATTGCGCAGCGCGACCGAAACCGTGGTGCCCACGACTGTTTCGATAATCGCCGTGTCCGATGTCATCCGGCTGGAGATTTCCTTGGGGCTGTTCTCCTCGAAAAAGGACGGGGAGAGCCGCAGCAAATTGGCATAAACCTTGTCGCGGATATCGGCGACGACCCGCTCGCCCAGCCAGCTGACGAAATAGAACCGCACGGCCGTGCCGAAGCCCAGCACACCCACCAGCAGGAGCAGGTAGCGGAACCAGCGATCGATATCCCCGTCTCCGCCGAAGCCGCGATCGACCACCAGCTTGAGGCCGTAAGGGATGGCCAATGACATCACCGAAGCGGTGACCAGCAGGGCAATGGCCGCCAGCGCGATCTGCAGCGGATATTTTCTCGCCTCGCGATAGATCATCGCCAGCGGACGAAGGTTCTTGGCCTTCTGCGGCTCGCTCGATGTGCTCAAAGTTTCCTGGGGGGCAGCCATGTTGCTTGGCGGGCTAGCCCAAAGGTCGGCGCATTTGAAGCACGCTTTGCGCAATCGCCATTGTCCAAGGCAACAATTGCCCCAGAAAATTCCTTTTGTTGCACTGCAACATCGCCTATTAGGAGTCGGCGCACCAGGATTGAAACCACCTGGATGGCCCTCTAGGTAGCCCGCTGAAGGGGCCGGAAGGGTCCGCTCAGAAGGGACGCAAATGCTCTATTCCGCCTATGAAATGCAGCGCTCGTTCATGACCAGCGCCAGCAATTGGGCGGCCGTGCAGGCGCAGTTGTGGAGCAACCCCTCCCTTCCCATCGGCTATTTCGGCATGGGCCCGGCGATCGCCAGCGCGTTCAAGGTCTTTGCCCATATCTACGAGGAGCGCGGCAAGCCGCTCTTCAATATCGACGATGTCGAAGTGGACGGAAAGACGTACCCCGTTGCCGAAGACGTGGTGCTGGAAAAGCCCTTCGGCGCGCTGCGTCACTTCCGCCGCGAAGGCCTGCCCGATGATGCACCCAAGCTGCTGATCGTCGCTCCCATGAGCGGGCACTATGCCACGCTCCTGCGCGGCACGGTGGCACGCATGGTCGAGAACCAGGAGGTGTGGATCACCGACTGGGCCGACGCCAAGCATGTCCCGCTCTCGGTCGGCGAGTTCGATCTCGACGACTACATCGATTACCTGATCGAGTTCCTCCGCTTCATCGGTGAGGACACGCATATGCTGGCCGTGTGCCAGCCTTCGGTCCCGGCCTTCGCTGCATCAGCCGTGATGGGCGCGGACAAGGATCCCTGCCGCCCGTCCTCGCTGACCATGATGGGCGGCCCGATCGATACGCGCGCCAGCCCGACCAGCGTCAACGATGTGGCGATGGAAAAGCCGCTCAGCTGGTTCGAGAATAATGTCATCGCCACCGTGCCGCTCAACTATCCCGGCGCGGGCCGCAAGGTCTATCCCGGCTTCCTGCAGCTGGCGGGCTTCATCTCGATGAACCTCGAAAGCCACATGATGAGCCATTACGAGATGTTCAAGCATCTCACCGTGGGCGATCATGAAAGCGCCGATGCGACCAAGAAGTTTTACGACGAATATCTCTCGGTCTGCGACATGACGGCGGAATTCTACCTGCAGACGATCCACCACGTCTTCCAGGAGCATTCGCTGCCCAAGGGCGAGTTCGTCCATCGCGGCAAGGCGATCGATCCCGATGCGATCCGCGATACCGCGCTGTTGGCGATCGAAGGCGAGCGGGACGATATTTCGGGCATAGGCCAGACCAAGGCCGCGCTCGACCTTGCCGAACACCTGCCCGATGCAAAGAAGAAATACCTGCTGGCCGAGGAAGTCGGCCATTACGGCATCTTCAATGGTTCGAAATGGCGCGGGCGGATCGCCCCGGTCGTGGAGGACTGGTTGCGGGCCAATTCGCGCTAGGCAAAGGGCCTGGCGCTCAGGCCTCTGCAGGCTTGGGTACTTCGCTGCCGGGCCTTGTGAAACGCGCCTTTGCAGGCTTCGCTTCGACCCGCTGGATATAGCTCCACAGCCCGCATTGCAGGCCCACCAGCATGAAGATGAAGGGCTGGTAGGCAATGCCCACGAAGGCCGCACCGACGAGATAGGTAAGCTGCGCCTGCTGCAACGCCGTCGCCATGCCGTATTGCCAGCTCTTGCGCCCGTTCTCGCGCTTGGCGAAGCGCCAGCGAATGCGCTCCATCTGCCAGGCGCCGAGTGCGTGCAGCCACAGGAAGATGATCAGGCCCGGCCAGCCCTGCTCGCCAAGCATCTCGAAATAGGATGAGTGATAGGCGCGCGCCTCTTCGGTCACCTCGGTATAGTCGCGCATGACATTGCCGCCGACTTCGGTGGTCTCGATCGTGTGATAGGTGAAGCTGTTGGCGCGATAGGCATCGAAGCCGCCGCCCAGCGGGTTGCGCGCGGCATAGTCCAGCGTCCAGCTCCACACGGCGAGGCGGGTGGAGGCGGACTGGTCGCTCTGGTGATTGGTGATCGTCCCCATCCGGTCGAGATAGCTCTGCGGCAGGAAGGGGATCGCCGCGATCAGCGCGAGCCCGGCAAAACCGGCATAGACGAATTTGTATTTCACCGAACGCAGCATGAAGGCGCCAAGGAAGGCGATGCATACCAAGCCCGTGCGCGCCGAGGTGCCGATCGGGATCAGCAGGCAGGCAAACACGAAGGCACCGGCAAAGGTCCAGACCTTCCACTCCGGTTTGAAGATCGTACCGTGCCGCGCCAGCCACAGGATCAGCGGGATGGTCGCGATGGCTGCGGTGGAGATGATTGAGCCTTCGTAGAGCCCTGCATTCTCGTCCACCAGCAGCGAGAGCGTGCCGTAGCCGCCACCGCCCAGAACGGTCTTCATCGCGCCATTGATGACGATGGCACCCACAGCCAGCGCCATGACGAGGGCGGCAGCTTCGAGCCGCAGCTTGGTACGCAGCGTCAGCGGCAGGAAGGCGGCAAAGATCATCGCTTTCCACACCCAGTCCCATTTGACCTGCGCGGCCTCGGGGAACTGCGCCATCAGCGTGGTCATCGCGCAATAGGCCAGCAGCAGCAGAATCAGCCCCTGGCGGAAGGTGAAGCGCGAACCTTGCTTGCTGTCGAGCAGCAGCCAGCCGCAAAAAGCCGCGGCGAATGCCATAAGCGAAAGCGGAAGCGACTGGATGATCCCCCAGCCGACTTTCTGCGGGGCGACGATGTCGACATAGATGTAGAGCAGCACCCAGATGAAGGGTCGCTTGAGGCCCATCAGCAGGAGCAGGCCGAAAAAGCCGATCAGGGCGAGGTCAAGCATGGCTCAGCGCCCTTCTGGACCCTTTGGGCTCTGTTCTGCCTCGCCTGGAACAGGCAAATCCTCGCGATCGAGATTGTCGCGCCAGAGCAGGCGAAATGCCGCCAGCGCAATCAGGCCGTGCGTCAGGGCAATGGTGAAATAGTCGATCACAGGTGCATTTCCGCCAGTTTGAAATGGCCCTAGCGCAGAGAAATTGACGCGCCGTTAAGGTTGTCGTGGCAGGGATTCCGCGCATGACACGGGTACTGCACGTCCTCGATCACTCTCTGCCGCTACACAGCGGATACACGTTTCGCACGCGTGCCATCCTGCGCGCCCAGCAAGCCCTGGGATGGGAGGTGCGCGGCATTACCGGCCAGCGTCACAGTGCCGAAGGTCCGGATACCGAGATCGTTGACGGCCTCACCTTCCACCGCACGCCGGGTGAAGCCTCGGGCCCAGCGGGCTTGCGCGAATGGCGCGAGATCGGCGCGCTGGCCGATGCGATTGGCAAGCTGGCGCAGGAATGGCGCCCCGATATCCTCCACGCTCACTCGCCCGCCCTCGACGGCATGGCTGCAATCCGCGCCGGGCGCCGCCTCGGCATTCCCGTGGTCTACGAGATCCGCGCCTTCTGGGAAGATGCCGCCGTGGGCAACGGCACGGGCCGCGAGAATTCGATCAAGTATCGCCTGACGCGCGAGCTGGAAAACCACGTGGTGCGTGAGGCATCTCACGTGGTGACGATTTGCGAAGGACTGCGGAAGGACCTCGTCGCGCGCGGTTTCGACCCACAAAAGATCTCGATCATGCCAAATGGCGTCGACCTGGAGATGTTCGGCAATCCCGTTCCGCGCGATCCCGCGCTCGCAGAGAGGCTCGGTCTCGGCGATGGTCCGGTGATCGGCTTCATCGGCAGCTTCTACGACTACGAAGGGCTCGACGATTTGATCGCCTGCATGCCCATGCTTATCGAGCGCCATGCCGATGCGCGGCTGCTGCTCGTTGGCGGGGGACCGATGGCAGATGGGCTGGCCGCACAGGCCAAGGCCTCTCCTGCCGCCCATGCGATCTGCTTCGCCGGCCGCGTGCCGCATTCCGAAGTCGAGAACTATTACGCGTTGACAGACATCCTGGCCTATCCGCGCAAGGCCAGCCGCCTGACCGACCTCGTCACGCCCCTTAAGCCGCTCGAGGCCATGGCGCAGGGCAAGCTCGTCGCCGCGAGCAATGTCGGCGGGCACCGCGAGCTGGTGAGTGATGGCGAGACCGGCACATTGTTTAACGCCGACGATCCGGCCGCATGCGCAAAGGCCCTGGCCGATTTACTTGACAGGCGCGACGATTGGGACGCCATGCGCGAGGCGGCAAGGCGCCACGTGGCAGAGAACCACGACTGGGCGCGCAATATTCAACGTTATCAGCTCGTTTACCAAACGCTGTTACCAACCAGTCCGATTGGCCGAGTTCGTGCCGCCGCCTGACAAGCGGACCAAGGCGCAGACGGTGCAGATATTGGAATGAGCAAGTGGCAAGCATAGCGCAGGACAAGGCAGAGAGCGGAAAGGCGGCCAAGGCCCCGATCAGCACCCATGCAGCCTTCCCCTTCGTGGTAGCCATCTGGTTCGCCGCCCTGCTGGGCATTGGCAGCCTCGTGGTTCCCGTATCGGTGATCGAGCAGATCGCCACCTCCACCGGCCTTTCTTCCATCATTCCCGCCGCCGCGCCGCCGCTCGGTTTCACCGCGCGTGCAATGATCGCCCTGGCCTTTACCGTCCTGGGCGCCGTTGCCGGCCTGCTAATCGCCCGCCAGGTTGCCAAGGCGCATGGTGCCGACAAGAATCTCAAGCGCGAGCGCTCACTCGGCCGCAAGCCGATCGACGCCCATGCCGAACTGGGCGGCGAAGGCCTCGGCACCGCTCCCAGGGGCCGCCGCGCCCTTGCCATTACCGATGACGGCGGACCCAGTGAATTCTTCGACCTCGCCCCCTTGCCAGGCGTTTCCCGGCATGAAGAGGAAGCGGTTTTGGCCGACGAGGCGGAAGAAGAAGTCGAAGTCACCATCGAAGGCACCACCGAATCGGACGAAGAGCCAACGGTGCCGCTCGGCCTGGCCGAACTCGATCTTGCCGAATTCGGCGAAGACGAAGAGGAAGAGGCCGCAGAATTCGAGCCCGAAACTGACGATGAACCGGAATTTACCGGCCAGCAGGAATTCGCCCCTAGCGAAGACGAAGACCGATTTGAGGAACAGACAATGAGTGACAGGCAGGACTTCATTGCAGATCGCGAAATGCAGGACGAAGTCGCTTTGGAGCCTGTCGCCGACAATACAGAATTCGCATCTGCCTGGCTTGAACAGGAAGAGGACGAGGTGATGGAAGCGGCCGGCGATGATGCGCCGCAGAGCTTTCTCCCTGAAGTGGATGACGAACCCGCCAGCGAAGCAGCTGGCGAGGAGTTTGAAGCTGGCCTGAGCGTAGATCGGAAGGATTCCGAACTGGACGAGATCGGCCTCGTACAGCTCGCCCAGCGCCTTGGCGCCTCGATCGAGAAGCACCGTGCATTCCGCTCGGCCCGCGCCGCCGCGCTGGCCAGCGCAGCCAAGCCGGTTGCCAAGCCGCTGGCCGAAGATTTCGAAGTCGCGGAAGCCGACGAAGCTGCGGCCGCGATGGCAAATTTCTTCGGCGGCAATGCCTCGCATGACGAAGCACCCGTCGATGAAGTGGCGGACGACGTGCTCGAAACCGAAGAGGTGAGCGCAAAGGAAGAGGGGGAGGAGATCGACGTCACCTTTGCCCGAACCTTCGATGCACCTTCGGGCGAATCGGAGAAAGCCGAAGATGAGGCATCTCCCTTCTCCGGCTTCAGCGCCGAGATGTCGGAAGATGATGACCTCGAATCGGAAATGGACTCGGAAGAAGTTGCCGAACAGACGGCCGAACCCGTCCAGCCATCATCCACGCCCGCTCGCAGCACGCTTTTCGAGCGCATGGCCGGCCTATCGCGCGGCGAAGAGACGGAAGTCGATGAAGAGGTTGCCGAGGTCGAGGAAGAGGAAACTCCTGCACCTGTCGACTTGAGCCGCCCTGCCGAAGCCGAGGAAGTGGTTGAATCTGCGGAAGTCGTGGAAGACGGGGAAATGGAAGCTGGTGTCGAGGACGATGAGCGTCAGGTATTCCAGCCCAGCGCCCCGGCCGAAGACAAGCCGACCTACAAGCCCTTCGCGGGCTTCGCCGACATTGCGGCCGAAGAGGACGAGGTAGACGATCTCGCCGCCAGCTTCTCGCTGCCGATCCAGCGCATGCGCGCCGAGGCTGCACAGGAAGCCACCCAGCAGCCCGCCGCCGATCCCGTCGCAGCCGAGCCGGAAGTTGCGGATGCTGTTCCGCAGGACGATGGCGAGGACTTCGAAGCTACGCAGGCGATGGACAACCCGTTCAAGCAGAAAGCCGAGAAATTCGTTCGTATCGAGGACGAACCGCAGGACGTTTCGGGCGATTTCGAACCCGCCGTGGTCTTCCCCAATGCAGGAGGAGAAGCCGCCACGCCCGGTCAGAGCGCGAAGCCGACGCAGTTCGCTTCCGAACGGCAGGCTGCAAAGCTCGATCCGGAAGAGAATGAGCGTGCCCTGCGCGAGGCCCTTCTCAACCTCCAGCGGATGAGCGGCGCAGCCTGATCAGGCCTTTACGGCCCGTCCGCAGGCCCGATAAAGCTGCGCTTGCCTGCCAAACAGGCATTGTGCGTTGCAGCAAACCTTGCCAAAACATCTTCCTGTCGCCATGGGGAAGTTTCGCGACATTTTCGAGAAGCACCCATGCCGGGTGAGTCGCGTTTCGCTGCCCGCTTTTGGGCGTCGGAGCGCCCCACCGTAACGGCCTGAGACAGGATAGAAGAGTTGACCGAGTTGCCAGCCCCGCAGGGCCTATACGATCCGCGTAACGAACACGACAATTGCGGCGTGGGCTTTGTCGCCCACATCAAGGGCGAGAAATCGCACGAAATCGTCACGCAGGCGCTGCAGATTCTGGAAAATATCGACCATCGCGGCGCGGTGGGCGCAGACCCCTTGTTGGGCGATGGCGCGGGTATCCTCATGCAGATTCCCGACAAGTTCTATCGCAAGTGGGCGAAGTCCGAAGGCCTGACCCTGCCCCCGGCAGGCGATTACGCCGTGGCGATGTGCTTCATGCCGCAGGACGATGCGGCACGCGATTTCATCACCGGCCAGTTCGAAAAGTTCATCAAGAAGGAAGGCCAGCAGCTGATCGGCTGGCGCGACGTGCCGACCACGCTCGACGGGCTGGGCAAGGCCGTGCTCGAGAGCATGCCGGTTATCCGCCAGTGCTTCATTGCGCGCGGCGAGAATTGCGAAGACCAGGACGCGTTCGAACGCAAGCTGATCGTCATCCGCAAGCAGCGGATGGAGCGGGTCTTCCTCACCATGCCGGACGCCCTCGACCTGCTCGTTGTCTGCGTCGAAGCCGGCCTTGGTCTCGACGCCGCCATGCGCCGCGTCGCCGAAGAACTTGCCGACAGCGCCCCGGACATCTGCTCCGAGTTCAACATGGCCAACATGCAGCTGCAGATGGGGCGTCCCCGTCGCGAAGTGCTGCATGACCTGGGTGTGCGGACCGGCGTCGACGACATGCGGGCCCTGGTCGCAATCCTGATTCAGGCCGATCGCTTCGGCTCTTCGATCGCTCAGGCCCTCCGCGTGCAGTCCGACAGCATGCGGGTCAAGCGAAGTCAGATGGCCGAGGAAAAGGCCCAGCAGACCGCAGTGAAGATGATCTTCCCGCTGGTGCTGTTCATCTTCCCCGGCATCTTCGTGGTGCTCGTCGGTCCGGCGGCCATCATGATGATCCGCAACCTGCTGAACACCTGATCGGCGCCGCGTACCGGAAACCGTCAGCAACCTATGCCGACGGTTTCTGGTCATTCGGATGCACGAGCGTTCCGATCCGTTCGCCGGCAATCGCCCGCAGGATGTTCCCTTCCCGCTGGAAGTTGAACACCATGATCGGAATGCCATGCTCCATGCAATGATGCACGGCCTGGGCATCCATCACCTGCAGACCCTGCGACAGCACGTCGCCAAACGAGATGTCGGCGTAGCGGACCGCGTGCGGGTTTTTCTCCGGATCGTCGGAGTAGACGCCGTCCACACGCGTCGCCTTCATCAGCACGTCTGCCTCGATCTCGCGGGCCCGCAGAGCCGCGGCCGTATCAGTCGTCACGAACGGGCTGCCCGTCCCCGCCGCCAGAATCACGACCCGTCCTTTCTCGAGGTGACGTACGCACCGACGGCGAATGAAGGGCTCGGCGACACCTTCCATACGGATGGCGGACTGCAGTCGCGTCGGCACGCCGGCGTTCTCGAGGGCGTCCTGCAGCGCCAGGCCGTTGATGACCGTCGCCAGCATCCCCATGTAGTGGGCTGTCGCCGGCTGGATCGCTTCGCTGACCGCGGAGAACTGCTTGCCCCGCAGAATGTTGCCGCCGCCACAGACGATCGCCAGCTCGACCCCGGCTTCCACGACCGCCTTGATCTGCTCGGACGTGCGGGCCACTTCGGTCATGCTGATCCCGCCCTCGCGGTTGCGGCAGAAGCTCTCGCCGCTCAGCTTGAGAATCACACGCTTGTAGGCCGGCTTGATGGACGGCTCGCTCATCTCCTGAAACTCCCTGGCTCCGATTGTGATTCCCGTCGGCGTTCCCATCGCGACCGACATGTCGCTGCGGCCGGCCCGACAGAACGGGCCTCGCATGTCCGGGAGAAGGGGC
>CAJXNC010000015.1 GCA_913056125.1 uncultured Altererythrobacter sp.
GTCGAGCCGCACAAGCAGCTGGACGTCAAGGTCATCGTTTCGCCGGTGCCCTACGGCAAGATGGCTGCCGACACCTACGCCACCGGCTGGCGTACCTCGAAGACTTTCTCGTAAGTTTTCGCAGCCAATCGGCACGAAACAAGAAGGGGAGGTACCGCAAGGTGCCTCCCCTTTTTGCTGTGCGGTGCTATTGTAAGCGCAAAGGGAGAGACATGATGGCCAATTTCGTACTCGTCCATGGCGCCTGGGGCGGCGGACATACCTATGGCGAAGTTCCCGCCCGGCTCGAGGCCGAAGGGCATGATGTCCTCGTCGCCACCCTGCCCGGCCTCGGCTCACGCCAGGGCGAGCTGCATCCCGGCATCACGCTGACAGACCATGTCGATGCCGTGTGCGAACAGGTCGCCGCCGCCGGGATCGACCGCTTCATCCTCGCGGGCCATTCCTATGGCGGCATGGTCATCACCAGCGTCGCCTCGCGCCTTGGCAAGAGCATCGACGCAATTCTCTATATTGACGCCTTCATGCCCGCCGGCGGGCAGAGCCTGTGGGACATTACCGGCGAGTTCGAGCACAATTGGTATATCGATACGCAGAAGGACCGGCCCGGCCTGATCCGCCCGCTCGGAACACCGCCCGAATTCGAACCCGTCCCCGGCATTGTCGGCTACCATCCGCTACTCACCCTGCTCGAAGGCGCAGAAAGCAGCGGGGACGAGGCGGGCATCCCCAAGAAGGCCTATATCCTGGCGACGGGTTACGAGCCCTCGCCCTTCCCGCGCTTCGCCGCGATCGCCAAGGCGGAAGGCTGGGAATATCATGAGACGGGAACCGATCATTTCGTGATGGAGAACGATCCGGAACTGACCACGCAAGTCTTGCTGGGACTGGCAGGCTGAGCAGTTGCGCGCGCATCCTTGACCTATTTGCCACTCCTTCTTGCAGCGCTGCTCCTTTTGGGAGGGCTTTGGTATCGCCGCAGACTACGGAAGAGGAAGCGCGAAAAACTGCTGGCGACACCTCTTACTGCACAGCAGCGCGAGAAGCTGACACAGCTGGTACCGATTGTCCGTAGGTTGCCCGAGTCATTGCGGCCCAGTCTCGAGGGCAAGATGAACCTGTTCCTCGATCAGGTTACCTTTCGCGGCAATCTGGACCTTGAGGTGAAGGAGGAAATGAGGCTCTCGATTGCCGCGCAAGCCTGCCTCCTGGTCGTCAACAGCCCCGACTGGTACCACACGCTCAGGAACGTGCTGGTCTACCCGGCGGCATTCAGCACCGGTCGTGGCAGGCACGATGGCATCGTCGTTCACGAGTGGAATTCCGGCCTGGCAGGAGAAAGCTGGTCCCGAGGTCCGATCGTCCTGTCCTGGGACCATGCGCTGCAGGGTGGGCTCGATGCGGATGACGGGCATAACGTCGTAATCCACGAATTCGCTCACCAGTTGGACAATTTGACCGGTCACACCAATGGTATCCCCCTCCTGCGAAAAGGGCAGAGATATGCGGACTGGGAGAAGGCCATGCTGGACGCCTACCGTGCCCACGTGGAGAGGGTTGAGGCCGGGCATCGAACCCTTATCGACGCCTATGGTGCCATGAACCATCAAGAGTTCTTCGCCGAAGCGACCGTGACGTTTTTCGAAAAGCCGCGCGCGCTACGCCGCGAGGAACCAGCACTCTATGCACAGCTCGCGGCGCTATATGCGCTCGATCCTGCGGAGTGGAACTGAACGCCCGCTCCTGGCGGCATTCGTTGCGTTTCCTGCCGTCCCCTCGAATTAGATGAGCTTGCCCATATCCGTGCGCGGTTCCATTTCGTAGCCGAGCTTTGCGTAGAAGCCGGTCACCGGATTGCCTTCACGCACCTGCAGATTGACCTTGAGGCAACCCCGCGCTTTCAGCGCCGCCTCTGCGTGCTCCACCAGCGCCCGGCCGATACCCTCGCCCTGCCGCGCTCTGCTGACCGCCACCGAATAGAGCCAGCCGCGATGGCCGCCATAGTCAGCCATGATCGAGCCGATGACCTCGTCGCCATCGACCGCGACGAAAAGCAGGTCCGGTTGTTCGGCCAGCTTGGCGGGGACGGAAACTGCTGCGCGGTTGCGCGGCGGATCGTCCGGGAAGGCCTCGCGCCACAATGCGTCGAGCCCGGCAAAGTGCTCGTCGCGATAGGTGACGACCTGCGTCACCGCCCGGACAGTGCCTCTTCGCTCTCGGCCATCAATGCCTGGATGATATCGGCAACCGGCTCTTCGGTCTTGACCATGCCGACGCTCTGCCCGGCCATGAGCGAGCCATTCTCGACATCGCCATCGATCACCGCGCGGCGCAGGGCTCCGGCCCAGAAATGTTCGATACGCAATTGCGCCTCGTTCATGTCGACGCTGCCCTGGTCGAGCAGCAGGCCGACCTCGCGCTGCTTGGCGGTAAATTCCTCCGTGCCCTTGTTCTTGAGCGCACGAACGGGGATCACCGGAAGGCGCGGATCGAGCTGCACGCTGGCCACCGCATCGCGCGCATTGGCGCGGAAGAAGGCCTTCTTGAAATCAGGATGGGCGATGCTCTCGGTTGCACAGGCAAAGCGCGTGCCGAGCTGCACGCCGGCAGCGCCCATTTCGAGATAGGCAGCAATCATGTCGCCCTTGCCGATCCCGCCGGCGACGAAAACGAGATTGTCTTCTGCCAGTTCGGGCAGGATTTCCTGCGCCAGCACGCTGGTCGCCACAGGGCCGATATGACCGCCCGCCTCATTGCCTTCGATCACCAGGGCGTCTGCGCCGGAGCGCAGCAGCTTCTTGCCCAGCGCCAGCATGGGGGCGAAGCAGATCAGCTTGGCGCCCTTCGCCTTGATCGCCTCGACGCTACCCTTGGGCGGCAATCCGCCGGCGAGCACCACATGGGTCACCTCGTGCTTGGCGCAAACCTCGATCAGCTCGAACAGGTCGGGATGCATGGTAATGAGGTTCACCCCGAACGGCTTGTCGGTCAGCACCTTGGTGGCGGCGATCTCGGCATCGAGCAGGTCTGGCGTCATGGCACCACAGGCGATCACGCCGAAGCCGCCGCCATTGCTGATCGCCGACACGAGGCCACGCTCCGAAACCCAGCTCATCGCGCCGCACATGATCGCATAATCGGTGCCGAGGAATTCGGCGCCGCGCTGCATCAGGGCCAAGGTCTTGGGAAAAGCTGTCATGTGGGGATCAATCCGCAAATTGGCGCCCAGGACGGGCCGTTTGCGCGCCTTTTGGCGAGGTGCGCGGAATCTGGCAAGTGCAGGCGTGACGCGCAATAGCCATTGCCTCGCAGTAGTATAGCTCTAGGTTCCGCCGCGAAACCGATTGGGAGGGGATTGCACATGAAGATGCGTTTGAACACGCTTGCCCTGATTTCTGCCGCCACGGCGAGCCTGGCGCTGGTTGGCTGCCAGGAAGCCGGGGACGATGCCGAAGACGCGCTGCTCACCGCGCTGGCGGATGAGGCCGCGATCGAGGACTTGCTGACCAGCTATTATTACGATTTCGGCGGCGGCGTGGCCGAGAAGGTCGGTGAGTTCTACGCCGAGGACGGCGAAATGGTGCTTGGCGAAACCAGCTATAAGGGTATCGATGCGATCCGCGGCGCATACGAAGCCGTGCCTTCGGACGCTCCGCAGCGCAGTGCCGCCGCGCTCAACATCCTGATCGGCAATCCCTTGATCAAGGTCGATGGCGACACGGCAACCGCGCGCCTCGTCTTCACCGAGACGATTATCGACGAGGAAGGCGATGCGCCGCGTATACTGGTCCAGGGCCGCGAGTTCGACTGGCTGGTCAAGCGGGACGGCGAGTGGAAGATCCTCAAGCGCCAGATCATGGGCGCAAGCGACGTTCCCGAAGGCTGGGTAGACTGACGCCTCAACGGTTGGCGATCAGCCGACCGCAAGGCCGAATGGCCGCCCGCAGCGGGGGCAGCTTGCCTGCCCGCCTAGCGAGGACGAATGCGCAGATGCGCATTCGCAACTCAAATCAGGCCGCTTCGTCCTTCGCATCGAGGCCATAGGCCGTGTGCAGCACGCGCACGGCCAGCTCGGTCTCGTCGGCATCGATCAGCACGGAAATCTTGATCTCCGAAGTGGAGATCGCCTGCACGTTGATGCCGCGATCGGCCAGCGCCTTGAACATGGAGGCGGCCACGCCGGTATGGCTCTTCATGCCCATGCCGACGACCGAGACCTTGGCCACATTGGCATCGGTGATGATGCGGTTGTAGCCGATCTTCTCCTTGAGGTTTTCCAGCAGGGCCTGCGCGCGTGCCAGTTCGGCCTGGGGCACGGTGAAGGTGACGTCTGTCTCGCCCTTGTCGCGGCCGACATTCTGGATGATCATGTCGACATTAATGCCGGCCTCGCCCAGCGGCAGGAAGATCTCGGCAACGGCGCCCGGCTTGTCGGGTACGCGGGTCAGCACAACGCGGGCCTCGTTCTTGTCGAGGGCAATACCGGTAACGGTCTGGCGTTCCATCTTCTGTTCCTTGAGTATGTCATCCATCTCCTCTTCGGAGACGATCATGGTGCCGGGCAGCGTGTCCGCGGAGGGCGCATCGTCGTCCACGAAGGAGGACAGCACTTGCACGCGCACATTGCGCTTCATGGCGAGGCTGACCGAGCGCGTCTGCAGCACCTTGGCGCCGACAGAGGCGAGCTCGAGCATCTCCTCATAGGTCACGTATTTCTGCTTCTGCGCGCGGGCCACGATACGCGGATCGGTGGTGTAGACGCCGTCGACGTCGGTGTAGATGTCGCAGCGATCGGCACCCACTGCCGCCGCAATGGCTACAGCCGACGTATCCGACCCGCCGCGCCCCATCGTGGAGATGCGACCATCTTCGGACAGGCCCTGGAAGCCGGGGATCACGGCGATCTCGCCAGCCTGCATGTGCTCGACCAGCCTGGAAGCGTCGAAATCGTCGATGCGGGCATTCGCATGGACCGAGAAGGTCTTGATCGGAACCTGCCAGCCAAGCCAACTGCGCGCCTTGCAGCCCATTGCCTGCAGCGTCAGCGCCAGCAACCCGCTGGTCACCTGCTCGCCGCTGGAAACAACCGCATCATATTCGGCCGGATCGTAAAGCGGGTTGGCCTCGCGGCAGAAGTTGACCAGGCGATCGGTCTCGCCCGCCATGGCGGAAACCACCACCGCGACTTCATTGCCGCCCTCGGCCTGCTTGCGCACGATATTGGCGACACGGCGGATACGTTCCGTGCCGGCCATGGACGTGCCGCCGAATTTCATCACGATACGGGCCAAGATAGCTCCCCTGCTGGACGCCCTGTTGTCATTATCGAGTCTGGCTCGAAGCTTCGCGCGCTGTTAGGGGCAGCACATGGCTGATGCAAGCTTCGCAAGTGCAACCATAAGGCCCGAGGAAGCGGCGCATTTCGGTGCGCTCGCAGCGGACTGGTGGGACCCGAAGGGATCCAGCGCCATGCTGCACAGGCTGAACCCGGTGCGACTGGCCTTCCTTCGGGAAGCGATCGACTTGCATTGGGGCGGCGATGTGCGGAGCGTGAAGCCGCTTGTGGGCAAGAGCGCATTGGATGTCGGCTGCGGCGCGGGACTGCTGTGCGAACCGCTGGCAAGGCTTGGTGCGAAGGTGACCGGCGTCGATGCGGCGGAAGAGAATATCGGCGCTGCCACTGCGCATGCCGAAGGGGTCGGACTGGACATCGACTATCGCCATGGCGAGTTGGGTTCGCTTGGGCTTGGCACTTTCTATTTGGTCACCAGCATGGAAGTGATTGAGCATGTCGCCGACAAGCAGGCTTTCGTGAGCCAACTCGCCGCACATCTCGCCCCCGGCGGATTGATGGTCCTCTCCACGCCCAACCGCACACTCGCCAGCCGGGCGATCATGATCGGAGCGGCCGAGGGTCTTGGCGCGATCCCCAAGGGCACGCATCACTGGGATGATTTCATCACGCCCGACGAACTGGGCGAATTGCTTGCCGAGGCGGGCCTGCAAATGGGCGAGCCGAAGGGCATTAGCTGGCGTCCCTCGCAAGGCCTGCACCTCTCGGACGACCTCGCACTCAACTATATCGTGACCGCAAGGGCAGCCTGAAGCATGGGCGCGCGCAAGCCATGATCGTGCGCGACAAACCCACCAGGCTGGAACTGATCTTCGCCGTTCGCGGATCGATCGTCCCGGTGATCGCGCCGCGCCTGCTGCTGCTGGTGGCCCTTTCGGCGGTGATGGTCTGGGTGCATCACACCTATCCCGGCTTCCCGGAAGTCGACGGCGCGGGCTTTACCGTCTTCGGCATCGCGCTCTCGCTGTTCCTCGGTTTCCGCAACAATGCGGCTTACGAGCGCTGGTGGGAGGCCCGCAAGCTATGGGGCGGGCTGCTCGCCGATTTGCGCAGCCTCGCACGCGAACTCGACCTGTTCGAACGCGACGACAACCGCCGCAAGGACGTGCTGCGTACCGCGCGCGCCTTCATCCACCTGCATCGCGCCAGCCTGCGCCGGCTACCCGAGGACTCGCAAGCCCTCGCCTTCGGAGCGCAATTCACCAGCGCGCCCAATCCGCCCGACGCGGCACTGAACCACATGGCCCGGACTATTGCAGAAAGCGTTCGCGCGGGAAGCGTCGATGGCTTCGGCGCCAAGGCACTGGCCGAGCGACTGGCCAGCATCTCGCTGCAGCAGGCCGGATGCGAGCGGATCGCGACCACGCCGCTGCCCTATGTCTATTCGCTGCTGATCTACCGCACGACCTATCTCTACTGCCTGCTTCTGCCGTTGGCGCTAATCGGTCCTGCCGGCTGGCTGACACCGGTTTTCGTCGCCATCGTCGCCTATGTCTTCCTTGGCCTTGCCGAAGTGACCGAGGACCTAAGCCATCCTTTCGGCACCACGCCCAATGGCCTGCCGCTCGATGCCATCTGCCGTCAGGCGGAGATCTGCCTAGCCGCCCATCTGGGCGAGGAAGCCCCGCCGCCGCTTGAGGCCAAGAACTTCTTCCTGAGCTGAGCCGGGCATTGCAGCCCTGGCACAGACCGGATCACGCCAATGCAGCTTCCCACTGGTCGCTGTCGAAGCCGACCAGGAGACCATTGTCGTAGATCGCCACCGGGCGTTTGATCATGCTCGGATGCTCGGCCATCAGCGCAACGGCCTTGTCCTTGTCGATGCCTTCCTTGTCGGCATCGGGCAGCTTGCGAAAGGTGGTGCCGCGCTTGTTGAGCAGAGCCTCCCAGCCGACCGCGCCCGCCCAGTCATGCAGCATTTTGGGGTCGGCACCTTCCTTCTTGTAGTCGTGGAAATTGTAGTCGACGCCATGCGCCTCCAACCACTTGCGCGCCTTCTTGACGGTGTCGCAATTGGGTATGCCGTAAAACTCGATCATCGATCATCCTCTGCGGTAAATTCGTGAACTCTCGGGGAATCACAGGCGAAGAGCGTGTAACTTGCATAATAGCTCGCACGGCCCCGGCGCTGAACCTCCGAGTGCTCTGCTACCCGGCCCCAGCCTCGTGCCGATGCTTCGTCCGCCCATTCGGACAGGGCCACCACTTCGCCATCCTCTGACGTGTAGCTCTTGAAGGAGAGGAAGCCCTCCTGCTGAGCCGCCAGTTGTTCCATCCGTGCAGCATCCGCCGCATAGGCAGCCTCATCCATGTCTGCGCGCTTGCGGTTGCGAAAAACGACGAGGAACATCAGCGATTTCCTTCTAACCCCTCACACCTGACAGACTGTCCTGATGCAAAAAACTCTCCTTCCCCGGCATGGGCTTGGCAAGGGGCTTGGCAAGAGTACCGGTGAAGGGGGAACGGGCGAGTCATCGCCAGTCTTCTAGCGGGGCTTTCGCCAGTAGGACAATCAGCCAAGATGCGCGTCGGCAATGGCGACGGCCAGCGCATCGGCGGCATCGGCTCCGGCAATCTGCGCACCGGGAAGCAGCACTTTGAGCATGGCCTGCACTTGGGCCTTTTCCGCCCCGCCCGTGCCGACTACCGATTTCTTCACCGCACGCGCGGCGTGTTCATGCACCTTTAGGCCCCGTGCCCCGCAGGCCGCCAGTACCGCACCGCGCGCCTGCGCCAGCTTGAGCGTCGATTGCGGGTTCTTGTTGAGATAGATTTCCTCGGCCGCCGCATGATCGGGACCATGTTCGGCAATAACCGCTTCGATCGCAGTCGCGAGATGCGAGAGCCGCACGGCCATAGGCGCCTTGGCCTCGGTCTTCACCTGGCCATTGGCGACATGGCTGATCCGGCTGCCCTCGGCGCGGATCACACCCCAGCCGGTACAGCTGAGCGAAGGATCGAGGCCGAGGATCAGCATTAGCCGTCGGAAGTTGGCGTCAGGCGAGCGATCTCGTCTAGCAAGATCTCTATATCTTGACGGGCATGCGCGATGAAATCCTGATCGGCAATACTGCCCCCCGACAGATAGATGTCGGAGCCATCGCTCGTCTCGATAAAGCTGCTGCCAGACGAGAAATCACGACCCTCGACCCAGGACTTCCAAGGACCGGGGGAAGCCGCGGAGATACGATCCCGAACGGAACGTAGATATTCCGCGTCAAGCGTCAATCCAGCTTGTCCATGATCTCGTCGGAGATTTCGTAATTGCCCCAGACGGTCTGCACGTCGTCATCGTCGTCCAGCGCATCGACCAGCTTGAGCAGCGTGCCGGCATCCTTCTCATTGAGCTCGGTGGTGAGCGTCGGCTTCCACGCCAGCTTCACTTCCTTGGCCTCTCCGAGGGTCTTTTCCATTTCGGATGAGACGGCGTGGAGGTCTTCCGCACCTGTCCAGATCTCATGACCGTCTTCCGAGGAGGAAATGTCTTCCGCACCCGCTTCGAGAGCTGCTTCGAGCACCTTCTCCTCATCGCCCGCATCGGCTTCGTAATAGATATAGCCGAGGCGTTCGAAACCGTGCGAGACCGAGCCCGAGGCGCCAAGGTTTCCGCCGTGCTTGGAGAAGATCGTGCGGATATTGGAGGCGGTGCGGTTGCGATTGTCGGTCAGCGCCTCGACGATGATCGCGCTGCCGCCCGGGCCATAGCCTTCATAGCGCAGCTCTTCGTAATTCTCATCATCGCCGGCGGTCGCCTTGTCGATCGCCCGCTGGATATTGTCCTTGGGCATGGACTGGGCCTTGGCGGTGTTGACCGCCAGGCGCAGGCGCGGGTTCATGTCCGGATCGGGCGTGCCCAGCTTGGCCGCCACGGTGATTTCGCGGCTGAGCTTGGAAAAGAGGTTGGACCGCTTTTTGTCCTGAGCACCCTTGCGGTGCATGATGTTCTTGAATTTGGAATGGCCTGCCATGTTCGCTTCTTGTCGGCTGAATGGAAATCTGCCGCTGCCCTAGCGAATGGGTGCGCGCCGGGCAATGCGTGAGCTTGGCGCGTGAGCTTCATGCGAAAGTTTCCGCTTGATCGCCCGACAACGCGACCAGCGATCTTGCTGCCACCAACGCCAACAGCATTTCCAGCACCTGGCCAAGACTGGTGATGGCGCTTTGAAGCACGTTCCCCTGCATGGCATTCGCATCATAGCCCCAGCCGGAGAGGCTAGTGAAGGCAAATACCATTAAAAGGGGAAAAACCAGGGCGACGACGGCAAACCAGAAGTAGTTCGTACGCAGTCCGTTGAAACTGACATCTGCGATGTCGCCCAATTTAGGCGATTGAATACCCGCGACAGCCAGCAGCGCCCGCACAACAAGTGGAAAGGTCAGGATCGTGGCAACACAACCCGTCGCCATCGAACCATAGGTCAGCGCAAAATCACTTTGCGAAGACATGACGAGCATCGTCGCAAGGATGAAGCCAACCACTCCCTTGACCACGAAGATAGCTACGATCAGGCCAATCCATTTTACCCAAGGGACATTGCCCAACTGCGCTCCGGGGAGCAGCAGATTTCGGCCAATCATGTACTGGGAAAAGCCAGCAAGCAGCAACGAGACTGCAAAGCCCACCAGGCGTATGTCAATCACACCCAAGGTGAGGGGGTCGCTCATGAGAGTAACCATCAGGGGCCTGGAGACGACCGCTACCACCAGGAACGCCGCAAATACGAGGAGCGCAGTCCGGCTTCGAAGCAGGTCGAACGCCATCACCAATGGCGCGAAGATGGTTCTATCTTTCAAGCCCTTCCTCCCGGGGTCGGACTTTTGCCCCGGACTTGAGGAAGGTCAACCGGCAGGATCAGCCCAGGCCAAGCGCCGCCTTGTAGGTATCGAGCACCATTTCCATCTCGCGGCGGTCATTGCTGTCCATCTTACGCAGACGCACGATCTGGCGCATGATCTTGGTGTCATAGCCCACGGCCTTCGCCTCGGCATAGACGTCACGAATATCGTCGGCGATGCCCTTCTTCTCTTCCTCGAGGCGTTCGATACGCTCGATAAGCAGGCGCAGGCGGTCGTCGGTGGCTTCGGCCATGAATTACTCCGGTCAGATCAGTGAGAATCGGTTGGCGCGCTGGATAGCCAGCCAAAGGGTCGGGGTGAACCCACCCTGCGCACAAACGCCTGTGAATAACGGGGAAGGTTAGTGCGTTCCGCCGTTCAGCTTCAGGCTCGCCTCCATCCGCGCCATCTGCTCGGGCGTTGCCTCGGTCTGGTACTTGGCCTTCCACTCTTCCATCGGCATGCCGAGGATCAGCGCACGCGCCTCACCCTTGTCCCCCTCATATCCGGCATCGCGAATCCAGTCCGCCAGGCAATTGCGGCAGAAACCCGAAAGCCCCATCAAGTCGATGTTCTGGGCATCGTGGCGCTTGCGCAAATGGCGCACCAGGCGGCGAAAGGCGACAGCGGCAACCTCATCGGGCAGATTATCGAGCGGATCGGCGGTTTCAGGCATGATTGTTCCTTGAGTTGCAGTGCAGCACTGACATAGTTGGTTGATGGCAAAAATCGAACCGAGAGGCCGCAAGGTCAAGATCCTCGCCACTATCGGCCCGTCCTGCAGCGATGCCGATACCTTGCGCCAGCTCTTTATCTCGGGCGCCGACGCCTTCCGCTTCAATATGAGCCATGGCGAGCATCACCAGCACGCCGAGAATTTCCGTACGGTGCGGGCACTGGAAAAGGAATTCAACCGGCCGATCGCGGTGCTGTGCGACCTGCAGGGCCCGAAGCTGCGCGTCGGCACTTTCGCCGATGACAAGGCCGTGATCCCGCACGGCGCTGAATTTACGCTCGACCGTGACGAAACGCCCGGCGATGCCACGCGCGTCTGCCTGCCTCATCCAGAATTGTTCGGCCTGCTTGAAAAGGGCCAGCGCCTGCTGATCAATGATGGCAAGATCCGCCTGCGCGTGAAGGAGGCGGACGAGAACCACATATTGTGCAAGGCCGAAGTCGGCGGGGTGATTTCCAACCGCAAGGGCGTGAACGTGCCCGATGCGGAAATCCCGATCCCGGCCCTCACGGCAAAGGACAAGAAGGACCTCGCATTCGCGGTCGAGCAGGGCGCGGACTGGATCGCCCTCTCCTTCGTCCAGCGGCCAGAGGATCTTCGTGAAGCGCGCGAATTGATGGGCAATCGCGGCGCGCTCTGCGCCAAGATCGAAAAACCGCAGGCCGTGGCACGGATCGACGAGATCATTGCCGAGGCAGACGGCATCATGGTCGCGCGCGGTGACCTCGGCGTCGAGCTCGCGCCCGAGGAAGTGCCGCCGCTGCAGAAGAAGATCGTCAATGCCACGCGCACGGTCGGCAAGCCGGTAATCGTGGCGACGCAGATGCTCGAAAGCATGATCGAGAGCCCTGCACCGACGCGCGCCGAAGTCTCCGACGTCGCCAACGCTGTCTATGACGGGGCCGATGCGGTCATGCTGAGCGCAGAAACCGCCGCCGGGCAATGGCCCGAGGAATCGGTCATCATGATGGATTCGATCGCGCGCCAGGTCGAACGCGACGAAGCCTATCGCATGCGCGTGCGCCTGCTCGAGGTGAAGGCGGACGAGACCGTTGCCGACGCGCTCAGCCATGCCTGCATGACCATCGCCGATACGTTGCATCTCGAAGCGATCGCCGTCTTTACATGGAGCGGATCGACGGCGCGCCGCGTGACCCGCGAACGGCCTTCCGTGCCCGTATTGGTGCTTACACCATCAGTCGCCGCGGCACGGCGCATTTCGCTGCTCTGGGGCGCGCATCCGGTGGCGACCAGGGACATTACCAGTTTCGAGGAAATGGTCGGCAAGGCCAAGCGCATGGCGCTGCGGCACGGCTTCGGCCAGGCCGGGGCACAGGTGGTGGTGGTTGCCGGCGTGCCCTTCGGCGTATCGGGTGCGACCAATCTCCTGCACGTGGTCAAGCTCGACGGCGACGAGCTCAAGAACCACAAGAGCTAGAGTGCAACGCTAGGAAGCGCTCTCCGCTGCTTTCAAAGCCAGCGCCTCATCGAGATCGTCGGGCAATTCATAATAGCCTCCCGAAAGCGCATCATAGCGACCCGAGGCAAGGTCGACGCAGCGCTGCGCACAACGCGCCAGGTCATCCTTCGCAGCGGGATCGTCAACACGCTCCCGAAGCCTCTCGACCATGGCGCCAAGATATTTCTGCGCGGCCGCGTCCTCCATCGTATCGCGCGCCAATTGCGTGGGCACGAAACCGGGATCGATCGCAAAAGTGGAGACGCCCGTTCCGGCGAGTTCTGCGGCAGCTTCTGCCACCAGCCGGTTCTGCGCGATCTTGCCGGTGCAATAGGCCGATAGATGCGGCGCCACGATACGCGCGGCCTTGGCCGAAACGCAGATCACCCGGCCCCGCCTTCGCTCTATCATGCCGGGGAGGATATGATGCATCAGCAGGAAGGGCGCGCGGATATGGATTTCCTGCGCACGCCACCATTCCTCGGCCACGACATCCCACAAAGGCCCGAACGGACCTGGCACGCCGGCATTGGAAACCAGAAGGTCGAGCGGGCCGAGGACGGTTTCCACAGCGTGCACCGCATGGGCGATGGAATCGGGATTGGTCAGGTCGCAGCGAACGGTCACCGCCTCGCCGCCGGCAGCGGCAATTGCATGTTCGACTTCCTCGAGCTCGGCCAGTGAACGCGCCAGCAGTGCGACCTTGGCTCCCTCGGCTGCGAAACGTTCGGCAATGGCGCGTCCGAAACCGCGCCCCGCACCGGTCACCAGCGCCACCTGACCGTCCAGAACTCCCATGAACCTCTCCTCTCTGCAGGAATGGCTAATGGCCACGTGGCCAAGTGTCGATCTTATCTGTCGCGCAGGAGCAATGGAGCTGGCGAAGCGAACAAGACCAAGACCAGCACCTGAAGACCCGGTTGTGGACGTCCATTCCACCTGTTTCCCTTGTTCCGCAGGATGCTGGAACCGTGCGCGTCTCCCGCTGAACGTAACTCTTATGAAAGGTCTCTTGCGATAGCCTTCCTCCAAGGGAGGATCAAATGGCCATGCCGTCGACCGAGAGGTTCGAAGAACGGTTCAACAAGCGCGTGCTCCTGCCCGGCGCGCTTATCCTCCTGCTTACAGCTGTCCTTTGCGGCGCTGCCTTGTTCGCTGCCGGTCGCGGTACTGACGATCTGTCTCTGGAGGCCCAGCAAGTCGAGGTTTGGCGAACGATCAGCGACGGACTGGATTCGCTTTCTCTGGCACAGGAGTCGATCGGATTTTGCGAAGAATGCATTGAGGTAGCAACATCCGCCGAACCGGACACCGCGTGGCTGAACGATCAGATCGGTGGTCGTCTGTTCAACCTCCACGGCGCACACGAAACATATATTCTGGACGCTTCGAACCGCCCAATTCTCGCTTCGGTAAGAGGGCAGGAAGTCACACCCTCCGCCTACGAGACAGTCGCTCCCGCACTGGGACGGCTCGTCTCCTTGGCACGCGGCGAAGTCAAACGTGCCGACGGCAAAAGCAATCTCAATGAGAGATTACCCGGCACGCCGCCCGAGCCGCTTGTCCTTCCGCCCCAGCCAGGCGTTTCCGACGAGCCCATCACGATCTTCCCCACTGTGCGCACGAGTTCGGACATGGTGCATGCCACCGACCTCGTACGGGTTGGCGAAGGTGTTGTTTTTGCAAGCGCAATGAGCATGCGAAAGGTGGACCAGACAGGTTCCAATGGCGCGGCCCCTGCTCCCATACTCCTGAGTCTGCGCTACATGGATGAAGACTTCCTCGTGGGTAGTGCCGCGCAGTATTTCCTGGTCGATCCCCGGATCGATGATTCAGTCGTGCCGAGAGATGGGGAAGCCTGGATGCCGCTGACAAACAGCGAAGGGGTCCCTTTGGCCAACATGTTCTGGAAGCCCCAGCTTGGCGGCAACATTGTCATCGGCAGGCTGGCAGCCCCGGCTGCGGGCGCGTTCGGGATTGTTGCGCTTTTGCTGTTCATGATGGCTCTCCGCATGCGCGGCCTCCTGAAGCGCGACGAGGAGCATCTGGCCCAAATTGAAGAAAACAACGTCAAGCTGAAGGCGAAAGAAGCACAGGCGCACCATCTTGCATATCATGACGTGTTAACCGGGCTACCCAACCGGGCGCTGTTCAAGGAAAGGGTCGATAAGGCGCTGATGCGTGCTCGCAAAGGGCATAAGGTGGCGCTGGCACTGATCGATCTCGACCGGTTCAAGAACGTCAACGACCGCTTTGGCCATCTCGCAGGCGACGAATTGGTTCGGGAAGTGGCCAAGCGCCTCATTCGCTTGTTCAAACGGGACGATGGACTTGCCCGACTAGGGGGCGACGAATTCGCCTTCGTGCTTGAAGGCGAGCACCTGGCACAAGATATCGAACCCAAGCTGGCGCAGATACTCGCGGAATTGCAGCGTCCCTACGAAGTGCTCGGCAATCAGGCACATATAGGTGCAAGTATTGGAGTCGCGGTAGCGCCGGACTGCGGGGCTGAGCGCACCGAATTGATGCGCAAGGCCGACATCGCTCTGTACCGGGCGAAAGAGGATGGGCGTGGCTGCTACCGTTACTTCTCCGAACCTATGGACGAAGCTGTTCAATTTCGTGCGATCTTGGAAGAGGATTTGCGCGCGGCGCTCGACGGTGGAGAAGGTCTCAGTGTCCACTACCAGCCCTCGATCGATCCCCGGAGCAACGAAGTCGTCGGGCTGGAAGCACTCCTTCGCTGGCAACATCGCGAATTGGGTGCGATTGCGCCACAGGTGTTCGTCTCGGTCGCCGAGGAAGCCGGACTCATCTACGAGCTTGGCGACTGGGTGGTGGAACATGCGTGTGAGGTTGCGCGCGATTGGCCCGAATTGACGATCGCCATCAATCTCTCGCCGCTTCAGTTCCGCGACGAGAGCTTTGCGACACGAGTGTGCAATATCGTGCGCCGCGCTGGTGTATCGCCGCGCCAGATAGAGTTCGAAGTGACCGAAGGGCTGATGCTGGAAAAGGACGAAGGAATTTCCAAAGCATTGCGACAATTGCGCCAAGAAGGTTTCCGCATGGCCCTGGACGATTTCGGTACCGGCTACTCTTCACTCAACTATCTGCGTAATTTCGAGGTTGACCGGATCAAGATCGACAAGAGCTTCGTGGATAGCCTGGAAATTTCAGACGACTCCCGGGCCATCATCAAGGCCGTTGTGACATTGGGCCATGCGATGGGACTGGAAGTGACGGCCGAGGGTGTAGAGACCTCCAAGCAAAGGGATTTCCTGTGCGAAATAGGCTGCGACCTGCTGCAAGGTCACCTGTATTCGAAGGCAGTCCCTGCAAACGAACTTCAAGCACTACCGCAGCCGCGCCGCGCCGCGTGATAACGCACTCTCGCGAACCGGGAGCCCTCGCAATCGGTTGACCGTCCGAATATGCGAACAGCCGCTCTCCACCCAATTGCGGTCACTGGCCATCGACAAGCGAGAATTGCAGCTTTCGGTGCGGAGTATCCCGTAGAGCGCGCCAAGAGAATCGGGCGTTACAACAATTCTTGATCGTGACAGGCTCAGTGCACCTCTCACTGGCACGAACCGAACGTCCGCAACTGGGTGGAAAGCGGACATCGAGCCTGGTTGCTCAGTAGAATCCCCGCGTAACGCCTCTCATCGCTTTGGAGAGAACATCGAAGACCAAAAGGGCGAGGACAGACACCGCTAACGCGCCAGCGAAGATGAGCGAAAAGCGCTCAATTGCCTTACCTAGCCAGCGCCAATCGCTTGGTGTCGTAATTACCAGTGTTCGTCCGGGCGCTGATCGGTTGCCTGCTACTCTCCGCTCCGCACCTGGTCGAAGGGGCCGACGATCTTCCAAGGCGTTCAGATCAACTTGCTCGGACAGAGAGACGCCGAAACGACTCCCCTTTGACCAGACCACTACGCCGACAAGGATGGCACCACCTCGGCGGATTTCGACATATGCTCCTCTGTCAGGCGGTTGATCGGTCTCGGCCATCAGCCCCTTGATCGATACATTTCGGAGCGTGACATCTGCCCAAGAGGCCTCGCCTCTCATTCTTGCCGGCAGCTTGACCGGCTTGCGCCGTGCACGCGGCTTTTCTTGATCCCTCAAGGCGCGACCCTCCCATTTGCGTGAGCGTGACTCTTGTCCCGTCTCACAGGCAAGATGGTCATAACGCATTGATAAGAAGGTTATTAGCTCGGTAAAGGTCGTCTTACTTTCGGGTGTGCCAACCACCCGCGCCCTTGCGATTCTCGAGACCGGAAATCGGCGGAAGGCAACGCTCGTTGCGACAAACATACGAGACACGTTACGCAGGGCATGTGTCCGACTTCCACCCAATTGCGGTCACCTGTCATAAACAGACAAGATTTGCAGCTATCGGTGCGGAGGATCGCATGGAGCGGGCGATGAGAATCGTGCGTTACCCCAATTCTTGATGGTCACCGACTAAGCGCACCTCTCACTGTCATGAATCGAACGTCCGCAACGGGTGGTTAGCTGTCATTCCCATGATGCTTCAATTCCACTTGCTCACATGTCGCTAGCAAGTCTGCACCAATCGCTGGTTGCATCTCGACTAGGGTGAGTTCGCCCGCTTCAATCGCTCTTCGTCTCATGGTGCGAAAAACCTCTGACTTCTCGTGATATTCCTTTGCGGCAGATGGATGTGGCGATCCGTAGAGCCGCTCCAGATCCAACGCTTTCCTCGGAGGCTCGCCAGTTGTGGTCTCGAATAGAACGACAATGTTACCTTGCTGAAAGTCGTTCATATGCAGTGCGTCGATGCCGGATAGCTGGACTTCGTATCCTCGCCCGTCTGTCGTACTGAAATAGAGCGTGGCAACTCTAGCCTTAACGACAATTCCATCAAAGGTGGCGTCATGCAGCGGAAGTTCTTCTCTCATTCCCTGCGGTTACACGCACTTCAATAACGTCCGCAATCGGGTCGTTCCCAACCCGACTGGACTTGGGGTGGGAAGCGGACGTTAGACTATTTCACCTTAACTGATATTCCCAGCGTATGAGCTCATTGATCACTGGCTTGGTCGGCGGCGCGATAGCCGCCTTGCTGTCAGCTTTAGCTCTTCGCAATCAGAGGAAGGCAAGCCTTTGCGATGAAGACTGGAGGACGCTGCGTCCCGGCTGGTTTCTTCACGGCACCTTCATAGGATGCTGCGCATTTGTCGCCCTTGCCGTGACCTTCCTATTAGGCGGTGGTTCCTCCCTACCCGATGCCGAAACCCAGAATCTTTCGGCCGTGGGCATATTGGCCTCGTTTGCTCTCATGGCAGCTTATCTATGGTGGATTGCCTACGCCCGATCAATTGCCTGGAAGGACGGGACGCTTCGCGTGCGTTGGGCTTTCGGACGGGAGAGGCTTTGGAGGTTTGCCGAAGTGTCATCCGTCAAGGAGCGGGACTTTCTAGGCGACTGCCGTATTAGATTCACGGACGGCTCATCCATGACCTTTTCGCTCTACGTACACGGCGCGGAAGAGTTGCGTGCAAGGTTGCCGAGCTAAAACCCGGCAACGACCGCAAATGGATCGCAAGCGGACGTTCCTGGCACCAACCGCTCTAATGTCGGCTAACGACCCAATTGCGGACGTTCAGATTTGATCCGAGTTAAGATAGGTTGATGTCTTGCGATTTCTTGGTATTTCAAAAGAGTTCTAGAGTGTGCAGGAAGAACATTCGCTGTATTTCTTGTCGCTGTTGGCGACGCTGATGTCCGCGGTCGTGGCGGCATGTGTAGTGTTGCTCGCAGGTATGACGATGCCAACCCGTGCCGTTTCACTTATGGTCGGGTTTCCAGCGTTCTTCTATGCAATTCATTCCGTCTACAAAACTTGGCGTCCTGATCGGCGGCTAAGTTTGCTTGCTGGCAGTCAGGCTGTGCTCTTCGGAGCATCTTGCGCCGGAGCAACTCTGGCAAATGTCGGGTTGCGTTTGAGAATGCCGCTGCAAGATGACTTGCTTGCCGCGATAGACAAAGCGCTAGGAATCAATACGGCAGAGATCGTCCTTTGGTTTTCTAGGCTCCCGGACGTCGCAGAGCTACTGCGAATATTCTATCTCTCTACCGTCCCAGCTGTGTTTTTTTGCGCAATCTTCTTCAGTTTAAAGAGGGATGGCCGCAAGGTGTGGGAGTTGACCCTCGGATATTCCGGAGGTCTCTTCCTCTGTAGCGCAATCTCATCTCTCGTCCCGGCCAAAGCCATTTTCTTCCATGCGGGCTTCACCTCACAGGAAGTTGCTGGCCTACCGGCCGGTGCTGGCCTCTACCATATGGGAGCGTTTAGCTATTTTCGTGATGGCTCCAATCTTGTCGTGGACATTGATAGGTTCGATGGTGTGGTAACCTTCCCATCGTTCCACACAATGATGGCCTTGGTCGTTGCATTCGCTTTTCGAGACTATTCTCGAACGAGCGTTGTCGCCTATTTATGGGCGCTTCTCGTCATTGTTTCGACAATTCCGATTGGCGGACATTATGTAGTCGATCTGATTGCCGGAACGGGATTGTGGGCAGTGATCGTTCTTTCCGCCTTAGCCTGGTCGAGAAAGTCTTCGTTCCTTTGCTCTGATGACGAGCAAGCCAGTGCCAATCGTGTGGTGTAACGCCCGAAGTCCAACGAGGATTGGACAATCGCGCATCCAAGTGAAGATGTCTGCTTTCCACGCGATTTCGGTCACCTGTCGTAAACAGACAAGATTTGCAGCTATCGTTGCGGAGGATCGCATGGAGCGGGCGAAGAGAATCGTGCGTTACCACAATTCTTGATCGTCACCGTCTGAATACACCCCTCACTGCCATCAACCGAACGTCCGAGAATGGGTGGAAAGCGGACTTTTGCCAAGCCCTACAGTATCATCCTCATCGGCCTCTCCGGCGAGCAACCTTGATGGCCAACCAAACCATGAGGCCGACAGGAGCGGCAATGGCGAAAGAGGGGAGCAGCACCTGCGTCAAAAATCCCTTCTGACATGAGGTGCCAGGCGCACAGTCTCCTAGCGCGTCAGCGACAAGCAGGAACAAGAAGATCGGCGTACCGACCAGAGTGGAAGCGATGCAACCCCACCTCTCTTCGGTGGAGCGTCCAGTATAGCCTTCGTCATCCATTGGAGCAGGATAGTCGCAGCAGCCTCGTCCGCAATGGGTCGCAAGCGGCCATTATCGCAATCGTGGATCGGAACGTCCGCTTACGACCCATTTGCGGTCATTCGGCCTACCACCCCACTTGCAGACTTTTGACACGCGGGGCACATTGCTCTCATGGGCAAGCGATCAGGCATACCTCATCAAGACGACGAATTGGACAAGCTCAGCAACGAGGAGTTGCTTTCAGAGCTAGAGCGTTCGCGCGTCCGATTAAGCATCGCGCCTTCAGCCAAAATCGCGAAGCAGTGGCACAAGCGCATTCATTGGCTTCAGGTTGCTATAGCAGCTCGGGACTGAAGGTCCGCTTTCCACCCAATAGCGGTCACCTGTCAGAAGCAGACAAGAATTGCGACTATTGGTGCGGAGGATTCCGTGGAGCGGGCGATGAGATTCGAACTCACGACCCCAACCTTGGCAAGGTTGTGCTCTACCCCTGAGCTACGCCCGCTCACTGGCGCTCTACCGGAAGGCCGTTTGGGCCTTATCCCGGTGGGGAGGCGGGCGATTAGCAGCGGCTTGTGATGCTTGCAAGAGGCAATTCGCGTAGAACTGCGGACCGCCCCAAATTCCCCGCACACCCTTCACAAACGGGCGGAATGCTCCACATAGGGGCTAAGTGATTCACGACCAGCAGGAGCAGCCAATTGGCAAGCATGGGCCTTAACATGGACGAGCAGAAAGCCGTCGAGCGATTCCGCCAGCAGGTGGTCGATCCTTCCCAGGACAAGCTCGTCGTCCTCGATTTCTGGGCCGAATGGTGCGGGCCTTGCAAGGCCCTGGCGCCGATGCTCGAAAAGGTCTGCGCCGAATATGCCGACAAGGGCGTGGAGCTGGTGAAGATCAATGTCGACGAGGAAGGCTTCATTGCCGGCCAGTTCCAGGTCAAGTCGATCCCCACGGTCTATGCCATCTTCCAGGGCCAGCCCGTGGCTGACCTCACTCCAGCGCGCACCGAATCGCAATTGAAGGGCGCGCTGGACCAGATCCTTGCGCAATTGCCGATAAAGGGTGGCGATGCCGGCGGGGATGGGCCCGATATCGACCAGCTGGTCGAAATGGGCGAAAAGATGCTGGCCGATGGCGATGCCGAACGCGCCGCGTCGGCCTTCATGCAGATCGCCCAGATGGCGCCCGACAAGCCCGAAGTCGTCTCCGGCCTGATCCGTGCCCTGCTTGCCGCGGGACATGCGGAAGAAGCCAAATCTGCCTATGACGGGCTGCCGCAAGAGCTGAAGGACGATCCGATTGTCCAGCAGGCGCATAGCGCGCTCGAACTGGCCGCGACTCAGGTTGATGACAGCGAATTGCAGGCGCTGCGCGCGGCTGCAGCCGAGCGCCCGGCGGACATGGACGCGCAATTCGCCTTTGCCGAGGCCGCCTTTGCCGGTGGACAGCGCGACGAGGCTGCCGAAGTCCTGCTCAAGATGGTCGAAGCCGATCCCGAGTGGAACGAAGGTGCAGCCAAGGCCAAGCTGCTGCAGATCTTCGATGCCGTGGGACTGGAAGACCCCTGGGTTTCCGCCTGGCGACGCAAGCTCTCGCTGCTGCTGTTCGGATAAGCGCCCGGGAATGAGCGCGACACGTCTTTCCATTTTTCCCCTGTCGGGAGCGATCCTGTTTCCCGGCCTGCAATTACCGCTGCACATCTTCGAGCCGCGTTACCGCGCCATGGTCGGAGATGCGCTAGCGCGCGACCGTCGGATCGCGATGATCCAGCCGCAGGATTCGGCCGATGATGCACCGCTCTTTTCAATCGGCTGCGTCGGCAAGATCGAAGATGTCGAGACGTCGGAAGACGGCCGCTACAATATCGTGCTAACCGGGGAATCGCGCTTTCGCCTGTTGCGCGAACTCGATGTCACCACCCCCTTCCGCCAGGTGGAGGCCGAACTGCTGCCCGAACCCGAGGATGAATTCCTTTCCAGCGCCGAGCGGGCCAGCTTCGAAAGCGAGGCACGCAAATTCGCCGAGGCGCAGGGCTATTCGGTCGATTGGGAATCGGTCGCCCAACTGGACGATGTCTCGTTGATCAACGGACTATCGCAGATCGCGCCCTTCGATGCGGCGAGCAAGCAGGCCCTGCTCGAGGCGCCAGACCTCAAGGAACGCTGCGAGCTGATGGTCCAGCTGATGGAGTTCTTCGGCCGCGGCGATCCCGATGAGGGTAGAGTCACGTTGCAGTGACTACGCAGGCCCATCCGGGCCTGCATCCTCGGGGCTATTCCCTCCGCCGGGACATTCGTTCCGGCTGCGGGGCACCTGCGGACGGCCGGTCGGCCTTGCGCTCGGCTCCGCCTCGCGTCCCAGCGCATTCCTGATAGGTCGAGCCAGAACGGGCCGCAGGCCCGCAAGCGCGACTGCGCGCCCGCAGCGAGTCCAGCTCTGCTGGACGGAAGCGAGGATAGCCAAGTGAGCGGATGCGAACGCCGGCGCTTGAGGCCAAACTAGGTAAAACTTCCCTTCAGCCCGTCGATCACGAATTGTGCGGCGAGCGCGGCCAGCAGCACGCCAAGCAGACGGGTAACTACTGCCTCCACCTTGTCCCCGAAGACGCGCATTAACGGGGCCGCAGCCATCAGGGCGATGAGTGTCAGCGTCATGACGGCGGCCAATGCGGCAAGGATCACCAGCGTCTGCTCGGTGCCTTCGGCCTGCGACATCAGCAGCATGATCGAGGCAATCGCACCCGGCCCGGCCAGCATGGGCATGGCCATCGGGAAGACGGAAACGTCTTCGATTTCCGGAGTGGCGCGGATTTTGTCCGCCCGCTCCGTGCGCCTCTGCGTGCGCTTCTCGAACACCATTTCCAGTGCGATCAGGAACAGCATCACGCCGCCGGCAATGCGAAAGCTGTCGAGCTCGATATGCAAGGCGGCAAGCAATTGCTCCCCGAACAGGGCGAAGCCGAACAGGATCAGGCTGGCAATCGCTGCGGCGCGGATCGCCATGACCTTCTGGTCGCGCGAACTCGCATCGGCGACCAGCCCGGCATAGATCGGCGCGCAGCCCGGCGGGTCGATCACCACGAACAGGGTAACGAAAGCGGAGAGGAAGAGTTCGAGCATCTGCTATTGGGCCAAGGCTGGGAAGCTGAGATCGAGGACTTGCTCGAGCTCGCCATTGCGCAGGTAATGCACGATCACGCCGCGCGTTCCATCGGCAAACTGGTCCCACTGCCAGACCAGGCTACGGTCTTGCGACAGGCCCATTTCGCTTTCTTCCGCCATGGAGATGCTCAGGTGACGGCCATCTTCCTTTGCCGGCGAGCAATCTGCCACATGGCCGGTGATGGAAGTCAGCTCCGACACAACGATCGTATCCTCGTCCGGCTCGACTTCGGGCGGAGGCGCAGGCGGTTGCGGATTGTCCGGCGCACCTATGTCATAGGTCCATTTGTAGGTCCGCAAATCGTCCTGCAGCGCCCAGACGGTGGCATAGCTTCCCACCAATCCATCGGGATCGGTGAAGCGCCCGGTGGTCACCGCCAGCGATCCGTCGCAACTGGTCCAGATTTCGTCCGGCGCCCAGCGCACCGCTTCTGGCGGATCGGCCCGTCCGGAGAGAAAGCTGTCGGCATCCACCACGCCATCCGGCGTGTGGATCACGGCATTACTGGCCGCGAAACTGCGAAAGGCAGTCCACTGCCCGTCCTCGCGTGCGGCGAGGGCAAAGGCGAAATCGGCGGCCGCGACCTTGCCCGGATCGCCGATGGGATCGAGCGGCGGCCTGCCCGCCGTGCTGATGCGCTGCGGGCCGGGAATATTCGTGTTGGGCCCCGGATTGCAGGCGGTGAGCGCGAAGGCCGTGCCGATGAGGATCGCGATGGGGAGTTTCATGCGTCAGGCCTGCGCCCGCCACCGCCCAATGTCAAAGGGTCGAGTAGGCGAGGTTGCCGATGATGATGTTGAGAATGTTGAGGCCGACGATCAGCACCAGCGGCGAGAAGTCGATGGCCCCGGTATTGGGCATTATCTTGCGGATCGGATTGAGGATGGGATCGAGCAGGGCATTCACCGCACGCCAGATCGCATTCACGAAATCATTGTGCATGTTCACGACATTGAAGCTGATCAGCAGGCCGAGCACGAATTGCACGATCACGAAGAAAATGATGATCGAGACGAGATAGCCAATGATCTGCGAGAGAGTGATGAGCAGCACGAGCGAAACCTCTTCCTATTGCGTCCCCGGGGCGGAACCTAGACCAACCGCGCCCGGTGTATCAACCATGTAAGACGCAGGGGCGCCGGCACAAGGCCTTGGACAAACCGGGCTCAGGCGGAAACGAGCGTGCCTGCACCGCGACTGGTAAAGAATTCGAGCAGCATGGCATGCGGCACGCGCCCGTCGAGCACGACGGCCGCCTCGCAGCCGCCTTCCACCGCATGGACGCAGGTCTCCAGCTTGGGAATCATGCCGCCCTTGATCGTGCCGTCGTCCTTGAGCGCGGCGATATCCGCCGGCTTGAGGTCGGTCAGCAGCTTGCCTTCTTTGTCGAGCACGCCCGTCACGTCGGTCAGCAGGAACAGGCGCGCCGCACCCAGGGCCGCAGCAATAGCGCCTGCCATCGTATCGGCATTGATATTGTAGGTGTGGCCCTGCCCGTCCGTGGCGATCGGGGCGATAATCGGGATCATACCGGCATCGCTGGCGGTCTTGAGAATCTTGGTATCGACATGCTTGGGCTCGCCCACGAAACCGAGATCCACCGCCTGTTCGATCTGGCTGTCCGGGTCCTTGACCGTGCGCGTCACCTTTTCGGCCAGCACCAGCTTGCCGTCCTTGCCCGACAGGCCGATCGCCGTGCCGCCGGCCTGGTTGATCCAGCTGACCAGCTCCTTGTTGATCGCGCCCGACAGCACCATTTCGGCCACGCTAGCGGTTTCCTTGTCGGTCACGCGCAGTCCATCGACGAATTGCGATTCCACGCCCAGCTTCTTGAGCATGGCGCCGATCTGCGGGCCGCCGCCATGCACCACCACCGGGTTGATGCCCACGGCCTTGAGCAGCACGATGTCCTCGGCGAAATCCTGCGCCGCCTCGGGATCGCCCATGGCATGGCCGCCATATTTTACCACGAAACTGCGCCCCGCATAACGCTGGAAATAGGGCAATGCCTCGATCAGCGTTTCGGCCTTGGCCAGCATGGTCTTGTCGCGACAATTGGTCATAGTGTTGCGCGCAATAGTCGCTTTGGGCTGGGCTGCATAGTCGGCAGGCTCGATCCATTCCGCAGATAATGTGGGCGCGATTGGCCCGCCAATGGACAGAAGGGCGGATGTAGCCGCGGCGGTTACTGGTGCAGCGGACACTTGCGGCATTCCGCACGCGGTGGAATGCTGAGCAACATGAAACGCAAGCATTATGAAGAGCTGCTCGAACCGCTCGAGCTCGAACTTGTCGCAATGGCCCGCTGGGCCAAGCATAAGGGAGAGCGGATCTGTGTCCTGCTCGAAGGGCGGGACACGGCCGGCAAGGGGGGCACGATCAAGGCAATCTCGGCGCGTATCAATCCGCGCCAGCTGCGCATCGTCGCCCTGCCCAAGCCGACCGAGACCGAGACCACGCAGTGGTATTTCCAGCGTTACGTCCCGCACCTGCCTGCGGCGGGCGAGATCGTGTTGTTCGACCGCAGCTGGTACAATCGTGCCGGTGTGGAGAAGGTCATGGGCTTTGCCACCGACGAACAGGTCGAGGGCTTCCTCAAGGCCGCGCCGACCTTCGAGAAGCTACTGGTGGATGACGGCATCCGCCTGTTCAAATACTGGCTGTCCTGCGATCAGGAGGCGCAGGAGGAACGCTTTGCCGAACGCTTGCAGGACCCGCTCAAGCGCTGGAAGCTCTCACCCATCGATATCAAGGCGCGCACGCGTTTCACGGATTATTCCGAGGCACGCGAAGCCATGTTCCGCGCGACGCATACCGACCACGCGCCCTGGACCGTCGTCAATTACAACGACCAGAAGCGCGGACGGTTGACGCTGATCCGCAACCTGCTCGATCGCCTGCCCGATACGCTCGTGCCGGAAGAGGAGATCGACTGGCCCGCTCTCAGGCACGAACCACGGGAAGAGGATTTCAACCTGATCCACCCGCTTCCGGACTATCCGCCCGGAGATTGAGTTGGAACGGCAGGTCCTCGCGCCTTATTCGGCCGGCGCTTCCTCTGCAGTGGCTTCCATGCCCTCCTCGACTGGGGCATTGGTCATTTCGACCTCGGGCAGCTCGACATCGACGCCCTCGCCTTCGGGGACGACGACCAGCTCGCCACCGCTCAGATCCTCGGCATCTGCCTCGAATGCCGGCTCTTCCGCCTGGCAGGCAGCCAAGGCGACGACGCCGGCGAGCGGCAGGGCGGCTTTGAGGATGTTGGACGGCTTACGCATGGGAACCTCCTGAATGGGCAAACGAAATACCCGGTAGGATTATTTGGCCTGCGCGTCCGCGGCAAGCATCTTCTGCAGCACCACGACGCGCTCACGCTCGGCCTTGAGCGGCTGAGACGGATGCGCCTCGATCTTCTCGAGGAGCACTTGCAGTTCCTTCTTGCGGTCTTCCATAGTTGTACCTTGCATCGGTCCTCTCCTTCGCTGTTGTTTGCATAATGCATAACACAGCCCGCCGAGTCGAACCGACATGAGGGTCGAGGGCACGAGCGGACACTGAGACGGGCACTTCTGCTGCGCTGCAACATGAGGTAGGATTGCGGCTCCCCATCCAGACCGGGAGGCAGCAATGGCATCGACAGCAGGCAATACGGCGCTGACCGTGAACTATCCCGATTTCCGCCTCGCGCCCGAGAAATTGTGGCAGATGATCAATCCGCTCTTCGTCTCGGGAAACGAGTTCTCCCTATTCCACGTCGATCTCGGCAATAGCGGGAATGAGAAGCTGGAACGCGAAATCCTCGACAAGGTCGGCTCCTATGGCCGCCAGCTCGGCCATCTGGGCGAAGTGGTCGAGGTCTTGATGGGCCTGGTGGACGAAAAGAGCCTCTCACCCGAAGACCGGGACACATTCGCCGTGCTCAAGGGCGAGATTGCCGAAATCCGCAAGCTCAAGCGCAAGTCTTCGGACAAAGAGTGATTGCATTTCCGGCATGTCCGGGCTTTGCACTCGTGCACCAAAGGGAGGGAATTTCGTGGCCAAGCCCGCCAGCGCAGCGGAACTCGAGGAACTGGGCCGCGTGCGCCTGTCGAAGCACTTTTTCATGCGCGACATGCTCCATTCGGAGATCGCCCAGTTCCACGGCATGATGAACGCGCCCGACGATGCCGAGCTGGCGATCCACACGGGCACAAAGCTGTGCGAGGAGCTGCTCGAACCGATCCAGGAGCGTTTCGGGCGGATCAATATCCGCAGCGCCTATCGCTCTCCGCAAGTCAACGCCTTCGGCCACGACATGCGCGAGGCGGGGCATGAGGGCTATAATTGCAACGACAATGCCTACAATGCCGGCCTGCATATCTGGGACCGGCGCGACGCGGACGGGCATTGCGGCGCGATGGCCTGCGTTTTCATCCCGGACTATTTCGACGCCCATCCCGAAGCGGATGGCTGGCAGGAGCTGGCGCGCTTTGTGGACGACAATTGCGACTACCACATGCTCTTCTTCTTCGACTGGATGTGGGGCTTCAATCTGGGCTGGCACGAGAAGCCGCAGCGGCTGATCTGCGGCCCCGGCCTGCCCCGTGTGCCCTGGACACCCTAGGCACCCACGGGCCAGTCCTCCTCTTCCCCGCGCGTCTTCCATAGCGAATAGGCAATGCCCGCGGCGATCAAGGCGAAGGTCACGCCGAGGCTGACCCAGGCAGGGATCTTCCCGCCATCGAGCAGGAAATCGGAGACGAAGATCTTGGTGCCGATAAAGACCAGCACCGCGGCCAGAGCGTATTTGAGGTAGTGAAAGCGGTGCACCATGGCCGCCAGCGCAAAGTAGAGCGCGCGCAGGCCGAGAATGGCGAAGATGTTGCTGGTGTAGACGATGAAGGTGTCGGTGGTGATGGCGAAGATCGCCGGGACCGAGTCCACCGCAAACACCAAATCGGCGAGGTTGATCACCACCAGCGCCAGCAGCAGCGGCGTCGCCGCGCGCACCAGCTTCCCGGTCTTCTCGTCCGGCACTTTCACGAAGAACTTCTCGCCGTGCAGTTCCTTCGTCACCCGCATATGCGTGCTGATCCAGCGGACCACGGGGTTGTTGCCGACATCCATCGGCTCATCGCCTGCAAAGAACATCTTGATGCCGGTGAAAATCAGGAAGGCCGCGAAGAGGTAGAGAACCCAGTAGGCCTCTGCCAGCAGCGCCGCGCCGCCCGCGATCATCAGGCCGCGCAATACGATCACCGCCATGATGCCCCAGAGCAGCGCGCGATACTGGTACTTCGCGGGGATCGCGAAATAGGAGAAGATCAGGCTGATCACGAAGACATTGTCGATCGACAGCGCCTTCTCGATGAAGAAACCGGTATAGTATTCGCTAGCCGCGGTAGCGCCGCGCTCCAGCCATACCCAGGCGCCGAACAGCATGGCGACGCCGATATAGAAGGCGCTGAGTTTCAGGCTCTCGCCAATGCCAAGCTCCTTGTCCTCCTTGTGCAGCACGCCGAGGTCGAAGGCCGTCAGCGCGGCGACAATGGCGAGGAAGGCCGCCCAGAACCAGACGGGCGTGCCGAGCCAGTCGGCGGTCAGGAACTCAACCATGGGCAATCTCCGCCTCTGTCACGTCGCGTGGCAAGGTCCGGGCTATCAGGACATAGCCGAGCACGGCGGCGACCAGCGATCCGCCGAGCACGCCGATCTTCACCGCATCGACCTGCGCCGGATCGGCGAAGGCGAGATTGCCGATGAACAGGCTCATGGTGAAACCGATACCCGCCAGCAGCGAAAGGCCGTGCACCTGCCGCCAGTCGATATCGGGCGGCAGCTTGGCGAGGCCCAGTTTCACCGCGCCCCAGGCAAAGCCGAGAATGCCCAGCTGCTTGCCGACCAGCAGTCCCAGCGCGATGCCGAGCGGCAGCGGCGCGAACACGTCCGCCAATTGCACGCCGGACAGCGAGACCCCGGCATTGGCGAAGCCGAAGACCGGGATGATGAGGAAAGCCACCCAAGGGTGCAGCCCATGCTCCATCCGCTCGAGCAGGTTCACCCCGCGCGCCTTGATAGGCACGCACATGGCCACCGCGACACCGGCCAGCGTGGCATGCACGCCGCTCTTGAGCACGAAGACCCACAGCACCGCGCCGAGCAGCAAATAGGGAATGGAGGAGGCGATGCGCATCCGCCCGACCATGCCCAGCAGCAACAGCGTGACCGCCGCACCCAGCAACATGCTCACATCGGTCTGTGCCGTGTAGAATAGCGCGATTATGGCGATCGCTCCGATATCGTCGATTACCGCAACCGCCAGCAGCAATGCCTTGAGCGCCACCGGCACGCGCGGGCCGAGCAGCGAGAGGATGCCCAGCGCAAAGGCAATATCGGTCGCGGCGGGAATGGCCCAGCCGCCAAGGTTGGCCGGGCTCCCGGCATTGATGGCGATGAAGACCAGGGCGGGCAGCGCCATGCCGCCGATCGCGGCGAATAGCGGGAGCGAGGCCTTGTCCCAGCTATCGAGCTGGCCGTGCAGCACCTCGCGCTTCACCTCCAGCCCGACCAGGAAGAAGAACACCGCCATCAACCCGTCATTGATCCACAGCAGCAGCGGCTTGTCGATCAGCACGGGGCCGATGCCGGCCACCACGGGCAGCTGCAGGAATTGGGCGTAGAGGGGAGCGGCGGCGCTGTTCGCCACCACCAGCGCCAGGGCGGCGGCAAACATCAGTACGATGCCGCCGGCACTTTCCTGGCGCAGGAAGTCGCGCAGCATGGGGGCTACGGCCTGGATCATGTCAGGTCCTTGTCTTGTTCACGGTATTGGCGTGGTGCGACGGAGGGAAACCACCGGGCCAGAGGGCATGTTTGGGGGTGGGTACCGGACGGATGGCCTCCCCCCGCCGCGGTGCATCAGCCCGCTTTGGGCCGGGGCACGAGCCGGTGAAGGATATCCTTGATCCTGAGCTTGCGCTTCTTGAGCAGCTGGACCTTGAGCGAGTCCGGCGAACGGCGATTGATTTCACGCCTGAGCGCCGCATCCACGCGCTGGTGCATTTCGGTAAGCTTGTACATTCGGGCCGACATCCTTTGTCTCCTTGCGAGAGTCACGAGGGTGATCGGTCAACCGATGCGCTGTATTTCCGGGGAGTTGGGGGACCCGGTCAAACGCGCATCGGCTGTCCGATGCGGTCCGACATCACGAGCGCCTTCGAAAGAAGCGCGCCCGCCAGAGGGGCCCGGTCCGCGAAAGGCAATGTAGCTTGTTGCGAGCCGCTTTCAATACCTGACTTTGGCCGTAGACGGCTTTGGGCGGCATTTCAGGCCGTACGCCCGACGAATGGCGGAGCAAATCCACCTAACCCCTCACACCTGACACACTGTCCTGGGTGGAAAGATCCGAGGGGGCAGAATGCGGGCCGAAACGGGGGAATTGCGGGGCATTTACCGGTTCAAAGAGCAGTGCCGGAGTGGCCTGCGCACCGGTCTGTAGGAAAGCCCTGTTCGCCTATTCGGCTACAGGTTCGGCGCTGTCCTGCGGCGTGGTCTCGACCTGGAAGGCCTGTTGCGGGGTGGCGTCTGCCGGATCCTCGAATTGCTGCGTCACAATCGGATCCTCGACTTGGCCTTCGCGATCGCCCGAGGGGTTGGCCAGCCAGACAAGGCCGAGCACCGCCAGTGCGGCAATTACGACCAGGAACGGCCACCTGCTCGGCGTGCGGGGATTGAGTGCGTCGGTCATGAAACTGCTCCTGTGATCCGTATGCGGTTTCATGGGACCAACGGGTCGGCAGGGGCCATGTTCCGAATTCTTGGCGCGCGGAGGCGGGAAGGCTTGCCGCTGCGGAGACAGACCTTCCACCCGGTCAAGACTGATCCTATCCTTGCCTGCATGGGGTCAGTCCGCGCCATCGCCGTGCCGCAAGGCAGCCTGCTGGCCCGTTTTGGCGGGGCGGAGGATTATCGCGACGCCTTTTGCCGCGAAGTAGAGGGCGCAGTCTCGCTCGAGCAATTCATCGCGCGCTTCTATGCTAGCGCGGCATTCCGGCCCGAATTGCTGCTGCTCGGCGTGATCGGGCGCGGCGCGAGCACGGCGGAGATTGGCGCGCTGGCTCGCGGCGTGAGCGATCGCCTGGCGGTGTGGCGAGTGGTGGAGCGGACCGACACGCCCTCAAGTAGCGGAGCGGTAGGGCAGAAAAGATCCGAGATCCTGTTGCACTCGAAAGATAGCGGCACGGCCAGCTGGCTGGCGGTCGAGCCGAGCCAGTCAGGTACGCGACTTCTGTTCGGATCATGGGTCGGCAAAGTCGGCCAATCCGGCTGGCGCCATATGCTCCGCCCGCACCGGCTCTATTCGCGGGTCCTGCTGGCGGGGTGTTAGGGGCTCGAAGGGGTCATCAGGAATCCACTAGGTCGAGTTTCTGATCACCAAAAGCCTGCGCGAGCAGCGATTGCGGAAATCGCTTTTGGGCAAATTTTTCAAGTTCATCATAAGTCTCATTTGATGACTTACAGAGAGACAAAATAGCTTTGCCATTTGCAGAAGTTTTCAAAGCCGTAAAAACCTCGACTATGTGATCGCCGAGGATACTCTCAGCCTGTTCCGTCAGAACATTCTTGTTGAAGAGCGCGCAGGCAACCTCGAAGTGCGCTAAAATTTGACCGTAGTTGTAGCTCGAATTACCTGTGCCGTTGTCCAAGCGGTCCCAATAGTAGTTGATGCGTTCAAAGACTGTAAGGGCCAGACCAACATCACTGACCGTCCTGTGGTGACCAAAACGCTTAAGAGCGATCGTTGCGGTTATGCCGGCGATAATAACGCCGGCCACTCCGCATAATGCAGGAAGCCACTGCAGTAAGGCTGCCTGGCCCAAGCCTAGTCCTTCTTCGGCGGCGGAGGGTCTTTCGGCAAGTGCCCGGTAGGGACGGACCCTTGACTCCCGTTGTCTTGAGGAACCTTGGGAAGGTGACCGGTAGGAACGGCGTGCTTCTCCAAATCGGAAACAACCCAATTCTTCACTTCATCAGCCATTTGGTCAGCCCTTTGTCTTGCGAGGATCATGCCCGTAGGTATTTCGCTCACGAATCTGGCCTTCGCGATTCTGAAGGTAGGCCTCGCCACCTGCATCTCGCGCTCTAGATTTGGTCTCCATCCAAGCTTCGGACTGCGTGCGATGGACGGATGTCGCGCGAGAAGACCCTTCCCGCTTGACCTGCCATCCGTCCTTATGAGGAGTCGCCCAATAGTCTTTCTTGTCGGCCATGCTTCAGTTCCTCTGTTCGAGTCGCTTTGTTCCCTTATTGTTTACTAAATTTCCTACAATTGTTCAACTACTCCGCCGCTTGCACTCCGTCGCCCGAGGCGCTGGAAGAACCGCTATCGTCCCCGAACAGGCCGGGGCCGTCATCCTCAGCCTCTTCCTCATTCGCGGCCTTGGCCTTCTGGCGCTTGTCGAAGCTGGCCCAGACATCCTGCCAGTTCCCCTTGGTCGCGCCCTTGGAATATTCGGTCGCGCGGGTTTCGAAGAAGTTGGCATGCTCCACGCCGTTGAGCAGCGGGGCGAGCCAGGGCAGCGGGTGGTCGTCCACCATGTAGATGCTCGGCAGGCCCAGCTGGCTGAGGCGCCAGTCCGCGATGTAGCGGATATATTTCTTGATCTCCTTGGCGGTCATGCCGGGCACGGGGCCCATTTCGAAGGCGAGGTCGATAAAGGCATCTTCGAGGCGCACCGTCTTCTGGCACATGTCCATGATGTCTTCCTTGACCGCCTTGGTCAGGCAATCCCGCTCCTTGCAGAAGGCGTGGAACAGGCGCGTGATGCCTTCGCAATGCAGGCTCTCGTCGCGCACCGACCAGGAGACGATCTGGCCCATGCCCTTCATCTTGTTGAAGCGCGGGAAGTTCATCAGCATGGCGAAGCTGGCGAAGAGCTGCAGCCCTTCGGTGAAGCCGCCGAACATGGCGAGCGTGCGGGCGATATCCTCGTCGCTATCGACGCCGAATTCCTGCAAATAATCGTGCTTGGCGGCCATTTCCTCATATTCGAGGAACATGCCGTATTCGCTTTCGGGCATGCCGATCGTGTCGAGCAGGTGCGAATAGGCGGCGATATGGATCGTCTCCATGTTGGAGAAGGCCGCCAGCATCATCTTCACTTCGGTGGGCTTGAAGACGCGCCCGTATTTCTCGTGATAGCAATCCTGCACTTCGACATCCGCCTGCGTGAAGAAGCGGAAGATCTGCGTGAGGAGGTTGCGCTCATGCTCGGTCAGGTTCTGCGCCCAGTCGCGGCAGTCTTCGCCCAGAGGCACTTCCTCGGGCATCCAGTGCACCTGCTGCTGACGCTTCCAGAACTCGTACGCCCAGGGGTATTCAAAGGGCTTGTAGGTCTTGCGGGCTTCGAGCAACGACATCTGGTACCTCCGGCATGAATCGCGAACCTTCTACATAGGGAATCATCTTGCCGATTCGAAGGCAAGCAGGGCGATTCATGCGGGGATAAATCGGGGACGAAACGTGGCTGGGATGAGTCGGACCGTTTAAGGGGCCGCAGCTATAGTGCCATCCAGAGTAGAAACAGGCCGAATGCAAGTTCGCCCCAAGCGCGACCTTTAGCAGTCTCGAAGAATTCATCGGGATCGGGTTTCGCTAGAACCTCGCCCACGGCTCCTTCTCCGGTATCAAGATTCGCGATTTGCCAGATGGCATGCGCGATGACGGCTCCGGCAACTATCAGGCCGATATAGAAGACTGCATCGTCCCGATCGGCGATGTACCAGCCTATCATTGCGCCTGCGATAGTCGGCCCGGCAATGGCTCTGACCGGACGAGGGAGCCAGTTGTCACCCTTCTTGTCGTCCACCGAATGCGAGGGCTGGTCGAGCGAAACGCGCTCAAGCAACCCAACCAGCGAAAGCAAGGTGGCGGTCAGCGCTCCCACACCTGCCCCCGCTGCAACCATGCGGAGAATTTCCGGATCCAGGAATTCAAGCATCGGCTAGAGCACCCAAGCAAACAGCACGATGAGTCCGATTGCCATGATTGCCCCGACAAACCCCCAGATTGCCTTATCGGGAATCTCAATTTCCGGAGGCCCTGAGAGCCCATGCTCCACGTCGATCACGTCGCGGTCTGGCGGGGCATTGAGTCTGTTCCACAGAAAGGCAATGATCCCGAAGGCGCCAAATGCGGCAAAGATGGTCAGTCCGACATCCCAGCCGAGGTAGCGCCCGAGGGCAAAACACGAGAGAAAACCGCCGAGCTCAAGCAGCAAGCCAGTGAGCCTTTCACGCAATGGCGACGCGTCCTCATCCGGCTCGAACCGCGCGATCTCCCATTCGTAATCGCGCTTCTCTTCAAGGCTCAGATAGGGGTCGCGATCCATGCGGCGTTGCAACCGCCATTTGAGAAATGAGGTTCGCGCAGTGCGGAAGCCTTCGACCGCAAGGACCAGTCCGAGCCCGGCGACGAACGGCCAGATGGCAAGATCCAGATCAGGGCCTAAAAACTGCTCCACGAGCGGAGCCTAAGTTACTGAGTTTGCCGGTCAAGCCGCTTGGCTTGGCCTAGTCGTCGCCCTTGCCGAGGCGGCGCGAGACTTCGAGCAGGATCAGGATCGGCGTCGCCCAGAGCCAGGTGAGCAATGCGGCCTCGCGCCAGCCGCCATTTTCGGGCAGGCGCATGGAGCAGCCATAGATCTCGAAGAAGGTCTCCGGCGTGCAGCTGGAAGGCCAGAAGGCACCCCAATAGAGGTAGACGCCAAGCGCGAACCAGCCGATCTGCGACACATAGAGTGCGAGATAGCGGGTCACCTTGACCTCGCCATACCCGTAATGGGTCGGGAAACGCTTGGATCCGTGGCTTCTGCTCATGCGCGGGAGCACTAGCGCGAAAATGGTTAATACTTTGCTGTCAGGCGAGGGTTTTTGGCAGGTAAACCGCGTCAATTCTCGAGGATGACGAAGGGTGCCCAGATCGCCGGATGCGCGGCATCGGGAATGTCGCTGCGCTCCATCAGCGCAAGCTGCGCCTGGCGCAAGGCCTCGGCCCGCCCTGCTCCGCCCGCCGCGCGGCGCACCGTCTCCACGCTGAGGAAGGCGGCGGCATCGTCGCGCACGCGCCAGTGGCTGAGCATGAGGCTGCGCGCGCCGGCCTGGGTGAAGGCACGGGCGAGGCCCGAATAGAGCGGCGCCCCTGCACCGTCCCCGGCCGAGGTTTCGCAAGCGGACAAGATCACCCAATCGGCATCGAGCTTGAGCGCGGCAATCTCGCTCGCGGTCAGCAATCCGTCGCCGTCCTTGCGCGCCTCGTCCTCGGGCGTGAGCAGCAGGGCGGGCTCGGACAGTCCGGGCAGTTCGCCGCCAACCAGGCCATGCGTGGCAAAGGCGATCACGCCGAAGCGGTCGAGCTGTTGCGCGGCAAGCCGGCTTTCGGTGGCATCGCCTTCGGCCAGGATCAGCTTCTCCGCCGTGCCCAGCGCATCGGCAATATCGACCAGTTCCTGCCTCGCGCCGGGAAGCAGCGGCAGGTCGGCGCCCCCGGCCGAGCGGTCGGGCAGCTCCGCGACAAACGAGGGGAAGCGCATGGGCGCGCCCACGCCAAGGAAGCCTTTGTCGGCCAACCTCGTTTCGCCCGTGGAACTCCTCGAGGAATCGGCCCAGATACCGATCGAATGCGTGCGCAGCAGCCAGGGCGCATCCTGCGGTGCGGCAGGGTCCGCCTCGCCTGCCAGCAAGAGAGCGGGCGACACGCGGGCGAGATATCCGCTGGCAGGAAAAAGCAGGTGGTCGGCATCGCCCAGAGCAGCGCGCGCATCGCCGGCGAAGACGGTGTCGAACAGCTTGTGCGCCGCGCCGTAATCGAAGGCGCCGGTGAACTGCGCGCTTTCGCGCACGCGGGCGGCCAGCTGGCCCAGCTCTTCGGGCGCGATCATCCGTTCGCCCCAGCGCACATCGCCGGCGGAGATGGCCAGCGTCACCGCGCGATCGGGCAGCGCGACGGGCAGGACGAGCATCTCGCCTTCGCCCAGCCGTGCCTGCAATTGTCCCAGCGTCGCGATCTCCGGGCGGGCCAGCGCAACGAATTCGGGGAAGGAGCCGAGCAGTTCCCGCTGCGCTTCCGCAGCAGTGTTCCGCGCCTCGGCAATTCGGGCCAGCAGGTCACGCAAATCGCCGCCTTCGGCCTGCAGGCGCGAGACTTCGGTTTCCAGTGCCGCCACTTCGCTGCGAGCCGCCTCCAGCCGCTCGACGCTTTCGCCAAGGCCGCGGCTACGCGCGATCGAGGCGGCGGCAATGCGCGCATTGGGCACGGCGAGTTCGGACAGGAGGAAGAGCTGCGCGGCGTGGACCGCGTCTTCCATCGCACCCGCCGACAATGCGATGGAGACATAGTCGGCAAAGGCGGCGGGCAGCACTTCGGACAGGGCCACTTTGTCGGTTTCGCTGGCGACGAGATCGAGCATCTGCGCCTCGAACAGGCCGGCCGCTTCGCGCGCAGCAGGCAGCGCTTCGTCGCCCCGGCCGAGATCGGCAAGGATGCGCGCGCGGATCAGCCGGGCGGTGAGGATTTCGCTATGGCCTTCGGGCAGGCCCGCTTCGAGCAGGACAAGCCCGTCATCGGCCAGCGCCAGAGCCTGTTCCGCCTCACCGCTCCGGGCAAGATGGTCGGCCAGCTGCACCTTGCCGGATCCGATATGGTAGTCTTCCGGCTGCAAATCCCTCTCGAGCAGGTCCACGCCGCGGCGAGCCACGGCCACGGCGTCTGCGATCCGCCCCTGCCGCGCGATGACGCGGGCCAAATTGGTCTGCGCGATGCCCCGGCGATAGGGCTGGCTGCGCATGTCCATCCGGTCAGCCAGTTCGGCGGCGGCGCGGAAAATGCCTTCCGCATCGGCATATTTGCCGCGCAGTTCAAGCGAACGGCCGAGCATGGACATCGGATCGTAGAGATTGTCCGCATCGCCGCTATGCAGGCTGCGCTCAAGATCCAGATGGCGGCGAATGACCGGCTCGGCCTCGGCATAGCGGCCATAACGCAGGAGCACGGCATAGGTGCTGTTGAGCACATTGCCCATCTTGGGGTGATCGTCCGGCAGGTAGGCGATGGCATGGTCGCGCGCGAGTTGCATGGCTTCGAGCGTGTCCGGCCGCTCGAGATAGAATTTCAGCGCCCCGCAGGAGCTGGCATCGTTGACCACCATGGCATGGTCGGGCTCGGGCGCCTGCAGGCCGTAATCGCGCGCGCCGCAATAGGCGGCTTCGGCTCCGGCAAGGTCGTTGCGGGCAAAGGCGATGCCGCCGCGCACATTCTGCACCAAAGCGAGGTCCTTCATGCCCGCCGGTCCGCGCGCCTCGGCCAGTTGCTGCGCACGGTCGGCCCAGGCAATCGCGTCGTCGATGCGGTCGAGCTCGATCAGCAGCAGCGCACCGTAACCGAGCAGTTCTGCCTCGAAATCCGGGCTTTGCGGCAATGAGGCGATGAGCGCCTGCGCCGCCTCGACATTGGCCCAACCCTCGGCATAATCGCCGGTATAGTAGCGCGCGATGGCAAGGCCCAATTGCACCTGCGCGTGCATTGCGGGCGGAGCATCCTCCGGCAGCGAAGCCGCGAAATCCTGCCATGCGGCAAGCTGCGGTTCGGGCGCAGAAAGCCGGTCACGCGCCAGCATGTCTTCGAGCGTGATATCCTGCGCGCAAACAGCTTGCGGCAGCAGCACAGCTGCCAGCATGGCCAGACCTGTCGGAAATTTCACCGCGAACCCCAAGTCCCTGCAGTTATCCCTCGCTCGGTTGCGAGGTTAGAATGAAACCGCAGAGCGAGGCCAGCGAAAAGCGGGCAATTTCAGCCGCCGCGGCCTTTCTTCGAGCCGAAGAAGCTGCCGCCGCCGAGAACGGTAATGCCGAGGAAGAAGCCGAAATCGTACCAGCCGCCCGTATTGGGAACGGCATAAACGGCGATATCCTGGTCGAAGAGCGAACCGATCCAGGCCCAGGGGAAGACGAAGCCATGCCACAGGCCCCACCAGAAGCCGGGAATCTCGCGGCCATGCGCCACGCCCGCATCGATCTGGTTCGCGCAGGCCGAGAGCAGCAGCGTCAGCCCGATAGCGGTGACAACAGTAGTGATAGTCCGGCGATTCATATGTCTTCCCCCAAGGTGTGTGAGTTGTATAACACACCAAAGGCATCATCGCAATATACTGGCGCCAAACGAAAAACGGCGACCCTTGAGGCCGCCGTCATCGTTCGGGAATTGAAGCGCCTTACTGACAGGCGAGGCATTCCTCGTAATCGGTCTGTTCGCCGGCATTGAGCTCGAACTTGGTCGCGTCCTTGGTGTTGTCCGCTTCCACGCCGCCGGCAAAGCCCGCGCGCTGCACCGACTTCGAGCGCAGGTAATAGAGCGACTTGATGCCCTTCTCCCACGCCTGGAAGTGCAGCATCATCAGGTCCCACTTGTCGACATCGGCCGGGATGAAGAGGTTCAGGCTCTGCGCCTGGTCGATGAAGGGCGCACGGTCCGCCGCGAATTCGAGCAGCCAGCGCTGATCGATCTCGAAGCTGGTCTTGAAGGCGGCCTTTTCCTCCGGCGTCAGGAAATCGAGATGCTGGACGCTGCCGCCCTTCTCGAGGATCGAGTTCCAGATATTGGTCGAGTTCTTGCTCTTCTTGTCGAGCAGCTTTTCGAGGTACGGGTTCTTGACCACGAAACTGCCGGATAGCGTCTTGTGGGTGTAAATGTTGGCCGGGATCGGCTCGATGCAGGCGCTGGTGCCGCCGCAAATGATGGAGATCGAAGCGGTCGGCGCAATCGCCATCTTGCAGCTGAAGCGCTCCATCGCGCCCATTTCCTCGGCATCGGGGCAGGGGCCGCGCTCCTTGGCGAGCATCATCGATGCCTCGTTTGCCTTGGCATTGATGTGCTTGAACATCTTCAAATTCCACACCTTGGCCATCGGGCTTTCGAAACCGATGCCCTTGGACTGGAGGAAGGAGTGGAAGCCCATCACGCCCATGCCGACCGAACGCTCCCGCTCGGCAGAGTACTTGGCACGCGCCATCTCGTCCGGGGCGCGGTCGATATAGTCCTGCAGGACATTGTCGAGGAAGCGCATGACATCTTCGATGAACTGCTTGTCGCCTTCCCACTCTTCCCACTTTTCGAGGTTGAGCGAGGACAGGCAGCACACCGCCGTGCGATCATTGCCAAGATGGTCGATGCCGGTCGGCAGGGTAATTTCACTGCACAAATTGGAGGTCGAGACCTTGAGGCCCAGTTCGCGGTGATGCTTGGGCATCATGCGGTTCACCGTGTCGTTGAACACGATGTAGGGCTCGCCCGTGGCAAGGCGCGTTTCGACCAGCTTCTGGAACAGCGAGCGGGCATTGACCTTGCCGCGGACAGACCCGTCCTTCGGGCTCTTGAGCTCGAATTCCTCGCCATTGCGGACCGCTTCCATGAACTCGTCGGTCAGCAGCACGCCGTGATGCAGGTTCAGCGCCTTGCGGTTGAAGTCGCCCGAGGGTTTACGGATCTCGAGGAACTCCTCGATCTCGGGATGCGAGATATCGAGGTAGCAGGCGGCCGAACCGCGCCGCAGCGAGCCCTGCGAAATCGCCAGGGTGAGCGAATCCATGACGCGCACGAAGGGAATGATGCCGCTGGTCTTGCCGTTGAGGCCGACCGGCTCGCCAATCCCGCGGACATTGCCCCAATAGGTACCGATGCCGCCGCCGCGCGAGGCCAGCCAGACATTCTCGTTCCAGGTGCCGACAATGCCTTCCAGGCTGTCATCGACCGAGTTGAGATAGCAGGAGATCGGCAGGCCGCGATTGGTACCGCCATTGGACAGTACCGGGGTCGCCGGCATGAACCACAGGCTGGAAATGTAGTCGTAAAGACGCTGTGCATGCTCCTGGTCGTCGGCATAGGCATCGGCGACGCGGGCAAACAGGTCCTGGTATGTCTCGTTGGGCAGCAAATAGCGGTCGGTCAGCGTTTCCTTGCCGAATTCGGTGAGGTTCGCATCGCGCGACGCATCGGTGACGATATTGAAACGGCGATCATTGACCTTCTTGGAACCCGAAGTGGGCTTGGTGGATTCCTGGGCTGCAACCTTTGCCGCCTCCGCCAGCGCCTCGGCAGCAGCTTCTGCTACCAATTCCTCGCTGCCTGCATCCTTCTTTTCCATCGTCACCGCCTTTTCGGAGTCGGCCTTCGGGCTCTTCGCCTTGCTCGTACTGCTATTCTTTGTGGTTCGAGCTTCGGTGCTTTCGGTCGTGTCCAGTCCCATTGCCGCTTCGTCCGTATTCCTGAATTCCATAGTAGCGCCCGTCCCCGATCTCGTTCCTGTACGGCCCATGTGACCGCCCCGATGTTCCGCATGTGTTCGATTCGGCAACAAGCGTTCAGCCTATCGAATTCCATGCGTCGGCGGTGAAAAACTTATCCCCCGCCTGCCCACAGGCAGCGGCCGAAACAATATCCGACAAGAGACTCGGAACCCGTTGCGCGATCTCCTCGCGACATGTCCTGAATCTAGGTCTTGTGGGTATCCCCTGCAACCGTGCCACTACAGATAGTGAATCGGACGGAGTCGGTACGCAAGAGGGTTAAGGACGATTTACTGCCCCCCGCCATGGATTCTTAGTGGTGTATGACACATGCAATACGCCGCGACGCGTGGGAAAAGCTTGGCTCGCGCGGTGCGCAAGCCCCTCAATCGATCTGCGGAAAAAAATCTGTGCAGTTTCACGATCGTGAATCAAAAGAATCGCGGCTCGCAAGATTGCTGCGCAAAGTGACTCCCCGAGTTGCGGGACTGGACCGTGCGGGCCTAGAAGGAGTAAAGCCAGTGGCCGAGGATGGAGGCATTTCATGATCGCATTGCTCAAGGCGATTCCCTTCGGAATCTTCCTCACCATCGTGGTCTGCCTGTTCATGGGTTCGGGCGGCGCCGGTAGTGGCGGCATGCTTAACATCCGCCACTTCGACATCGACATCAACGAGCTCAATCTCGACTTCAGGCTCTACTGGTCCTGGGTATTGTTCATCGGCGCAACATTCCTTGCCTGGGTTCTGCTGCTGATGATGGGCGATTAGGGTCAGTTGTTTGCGAATGCGCATCCGCGCATTCGTCCTCGCCAGACAGGCAGGCAAGCTGCGGACGGCCTTGCAGGTGGCCTTTGGCTTTCGCGACGAACCGAAGCTCGCCGCTCAGCGGGTGCCAGATAGCATCACCTATTTATAGGCGATGGCCGCGCTCGACGGGCCGGCCAGGTGCAGCACCTCGCTGCCCTTGAAGCCTGCCTCCGCGCACCAGAGGGCAAAATCCTTGCCCGTATAGTCGAAGGCATCGCCGCCCTCGATGATCATGTTGAGGCTCATCATCAGGCCGAACGCGTTTTCGCGCCGCGCGTCGTCGATCAATTGTTCGACGACGATAAAGGCCCCGCCTTCGGGCAGCGCATCATAGGCCTTGGCGATGAGCATCTTCTTGGTCGGCAGGTCCCAGTCATGCAGCACCATGCCCATGGTGATGACATCGGCCTTGGGAAGGTCGTCCTTGAAGAAATCGACCACGGCGGTGGAGACGCGATCTTCCAGCCCTGCTTCGGCAATCTTGCCTTGGGCAATCGGCTCGACCGGCGGCAGGTCGGCGGTAATGCAGGTCATGTGCGGATTGGCGCGCGCGACCGACATGGCCAGGATACCCTCGGCACCGCCGACATCGCACAAGGTCTTGTAGGGCGACCAGTCGAACTTCTCCGCCAGCGCCATGAAATTGCCGGTCGAGACTCCGCTCATCGCGGCGAGGAACTGCGCCAAGCCTTCGGGATCGGAATAGACCGTCTCGAAAATGGAGGCCATTCCGCGGGCGGATTCGTTCTGCGCCTGCCCGGTCTTGAGGCCCTTCAGCAAATCGCCCCAGAACGGGTAGAGCCGGTCATGCGCCATTTCGAGCAGGCCGCCTGCATAGGAGGGCTTGGCCTTGTCGAGAAATGCATCCGCCTCTGCGCTATTGCTGTAGAGGGCATCGGGTCCGTCGCCTTCGCGCTCGAGCATGCCCAGCGACACAAGTGCATCGGTGAAATCGGGTATCGCACGCGGCGCGAGCTCGAACTTCTGGCGGATCTGCTCCCCCGTCATCGGCCCCTTTGCCAGTTCGGTGAACAGGCCAAGCTTGGCCGCGGTTTGCAGCGTTCGCGCGGGCCAGAAGCCCATGCCGATCTGCACGATTCTTTCAGGTGTTAGCTGAGCCATGATCCGGTCTCCCCCAAGACAATTGATAGAGCCTGCGTGGGAAAGCGAGTCGTAGCAAGCGAATTAGAGGAATCTATTGCAGACTCGCCTTCGCATGTGCATCATTGTTTTATTTGCAACTACTTGGGGGTTCGCTTTCATGGCGGGATTTGTTGTTGCGCGTTACCGGGTCACGAGGCCAACAGAGTTTGCCAGATACATCGAAGCCGTGGTGCCCACGCTTATTGCCCACGGGGCCGAAGTGGTGGTGGCCGACAATGCAACCACGGTGCTCGAGGGCGAAGCGCCGCCGACCACGATCGTCCTGCGTTTCGAGTCAGTTGCCGATGCCAGGGACTGGTACAACTCGCCCGCATACCAGGCTATCAGGCATCACCGCACGCGCAATTCGGATATGGGCAGCGTGGTGATCACCGAGGAGTACGATCCGGGTCGCTGAGACCGGCAGGACCTAGCGCCAGGCAGGTCCGGCTATATCGAGCCCGCGTGCCCGCAACTGGTCAAGCACGCCATCCTCTTCCGCCAGCACGCGCAGGGGAACGACTGCAAGCGTCACACCTTCAGCCTGCACCGCACCATAAATCGTATCGGTCCAGATGCCGCGCAGGTCGGCTCCCATCTCCTGATCTGCCCAGGGCCAGCAGCGGCCAAGCGCCACTTCAAGCGGATTGGCCATCACGGCGGGCACATCGAAGCTGCGCCAGTCATCGCCGCGCTGCTCGATCAGGTCACTGCCGATCTCGACCGCGGTCATCGCTGCATCGAGGCAGGGCAAATGCGTTTCGGGCGGCGCTTCGGCCAGATTGTCGAGCATGTCCTCCCCGCGAACCTCGCCCGCACGCTCTCGCGGGACATCGTTCCGCCGCGCCGCGCGTTCGACCACTTCGCTGGCATCGTCCATCGTATCGCGATTGAAGCGCAACCGCCGCGAGAGCAGGTCGAAGGCCGTGATCAGGAAGCTGCGCCGCGCATAATCCTGTTCGTATTCTTCCTCCAATGCGGCAAGGCGGGCAAGCTCGGGCGGGTCGAGATAGTCTGCCGCCACCGTATCATCGGGCAGGCGCGTGATCCGTCCGCCTGCAAAGATCAGCCGCAAGATGTCCCCGGGCGAAATCTTCGGCCTGATATCGAGGATGACGCGACTGGCCCCTGCCGTGGCTTCCCTGAGCCGGTCGGGCTGCCAAGGCGTGCTCTCGGGAACGGCACGGATTTCTCCGACAAGGATGATCGTCCCTTGTTCGGTGTCGATGGTCCACATCGGCGCGCCCGAACGTTGCGCCATGACCACGATCATGTCCGACTGGTCGGGTTCGGTTTCCTGTGCATAGGAAGCAGCGGGCATCGCCAGTACGGTGCTTAGCAGCAACAGGGGAAACGCGATTGCCTTCATGATGGGCGAACTAGGCGATTCTCGCTGAACGCCGCATTGCCCGTCTACGGTACCAGTACAAAGCCCCGCAGTAGCTCAATATCACGCGCAGTGGTCCAGCTCGTCCTTAGTAAGGGCAGCGCGAACTGGAAGATCGAGACGCTTCGCAATTGCCGGGTCCCCCTCCCCACGCCAGATCGCGCAGACCACGCCGATCACTTGCGCACCGGCTTGCTCGACGAGCCCAGCGCCGTCAGCAACGGCACCGCCTGTGGTGATGACATCCTCGACTAGCACGACCTTGCGACCATCAACATCGCCGCCTTCGACCGCGAGGCAGGTGCCGTAGGCTTTTGCTTCCTTGCGGACGAATACGGCAGGCAAACCACATTCCAGCGACATGGCCGTGGCTATCGGAACTCCGCCCAGTTCAAGGCCCGCAAGTATCTCTGCATCTTCCGGCAGCAGCGCGACCATCGCCTTTGCGACCTGCCGCAGGAGGACCGGGTCGCCCTCGAATCGATACTTGTCGAAATACTCGTTTGCGACTTGTCCCGATCGAAGTACGAATTCGCCCGTCAGGCGGCACCGCGCATCAATGCGGGAGGCAAGATCGGAATTGCTCACGGCACCAGTACCGTGTCGATCGGCGGGTCGACCGTTTCGGGATAATCGAGCGTGTAATGCAGCCCGCGGCTCTCATGCCGCTTGAGCGCGGACTTCACGATCAGCTCGGCGCATTGGTGGAGGTTGCGCAATTCGATCAGGTCCGTGGTGACACGGAAATGGCCGTAATAATCCTCGATCTCGCTACCAAGCAGGTTGATCCGATGCGCCGCGCGTTCGAGCCGCTTGGTGGTGCGGACAATGCCGACATAGTTCCACATGAAGCGGCGGATCTCGGTCCAGTTCTGCTTGATGACCACTTCCTCGTCGGAATCGGTCACGCGGCTTTCATCCCATTCGCGGATTGCGGGCGGAGCCTCGAAGCTGTCCCAATTGGCGAGGATGTCCTTCGCCGCCGCATCGCCGAAGACGAAGCATTCGAGCAGTGAGTTCGAGGCAAGGCGATTGGCGCCGTGGAGCCCGCTCTCCGTGCATTCGCCCGCCGCATAAAGGCCGGGCAGGTCGGTGCGGCCGTTGAGGTCGATCAGCACGCCGCCGCATGTGTAATGCTGCGCGGGCACGACCGGGATCGGCTCCTTCGTCATGTCGATGCCGAGCGTTTCCAGCTTGTCGTAGATCGTGGGGAAATGCTCCATCACGAATTCGGGCGGCTGGTGGCTGATATCGAGATGGACGTAATCTAGGCCGAAGCGCTTGATCTGGTCGTCGATCGCACGGGCGACGACATCGCGCGGGGCAAGCTCCATCCGCTCCGGATCGTAATCCTGCATGAAGCGATGGCCCGTCTCCGGGTGCAGCAAATGCCCGCCCTCGCCGCGCACCGCCTCGGTAATGAGGAAGTTCTTGACCTCGAGATTATAGAGGCAGGTCGGGTGGAACTGCATCATCTCCATATTGGAAACGCGCGCACCCGCCCGCCAGGCCATGGCTATCCCGTCTCCCGTCGCGCCGCGCGGTGCGGTGGAGAAGAGGTAGCAACGCCCCGCCCCGCCCGCCGCCATCACGGTGGCGCGCGCGGTGTAGGCTTCCACCTTGCCGGTCTGCGTATCGAGCGCATAGGCGCCCCAGACGCGGCCGGAGCCTGAATATTTGATTTCGTTCTGCCCGGTAATCAGGTCCACGCAAGTGTGGTTGGGCAGCAGGGTGATATTGGGATTTTCTTCCGCCGCCTGGAGCAGGGCCGCCTGCACCGCCCAGCCGGTGGCATCGTGCACATGGACGATCCGGCGATGCGAATGCCCGCCTTCCCGCGTCAGGTGCAGGTCGCTTCCCTCGCGATTGAAGGGAACGCCCAGCTCGCACAGCCTATCGATCGCCGCCGGCGCGCGGGAAATGACGAACTCCACGGTCTCGCGATCGTTGAGGCCGGCGCCGGCCACCATGGTGTCGCGGATATGGTCCTCGAACGTGTCACCCGTATCGAGCACGGCGGCAATCCCGCCCTGCGCCCAAGCCGTGGAGCCCGAAGTCAGCTTGCCCTTGGCGAGGACGAGCACTTTCAACTCCTGCGCCAGCGACAGCGCAGCCGTCAGCCCGGCAGCGCCGGAACCGATGACAAGGACATCGAATTGCTCGTTTTTCGCGGACATCGCGCCCTAATGCCCGCGCAATGCCCAGGCCGCAAGCAGACGAAAGGTCAGGCCTTGACCGCCTCGACCACGCTGACGGCCGAACCGGTCGGCACGACGCGGGTCATGCGCAGTCCCGATGCGGCGAGCAGCTCGGCATATTCGGACGGTGTGCGCTCTGCGCCGCCGGGGCCGGTGAGCATCATCATGTCGAGCACCTTGCCAGGATGGGGATCGTCATTTTCCGGGATCACCATCTCCACGATCAGCACGCGGCCGTCATCCGCCATCGCGTCGCGGCAATGGCCCAGGATGGTGGCGCATTCCTGCTCGTCCCAGTCATGGATGATGTGCGACATGAGATAGGCGTCATGCCCCTTGGGCACGCCTTCGAAGAAGCTTCCGCCTTCGATAGCCACCCGGTCCGCCACGCCGAATTTCTCCAACAGGGCAGGCGCATCGGTCACGACGTGCGGCAAGTCGTAAAGCACGCCCTTGAGGTGCGGATGGCGCGACAGGACATGGCCGAGCATATTGCCCGATGCCCCGCCGACGTCGACCAGCGTGCCAATGCCGGAAAAGTCGTAGGCCTCGGCCACGGCGGGCGGCTCCTGCCCGTGAATTCCGACCATGGTCTCGGAGAACATTTCCGGCATGCCCGGTGTCTCCTGGATCACCTCGAACAGGCCCTTGCCGTAATGCTTTTCCAGCCCCGGCTCATTGGTCTGCAGCGCATAATCGAGGTTCTGCCATGCGGGCGCAACGAAGCTGCCGATCAGGCAGATGGTGGTCGAGCGGGCATTGCCCGGCGCGCCGGTGCGCAAGGCCTCGCCCAGTTCGGTCAGTTCGTACGTGTGTGGCGCAACCGTCTTGACCAGGCCCATACCTGTCAACGTGCGCATGAAGCGCCGGAAGGCACCCTGGTGCATGCCGAATTCCCCGGCAAGGTCGTCAGCCCGGCGCGATTCGCCGGGGCGGAACTTGTCCGCGATCCCCATCTCCGCAGCCTGGCGGAGGATCTGGCTGTTCCAGTACCCCCAGGCAATCTGCATCAGCTGCACGGCAGCGGGCGGTGTTTCCATCGATTCCTGAGACATATGCGAATCCTCCCCCAAGTACTCGCGACCGCAGAGGAAACTACAGGGAATCGCCGCAATGTAACGCGAATTCGCGCGTCAGGCCGGTTCGTCCACTGCGCTGGTCAACTGCACGAATACATCTTCGAGATCGGCCTCGCGCGTCGAGACATCCTCGATCGCAAAGCCCTGTTCCTGCAGTTTGGCGAGCACCTGTCCGGCGGTCATCTCGCCCTTGTCATAGGTGATTTCGATCACCCGCTCGCCCGCCTGCTGGCACTTGCGGAAGCGCGGATCGGAAGGAAGCTGGTCCACTTCGCGATCGACTGTCACAGCGACAATCTTTTCGCCCATCATGCCGACCAGTTCGCGCGTCGGCTTGTGTGCGATCAGTTCGCCATGATTGATGATGGCGATCTCGTCGCATAGCTGTTCGGCCTCTTCGAGGTAATGCGTGGTGAGGACGACGGTCACGCCCTCGGCATTCATCTCGCTTACCAGTTCCCACAATTGCCGCCGCAGCTCGACATCGACGCCGGCCGTCGGCTCGTCGAGCACGAGGATGGGCGGCGAATGGACCATGGCCTTGGCGATCAGAAGGCGGCGCTTCATCCCGCCCGACAGCGTGCGCGCATAGGCGTCGCGCTTGTCCGCCAGATGCACTGCCTTGAGCAATTCCTCCGAGCGACGCAAATGCTTGGCTATGCCGTAGAAGCCGCCCTGGTTCTCCAGCACCTCGAACGGCGTGAAGAAGGGGTCGAAGACGATTTCCTGCGGCACGATGCCGATATTCAACTTGGCATTGCGATGATCGGTATCGATGTCGTGGCCCCATATGCGGATGGAACCGCTGGTCTTGTTCACCAGCCCGGCCATGATGTTGATGAGCGTCGACTTGCCGGCGCCATTGGGACCGAGCAGGCCGAACACGCCGCCCTCTGGAATATCGAAGCTGAGGCCCTTCAGCGCCAGCTTGGGGCCGGACTTCTTGCTGCCGGCATATTCCTTGACGACGTCGCGGATCTCGATTGCTGGGGACTTTGCGGACATGGCGTGGGCTTTGGCCCGGCGCGGCGCTTTCGTAAAGGGGAGTGCATCCCATATTGCCTGAATCGCGCGATCAAGTTAGGCGAATTGCATGAGCGACATCCCCGAGACCACCTTCGTCGAAACCGCGCGTGTTTGCTGCGACGGTGCCGGAGCAATTCGCGGTGGCACCAGCTTCCGCCCTGCGGCCCTCGGCCATCCGCGCGTCTACATGCAGATCGACGAGAAGGGCTATGTCGATTGCGGCTATTGCGATCGGCGCTTCATCCTCAAGGGCGGCCCCGCAGATACCGAGGCCGGCCAGCAAGCCGCCTGAGCAGACCGCTTGCCCAAGCTTAAGCCGGGGGAACCACTCCGGTCAGTCTTCGTTCACCTCTCCTGTGAGACGATGCGTCCCATCGTGGGAGAATGATAATGAAGAAAATTGTCGCACTTGCAGCAGCATCTGCCGCCCTTGCCCTCGGTGCAACAGCGGCGCAGGCCGAAACCCGCCAGGAGCGGAGTGAAGCGCACGTCGCAGAAATGCTCGAAGGGCGCGTGGCGGGCGAACCGCAAAGCTGCATTTCCGCATTCCGCAGCCGCGATCTCGAGGTGATACCCTATGTCGGCATCGCCTATGAAAGCGGTGATACGATCTACCTTGCACGCGCAACGCGTCCGGAATCGCTCCGCGATTCCGATGTGCCGGTAATCCAGCGCTATGGCAGCCAGCTGTGCCGTTCGGACGTGATCCGCACCGTGGATCGCTATTCGAACTTCCAGACCGGCGTCGTCTTCCTGGGCGACTTCGTGCCCTACACCAAGGTCGATAGCGCGGACGGCTGATAGAAGGTGGCCGCCCTCTCCCGCAGCTGGGCGGCCGACCTCCTCCATGCGTGGTTCCATGAGCTGGAGCCACGCGACTGGTGGGGTGGCTCCGCCAAGGCAGACGCCCTGCTTCGCTGCCGCTTTGCCCGCTGGCTGAACGCGCTGCACACGCGCCCCGCGGAAGACTTCCTCCAATCTCCGCGAATGGCGCTGGCCGCAGTACTGCTGTTCGACCAGGTGCCGCGCAACCTCCACTCGGGAACCGCGCAAGCCTTTGCTCATGACGGGCTGGCAAGGCGCATCACCTATGGCGCGCTGGCGCGGGGATGGGACCGCAGCCTCCAACCTGTCGAGCGCCAGTTCCTCGCAATGCCATTGATGCATAGCGAAGACATTTTCGATCAGCGCAATTCGCTTGCCTATTTCTGCACCCTCGGGCGCCGCTATGGATTCCCCTTCGCGCGTGACCATTACCGCATGATTGCCCGTTTCGGACGATATCCCCATCGCAACAAGGTGTTGGGCCGCAAATCCACTCCTGCGGAGGAACGCGCCATCGCTGCCGGCTTCGCCTGGTAGGTAAGGCGAAAGGGGGCGTTTACTTTCCGCTCAGGCACAGCCAAACTCCACCCAACGGTCGCCGATCGAGCAGGCCGAGAGTGGGGAGGGGTTTCATGCAATATGCGGTCTGGATGGTCCGCCTGATCTACGCCGCCTGGATGATTCCGGCAGGTCTCAACCATTTCTACCAGCTCTATCCGCAACCGCTCGGCAACGAGCCGCTCAGCATCGGCGTGTTCACCGCCCTGCTCGACAGCGGGCTGTTCACCGTGGTCAAGGCGGTCGAGCTGATTGCAGGGCTGATGCTGCTGTTCGGATTCCGCGTGCCGCTGGCGCTGGTCATTGTGCTGCCGGTGAGCTTCACCGTCTGGTACTGGGACACGGAATTGCAGGGCTGGTGGACAGCCTCGGCTATCTATGGCTGGGGCGTGGTCAGCTGCAACGTCCTGCTGATCCTCGCCTATTGGGATAGCTATCGCGACATGTTCGCCGACAATGTGCAGCCGAGCCTCGACTGGCTGACCGGCTCCAAGGGATCGGAGGCGCAGTCATGAGCAAGCTGTTCCTCGCCCTGCGCCTGCTGCTTGGCGCCATTCTGGTCATCACCGCAGTCGAGTACTTCCTGCCCTTCATCCTGCCGATCGAGATTACCTATAGCTGGGAAGATCCAGTCGCCGCGAGGCTGATGGACATGCTCGAACAGAGCGGCTTGCTGGCCGTGGGCAAGTTCATCCACCTGGCAGGCGGATTGCTGCTGCTGGTCAACCGCAAGACTCCCTTCGCGCTCGCCGCCTTGATGCCGGTGAATGTCTGCGCGCTGTTTATCGGCATGTTCGTGGAAGGCGATGCAGCGCTCGCCATTTTCGGCCTCGTCATCGTCGCCGTAAACGGCTTACTTATGCTGGCCATTCTGCCCTCCTATGCGCGCATGCTGTCGGCCGGTGAGCTGGCCGATGGCGAGGGAGCGGAACCGGGGCAGAACTATAACAGCCTGTTCGTCAATCCGATGGCCGGCGCCCCGACCAAGGCCTATCTCGGCGGGGGAGTCGCACTCGCCGTTGCGCTCTATGCCTATTGGGACGTGATCCCCTTCGCCAATGGCACGACCGGGCTCTACACGCTGATCTTCCCCGGTGCGGTCTTCGCGATCGGGCTGGTCATGTCGCTGGTAAAGAAGCCAAGCTGAAGGAGAGCCAAGCGCGCGCTTCCCTTGTTGCATCTGTAACTGTAAGCGCGCGCCATGAGCAGCGAACCTATCCTCGTCCTCACCACCGGGGGGACGATCGACAAGCAGTATTTCGACGCGCTGAGCGAGTACCAGGTCGGCGAGAGCGCCGTCGGCATGCTGCTGCGCATTGCCCGCGCGACCCAGCCCGTCCGTATCGAGGAAGTGCTGCGCAAGGACAGCCTGGAGCTAGACGATGCCGACCGTGCGCTGATCGCCGCAAAGGTTGCCGCCGCGCCCGAAAGCCGGGTGATCGTGACCCATGGCACCGACACCATGACCGAGACCGCCAAGGCACTGTCCACCATCTCCGGCAAGGTGATTGTGCTGACCGGCGCGCTGGCCCCGGCGCGCTTCATGGAAAGCGATGCGGAGTTCAATCTCGGTATGGCCTTCGCCACCGCGCAGCTGGCCGAACCCGGCGTCTATATCGCCATGAGCGGGCAGGTCTTCGACGGGCTCAAGGTCAGGAAGGACCGAAAGGCGGAGAGGTTCGTGGAGGCCTAGAGATCATCGCAGTCTCAGGCGGGTCGATTACTCAGGACAAGCAACACCGCCTGCCCGTTCTTTACTTCGACAACCTGGAGCGTGTTCGGGTGGCGCGAAATGTAATCACAGGTTGCCAATTTGACCGCCAGCTGTCCTTGGTCATCTTCCCACATCCAATCATCAAGCACGATGTAACCGCCAACCTTCATCTTGGCATGGTAGTTTTCAAGGTCGGCCATTACGCCTTCGTAGTAGTGGTTTCCATCGACATAGAGAAAATCTAGCGAGCCATCGGCTATGGAGTGTGCGGCCTTGTCCGACCGTTCACGTACCCAGTTCTTTTTCCCGGGGCTGGCGTCGATCCGGGCCTTAGCCTGCTCGAAGATCAAGTCCATGTCAGCCTGAGACTTGGCAACCCTCCCGCCATACATGCGAGCGGGAAATTCGGGCATAAATTCATAGGGGTCGATTAGGGTATATTCGGCAATCATGCCGGAACCCAGAGCCAACTCCGAAAAATTCCCCTTCCAGACACCAATTTCCGCACCCACGGTCCCTCGGGGAAGATAGCCCAGTATGAACCTGCGAGGATTTCCGCTCTTTTGCCTCAATAGCTTCTTTGCGACCGACTTAAGCGACATTCCCTCACCCCACAATTCGTTCAACACACTGCAATCTAAGTCACCCTAATCTGGCAGTATTTCCGTGACAAGTCGGCGTGCAAGCGCCGAAATCGACTACACCTATCCACCAACCTTCTGCGCCAGGATATACATGTTGGTCTTGTCCCACCTGCGCAGTTCCTTGAGGCGCGGGATCATCGACTTCTTGCCCGGCACGAACATCTTGATCGCTTCCTTGAACAGGATCCACGGCGTGCGCTCGCGATAGGGATAGCGATAGATCTCGATCACCTCGAAGCCGGTTTGCTTGAGGAAGTCGCGCATGATCTGCGCGCTGGCGAAATGCACATGGTCGGGTAGCGCATAGGGCTTGTAATGGTCCTTGGCCTCGAAATCGGCCGTGTCGCCGGTCTGCACGATGATCTTGCCGCCCGGCCTGGTCAGGCGGTTCATCGTGTTGAAGAAGTCGACCGGGAAGCGCAGGTGCGAAAACACGTTCATCAGCGACATGTAGTCATACTGCGTGTCATGCGTTTCGAGATCGATGAAGGAGACGTTGAGGCCCTTGGCAGTCGCCCCGGCGCGCTTCTTCACGTTCGGCTCGCTACCGAAGACTTCCAGCGTGTCGCCATAAAGCTTGGTCAGCGCGGTGATGAATTCGCCGTGGCCGCAACCGATATCGAGCCAGGTGCCCTTGGGATGGTCGTCACCGAAAATCTCGGCCAGCCGCTCGCGGTGCTGCTTTTCCGAATGGTTGCAATAGAAGCCCGTCACGTCGAGCAGTTCTTCGCCGCGATGTTCGCCCTGTTCGTGGCCCTTGTCGATTTCCTCGGGCGCCGGGGGATTGCGCACGTAGAGCAGGCCGCAATCGCTGCACTTCACGAAGTCGTAACCGTTCTCGACATCCCACGGCGTGTATTTCTCGCTCCCGCAGATCATGCACCCGACAGTCGGATTGGGGATCAGCTCCCTGGTCATCTCGTTCATCGGATCATTCTCGCCTGTTCATTGCGTGCATTACACTAACCGCCGACGCGCTAAGCCTCTTTGGCGAAGATTGGCAAGGCGGCAAGCCCGGCGCCGATCATTCCGCCGACGATCTTCAACCCGTGGTTGAAGAAAGCAATCGCGGGATAGGTCTGCTCGCCAGCCAGCATGTCGGGGATCTGCAGGATGTAATAGAAGACGGCCCCGGCAAGGCCCACCAACACGCCTGCCAGCACTCGCGATCCCGCGATATTGCGTCCGGCCCAGACTCCGCCAAGCACAAACAGCAAGAACACCGTGGCAAAGCCGATCGGCTGGTAGGCGACCTGCGTCGAAGGGGCGATGAAATAAATATAGACTGCATAAAGCAGCTCGGCGCCGACACCTGCGGCGATGATCCGCATCCAGTATTTTGCCATGGCTGGTCTCTCCTCCCGCTCCCGCGGCGAGTGTGAGACACAGCTCCCCGGCAAGTCAATCCGGGTCTTCAGCGCGTGGCTTACGCTATTCCCACTCGATCGTGCCGGGCGGCTTGGAGGTATAGTCGTAGACCACGCGGTTGATGCCCTGCACCTCGTTGACGATGCGCGTGGCGCAATTGGTCAGGAAATGGGCATCGAAGGGATAGACATCCGCGGTCATGCCGTCCGTGCTAGTGACCGCGCGCAAGCCGCAAACATTGTCATAGGTACGATAGTCACCCATCACGCCCACGGTCTTGACCGGCAACAGCACGGCAAAGGCCTGCCAGATGGCATCGTAAAGGCCCGCCTTGCGAATTTCTTCGAGATAGATGGCATCGGCCTTGCGCAAGATGTCGCAACGCTCCTTGGTCACTTCGCCCGGAATGCGGATGGCAAGGCCCGGCCCGGGGAAGGGATGGCGGCCGACGAATTGTTCGTTGAGGCCGAGCTCGCGGCCCAATGCGCGCACCTCGTCCTTGAACAATTCGCGCAGGGGCTCGACCAGCTTCATGTTCATGCGCTCGGGCAGGCCGCCGACATTGTGATGGCTCTTGATCGTAACCGAAGGGCCGCCGGTGAAGGAAACGCTCTCGATCACGTCGGGATAGAGCGTGCCCTGCGCGAGGAATTCTGCCCCGCCGATCTTGTTCGCCTCTTCCTCGAACACGTTGATGAATTCGGCGCCGATGAACTTGCGCTTGGCCTCGGGATCGCTGACCCCGGCCAGCCCTTCCATGAAGCGCTCCTCCGCATCGACCACCACCAGCGGGATATTGTAATGGTCGCGGAACAGCGTCTCGACCTGTTCGCGCTCATTGAGACGCAGCAAGCCATGGTCGACGAAGACGCAGGTCAGCTGGTCGCCAATCGCTTCGTGGATGAGGATCGCCGCGACCGAGCTGTCGACCCCGCCCGAGAGCCCGCAAATGACCCGCCCGTCGCCAACCTGCGCGCGGATCTCGGCGACCTTGGTGTCGCGATAGGCAGCCATGGTCCAGTCGCCCGGCAGTCCGCAGACCTTGTGCACGAAATTGGCCAGCAGCTTGCCGCCATCGGGCGTGTGCACCACTTCGGGGTGGAATTGCGTGCCGTAAAACTGGCGTTCCTCGTCGGCGATCACCGCGAAGGGCGCGCCATCGGACACGGCGACAATGTCGAAACCGGGCGCGAAACGAGTGACCGTATCGCCATGACTCATCCATACCTGGTGGCGCTCGCCGACATTCCACAAGCCGTCGAACAACGCGCATTCCTGCGTCACGGTAAGATAGGCGCGGCCGAACTCGCCACCATCGCCAACCTCGTGCCCCGGCCTCACTTCGCCGCCGAGCTGGTGGCTCATCACCTGCTGGCCATAGCAGATGCCGAGGATCGGGATCCCCGCCTCGAACAGCATTTGCGGCGCCCGCGGACTGCCTTCCTCGGGCACGCCGGCGGGCGATCCGGAGAGAATGATGCCCTTGGGCTTGAGGCGAAGGAACGCTTCTTCCGCCATGCTGAACGGCGCGATTTCCGAATAGACGCCCGCCTCGCGCACACGGCGCGCAATCAGCTGGGTCACCTGGCTGCCGAAATCGACAATGAGGATGGAATCGGGAATGTGATCTGGGTCCATGGCATTTGCGCTAGCCCGCCATGCTTGTTCCTGTCCAGCGGCGCCGTGCTGCGACGCACAGACGCAAATGGCATTGTTGCAAGTTTCTTACGAAACCTGTTGCAAAAACCGCAAGGAGAGTGGCGCTTTTCGCATTTGCACAATTCGATGCTGCACTGCACATTAAATCATGAAAACAGGGCGCCCGGTAAAGGGGCCAATCCAACTGGATGAACCTGCGAAGGCGTTGGAACCATATTGACGGAGCTAAACGCCATGAAGACCATTCTTTTTTCCGCCGCTGCGGCCCTGCTTGTTGCAGCTCCCGCTTCAGCCCAGACCTTCGTGCTCGTCGTCGGCGAACTGCCGACGGAGGACGAAGAAACGATTGTCGTCACCGCTTCGCTCGACGAGCAGATCGAAGACGCGATCGAGACCGCCTGCGTGCGTCCCTTCATCCGCGACCTCAAGGGTTGGCAGATGTACGAACGCTGCGTGGTCGAAGCGCGCGCCGAAATCGACGCACAGCTCGCCGAAAACACCGAATTGCCCGTGACGCTCGCACTTCGCTGAGGGGGCTCGACCATGCCGGAAGGGCGGGTGGGGTACTCCTCTCCCACTCCTCTCGTCCTTCCGGTTTGGCCATTGTTGCAAAACTTGCAACAGATGTGGATTTATTCGCATTTGCACAATTTTCCTCCGTCACCCATTTGGGAACGGCAATCAGGGCAATTCGAAAATTACGCCCAAAGGAGATAAAATTATGCGCAACTTTGTGAACATCGCATTCGCCGCAATCGCTTCGGTCGCCGTCAGCGCCACCATGCTGAACGCCATCATCGTCTGAAGCAGACACACACAATTCAAGGGATCGCAATCATGACCAACTTCTTCAAGAAGCTGCTGAACGCCTATTTCGACTCCATGTCGCGCATGCCGCACCAGGCCATGTGGATGTTCTGAGGCTACTCACAGCCCGGACAAGCGAGCGGCCGCCCTCACCGGGCGGCCGTTTGCGTTTCGGCGCCCCATTTTCCCAATGCGCCAAAGCTGTGGAACATATGCCCGCCAGCTTCCCTTTACCCTCCACGATTCCTATATAATTCCGCATGACGGATACGCTTGACGAGACCCCTGAAAACGCACCCCGCAAAGGCGAATATGGCGCCGAGAGCATCAAGGTCCTCAAAGGCCTCGACGCGGTGCGCAAGCGCCCTGGCATGTATATCGGCGATACCGATGACGGATCGGGCCTCCATCACATGGTGTTCGAGGTTTCGGACAATGCCATCGACGAAGCGCTGGCCGGCCATTGCGACCTGGTCCTGATCGAGCTCAATCCCGACGGATCGGTCTCGGTCGAGGATAATGGCCGCGGCATCCCGGTGGGCATCCACAAGGAAGAAGGTGTTTCCGCCGCCGAGGTCATCATGACCCAGCTCCACGCGGGCGGTAAGTTCGAAAACACCAGCGACGACAATGCCTACAAGGTTTCGGGCGGGCTCCACGGCGTGGGCGTTTCGGTGGTCAACGCGCTGTCCGAATGGCTCGAGCTGACCGTCTGGCGTGACGGCAAGGAGCACTGGATGCGCTTCGAGCATGGCGATGCTGTCCAATCGCTCGAAGTGAAGGGCGATGCACCCAAGGTCGAGCAGAACCCTGACGACAATGGCTTCAAGAAGGGCACGCGCGTGACCTTCAAGGCCAGCGAGGAGACGTTCAAGAACGTCACCGAGTTCGATTTCGACAAGCTCGAGCACCGCTATCGCGAACTTGCCTTCCTCAATTCGGGCGTCCGCATCTTGCTGCGCGACAAGCGCCACGAGGACGTGCTCGAGCACGATTTGTTTTACGAAGGCGGCATTGCGGCTTTCGTCAAATGGCTGGACCGCAACAAGCAGGCACTGGTGCCCGAACCAATTTCCGTCTCGGCAGAGAAGGAAGGCATCGGGATCGACGTGGCGCTGGAATGGAACGATTCCTACTACGAGAACGTGCTGTGCTTCACCAACAACATCCCGCAGCGCGA
>CAJXNC010000016.1 GCA_913056125.1 uncultured Altererythrobacter sp.
GCCTTCGGCTTCTCGGCCGGCTTCGCTTCTTCCGCAGGAGCCTTGGCTGCAGGCGTCGGCGCCGCGCCACCCTTGGCCGGACCGAGGGTGCGGCGCTTCTTGGTCTCGACCACGACGGTCTTGGACCGGCCATGGGAGAAGCTCTGCTTTACCGCGCCGGTTTCGGTCTTGCGCAGGGTCAGCGGTTTGCGCTTCTTGGTGTCGTTATCAGCTTCTTCGCTCATTCAGTCTCCGGCCGCCGCAATCGGGCGGCTATGATCAAATCTGTTTGGTCCGTTCGCCGCGGGCCGGGCCCGCACGCGTTCAGAGGGCATCGACATAGCGCTACTGGCGGTCAGGGTCTACACCCGCGATCGCCAATTCTCCGCCATTTGCGGCTTTTTTGTTATGCCGGCCTGCTGTCGCCGGCCGGCGATACTCCGGTAAAGGCCAGATAACGCGTTGCTTCCCGGCGGAAACGCCGGGCCATGCCGGCATCGGTCAGGGCCAGGTGCACGACATTGAAATCGCCGAGAGCCTGATCAAGAACCGCACCCGGAAACGGGCTCCAGACGGCCAGGCCGGGGACGGCACCGCGCAAAATCCGCGCGACCCCGTCATCGGCGGCATCCGAAGCATGAATATAGGCAACCGCACCGCCCTTTTGAACCGCCGTGCGGGTTTTTTCGAATCCGCTGACCAGCATGCCGGCCCGGCGGGCAAGGCCGAGCGCATTGAGAGTGCGGTCTGCAAGCGCGGTATCGAGCCAGGCAATTACCGCTGCCACACCGCCTTCGGGCATGGCCGCCTTCACGAAAGCCTGGTCGCGATCGTTGTTGAGACGCATGGAAATGATCGTACCGCATTGCGAGAGCACGCCCTCGGCAAGGTCGGACGGTCGCTGCGTGATGAGACCAAGCGAGATACCGTATTTACGGCCTTCCTTGGCGATGCGGCTGAGAATGCTGCCGACGGAAGAACCATCCGCGTTCTTCTCGTTCGGGACGTAGCGGTGGGCCTCTTCGCAGACCAGCAGCAGCGGGCGCGTCTTTTCATGACGACCCCAGATGGCAAAGTCGAATACCATGCGACTGAGCACCGCCACCACGGTGCTGGTGATGTCGGAAGGGACACCCGAGACGTCGATGATGGAGATCGGCTTGCCGCCGCCGGGCATACGGAAGATCTTGGAGATGAAATCCGCCATCGTATCGCCCACCAGCATGCCCGAGAACATGAACTGGTAGCGCGGATCGGCCTTGATCTCGTCGATCTTGGTTTTGATGCGCATATAGGGCGCCGATGTGGTCGCCTTGTCGAGCTTGCCCATCTCGTCCTGCAACATGTTGGTCAGGTCGGAGAGCAAATAGGGAATGGGCGAATCCACGGTGATCTTGCCCATGCTGCCGGCCATGCGGTTCCTGCTGCGTGCATGCAGCAGGCACTTGGCCAGGATGTCCTTGTCTTCCTGCAGGTCGTTGCCGCTGGAACGCAGCAGGACTTCGCAATGTTCTTCGAAGTTCATCAGCCAGTACGGCATTTGCAGGTTGGAGACGTCGAAGATCGTGCCCGTATTGCGGAAGGCCGCCGAATACTCGCCATGGGGGTCGATCATTACGATGTGACCCTGCGGCGCGGCCTCGCAGATACGATGGAGGATCAGCGCGGCACTGGTCGACTTACCGGTACCGGTCGAGCCTAGCAGGGCAAAGTGCTTGCCGAGCATGGCATCGACATAGACGCCCGCGCGGATGTCGGAAGTCGGATAGACGGTTCCGATCTGGATCGAAGAACGGCCGTCCGAGGCATAGATCTGCCGCAAGTCTTCCGTTGTTGCCGGGAAGATCATCGCACCCGGGATCGGATAGCGCGTGACGCCGCGGCGGAAGGAGTGAATCTTGCCGGTGAGCTTCTCTTCCAGCCCCTCGCCCATGAAGTCGATATTGGCGACGACCGAGTTGCCCTCGCTGCGGCGATCCTGACGCTGGTTGCGGACGCTGGCGAGCAGCCAGCCATCCTTGGTCTTGATCTTGACCTGGCTGCCGACCTGACCTGCCAGGGCAATGGAAGGATCGGAATCTTCGGCGCATTCGTTTAGCCGCTGCATGTCGAGCGCAATCTGCGAGCCGGAACCGGCAATTTCGAGCACGATGCCGATCGGCTGCGTGGCGTTCTCGAAACTGTCATTGCCAGCAGGCGCCTCGGCCGAGGCGACCTGGCCGCCATTGGCGAAATTCTGGCTCGACATGTCATTCATATGCATCGCTCGCAAAGCTGCTGTCAGTGATACGAGCGAATAAGGTTCTTCGGTTAAGAACGCGTCAATTCTGTGCGCCAACCATCAGACCAGGGCGAAAAGCCGCCCGGCGGCCCATCCCATGAACAGGGAGAGAACGACGGCAACAAGACCGTAAATCAGCGAGTTATTGTCTGCTTGTTCGGCCACGACGCGGTCGAAACCTTCCTTGCGGACCTGCACTTCGGAAGTTGCCGCGGCGATCACGCGCCCGTCGCGCACGGCAAAGGTTTCTGCCACGTAGCGTCCCACGACAACGTTGGATGGCAGGTCGATCCGCGCTTGGTAGAGCACGTCCTCGCTAATGGTGACGCCGCTTTCATCTTGCTGGAAAAGTTCGTTCCGGCTTTGCAGGTCCACAAGCCCGGCGGTGAAGCGGCTGTACTGCTCCGGATCGATTGTGCCGGTGGGCGACAATTGCAGGTATTCGAGGCCGAATTCGTAAATCGCTGCGGTCCGCTCATCGACGATCTCGTTGATCGGGCTGGAACTGGCAAGCGCGAAGAAGGAGGGAACCGAGCGGAAATCGGTGCTTTCGGCATTGACCCAGATCCCGGCAATGCGCTGCTTCTCGCGCAATTCGATGGCCTGGCTGGGACCACGCAGGATCACCACGATATCGTAGTCGGCACGTGCCCGGCGTCCGTCCGGATCGAGGATTGCCCCGTAGAGCAGCAACTGCGTTCCGGTGAAGCCTTGCCGCACCAGCACTTCGTGCTGAGAAATCTCGGGCACGAGGATGGGATCGCGCCCCTGTGCCTGCGCCGCGCCGGACAAGGCAAACAGCGCCAACAGGAGGGAGAACAGCGCACGCATCATAGCGGCACCACCGTGTAGACTTCGTCCGGCACCCAGAACAGGCCGATAAGCATGTTGAGGGCGATGACCAGAACGATCACCGCCAGCACGAGGCGCAACCACTCGGGTTTCACCGCGCTGGCAATACGCGTGCCGAGTTGGGCCCCGATGACCGAACCGATCAGCAGCAGACCGGCCAGCACGATATCGACCGCCTTGGTCGTCAGCGCGTGGATCATGGTGGTCATGATGGTGACGAACAGGATGGTGAACAGGCTCGTTCCCACCACCACGTTCGCGCTCATGCCAAGGATGTAGAGCATGGCCGGCACCATGATGAAGCCACCGCCCACGCCCATCAGCATGGTGAGGATACCTACCACGATGCCCATGATCAGAGGCGCCAGCGGCGAGATGTAGAGGCCCGAGCGATAGAAGCGCCAACGCATGGGCAGGCTGGCGACCAGCGGATGGTGGCGACGCTTGGCAGCGCGTCGCTTTTCCTGCGGCTTGCGGTTCAGCGCCTGGATGCTTTCCTTACCCATCATGCCGCCGATCACGCCTAGCAGGATGACGTAGAGCAGGTTGATGACGACATCGATCTGTCCCAGCGCTTCGAGCAGGTTGAATATCGCCGCGCCCAGCATCGCGCCAACAAGGCCGCCAGCCACCGTCACCGCGCCCATCTGGAAGTCGACGCCGTTGCGGCGCGACTGGGCGAATACGCCCGAAACGCTGGCGCCAGTGACCTGCGTGGCAGCCGATGCGGCTGCGACCGTGGGCGGAATTCCCGAGAAAATCAGCAGCGGCGTGGTCAGGAACCCACCGCCCACTCCGAAAATTCCGGAAAGGATGCCCGTGGCCATACCGAGCGCAACGATCCACAGACCGTTGATCGCAAGATTGGCAATGGGAAGATAGACATCCATGGCGCAGCGCTAACGCATGGCTGCGATGGATTGAAGGTGAATGGTGGTCCGTGCCTAAAATCCGGCGGATAGTGTGAGCGCAGGGCCACTAGATGGCTGCGCATCGCCCGCCACGCGGAAGCGATAGTCGGCCGCGAGCCGTCCGCTGCCTTCGCCCAGGCGGAAACGAATGGAGGCGCTGGGCCCGACATCGAGTCGCGCCGCACCTTCCTGCGCCCCGCCCCAAGCACCGGCACCGGCCCGCAGGTCGAAGTCATCCGAGCGCGCAAGGGAGCGATCAACCCGCGCCTGTCCATCAACGAAGGCGGTGGCGTAGTCACCACTGACATAACCACCCTGAACATAAAGCTCGGCGCTTGCTCCGCCCGGTAGCGCGACGGGTGGAAGCTCGGTCACCGCGAATGCTGCGGGGCGCACCTCGCTGCCCCCGGGCCGATCTGCAACACGCATTTCGGCAGCAACCCGGACCGGCACCTGCGAGATCGGTCGGGCCGAAAGCCCGATTGCACCTTCTACATCGCGTTGGCCTTCGAGTGCCGCCGAACCGCGAAGATAGGCCTGCGGGCGATGGCTGCTCGACGGGGCCAGTTCAAAGCGGGCAATTGCACCCACCTGGCTGCGGCCATAGGACGGCCGCCCCGAGGTAACGGGGGTTGTGGTGTCGTCGCGCAAGAGCAGCCAGCCATCGACGGACCAACGACGCGCCGGACCGCCGTCCTGCGCGAACGGTACGGGCAACGGGGCGGCTTGCTGGTTGTCCACGAGTTGCGGCGGAGTCTCCGGCGCAACGGGTCCGCGACCGCGCTGGAAGGCAGGCAGCAACGCCTCTGGCACTTCCATATAGGCGAATCCGGCTGCCATCATCATGGCATGGCCTGCCGCGACACGCGCCGGGACAGGCTCGAAACTGGCCGATAGCTGGGTGCCTTCTCTTGCCGGTGACGCTTCGGCCTGCGGATCGCTCCAGCCCGATGCGGGCGGCACGGAGTCGAGCGGCGGTGCAATTCAGTCTTCACCTTCCTCCTCGAACTGCTCGGTTGACCCAAGCGGCGACTGCAAACGGACGGGGACGCCTTCTATCAATGCGCCATCCTGCACTTCCGGTTCGATTGCAACGGGCAGTTCGGGCGTCGGAAACGGCGATTGCCACATCAGGCTGCGCAAGGCGATCCAGCCCGCGGCAAACACACCAAAAACGAATAGCGGCTGTCCGCGCGACCTATGGTTGCTACTGCGGTTCACGATGCTGCCTCAGTCACGGGAGTCGCAGCGGGATGGTGATAATGCTCGGTCTTCTCCCATTGCGGCTCGATCCCGCGCATGCTGCCGATATAGGCCCAGAGTGCACGGCGGCCGGACATGATGGCAATGATATTGGCGAGCGGGAAACGCAGGACGGCGCGGACGCCCTCGACAAAGCCATATTCACGTGCAGTGAAGACGAAGCGGACGAAACCTCTCCAGACAAAGCTGGCAAGAGTCGTCATGACCAGGAAGCTGAGCAGCGGATCAGCCTGCCATGGGCGTTCGAGGCCAAGTTGGCCAAGCAGGAAAAACAGGCCCGCCAACAGGAAGAAGCTGTAGCCGCAGGCCAGCACGAGCGCGGCGAAAGGACCGCGCCGGTCGCGCAGGCGCATCCAGCGCTCGGTCAGGCTTCCTTCCCAGCCAAGCCGATCCCACCCTTGCAGTGCGATCCCGTGGACCCAGCGCGCCTTCTGGCGCACCGCATCCTCGAGCCGCGACGGGAAATAGGCACGCGTAGCGATCAGCGACCCGTCATCGCCGCGCACGCGCAGGAACCGGGAAGTCCCGCCAGCCGCCTCGATCCGCATGCCGAGTTCGTAATCCTCGGTCAGCGATTCGACCGAGAACGGCCCTTCCGAACCGATCAGGCGGGACATGTTGGCCAGCGTTGCGCGGTTGAAGGCACAGCCGACACCGGCCGCGGGCAAGCCGACACGCAGGGCATCGCGCACGACCATGGTCTTGCCGTGGGCTTCGGCAAATTCCTCGCAATAGTGACTGCCGATCCAGCGCGATCCCTTCTGCGGCAGGGGCAAGACGGGCAATTGCACGAATTCGGCCCGGTCCATGGCCTGGTCCATCAAACCAAGCGCCGCGGCATCGACCAGGTCTTCGGCATCGTGGAGCACGACCATGCGGTAGGCTTTGCCGCACCGGCGTTCGTCGGCCTGCATTGCCGTATACAGCCTGTTCAGGCAGTCGGCCTTGGTTGTAGGCCCTTCCACGTCATGGACCACGAGGCGAACCCGCGCATCGGTCCCCGCGCCGCGCATGGCGGCCTCGAAGGTCTTCGGATCATTGTTGTAGCAGCCCACATAGATCGTGAACTCGCGATGGACCCAGACATTCAACGCATGGGCGATCGTGTGCTCGATCACGCGCGCTTCCTGCCAGGCCGGGATGAAGATCGCTGCATGCCCCGAAAGCCGCCTTGTGCGGACATCTTCGCGCGAGAGCCGAAGTGTGGGCGTGCGCCGCGTGATTCGCCCCCATAACCACATGAGATCGACAGCGAATTCATCGAGGGCGCCGATCAGGAAGAAAACGCCCGCAAAGAGGAGCATTTCCCGTTCGGCCACCGCCAGCCATTCGAGGAACGTCCAAGGCCCCAGCATGCTATCCCCCTGCAAAACCGCGATTTCCATAGAGATATCGACTATGGAGAAAAAGGCAATGACGCGTCCTCAGGCTTGCATCCTTGCTGCAAATGCGAAATGGAACAGTTGATGGTCCAGCCAATTCTCAAAACCGCCGTCCGGAATTTCAAAGCGCTCTTCAAGGCCGATGCCTTTGAAGGCATGCTGCTCATCGCGGTCGCGATCGTGGCCATGGTCGTCGCCAATTCGGCGGTCAATCATGCCTATCACGAACTCTTCCACGGAGAGCTGTGGGATCGCAACCTGTTCAAGCTGAACACGTTGCACCTGTGGATCAATGACGGTCTGATGGCGATCTTCTTCTTCGTGGTCGGCCTCGAAGTGAAGCGCGAGATCATCAACGGGAATTTGTCTGACCCCAAAGCCCGTACGCTGCCGGTACTGGCGGCGATTGCCGGCATGGCCGTTCCCGTGCTGGTGTTCCTGGTCGTGACCGGCGGCGATGCGCAGGTCCGCGCGGGTATGGCGATCCCCGCCGCCACGGACATTGCCTTCGCGATGGGCGTTATCGGCCTGCTTGGAACGCGCGTGCCGGGACCCTTGCGCCTGTTCCTGCTTACGGTTGCCATTGTCGACGATATCGGCGCGGTGGCGATCATCGCCATCTTCTATTCCACGCCCTACTTGCCATGGCTGATTGCATCGCTGGCGGTTTTGGGCGTGATGATTGCCATGAATCGTATGCGAGTCGGCTCGATGGCTCTCTATGTGCTGGCCGCCTTGGTGCTCTGGTACTGCGTGCTCAACTCGGGCGTCCACGCGACGATTGCGGGCGTTCTGGCTGCGCTGACAATCCCGATGCGCAAGCCCAATGGCGATTCCATGCTCGAGGATATGGAGCACGCCCTGGTGCCGTGGAACGCCTATATTGTCGTGCCCATTTTCGGCTTCGCCAATGCCGGCGTCGACATCTCCGAAATCGGGATAGACGGCCTTTTGGAGCCGCTCCCGCTTGCCGTTGCCGCCGGCCTCGTGGTCGGCAAGCAGCTGGGCATCTTCAGCTGCGTATGGGCATCGGTGAAACTCGGCATCGTTCCCAAGCCGCCCGGCTGCACCTGGCCGGAAATCTGGGGCGTCACCATCCTGTGCGGCATCGGTTTCACCATGTCGCTCTTCATCGGCGAACTGGCCTTCCCGACCAATCGCCTGCTGATCGACGAGGCGAAGATCGGCATCCTCACGGGTTCGCTGATTTCGGCCGTACTCGGTTATGTCGTGCTGCGTTTCACCACGACCCATCCTGAGATGAAGGACGACCCCTACGATCCGGTGGTGTAATCAGCCAGTGAGAGGGGCCGCCGCATTGCGGCAGCCCTGATCATCCCGCCTTGGTTACAGGTGCATCCTCGCCCAGATCCTCGAACCAAGCTTCGACCGGACCATTGAGCTTGATCGTCAGTGGTCGGCCCTTGCGATCGACCGTCTTGCCGGCCTGCACGCGGACCCAGCCTTCGGAAACGCAATATTCCTCGATATCGGTGCGCTGCTTGCCTTTGAAGCGGATACCCACTCCACGTTGCAGGATCTCTGCGTCGAAATGCGGGCTGCGCGCGTCGATGGCGAGGTGGTCGGGCGGGCTGTCGATAGCGGATTCGTCACTCATGGGCTGAGCGCTTAGCCATGCCTTGGCGGTGAAATCAATCGGCTTGAACACGCCATGCCCCGAACAGCTGGCATGCGCGATGCAAACAAGGCCATCGCACCGCTTGCCCTTTGCGCTTGGGCCATCTAATGGCCCTCCCCTGTTTGTCAGGCGTCTTCGCCTGAGGGATTCGTCGGGCCGCGGGCGTGGCGGAACTGGTAGACGCGCTGGTTTTAGGTACCAGTATCGAAAGATGTGGGGGTTCGAGTCCCTTCGCCCGCACCAGTTCCATCGTGTGCTGGGCCTGGAATGTTATTGAGAAGGCATGAGAAATGCAGATCGTCGAAACGACAAATGAAGGCCTGAAGCGCGCCTATTCGCTGACCATCCCGGCCAAGGACATCGAAGCCAAGATCGATGCGGAAGTGAAGAAGATCGCTCCGCAAGTGCGCATGCCGGGGTTCCGTCCGGGCAAGGTCCCCGCAAACCTGATCCGCAAGATGCACGGCGATGCCCTGCATTCCGACGTACTCAACACCACATTGCGTGAATCGGTCGAAGGCCTGATCAAGGACAAGGAGCTGCGCCCCGCGCTGCAGCCCAAGGTCGAGATGACCGAAGGTTATGAGCAGGGCAAGGATGCCGAGCTCACTGTCGAGGTTGAAGTGCTTCCCGAAATCGAGGCACCTTGGATCGAAGGTCTCAAGCTGGAAAAGCTCAACGTCCCGGTTTCCGACGAAGCGATGGACGAAGCACTGGCCAAGGTGGCCGAGAACCAGAAGAGCTACAAGGACGCGGCCAAGACCAAGAAGGCTGGCGAAGGCGACCAGCTGATCATCGATTTCGTCGGCCGCGTGGACGGCGAGGAATTCGAAGGCGGCAAGGCCGAGGATACCCCGCTGGTGCTCGGCTCAGGCCAGTTCATTCCCGGCTTCGAGGACCAGCTGACAGGCGTGAAGACCGGCGACACCAAGACGATCACCGTAACCTTCCCGGAAGACTATCCGGCAGAGCACCTGAAGGGCAAGGACGCCGAATTCGACGTCACCGTGAAGCAGGTCAAGGTCGAGACGGAAACCAAGGTCGACGAAGAATTCGCCAAGAGCCTGGGCCTCGAAAGCCTCGACAAGCTCAAGGAGATCCTCAAGGGCCAGCTCGAGCAGGAAACTGCCGGCCTCACGCGTACGCAAATGAAGCGCCAACTGCTCGACAAGCTGGCTGCCGACTATGATTTCGAAGTGCCGCCGACGATGGTCGAGGCCGAGTTCGAGCAGATCTGGAACCAGCTCCAGGCCGAAGCCGCGCGCGAGGAAGATCCCGAAGCAGCGCAGAAGGAACTGGAAGCCGAGAAGGAAGACTATCGCGCCATCGCGGTGCGTCGTGTTCGCCTCGGCCTGCTGCTGTCCGAGATCGGCCAGGCCAACAAGGTCGAGATCACCCAGCAGGAAATGTCCATGCTGATCCAGCAGGCGGCGCAGCAGTACCGCCCGGAAGATCGCGAGCGGTTCCTCGAATATGTCCGCCAGGACGCCATGGCCCAGGCCCAGCTGCGCGCCCCGCTTTACGAGGACAAGGTGGTCGACTTCCTGTTCGACAATGCCGAAGTGACCGAGCGTGACGTAACGCGCGAGGAGCTTGAAGCCGCAATCGAAGCCGAAGAAGCTCCTGTCGAGGAGAAGAAAGCACCGGCCAAAAAGAAAGCTCCCGCCAAGAAGGCAGCAGCGAAGAAGGCCCCGGCCAAGGCCGCTGCCGAGAAGAAGCCTGCGGCGAAGAAAGCTCCTGCCAAGAAACCGGCAGCCAAGAAGCCCGCTGCGAAAAAGGCGCCAGCCAAGAAGGCCGACGCCGAATAGGCTTCAGCTACACACCAAACAAAAAAGGGCGGCCTCACCGATTGGTGGCGCCGCCCTTTTTGTATCCTGCAATGGCAGGTCCGGTCAGAAGCTACCCGAGATACTCAGGTTGAATGACCGGCCGTCGAGCGTACGGCGCAATTCCCTGCCGCGCAGCAGCGCATCGGGCCCGCGCGGCCCATCGAAGATGAAGCGATCATTGATCTGCGGACGATCGAAGAGGTTCCCTGCGCTGAGGCGTACCGTCAGGCCGAACACATCCTTGTTCTCGACAAACAGCGACGCATCGATCGTCGTCTGGTCGGAGAAGGTCCGTTCAGTCACGCGATAATTGAGGCTCGATCCCGAATCGTCGACCGAGAAGCCCCAGGCCCAGTTGGTGTCCGGCACGTCATGGCGGAAATCGGTGCGCCAGAACCAGACATTGGCCCCGTCGAACCGGCGATTGAAACCGGTCACCGGATCTTCCAGACTGGAATCTTCCAGGGACAGCGTTGCATCGATCTTGGCACCCTGCCAGCCCAGGGCGGCCAGTTCCAGGCGGCCATTCAGCCTCGCGCCGTGGCGCGAGGCGCTTTCGAGATTGCCGCGTGCTTCGCCCCCGCCCTCGACAGGAATGACGATCAGCAAATCCTCGATCTCGTGCCGGAAGAAGCTGATGGTCGCATTGCCCCAGGCGCCGAAATTCTTGTTGAGCTCGATCTCGGCTTCCCAGCTTTGCTGCGGGCGCAGCTCGTTATTGCCCGCATCTTCATTGTCGTCGCTCAGGTTCACACTGGCCAGGAAGTCACCGAAGTTGAGCTGGCCAACCCGACGGGCAATTTCGAAGCTGACATCGAGAGTATCCGTTGCGGTCCAGGCGAAATTGAGCGAGCCCTTGGGGCGCAGGAAGGTGCGCGAGAGTGGGTTGGAACCGGTCTGCGCAATAGTCGAATGCTCTGCCCCGACCTGCAATTGCATGGCGAGATTGCCGGTGATCGGCCGTCCATAGCTGAGGATGGATTCGTAGCGGTCCTCGGTAACGCCGCCCGAACCGGCCGGGAAAGGGAAGTCGATGAAGTCCTCGGTAACAGGATCGTAGATGGCCAGCGAGCCCTGTTGGTCAAGGCGGTTGAAGGCCGCCTCAGCCGAAATCTGCCAGTCGGCGCCCCATAGCTGCCAGCTATATTCTCCACGGGCAATTCGCTCGCCCGTCTGGCTGGCGCGGCCGAACTGGCTACCGGAAAGCGGAAGACCCTCCTGGTCGAAGAAGGATGTCGAGACGAAATCGCCATCCTGGAAGCTCTCCAGCGCGATCAGCTTGAGTTTGCCGGGGCCAAGCGGGAATTCGATATCCGCACCGATCTCGTAATTATACTCGTTGTTGCGGCCACCAAACTGCTCCTGCAGCGCTGGCAGCGGATTGAGTTCGGTACGGGTCTCGATGGTTGTGCTGCGGAATCGAACAAGACCGAATGAAAGATTGAGATTGGCCTTCACATCGGGCGCGATATCGAGCGAGAAGATACCAGTGATGCTAGGGCGACGGAACTTGCGTGGTCCCTCGTAATATCGCTGGTCCACGACGCCGTTCGCGTCGATGATATCGAAAGTCCCTTCCTGGCCGCCCTTGAAGCCGCCCACATCGGCGGCGATGGTGTAGCTGAGATCTCCGGTCGACCCGCGCACCGAGACATTGCCCTGGAGGAAATTGAAACCTCCAACCCCGGTGGAATAGCGTGGCCGCCATGAGAACTGGCCGGACATGCTGCTCGTCTCGCGAACGATGACATTGGCGACGCGACCCGAAAGGCCAGGGATTTCCAACGTCGAACCGTCGACCACGTCGATGCGTATGACGTTGGCCACAGGAATACGCGCCAGTTCGTCGCGCGTGCTAGTGGACTTGCTGGAGATTCGATCGCCATTGATCAGGAGATTGCCTGATGCTTCACCGAAGCCGCGACCTCCGCCGCCCCCAAAACCGCCACCGCCACCCTGGATGTTCAAACCCGGGATCTCTTCGACCAGGTCGAGCGCGTTGCGCGGCGCGAACTGCGCGAAATCCGCCGGGTAATAGACGCGCGGCGCGTTGGCGACCGGGAAATTCTCTTCCTCTGCCGGCGGTGGATTCTCAACCCCGCCCAACTCGGCAAGCGGATCGGGCGAACCCTGCGCCCATGCAGGATTGGCCGCAAAGGCAAGTGCGGCGCCGAGGGCGATCCGCCCGGTATTCAAGGCCAGGTTCGGCAACTGATCCCATCCATCAGATTGACTAAGTCCGGGCCGCTATACGGCCTCGCCCTTGGGAACAAGTTACAACTGGTAAGCAATTGTAACATTTCCCCGGTTTCACTCCGGTTCCCAAGGCGCAAAGCGCGGTTCCGGCAAGGTGACGCTGCGAACGCGTTCATAGGCGGCACCCGCCTGTAAAATAGCGTGATCGGCCCACTTGGCTCCGATGAAGGACAGGCCCACGGGCAGTCCTTCGACATCCCCCATCGGCACGGTGAGATGCGGATAACCGGCAATCGCGGCAAGGCTCCCAGCGCCAATCCCGTTCGCGAAATGATCGCCAAGTACCAGGTCGATCGGCCAAGCCGGTCCTTCGGTCGGTGCGATCAAGAATTCGACCTGGTTTTCCGCCAGCAGGCGGTCGATCCCTTCGGGGCCGGCCAGGCGGAAGGAATTGGCGCGCGCGGCCTCATAGGCCTCCCGGTCGGTGGTTTGCTCGGCAGCGAGGAAGACCTCCTGCCCGAACCAGCGCAATTCCTGCGCAGCATGCTCTTCATTGAAGGCGATCAGCCCGGCAAGGTCGCGCGCTGGCAAATCAGCCGGTGAGCTTTGCAGATAGGCCGCTATCCCCTCGCGGAACTCGTAGAGCAGGACGGTGTACTCGTCCGCCCACATGCTCTCATCCATTTCGTATTCGATATCGACCAGCTGCGCCCCGGCGCTGCGCAAATCCTCCAGCGCCTGCTCGAACACGGCGGTGACGCGGGGGTCGTCACCCACCTGGTTGCGCAACACGCCAATGCGCCGCCCGAGCAGCGAGGCCGAGCCCAGCTCCTGTGTGAAGTTGATCGCATATTCATCGGCCGCCGCTGTCGCCGGGTCCGCCGGATCGCTCCCCGCAATCGCGCTCAGCAGCAGCGCCGCGTCATAAACGCTGCGCGCCATCGGCCCTGCGGTGTCCTGCGAAGAACTGAGCGGGACGATATGCGTGCGGCTGACGAGGCCAACCGTGGGCTTGAAACCGACCACGCCGTTCACGCTGGCCGGGCAGGTGATCGAACCATCGGTCTCCGTTCCGATGGCCGCCCAAGCAAAATAGGCCGCCACTGCCGCGCCGCTGCCCGAGGAGGAACCACAGGCATTTCGGTCGGTGGCGTAGGGGTTCTTTGTCTGCCCGCCCACCGCGCTCCAGCCGCTGGTGGAATTGTCGCCGCGGAAATTGGCCCATTCGGAAAGGTTGGTCTTGCCGAGCACGATACCGCCCGCCGCGCGCAACCGCGCGATCAGCGGGGCATCGCGATTTGTACGATTGTCGGCGAGGGCAAGCGAACCCGCCGTGGTCGGCCATTCCACGGTCTCGATATTATCCTTCACCAGCACGGCGCGGCCGGACAGAAGCGTGCCATTAAGCACTGCATCTTCCGCCTGTTGTCCTGCCGCATTGTTGGCTGCGATGACGGCATTGAGCATGGGACCTGCATCGTCCCGCCGGGCGATGCGCTCCAGCATCGTCAATGCCTCGATCTCGGCATCCTGCGCTCGCATTTCGAGCGTAGGGATCCGCTGGTCGGCAATGACAATGGTTTCGCGCGGCGCCTCCTGCGCGTGGACCGGCATTGCGGCCAGCGCCAGCGTTGTCAGGGCAAGTAGCTTCCTAAGCATTGTCCCATTGTGCGCCGCAGCGCCCGGGCTGACAATACCTCTAGAAGTCCCCGCTCAGCTGCAGGCGGAAGATCGGCTGCACCGAGAGGTCGCGATGCTCGGTAAACAGCACGGGCGAGCTGTCGCGCGGCCCGTCATAGACCGTGCGATCAAGCAGGGCGCGGCCATCGGTCAAATTGAACACCTGGAAGTTGAGCGTCATGCCGAGCACGTCCTTATGCTCGATAAAGGCATAGGTGTAGGTCGGCCCCTCATAGTCGCGCCCGACTTCGGCAAGCCGATAATAGGGCAGTGTATGATTGTAGTCGAAACCTGCGCCCCAGGCCCAGTCGGTTCCGGGAATGTCGTGCCGCAATTCGGCATTGGCGCTGATATCGGTCTGCCCGCTGAAGGGACGCGATATGCCGGTCAGCGGATCTTCGAGATCGGTATCGCGATAGACGAAGGTGGTATCGAGCTTGGCCCCGTTAAAACCAATTTCCGAAAGCTCGAAGGTCGAGCGCCAGTCATATTGGCGGTAGGTCGCACTGGGGATATTGCCGCGCGTCTCCAGTCCTCCGGGCAGCGGGATCAGCTCGATCCGGTCCTGGTACCAGACATAGAGCACGCGCAAGGTGGTCGAGCCCCAGCCGCCAAGGTCTTTCTTGACCTCCAGGTCGAGGTCCCAACTTTGCGGCGGTACCAGCTGGGCATTGCCGGCATTGGCCTGGTTTTGCTGCAGCGAGACGCTGGCGAGAAAATCGCCGAAGGAAAGCTGACCGACATCGCGCGAGAATTTGAGTGAGATGTCGAGATCGTCCATCGCCGTCCATGACAGCGAGACCGAGCCCTTGGGACGCCAGAACTCGCGGGTCAGCCCGCCCGGGCCGGTCTGCTTGAGCGTGGAATACTCTCCGCCACCGCCGACCTGCAGCGAAAGTCCGTCCGCGAGCGTGCGGTTATAGGTGAGGATCGCCTCGTAACGGTCCTCGGTCACCCCGCCAGTACCGTTAGGGAAAGCAATCTCGACATAGTCGCCCGCAGGATCGAGATCGAACAGGCTTGAGGTCCGCTCGAGCCGGTTATAGGTCGCCTCTGCATCGAGCTGCCAATTCCCGCCGAGCATATCCCAGCGATATTCCCCGCGAATGATCCGCTCGCCCGTCTCGGTGCGCGTCGTGAAGCGATTTCCTTCGTCGGGCCTGCCATCGTCATAGGCCAGCACCGATTGTGCGCGCTGCCTCTGCCGATCATAGCGTTCGAGGCCGATCAGCTTGAGGCGCCCCGGCCCGAGCGCGAAATCCGCATCGCCACCAAACTCATACCCCCACCCGCGATTGCGATTGTCGAAATCGCGCAAGAGGTTCACGTCAGTTGCGATGTCGCGATATTCGTCATCGGAGAAATCGGTGTAGCGCCGCGAATAGCTGGCATTCGCATTGATCACCGTCCCGCCGGAACTGGTCCACTTGGCATTGCCGGAAAGCTGCGGGAAATCGCCGACAAAGCGCAGCAATACGTCCCGGTTCTCGGTGATATTGCCCATGCCATCGGTGATATAGGCCGTGCCGCCGCCAGCTGCGCCGCGGCCCACTCCGTGCGTGTAGGCAACTGTCCATTCGAAATCATCGCTCGACCCGCTAAGCGAGACCTCGCCGCCGAAATAACTCGGCTTGGCATATTTGGGCCGCGCAGTGGCGCGATACTCGAAACGCCCGCCGATCGGGCTGGGCTTGGTGACGACATTGGCGACCTGCCCCGAGAGACCGGGGATGCCAAGCGCCGCACCGTCGAGGATTTCGATCCGTTCGACGCGGCTTGTCGAGATGCGGCGCAGCTGGTCGAAGATCCCGTCCGACTTGCTCGAAATACGCTCTCCATTGACGAGCACATTGGCACTCGCCTGGCCGAGCCCGCGATCGCCATTGTCGTCGCGGATCGAAAATCCGGGCACCTGCTGCAGCATGTCGAGCGCATTGCGCGGCGCAAACCGGTCGAAATCTGCGGGGGTGAATACTGTCCCGCATGTCGCCAGCACGGCGAGCTGCGCCGAAGTGCACAATGTCGCGGCATCCTGCGCCACGACACCCACCGGTGCGAACGATGCGATCGCGGCCCCTGCCAGCAGATATCCCTTGATCCTCAATTCGATCCCCATCCCTGACCACAGCTGTAGTCGTTTCAGTTGATACGGCGATGCGGAACAAAGGATCGGCGCAATCGACGGGTGACATATCCCGCTCCATCAGCGTCATGCAGCGGTCATTTGTGTGCAAATGGTGCAGAACCGGCGCTGCCTCTTGAACATGGCGGCGCCACGCGCGACATAGGCTCACGCATATCCATAGGAAGGAAATCCATGTTCGACGTCTTCGGCGACAGCAAAGACCGCTTCACCACCGATCCCGTTACCGGCGCGCTCGTGCCGGTCGTCGTCGAGAGCACCAGCCGCGGCGAGCGTAGCTTCGACATTTTCAGCCGCCTGCTGCGCGAACGCATCGTCTTCGTCACTGGCCAGGTGGAAGACAATATGGCGAGCCTGATCGTGGCCCAGCTGCTGTTCCTCGAAAGCGAGAACAGCCAGGACATTTCCATGTACATCAACTCGCCTGGCGGCGTGGTGACCGCAGGCATGGCGATCCACGACACCATGCAATACATCAAGCCCAAGGTCCGCACGGTCTGCGTGGGCCAGGCAGCATCGATGGGCAGCTTCTTGCTCGCAGCGGGTGAGCCCGGCATGCGCGTGGCCCTGCCCAATGCCCGCATCATGGTTCACCAGCCTTCGGGTGGCGCACGCGGCATGGCCTCCGATATCGAGATCCAAGCGCGCGAAATCCTGCGTATCCGCGAGCGGATGAACGATCTCTACGTCAAATATACCGGCCAGAGCCTCTCCGACATCGAGAAAGCGATGGACCGCGACACCTTCCTCGAAGCGGAAGAAGCGAAGAAGTTCGGCATTGTCGATGCCGTCTTCGCTCATCGTCCGAAGGGTGAGGAGACCGAGGAAAGCGGCAGCGGCGGCGCTCCCGAATAACGAAATTCTAAAGGCGCCGGGGTTAAGGGGCGGCATGAACAAAGCCGCCCTGACCACCACGTCGGTTGCGACCCCTGCACAGGACCGACCTATCCAGCCACCGGTTGACGGTGCCGCGGGACAGATCGTCGGGGTCCAGTATCTGCGCGGTTTCGCCGCACTGGCGGTTGTCGTCTATCACCTCTCGCAGCGCTGGGAATCCTTCGCAGGTGTGCCTGCGCTCGAGACCCTGCGCTCGGGCGTGGACGTCTTTTTCGTCATCAGCGGCTTCGTCATGGTCTGGTCCACCAATGCCGGTGCAAGGCTTTCGGCTCGCGACTTCATGGCACGGCGGATCATCCGCATCGTCCCCCTCTACTGGGTGGTGACAACGCTGGTGCTGGTGGCGCTTCTGGTCGCGCCTGCCGCGATATGGTGGACCGGGACATACCCGCTGCACACGATAGGCTCCTTCCTCTTCCTGCCACTGGAAAACCCGCGCATCGGGGCGATCTACCCGGTCGTTCCGCTGGGTTGGACGCTGCTCTTCGAGATGTTCTTCTACCTTTGCTTCGCACTCGCCATCATGCTGGGCAGGCGCGAGCCGAAGCGCGTGATGACGATCCTCATCGCATCGATGGTGGGTTTCGTCCTCCTTGGACAACTGGTCCAACTTCCCGAGGCGCTGGACTTCTATGCGAGGCCGATCCTGCTCGAATTCGTGTTCGGCATGATCGCCGGCCTTCTCGTGCGCCGCTTCGTAGGACCGCAATGGCCGTGGCTTGCGCTGGCGATCTTCTCGCTCGCCGCACTGATATTCCTGCCCGATATGCCCAATAGCTGGCGTGCCCTTCGTTTCGGCGTTCCGGCGGTCTTGCTCGTCCATGCCGCAATTCATGTTGCAGGCTGGAATAGCGGCTTTTGGCACCGCATGGGCGACATGTCATATTCGCTGTACCTGGCCCACTACCCGGTCGTCATGGGCCTTGCCGCGCTGTGGACGGCATCGCTGCCGTCGACTTCTCCGATTGCCTATGCCGGTTTCCTTGCCTTGGGATGCCTGCTCAGCGTGGCAGCGGGATATGCCTGCTGGTTGCTGGTCGAACGTCCGCTGGTCAAAGCAGGTCGCGCACATTTAAGCTCGAAAAATCCGTAACATGCTTAACGCGGAAAACCTTTGCGGTGGAACTGGCTGAAAGCGGTACACTTGCGAAATGCCGCTTCCCCGCCCGTCATTCCATTGTAGCAATTTGGCAACCCTGCTCCTTCAGGCAGGATCAAGCCGTGGGATTTAGGGCGCAGATGATTGATATTGTGTCGTCCGGCTTTACATTATGGGATGACTCAAGTGCCCCTACAACGGGGCGCACAAGGCAAGGAATATGACGAAGTTGAGCGGATCCGATAGCAAGAGCACCCTTTACTGCAGTTTCTGCGGCAAGTCCCAGCACGAGGTGCGCAAGCTGATTGCAGGACCGACCGTTTTCATCTGCGACGAATGTGTCGAGCTGTGCAACGACATCATTCGCGAGGAAGCCAAGGGCGGCATTTCGGGCAAGAAGGATGGCGAGATCGCCACCCCGCGCGAGATTTGCGACACGCTTAACGACTATGTGATCGGGCAGGACCGCGCCAAGCGCGTGCTCTCGGTTGCAGTCCACAACCACTACAAGCGCCTCAAGCACTCGGCCAAGGCCGGCGATGTCGAACTGGCCAAGTCCAACATCCTGCTGGTCGGCCCGACCGGTTCGGGCAAGACGCTGCTGGCGCAGACGCTGGCGCGCACTTTCGATGTGCCCTTCACCATGGCCGACGCCACCACGCTGACCGAAGCGGGTTACGTGGGTGAAGACGTCGAGAACATCATCCTCAAGCTGCTCCAGGCTTCCGACTACAATGTCGAGAAGGCGCAGCACGGCATCGTCTATATCGACGAGATCGACAAGATTACCCGCAAGGCGGAAAACCCCTCCATCACGCGCGACGTGTCGGGCGAAGGCGTGCAGCAGGCGCTGCTCAAGCTGATGGAAGGCACCACTGCCTCCGTTCCGCCGCAGGGCGGTCGCAAGCACCCGCAGCAGGAATTCCTGCAGGTCGACACGACGAACATCCTGTTCATCTGTGGCGGCGCGTTCGCCGGCCTCGAAAAGGTCATCGGCGACCGCCTGCAGAAGCGTTCGATCGGCTTCGGTGCAAATGTCACCGATCCGACCAAGGCCAAGGTTGGCGAGATGCTGCAGAAGTGCGAGCCGGAAGACCTGCTGAAATTCGGCCTGATCCCCGAATTCGTCGGCCGCCTGCCGGTCATCGCCACGCTGCACGACCTCGATGCTGATGCCCTGGTGACGATCCTCAAGGAACCGAAGAACGCGCTGGTGAAGCAGTACGCAAAGCTTTTCGAACTGGAAGATGTCGAGCTGACGTTCACCGACGAGGCGCTGATCGAAATCGCCAAGAAGGCGATCAAGCGCAAGACCGGTGCACGTGGCCTGCGTTCGATCGTGGAAGGCATCCTGCTCGACACGATGTTCGACCTGCCCGGCATGGACGGCATTTCCGAAGTCGTTGTCGATGCCGAAGTCGTCGCCGGCCGCAAGGAGCCGGTCCGCGTGATGGACGGCAAGAAGGACAAGAAGGAAGAGGCGGCCTGAGCGAGCTGCCCTTCCCGCTCGATGCAATAGATCGCGTCGAGTTCTTCAAGCGCGACGAGCTGACAAGCGATCTCATTTGCTGCGAAATCACGGCTGGACGGCAAACCTTCTTCCTGCACGAAGAAGATGCGGCATGGCAGCTGGCGATCAAGAAACTTGCGACATTACCAGGTTTCGATGGCGACTGGTACGTGAAGGTCGCACTTCCTGCATTCGCCGAATGCAGCTTGATAGCCTTTTCCCGTTAAAACGTGCGCCGCTACCTCTTCGTCTGCAGCCAGAACAAGCTGCGCAGTCCGACGGCAGAACAGGTCTTCGCCGATTGGCCGGGCCTGTCCGTGCTTTCTGCGGGCACCAACAATGACGCCGTAACCACGCTTGATACGGAGCTGGTCGAATGGGCAGATTCCATCTTCGTCATGGAGCGAACTCACCGCAACAAGCTGCAAAAGAAGTTTCGCAAGCAGCTTGGAGGCAAACGAATTATCTGCCTGGACATCCCGGACGAGTACAATTTCATGGAAGATGCACTCGTAGATTTGCTGAAGGACAAGATGCAGCCATGGCTGCCAATGGTCCCGCCCGAGGATTGAGAGGACACGTCCATTACTTGGTGAACAGCGGCGCAGCTGTTATCATGTTGACATAGTGAACGCTGCAACCTTCTTCGGCTTTGCCCTCGCCCTGTCGTCTTTCCTGTGGTCGATTTCCGGCTTCTATCGCCCCCGTTTCGAAGGGCGTGAGCACGTGGTGATGAACTGGGGCTTCGACCTCAAGCCGAACAGCTACGCTTCGCCGCGCGTGGCCTTGGCGATCACGCCGGCTGTCGGGACGTTGGTCATGCTGATGATTGCAACCTTGAGCACGATTCTGACACCCCAGGACCAACGCCTGGCGGCTCTCGGCGCCATGATCTTCGCCTTCATCGTGATCGCGGGGATCCACGCCGCGCACCTGCATTTCGCCGCGAAAGCGGAGTAGCTAGCCCTCGCCCGCCTTGCGGCGTGCAGCCAGCGCTTTCAATCGATCCATGCTCGCCGGCGGCAAGGTCGCGGGCGGATCATAATATTCGCCGAAAGCGGGAATGCCTTCGGGCAGGGTAACCCAGGGCATCTTGAAGTCCGTGAAAATCGCGACGTCTGGCGTAACGCTGCTTGAATCGTCCAGGGTGCCCGCGCGAAAGCCAGTCATCAGCGATCCGAAGCGCGGATAATGGCTCCACAGAGCCGTACCGCAGGTCTTGCAGCGAAAGATCGTATGCGGATTGCCACTGCCGCCGGGAACGGTGTGGCTGGCCAGTTCGCCCGAGAGAAGCTCAAGATTCTCGCTTTCGGTGAAGACATTGACCACGCTGGTCGAGCCGGTCTGCTGCTGGCACAATCGGCAATGGCAATTGTGGACCATGATCGGCTCGCCGGTGAAGCGATAGCGGACCTCGCCACAAGCACAGCCGCCCTCGCGAACAGTCTCACTCATCGCCCACTCCTCCGCCTGCCAGCAATTCGCTGACCGTTACCATGGTGTAGCCGCGCTCCTCCAGCCCCTCGATGATCAACGGCAACGCTTTACTTATGACCTCGCGATGGCCGAACATGGGGTGCATCAGCACGATCGAACCAGGCTGCACACCGTCGAGGATTATGTCGGCATATTCGCGCGGATCGGTCAGGCCCACGCCTTCCTCCACATCCCACATGATCGTGCGGTAACCCGCATTGTCCACTGCCAGCGAAAGGCCGAGCAGGCGCTTGCCAAAAGGCGGACGGAACAGGGTCGGGCTTTCCACGCCCTCTGCGCGCAGCAGCGCGTCGGTCGCGCCGACCTCTTGCTCGTAGGTCGAGGGCATGCGCAGCAACAGGCGCTTATGCGTGTAGCTGTGATTGCCGAGTTCGTGCCCAGCCTCGAGCATGCGCCGCGCAAGGCCCGGATTGCGCTGCATCGCCTCCCCGACAAGGAAGAAGGTCGCCTTGGTGCCATGCGCATCAAGGATCGGCAGGACCATCTCCACACCGGGCGGAATGGGTCCATCGTCGAAGGTCAGCGCCACCAGCTTCTGATCGGTATCGACGCGGCAATGCACTTCGCCGACAAGCTGGAAACACTCCGCGCCAGACAGGCGGTGGAGGCCATAAGCCCCTGCCAGCAACACCAGCAGGCCGATGCCGATGCGCCGCAGCAGCCTGCCGCGCATCGTCAGCAATCTGCGCAATGCTCGTCGCGGTGTGTCTCGACCTGCAGTGTCATGTGGCCGATCAAGTAATTATGCTCCAATTCGTGCGCGACATCGTGCAGGAAGCTGTCGCCGGGATGGCCGGAAGGCATGACGAGATGCGCGGTCAGCGCTGTCTCTGTCGTACTCATCGGCCAGATATGGAGGTCGTGCACCGCCTCGACCCCATCGAGCCCGGCAAGGTACTCGCGCACTGCGCTCTCGCTGATATTGTCGGGCACGGCATGCAGGCCCATTTTCACGCTGTCCTTGAGCAAACCCCAGGTCCCCCAGGCAATCACCCCGACGATCACGAGGCTAACTATCGGATCGATAAGGACGATCCCTGTCAGGAGGATGAATAGGCCGGCGACCACAACGCCCACGCTGACCAGCGCATCGGCGGCCATGTGCAGGAATGCACCCCGAATATTAATGTCGCTGTGGCGCCCACGCATGAACATCAGCGCGGTCACCGTATTGATGACAATACCTATCCCGGCGACCCAGATCATCGTCCAGCCCTCGACCTCGGTCGGCACGACCAGCCGGTGCATGGTCTCGAACAGGATCGCGCCGATCGTGATCACCAGCAGCGTCGCATTGGCGAGAGCGGCGAGGATGGTCGAGCTTTTCAGGCCATAGGTGAAGCGCGCCGTGGCGGGCTTCTTCGCTGCCACGCTGGCGCCCCAGGCGATCAGCAGGGCAAGGACATCGGACAAATTGTGTCCGGCATCGGCGATCAGCGCCATCGAGCCGGAAAGATATCCGAACAGCGCCTCCACCACCACAAAGCCGGTATTGAGCCCCGCCCCGATGGCGAAGGCAGAGCCGAAATCCGCCGGCGCATGGCTGTGGCCGTGATGGTGTCCATGGCCATGCGAATGGCCATGACCGTGGTCGTGCGAATGATCGTGAGAATGTCCAAGACCCATTGGGCCTACTCGTAGACGCAGGAATCGAGTCCGTCACGCCTGACGACGCCGATGCGCGCTTCGATCGTATTTCCATAGCGCGCGGTGAAGCCCGACGGGTTGCGCACTTCGCGCGTCTTGGGGCTCGGCAAGGCGGCGGCGATGCGACTGGCCTCGTCGCGCGACATGCGGGCGGCCGAATGGTCGAAATAGCGCCACGAACCGGCCTCGACCCCATAGGTGCCGATGCCCGTCTCCGCGACATTGAGATAGACTTCCATGATCCGGCGCTTGGTCCACAGCTTCTCGATCAGGAATGTGAAATAGGCTTCCACGCCCTTGCGGAACCAGCCGCCGCCCTGCCACAGGAAGACGTTCTTGGCAGTCTGCTGGCTGATCGTGGAGGCACCGCGCTGGCGCCCGCCCGCAGCGCGCTCTTCCAGCGCATCCTCTATCGCCTCGACATCGAAGCCTTCATGCTCGCAGAACTTGGAATCCTCCGCCGCGATCACGGCAGAGACCATGTTGCGGTCGATCCGGCTGAGCGGCTCCCAGTCACGCGTGACCGAATTTTCGTCGAGCAGCATGGTCATGGTGTAAGTCACCGGAACGAAACGCAGGATCAGCACCATGACCACGCTGAAGCTGACGAAGATCAGCGTGCCCTTGGCGACATATTTGGCGATGCGTACGACCATGACGCCTACCTAGACTCAAACCGGCGCCCGAAACAGCGCCGAAAAATGAAACGGGCCACCCGAAGGCAGCCCGCTCTGTTCAATTATGCCTGGGCGTTCAGGCCGCTGCCGGCATCAGCCTTTCGCCGGCAATGCGCTGCATCGCCTTCTGCAACTTCTCGAAGGCGCGCACCTCGATCTGGCGGATGCGTTCGCGGCTCACATCATAAACCTGCGAAAGCTCTTCCAGCGTCTGCGGATTGTCGACCAGGCGACGCTCCGTGAGAATATGCTTTTCGCGATCGTTGAGGCTTTCCATCGCCTCGATCAGCATTTCCCGGCGCACCTCTGCCTCTTCGGCATCGGCCACAACCACGTCCTGCAGCGGTCGATCGTCGGTCAGCCAGTCCTGCCACTCACCAGCGCCTTCTTCGCCATTGCGCATGGGCGTGTTGAGCGATCCGTCACCGCCCATCATCATGCGCCGATTCATGTTGATCACTTCCTGCTCGGGCACGCCCAGATCGGTTGCGATCTTGGTCACGTCTTCCGGCGACAGATCTGTGTCTTCGTAGGCCTCGAGCTGCTTCTTCATCCGGCGAAGGTTGAAGAACAGCTTCTTCTGTGCAGCGGTGGTACCCATCTTCACGAGCGACCAGCTGCGCAGGATGAATTCCTGGATCGATGCCTTGATCCACCACATGGCATAAGTGGCGAGGCGGAAGCCGCGATCGGGCTCGAACTTCTTCACGCCCTGCATCAGGCCGACATTGCCTTCGGAAATCAGGTCCGAAACCGGCAGGCCATAGCCGCGATAGCCCATGGCGATCTTGGCCACGAGCCGCAGGTGCGACGTGACGAGCTGCGCGGCAGCATCGGGATCGTCATGCTCGCGGTAGCGCACCGCCAGCATGTATTCCTGCTCCGCGGTCAGCACCGGGAATTTCTTGATTTCGGCCAGATAGCGGTTGAGGCTCTGCTCTCCGCTCAGCGCTGGCACGCTTGGTCGATTGTTGCTCACTAGTTTCCCAAACCTTTCTTGCGTCGACCGCTTTTTGCAGGCCCCTGATGGGCACCCGGTTTTCACGGCCACATTATTGGTTCCGCCCTTATAGCCGAACTATGGCTAGATAGGACGCATTTCATCGATTTGAATGACCCATTTGGTCGATAAGTTCCCGCATATCTGCCGGTAATTCGCTGCGGAACTGCAAGAAGTTACCGTTAACGGGATGTTCGAAGCCCAGGACTGCCGCATGGAGGGCCTGCCGTTCGAATCCCAACTCCTTGAGAATCGGGCGAATCTGCGCATTGGCGCGTCCATAAACCGGGTCACCCAATAGCGCATGACCGATTGACGCAAGGTGAACCCGGACCTGGTGCGTTCGACCGGTTTCCAGCCGACATTCGATGAGCGCGCAGCCGTTTAGTCTCTCGATGGTCTTGTAATGGGTAACCGCGTGCTTCCCGCGCGAGGAATCCCTGGGCAGCACCGCCATTTTCTTCCTGTTGGCGTCGGAGCGACCGATCCGCTCGTCCACCGTACCAGCTGGCGGAACGGGATGGCCGTTGCAGACTGCCAGATATGCCCTCTCGAGCGAGTGATCGGCGAACTGCCGGGCAAGCCCTTCATGCGCCACATCGCTCTTGGCAACGACCAGCAAGCCGGATGTGTCCTTGTCGATGCGATGCACGATTCCGGGCCGCGCCACCCCGCCAATTCCGCTCAATTGCCCGCGGCAATGGTGCAGCAGGGCATTGACCAATGTGCCATCCGGGTTTCCTGCCGCCGGGTGGACAACCATCCCGGCTGGCTTGTCGACCACAATCAAATGCGCGTCCTCATAGACGACATTGAGCGGGATATCCTGTGGATGAGCCTGTGGATCATCCGGGGGTGGAATGTGGACAGAAAAGCTCGACCCCGCTTGAACTCTGGCCGAAGGGCTGGTGGCAACCTTGCCATCCACTTCCACCTTGCGATCCGATATCAGGGCCTTGATCCGCTCTCTTGACAAAGGCGTAACCTCGGCCAGCGCCTTGTCGAGGCGCGCAGCCGAGTTGATAACCCCGTTGATAAGTTCGCCTTGGCTCATGCTAGGTTCTGTGGAGGATGATGCTGAAAGTCACAAGCATGGTGCTCGAAGCGCTGCAAGGGGAGGCCGCAAAGGCACTTCCCGATGAATGCTGCGGTATCCTGCTGGGCAGTGAAAACCGCATTGAGGCCATTGTACCTACGCGGAACATTCATCCCAGTCCGCAAACCCGTTTCGAGATCGATCCGCAAGCGCTTGTCGACGCCCATCGCACGGCGCGCGCAGGCGGTCCGCAGATCATCGGCTATTACCACTCCCATCCGGACGGTCCGGCCCAACCATCTGCGACGGACAGCGCGTTGGCCAATCGCGATGGCACCGTATGGGCCATTGTCGGGCAAACCGACGTAACGTTCTGGCGCGACGATGAATGCGGTTTCGTCGCGCTTTCCTATCATATGCTTGGCGGCTAAAGCCCTTCCATGACCTCATCGCTCGATCTTGCCGCCCTGCTCTGTTCACGCCTGTGCCACGACATGCTCAGCCCCGTTGGCGCGCTCAATAACGGCCTCGAACTGCTGGCGGACGAGAAGGACCCCGAAATGCGGCAACGCTGCATCGACCTGCTCGAGCAGAGCGCGAAGACGAGCGCCAACAAGCTCAAGTTCTTCCGCCTTGCCTTCGGTGCCGCCGGCGGATTCGGCGAGATGGTCTCTAGCGAGGAGGCACAGCAATTGCTCGGCGCGCTAGTCGATGCAGACGAGCGGTTGCAGCTTGAATGGGCCGTGACCGAAGCCAAGCTGTCGAAATCGGCCATGAAGGTGATGCTCAACCTCGCTGCCATCGGCCTCGATACGCTGGTGCGTGGCGGAACCCTGGCCGTGGGTGCCGAAACCCATGACGGCATGACCGAAATCGCCATTCGTGCTGCGGGCCCGCGGGTCGCTTTCGACGATACCATCGGCCAGGCGTTGGAGGGCGCACTCGACGAAAGCGCGTTGAGCGGGCGCACCGCACCGGCCCACATGATCCGCCTGCTGGTGAAGGAAATGGGCGGCAAGGTTCAGTATGCGAAGACCGACGAGGCGCTGGTGATGGGCGCCGAACTGCCCGCTCCGGACCTGATCGGCTGATCGGACGGTCGCGATGTCCGATCCGCTCGTCCATCGCGAAATTGCCTCGCCCAACTGGAACGAGCGCAAGCAGCCGATCAACATGGTCGTGCTGCATTATACCGAGATGAAGCCGATCGAGACTGCCCTGACACGCATGTGCGATCCCGCGGCCGAAGTCTCGGCACATTACTGTATCAGCGAGGAAGGCGAGGTCATCCGCCTCGTCCCCGAGGAAAAGCGCGCCTGGCATGCCGGACGCTCCTACTGGCGCGGCAACCAGGATGTGAACTCCGCCAGCATCGGCATCGAGCTCGACCATCCCGGCCATGCACTGGGCTATCGCGACTTCGCCGAGGCTCAGATCGAGGCACTGCTCCCGCTGCTCGACCGCATCGTGAAAGCGCACGATATCCCGCGCGCCAATGTCGTGGCCCATTCGGATGTCGCACCTGCCCGCAAGGTGGATCCCGGCGAACTCTTCCCCTGGGATCGCCTCGCCCGCTGCAAGCTGTGCCTGCCCCGCCCTGAAAAGCTCGAACTGGGCGACCCGTTCGACAATGATGGCGCCTTCTATCTCGCACTCGAGCGTTTCGGGTACGACATTACCGATGGACACAAGGCCGTCGAAGCCTTCCAACGGCGCTGGCGCCCCGAGCGTATCGACGGGGTGATAGACGGCGAGATACGCGCGATCCTGTTCCAGCTCCTGCTCGATCGTGACCAGGGCAAGTCCCGCTGAGGCCGGAGCATTAGGAAATCGCCTTCCCGGCGTATAGCTTTCTTCCGAACGCCACGCAGAGGGCGCGAGTCGAGGAGGAGGGAGTAATATGACAAGGAAGCTGTTTGCCGAGTTCTTCGGCACTTTCTGGCTGGTTTTCGGGGGCTGCGGCTCTGCCGTTCTGGCCGCAGCATTTCCCGAACTGGGCATCGGCTTCGCCGGTGTGGCGCTGGCTTTCGGCTTGACCGTCCTGACCATGGCCTATGCGGTGGGTGGCATTTCGGGCGGGCATTTCAATCCGGCCGTTTCGCTGGGCCTGGCGGTTGCCGGGCGCTTCGGGTGGAAGGAGCTTGCCCCCTATTGGGCAGCGCAGGTCATCGGTGCGTTTGCCGCCTCTGGCATGCTGTTCGTGATCGCATCGGGCATGGCTGGCTGGAGCCCGGGCGGCTTCGCCTCCAACGGTTTCGGTGACTTGTCGCCGGGCGGATATTCCATGCAAGCCGCCCTGCTGATCGAGATCGTGCTGACCGCCGGTTTCCTGATAGTGATCCTGGGATCGACCTCGGACAAGGTGCCGGGAGGCTTTGCCCCGATCGCCATCGGCCTGGCGCTGACGCTGATTCACCTGATCTCCATCCCGGTGACCAATACCTCGGTCAATCCGGCCCGTTCGACAGGCGTGGCCTTCTACGCCGAAACCGCGGCCGTCGGGCAGCTCTGGCTGTTCTGGGTGGCGCCGCTGGTGGGCGGCGCAATCGGCGCGGCGATCTGGAAATACCTGCTCGCACCGGACGAATCGCTGGCCGGCATTGGTGGCGAAGGCGAGTAGCGGGAAAAGGGAGGCGGCTTCCCAACGGACCGCCTCCACCCTATATGCGCCCCTGCCAGGAGGCCGGGCAGCCGCGTTGGAGGCAACTCCACCGAGGAAAGTCCGGGCTCCACGAAGCAAGGGTGGCGGGTAATGCCCGCCCGGTGACCCTCTCGGGGGAAGCCGAGGGAAAGTGCCACAGAGAGTATACCGCCGATGGAGCCTAAAGCTCACAGGCAAGGGTGAAAGGGTGCGGCAAGAGCGCACCGGGGGACTGGTGACAGGACCCGCATGGCAAACCCCACCCGGAGCAAGACCGCATAGGGGTCTCGCGCCTTAGGGCAGGAGCGCTTCGCTCCGAGAGATCCGGGTTGGTCGCTTGAGCGGCGGAGCAATCCATCGCCTAGATGAATGGCTGCCACTGCCGATACGGTCCTGCATGGGATACCGTCGGCGGTACAGAACCCGGCTTACAGGCCTCCTGGCAACTTCCGCATGACCGGATCAGGCATCCAGAGGACGCGGCACGGCAATGACGGAGCCGTCCGACTGCACCTCCGTCTCGATATAGCGGCGGCGCGATCCTTCGAGCACCAGCGCAGTCAGTCGCCCGCTGGAATAGGCGCCGGTATCGACACCGATGCGATTGCCGCGGTCGACCGGGTCTTCGCTGATGGTGTGGCCATGTACCACAACAGCCTCATAAGCCTCGGCATGGGACAGGAAGGGTTCGCGAATCCACCGCAGATCCGCCCGCCTTTGCTCGGCCAGCGGCGTTTCAGGATCGATTCCGGCATGGACGAACACGTAATCGCCGATACGGACCATGTCCTCGAAGGTGGAGATGTAGGCGCGATCTCCTGCTGGCACCTTGCGTTGCATCAGATCCTGGATGTCCTCGATCGCGAGCTTGGCAAGGCTACGCTTCTCGATGCCGTAGCTGAGCAGCGTGTCTGCACCGCCATGGCGCAGGAAGTGACGCAACATGTCGGCATTCTCGAAGCTCTTGAGGAACATCTCCTCGTGATTGCCGCACAGGATTCGCACGTCCCGTCGCTGCTGCCACAGACGCGCACGCTTCAGGACACCGGCACTGTCCGGCCCGCGATCCACGAGGTCACCTAGCAGGATGATTGTGGTTGCCGCAGTGCCCGCTTCCCGATCATCGGTCTCGACCGCTTCGATCAACGCATCGAAAAGGTCGAGCCGTCCGTGGATATCGCCAATGGCATAGACGCGCTGCCCCGGCGGCAAGGCTGGCAGCTCTTGCTCCTCCTTGTCGGAGAACAGGGATTTGAAGAATTGCAGCATCGTCTTTGAACCGTCCTGTAGCTCTAACGCATCTAGGCGCAAGTCGGTCATTGCCAATTGACCGGGTTGCGAAAATACATACCTCTGAGGTCGATGTGATGCCAAAAATCAACACATTGGGGATGAACGGGTCGTGACGGGCAATAAACCTTGTGCATTGCAGCACGGCTGTGCAGATATATTGCGTCTTTGCGAATACCGACCCACGAAAAGAGAGGTCGGGACGCATCGCGCAGGTGGGACGAGGCATTAGTTTCAACCAAGCAATGAGGAAATTGCCCATGCTTACGTCCGTCCGCAGCCTGATGGCTGCTACTGTTCTCGCCGGTTCGGCCTTTGTCGCAGCTCCCGCTGCCGCACAGGAAGTTGGTGTAGAAGTTTCCGCCAACGCCGCAATCGTCAGCGAATACCGCTTCCGCGGTGTTGACCTGTCGGGTGGCGACATTGCCATCCAGGGCGGCGTCGACATCGGCCTGCCGGCTGGTTTCTACATCGGCACCTGGGGTTCGTCGATCGACGAAACCACCGTCGGCTACGGTCACACCGAACTCGACATCTACGGCGGCTGGGCCACCGACATTAGCGACACCGTGTCCTTCGACATCGGCGCTATCATGTACATCTATCCGAATGCAGGCCCGGGCGACTTCGATTACATCGAATTCTACAGCTCGGTTGGCTTCGCGCTCGGCCCGGCAGACCTGGCCGTTGGTGTCGCTTACGCACCCGACCAGGATTCGCTCGGCAGCACCGACAACTTCTACATCTACACCGACCTGGGCATCGGCATTCCCGACACCCCGATCACGATCACCGGCCACCTCGGCTACACCGATGGCTTCCTGACCTTCACCAACGATTCGGAAGCTTTCGACTGGTCGATCGGTGTTGAAGTTGCCCTGGGCGACATTCTTTCGATCGGCGCTGCTTATGTCGACGTCGAAGGCGATGCCGCGGTTGATCCGGGCGAAGTCTTCACCAGCGACGCATTCGTCGTGACGCTGGCTGCTTCGATCTAATCGACGCACATTAGCGAAGAACGACGTTCGGGCCCGCGCCGCAAGGTGCGGGCCCTTTCTTTTGCGCGATACAGACGGGTCAGGTGAGGTAGAAGTCCACCGTAGTGACCACGCGAACCTTCTTGTAAGGCGTATCGGCAACGCCCCAGCCGCCACCATCGCCATCACGCGCATCGATCGAGAAATAGCCTTGAGTCGCTTGGCGGATGCCGCCGACATCGGCGCCTGAATCCTCGGCAAATTGCTCCGCCGCCGCCCGCGCATCGCGCGTCGCTTCGGCCACCATTTCCGGCTTGATATCGTTGAGTCGGGTAAAGGTGTAGGCCATGCCCGAACCTTCCCCCAGCATCACCCCGCGGCGAACCAGGTCGAATTGCTGGCGCACGGCGCGCTGGGCGCGTTCGATATCCTCGGTGCGCAGCGTCATGCGTTGGCGCACGGTGAAGCGTGGAATGCCGTCCTGTGTGTAGCTGGAGACATTGACGCCGGTGGGCTGCAGCGCATCCTCCGGAAAACCGAGCTCGCTGAAGAATGCGCGGATCGCCGCCGTATCCTGGTCGACGCTGGCCTGCGCACCCGTCATGTTGCTCTGCGTTGCCGAAAAGGAAATCGTCCACGTCGCCAGGTCGGCCATGACCTCGCGTTCAGCCAGCCCGCGCACGGTTACGGACCGCTCGGCCATCTTGGCGCGGGTCAGGCCGTCTCCCAGCAGGTAGCCGCCTAGGCTCATGCCGAGAGCCAGCACGGCGGCGGAACCGATCAGGACCTGCGAGACGGGCTGTTTCCAGAAAGGTGTAGCGGTTGGGGTCGGGTTCTCGCTATCTGTGCTCATCCTTGGTTCCTCTCTGGTCGCTTTGTGCGGCGTTGTGACCCTGCCTGCTTTGCGCCTGGAGCGATGAACCGTGTTTGAATAGCGATGAATGGAGTATCATTTCCGATGGTCAAATTCCTGCACAGCATGATCCGGGTGAAGGATCTCGACGCCACGCTGGACTTCTTCAAGCTGCTCGGCCTCGAACAGGTGCGCCGCAAGGATTTCGAATCCGGCCGCTTCACCCTCGTCTTTCTCGCCGCTCCGGGACAGGAGGACGTCGCCGAGGTCGAACTGACTTACAACTGGCCGCCCGAGGATGGCAGTGAACCCGAAACCTATGAAGGCGGGCGCAATTTCGGCCACCTCGCCTACCAGGTCGAGGACATTTACGGCATGTGCCAGAAGCTCTCCGATGCCGGCGTAACCATCAACCGCCCCCCGCGCGACGGGCATATGGCCTTCGTCCGCACGCCCGACGGCATCTCCATCGAATTGCTGCAAAAGGGTGGCTCGCTGGCGCCGCAAGAACCCTGGGCGAGCATGGAGAATACCGGCAGCTGGTGAGTTCGCGCTTGCCAAAACCCGGCACTAGCGCCACCTGACGCGGCTCATGGCAAAACGCAAACTCCCCCAGGTGGTCATTATCGGCCGCCCCAATGTCGGCAAGTCGACGCTGTTCAACCGGCTGATCGGCAAGAAGCTGGCGCTGGTCGACGACCAGCCTGGCGTCACGCGCGACCGCCGTTTCGGCGAGGCGGGACTGCTTGGCCTTGAATTCGAGGCAGTCGACACCGCCGGCTGGGAAGATGAAGATCCCAACAGCCTGCCCGGCCGCATGCGCGCGCAGACCGAAGTTTCGGTGAAGGGTGCCGATGCGGCCCTCTATGTCTTCGATGCCCGTGCCGGGATCACCCCGCTCGACGAGGAAGTGGCTCGCTGGCTGCGTGCGCAGGACGTGCCGGTGGTTGTGCTCGCCAACAAGTCAGAGGGCAGCGCGGGCGATGCCGGAATCATGGAGGCCTATTCGCTGGGCTTTGGTGAACCCATCGGCATTTCTGCCGAACACGGTGAAGGCATGGCCGAAATCTATTCCGCGCTGATGCCATTGCTGGCCGACAAGGCCGAGCGGCTGGAAATCGAATTTGAGGCGGAGCAGGCGATTGCCGCCGACAAGGCCCGTGCCCGCGAACAACGTGCCGAGGCCCGCGCCGAGCGCGCGGCCGCGCGTGCGCAGGCGCTCGAAAGTGGCGAGGATTGGGATGACGAGGCCTGGCCCGAAATCCCCGACGACGAGGGAGAGCCGGAACACGATCCCGCCGCGCCGCTCAGCCTTGCCATTGTCGGGCGCCCCAATGCCGGCAAGTCCACGCTGATCAACCGCCTGCTGGGCGAGGACCGGCTGCTGACCGGCCCTGAGGCTGGCATCACCCGCGATTCCATCGCGGTCGACTGGCAATGGACCGATCCCAAATCGGGAGAAGTGCGCGATATCAAGCTGGTCGACACGGCCGGAATGCGCAAGCGTGCCAAGGTACAGGACAAGCTGGAAAAGCTCTCAGTCGCCGATGCCAAGCGCGCTGTCGATTATGCCGAGGTCGTGGTGCTGCTGCTCGATGCGACGCGCGGCCTCGAAGTACAGGACCTCAAGATCGCCAATATCGCACTCGAGGAAGGTCGCGCGCTGATGGTGGCGATCAACAAATGGGACATTGCCGCGGAGCCGAGTGCGCTATTCAACGGCATTCGCGCCGCGCTCGAGGAAGGACTCGCCCAGCTCAAGGGCGTGCCCATGGTCGCCGTTTCGGCCATGACCGGCAAGGGCCTCGACCAGATGCTCAGCGCCGCCTTCGAACTGCGCGAGGCATGGAGCCGCCGCGTTCCGACTTCGGCGCTCAATCGCTGGTTCGACGATGCACTGGCAGCTAATCCCCCGCCCGCGCCCGGCGGCAGGAGGATCAAGCTGCGTTACATCACCCAGGTCGGAACCAGGCCACCGCGCTTCGTGATCTTCGGCACGAGGCTGGACGACCTGCCCACCAGCTATGAACGCTACCTCGTCAACGGCATCCGCCGGCAGCTTGGCTTTGGTGCCGTACCTGTGCGTCTTACGCTGAAGAGCCCCAAGAACCCCTATGATTCAAATCGCGGCGGTGGCGGCAAGTTCAGCGGTGGCGAAGGCCGGGACTGATACAGGTCACAATCAGGCAAATTAGGCATTGCGTTCCGCCTTCCAAGGAACCAATCTTGCATCGCTTTTGGAGAGGAGCAGGTTCGGCGGGGGGCCGGGCCTGATACTCTGATTCCGGAGGCGGCTCTGTCGACCACATTCGATTTCATCGTCATCGGTAGTGGCCCTTCGGGCCGCCGCGCCGCGATCCAGGCTGCCAAGCTGCACAAATCGGTCCTCGTTGTCGAAGGGCGGATGAAGGTCGGCGGGGTTTCGGTCCATACAGGCACCATCCCGTCAAAGACCTTGCGGGAAACCGCTCTCAACCTGTCGGGCTGGCGCGAGCGCGGCTTTTACGGCCAGTCCTACAGGGTGAAGAAGGAGATCGGCAGCGAGGATCTCGGCATAAGGCTGGCCAAGACGCTGGCTTATGAAGTCGACGTGCTCGAACACCAGTTCCAGCGCAATGGCGTGTCGACCATGGCCGGCTTCGCACGCTTCGTTGATCCGCACCAGCTGGTGGTGACCCAGCCCGATGGCAGCGAAATGCTGGTCCATGGCGACCGCATCCTGATCGCCGTCGGAACGGTCCCCTTCCGACCCGATTTCGTCGATTTCAGCGATCCCGACGTGATGGACAGCGACGAGATCGTGGACATTCATCGCCTGCCGCGCAGCCTCACCGTGATCGGTGCAGGCGTGATCGGCATCGAATATGCGACCATCTTCAGCGCGCTCGATGTCGCCGTCACCATCGTCGAACCGCGCGACAGCTTCCTCGATTTCGTCGATCGCGAGATCATCGAGGAGTTCATCCACGAACTGCGCGATCGCGGCGTTACCTTCCGCACGGGTTCCAAGGTGGTTTCCGTTGCCAGGCAGAAGGATGGCCCGGTGACAACTGAACTGGCCGATGGGCGCCTGATACGATCCGAAATGGTTCTCTACGCCGCCGGACGGAAAGGCGCGGTCGAGGATCTCGGCCTCGACAAGTGCTCCCTCACCACCGATGGACGCGGGCGGCTGAAGGTCGAACCAGACACGTTCCAGACGGCGGTGCCGCACATCTATGCCGCCGGCGATATCATCGGTTTTCCCAGCCTGGCCTCGACCTCGATGGAACAGGGCCGCATTGCCGCCTGCCATGCCTTCGGCCTGCCGCTGCCGCCGGCACCCGAATACTTCCCCTACGGCATCTATGCCGTCCCGGAGATATCGACCGTGGGCCTGAGCGAGGAGGAAGTCCGCGAACAAGGCATACCCTACGAAACCGGTGTCGCGCGTATGCGGGAAACTTCACGCGGGCACATCATGGGCCTGGACAAGGGCATGATGAAGATGATTTTCGGAACGCAGGACCGGCGGCTGCTGGGCGTCCATATCATCGGCGAAGGTGCGACAGAGCTGATCCACATCGGCCAGGCGGTGCTCAACCTCGAAGGCACGATCGACTATTTTATCGAGAATACCTTCAACTATCCGACGCTGGCAGAGGCCTACAAGATTGCCGCGCTCAATGCCTGGAACCGGATGGCTGGATAGGCCGAGCAGAAAATCGGCCAGGCCGATCGAGCCGACAGCAAAAGTTCAGCAATTCCACGCCAAATTCTGCCCCATCTTTTCGGGGGCGGAAGGAGAGACAGCGTGAACCGTTATCGCATCGAATTCCATTCGAATGGCACAGGAAAGCAGCCAACCTGCCTGATGGCGCCCGATATCCAGACCGCGCTGGTCGTGGCCGAGATCAACATGGCGGGCGGGTCGGCCGAATTGTGGGACGGTGACAGGCATTTGGCATGGCTCCAGCGCCAGCCGGGTACACAGTCAGCCTATTGGCGGGTATCCTGAGTTATTCGCCTTCATCCGCCGGCTCGGCATTGAGCTGGACATAGTTTTCCAGTCCCATGCGCTTGATCTGGTCGAACTGGGTTTCGAGGAAATCGACATGCTCTTCCTCGCTTTCGAGGATCGAGGCGAAGAGGTCGCGGCTGACATAGTCGCGCACACTCTCGCAATGCTCCACGGCATCGCGCAGCAGCGGGATCGCCTCCATCTCCAGCGCAAGGTCGGCCTTGAGGATCTCCTCGACATTCTCCCCGACCTTCAGCTTGTGCACCGCCTGGAAATTGGGAAGCCCTTCGAGGAACAGCACACGCTCGGCCAGCTGGTCGGCATGCTTCATCTCGTCGATCGATTCCTCGCGTTCCTTCTCCGCGAGCTTGTGCACGCCCCAGTCCTTGAGCACGCGATAGTGCAGCCAGTACTGGTTGATGGCAGTCAGCTCGTTGGTGAGTGCCTTGTTGAGGTAATCGATGACCTTGTCGTCGCCCTTCATCGGGTCTCTCCTTCTGATCCGGGAGCCATACTAGCCGCCAATCTGGGCTGCTTGGCAAGCGAAAGCGCGTACCGAGAAGCGGAAAAACCGCGGAAAACCGCGCTTTTGCGAATGCGTTTCAGAAGAAGTGATCAGGCGGCGAATTTAGCAGGACAGGAGGCACGACGTTCCTCGAGAACGATCTCGTCAGCCTCTTCCAGGCACTGGCCGCAATTGGGTTTCATGCCCAGCGCAGCATAGACCGTTTCCGCATCGCCCGAGGTGCGGCGCGCCATATCGCGCAGATCGCTCTCCCGAATTGCATTGCAGATACAGGTATACATTGGCTGCGAGTCTCCTGACCTCACAGCCATATCTAATGCGACTTACTCGCAATAGCAAGCCAGTTGCGCGGGATTTTTCAGCGTTTGAAGGGGAAAATCCGCCAATAGGTCAGGCAGCGCCAGAGCCATTCGAGCGGTCCGTGGCGATAGCGTGCCAGCCAGGGTTTCGACCACAGGAGCATCAAGGCCCAGCCCAGTGCCACCACCAGAAGCGATTCGAGGCGATGCATGGTGCCGAACAATCCGCCCGCCCAGCCCTGGAAGATCAGCACCATGACCAGCGAGGTGCCTATATAATTGCTGAAGGCCATGCGCCCCGCTGCGATCATCCTCTCGTCCAGCCAGCCACGGCGCGGCTGCGAGGCATAATGCGCCAGCAGGGCAACACCTCCGGCCAGCATTGGCACATTGGCGAATTGCGACAGGCCGAAGAAGGAAAGCTGGGTCAGGTAAGGCGGAAAGTCCTGCCAATAGACCGCCAGCCCGATGGCAAGGTTGAGCGCCAGACCGAGAAGGAAGGCAAACCGTGCCAGTCCCAGCCAGTGCGGTGCATCCTCCTGTGCCGCGAATACGCCGCTCTTGTAGAAGCCCATGCCGATCATCATCAGCGGGATCGTTTCGTAAAAGCCGAAAGTCGCGTAGCTGATCAGCGCATCGCTCTCGTTCTCGATACGATAGGCGAGGATTTCCCAATAGCTTCCGCCAGTCATCAGCGCCCCGCCCTCTGCGGCTTCGGCAAGCCTGCCCTGCCAGAATTCGGCATAGAATTCGCCGTCCAGGGGGCCGGTCAGCAAGACGTCGCTGCCCGCTTCCGCCAGCGCGGCGGGGAGATAGGCAAAGCTCTGCAAGAGTGCTCCGGCAAGGCCCCACAGGATCCCGGCGGAGACGAGCGTCCTTGCCTTCATCGGGATTGCGAACAGGGCGAACAGCCCGGCACAGGCATAGCTGAACAAAATGTCGCCCTTGAACAGCAGGAAGAAGTGGGCGAGCCCGAACAGCGCCAGCCAGCCCAATCGCCTTGCCTGCAGGTTCATCGCCTTCTGATAGCCCTCCACCTTGTCGATGAAGAGCACCATCCCCGCTCCGAACAGGATGGAAAAGATGCCGCGAAACTTGCCGTCCACCAACACGAATTGCACCACCCAGGCGAGCTTGTCGGAAGCTTTCGCTCCTCCCGGCAAGGCATCGGGCCAGTAATAGGCGGTGTCCACCTGCGAGAATCCGTTGATATTGGCCAGGAGGATGCCAAGCACGGCGAGGCCGCGCAGCCAGTCGAGCGAGACGAGCCTTTCGCTGCGCCCGATCGGCGCAAGCCTCTCCTGCTTGTCCGGCAATTCGTCCATGCGCCCCTCTGATCGGGAGCCTTACTGCCTTACTGGCGGGTCACAAGGCAATCCTGCCCGGCGCGCTTGAGCGAATTGCAGGCGGTTTGCGCGGCATCACGCGAGGCATAGCCCCCCGCCTGCAGTTTTACGACCTGGCCCGAAGGAACGAGCAGCCGCTGGTATCCGGCAATCTCGGGTCGAGAACTCAAACGGTTCCACAACCGCTCCGCATTGCCGGCTACCGAGAACGCTCCCAACTGTACGCGCCACGGACCCGAAGCCGTTGCCGAAGGCGCAGGAGTTGATGCGGCGGGCGTAGCGGTCGCGGCAACCCGAGCAGGTGCCGGCGCAGGAGTAGGTGCCGAAACGCGCGGCTGGTTCGCTACATCCTGCGAACGGGCAAAGTCCGCTCCGGCAACGGCCGGGCTTTCGGTCCCCGTTGCGCGCTGCGCCTCGGCAATCGCCGAACGGGCGGCTGCGACCGATGGCGACACAGCCGTCGTGGCAATAGGACGAGGAATGCGCGGAGTGGCCGCGGGAGGCACATCGATTGCCTGCGTGCCGAGATCGGCGGCGGCAAGTTCGACGGCGCGGGCGGCATCGGCTTCGACCCGCATCTGCTGGGCGAGGCCAGCGGCCTCCTGCCTTTGCTGCAGTGGGATATATTCGTCCATCTGGGCGATGGCCGGCGCGGCCTGAGGCAGGCCCGTGCCATTGGCGAGCGTGAGAAGGGCATAGGCCCTCACATAGTCCTGCGGCACGAGGTCGCCGTTGAAATGCGCTATGCCAAGCAAGTATTGCGAGCGCGGATCGCCGCGGCGGGCGGCATCCTCGACATAGGGAAGCGCTTCTTCCCGGCGTCCGTCCTGGAACAGCATCAGGCCATAGGTATCGGCCGCCTGCATATGCCCGGCCTGCGCAGCACGGTAATAAAGTGCCTCGGCCCGCTCCTCGTCCCGGGGGACGCCGCGCCCGAGTCGATAAGCCTGTCCCAGGTTGAACATGGCATCGGGATCGCCTGCTTCTGCAGGAGCGCTCCACTCATTGACGGCGGCGGCATAATCGCCCCGGCTCCAGGCATCGACCCCCGCGCGGACATCGGCCAGCGCCGGGGCGGCAATGGCAACGGAGCACGCCAAGGCGGCGCGCAGGTACCATGCGGACTTGAGGCGCATCATCACATAATCCTCCGCGACAATCGCAATTACAGTCGCCTCCATAGTAAATAAGGCATTAGCAAATGCTTTATGGCCTGCAGCATTCCTGATGCGGCCCACCCCTCTCGAGCGAGCGCCCAGCGACCGAAGGGACCCCGCGAATGCACGCAAGATCCTCCGCCGTGAAATGGACAAGCCGAAAATGCGGGCTGCGCATTAACTCAAAATAAAGGGTGATCTGCGAATTCCCCATTTGGAAGGACCGAGAACTCCTCTCTTTCGGTCCAGTATCTGAGGGGGATTGTCCGTGCGCGTATTGGCGTTGGCATCACAAAAAGGTGGCTCTGGCAAGACGACCTTGTCGGGGCATCTGGCCGTGCAGGCCCAGCGTGCCGGCGCCGGTCCGGTCGTTCTGATCGATATCGACCCGCAAGGCTCGCTTGCAGACTGGTGGAATGAACGCGAGGCGGAATATCCCGCCTTTGCCCAGACCACGGTTGCCCGGCTTGCCAATGACCTTGCGATCCTGCGCCAGCAGGGTTTCAAGCTTGCGGTGATCGACACCCCTCCCGCAATAACAATGGCGATCCAGTCGGTCATTTCGGTGGCCGAGCTGCTGGTCGTCCCGACCCGCCCCAGCCCGCACGACCTGCGCGCTGTGGGTGCCACGGTGGATCTGTGTGAGCGCGCCGGCAAGCCGCTGATCTTCGTCGTCAACGCGGCAACGCCCAAGGCCAAGATAACCTCGGAAGCCGCCGTCGCGCTTTCGCAGCACGGCACTGTCGCGCCGATCACCCTCCACCACCGCACCGACTTCGCCGCCTCGATGATCGATGGTCGCACGGTGATGGAAGTGGAGCCGGAAGGTCGCAGCGCGCAGGAGATCGTCGCGCTCTGGCATTACATTGCCGACCGTCTCGAGAAGAATTTCCGCCGCACCGTCTTCGCGGCGCCTGGCAGCAAGGCAGCACAGGCCAATGGCATGCATCGCCCGCAGGGCAATTTCGGCCGCCGGGTCGCGCAGTAAAAGGTGCGGAGCAGAGCCATGAGCGGAACCAAGCCCATCGCATCGCTCGGCCCGCTGCTGCTCGCCCGCAAGGGCACAGCCAAGCCGGCCATGCGCACTGCCTCGAGCCATCCCGGCTCGCTTAAGTCGGATAACGATATTGCCGCCATGCAGGCCGAACTCGGCTGGAACGACATGGGCGATATCGCAGTAATCACAGCAGAGCCGGCAGTACCCCGCCAGCGCGAGGAACTGGTCACCCGTCTCGACGACGTGCGCCAGGCACGGGCGAAGACGCAGAAGCGTGCCCAGGAACATGTTTCGCGCCGTTCGGCCTTTACACTGCGCCTCGACGCCGAACGCCATCTCAGGCTCAAGCTGGCCGCCGCCGTCGAAGGCGAAAGCGCTCAGCAGCTCGTCACGCAGGCTCTCGACCAATACCTGGCCGACATGCCCGAACTCGAAACTCTCGCCGCGCAGGTCAAGCGCAACAGCAAGAAGGCCTAAGGGGGGCCAAAAGCGATGTATCAGGTGGACAAGACCAATCGCATGATGAGCCTGGCGGTCAGCACCGCCATGGCAAGCGCTCTGCTTGCGGGCTGTTCGATGACCCCCGCTCCGCGCGCCGATGTCTCGGCCGCCGCGGCGCAGGAAGCTCTTGCCGAAGGAAAGCACGATCGCGCCATCCGCCACGCGGAAGCCGCTGTTCAGGCAGACCCGCGCAACGCCGCCTATCGCGCGATGCTGGGCAATGCCTATCTCGACAATGGCCGTTTCGCTTCTGCAGAAACCAGCTTCAACGATGCGATGCTGCTCGGCGACAACTCGCCGCGCACCGCTCTCAGCCTGGCCCTGTCGCTGAGCGCGCAGGCCAAGTTCAGCGAAGCTGCTGCCCTTCTCAACGATTGGGAAACCGAACTCGCTCCGGCCGATCTCGGCCTTGCCCTTTCGCTCGCTGGCCAGCCGGAACGTGGCATCCACATAATGGGCAATGCCATTCGCGGCGGCCAGAACACCGTCAAGATGCGCCAGAACCTGGCCTATGCCTATGCTTTGGCGGGCCGCTGGCGCGATGCCCGCCTGATGGCGGCGCAGGACGTGCCGGCGGACCAGCTCGGCGCTCGAATGGAAGAATGGGCTCAGCTCAACAGCCCGATCGCCTACCAGCTACGTATCGCACGCCTGCTCGACGTTCCGTCAGGCGAGCGCGATGACGGTCAGCCGATCCACCTTGCCCTGTCCAATTTCCCGTCGGACATCCAGCTTGCCTCGGAAGCCAGCGCCTATGCTGCTGCAAACAGCGCGCTGGCCGCCGTCGAAGTCGACACGCAGGACGTGGCCACACCCGCTCCGGCCATGCAATCCGCCGCCGAGAGCATGAATGTGCAGGCTTCGGCCAGCGAACTTCCTGCAGTGGGATCGCCCAACCTCGCGCTCAACGACTACCAGGCTCCGGCAACCGCACGCCCCACCGAATTTGCGCAGGCCTTCGCCACCGATGCACCGGCCGGCGGTTCGATTGCGCAGGTAACGCAGGATGCCATCCGCTTCGTCAACGATCCCGTCGTCCAGACCTTGCCGGTCCGCTACGGCGCCGCCCCCGAGCCGCGCGTTTCGAGCCAGGCCCGCCCGATCGCTTCGCGCGCCGTTCCCGGTGCTTCGCAACCGGCAACAGTCGCACCCGCTTCGCCCGATGGCACACATCTGGTCCAGCTCGGTAGCTTTGCCAGCGAGCAGGGGGCACGCCGTGCATGGGGCATCTATGTCAGCCGCTATCCCGAGCTGGCAGGCCACGAAATGGTGATTTCCGAGGCCGTCGTTCGCGGCAAGCGCTACTGGCGCGTTTCCGCAGCTGGCTTCAATCGCGATGACAGTAACAGGATGTGCGCAGCATCTTCCGCCAATGCTGGTGAAGGGTGCATCGCCTGGGCCGAAGGAAGCCCGCTCCCGGGCGCAGTCGAAACCGGCATTCGCTTCGCCAGCCGCTGAGCTCAATCCCACCTCTCTCCTAAGACCCGCCCCTCACCGGGCGGGTTTTTTCTTGGCAAGGGGTCAGAGGTCGATCGAAACCCCGCCCTTCCACAAGGCGGTGACGCGACCCTCGGCAGGCTGGCCGTCGAAGGGCGTATTGCCTGCCTGCGCTTCCATCTTGCGCGAATCCACGATCCACGGCGCGACCGGGTCCACCAGCGCAATATCGGCCTCGTAACCTTGCACAAGTTCGCCCGCTTCCACCCCGAGCAGGCTCGCCGGATTGCGCGCCACGAGGTCGAAGGCGCGCGCCATCGTGATCTCGCCGTCGCGCACGAGGGTGAGCACCATGGCTAGCAGCGTCTCGGCCCCGGCCATTCCGGGTGCGGCATCGACGAAAGGAAGGCGCTTGTCCTCGGGACCGCGCGGATCATGGCCCGACGCAATAACGTCGATCGTGCCGTCGCCGATGGCCTCGATCACGGCCTGCCGGTCATCCTCGCGGCGCAGCGGCGGAGACAGGCGGGCAAAGGTGCGGAACTCGGCCGTGGCGAGATCCGACAGCATGAAATGCGCAGGCGTCACACCGGCGGTAACCGCAACGCCCCGCGCCTTGGCGGCCCGGACGAGGCCCAGCGCAGTGCGCGTCGTCACTTGCCGCAAATGGAGCTTCGCCCCGGCCAATTCGGCCAGCGCGATATCGCGTGCCACGGCCAGCGCCTCGGCTTCGGCAGGCGCGCTTGGCAGGCCAAGCCTTGTGGCCATTTCTCCCGCCGTCGCCACCGCACTGCCGGCAATCCCGCCATCTTCGGCGTGGCTGACAACCACCATGTCGAGCATGGCGGCATATTGCAGCAGGCGCAGCATCACACCGCTATCGGCGATCCAGCCGCGCCCGGTAGCTATCGCCCTTGCCCCGGCATCGCGCATCAGGGCGATCTCGGCAAGATTGTCGCCCGAAAGACCGGTAGTCGCGGCTGCTAGCGGATGGACCCAGAAATCGGGCTTGCCGCTTTGCGCGGCGAAGCGGACCCGCGCCGGATGGTCGAGCGGCGGGTTCTGGTCGGGCATGAGCGCAGCGCGGGTGATACCGCCGAAGTGGAATGCGGGCTTGTCGATAGCGAAGACGCCAAAGTCGACAAGGCCGGCCGCAACCAGCTTGCCGCCTGCGTCGACGATATTGTCGCCTTCCTGGGGCCCCTCTCCGATCGCGGCAATCACACCATCGGCAAAGCGGATGGAAGCCTCGACAATCCCGCCGGACGTCACCAGCCTGCCGCCGGTAATGGTTGTGGGAGCGAGTTGCTTCATACCCACTCTCCTTCACCCCAGCCGGGTGTCTTGCGCGCCTTGCGCGTCAGCACGTCAAGGCAGGCCATGCGGATCGCCACGCCCATTTCCACCTGGTCGGTGATGATCGAACGCCCTTTGAGATCGGCAATATCGCTGTCGATCTCGACCCCGCGATTCATCGGGCCGGGATGCATGATAATGCAATCGGGTTCGGCCAGCGCGAGGCGATTAGCGGTAAGCCCGTAAAGATGGCGATATTCGCGCGGCGAAGGAATGAACTGGCCATCCATCCGCTCGTTCTGCAGACGCAGCATCATTACCACTTCGGCGCCGTCCAGAGCTGCATCGAAATGATGGAATATCTCGACACCCATGGCTTCGATGCCGGCGGGCATGAGGGCCGGCGGCGCGCAGACCCGGACCTTGGCGCCAAGCGCCTGCAGGCAGAGGATGTTCGAACGTGCCACTCGGCTGTGCAGGATGTCGCCACAGATCGTCACGGTCAGACCGTTGAACATGCCATCGCTGCTCGCCCTGCCCTGCTGCTGCAGCTTGTGGCGCAGGGCCAGCGCATCGAGCAGCGCCTGGGTGGGATGCTCGTGCTGGCCATCGCCGGCATTGAGCACGGGGCAATCGACCTTGCCACCGATCAGGCCGACCGCGCCGCTCGACCCGTGGCGGATGACGATCGCATCTGCGCGCATGGCATTGAGCGTGACTGCGGTATCGATCAGCGTCTCGCCCTTCTTCACAGAGCTTTGCGCCGCATGCATGTTGACCACGTCTGCACCGAGGCGCTTGCCCGCGATCTCGAAGCTCAGCAGCGTGCGTGTCGAATTTTCGAAAAAGGCGTTGATGATGGTCAGCCCCGCCAGCGCGTCGCTGTGCTTGGTCGCCTGGCGGTTAAGCGCCACCCATTGCTCCGCCTCTTCAAGCAGGAATAGGATCTCGTGCGTTTCAAGCTGGCCAATGGATAGCAGGTCGCGATGCGGGAAGGCACGCCCGCCTGCCGGAAAACGCCCGCCAATGGATGCCTGGTCGGGCGATACCGCTCCCCCCGGACCCGCGAAGTCCCGCATGAAGGCGCGGATCTTCTCGACCGTGCTGCTGCGAATATCGCGGCCGGCGCGCAGCTGAGAGACGAAGGGTTTGTCGTTGAGCACCAATTCGCCAAAGCGCGTCTCGGACATGCCGTGACGGGTACAAAAGTCGGCGATTTCCTCGATCAGGTCTGTCATCGAAATCCGCTTTTGTTGGATAAAACCAACTTGTCAAGTTGGAAACGGGCGAGGCGGTGGATAGCGGCCGTTCCCGCGAGTGGCAGCGCGCGTTTGCTGCTCAAGCGCTTTCGGCTGGCACATCCACCGCTCACCGCCTAGATTGCCCCAAAATCAGCGAAATGAGGCAGGATCGATGAGTTTTGCAGGCAAGGTCTGGCGACTTTTGGTGGGCATCAAGGATGCGCTGGCCCTGATGTTCCTCTTGCTGTTCTTCGCCCTGCTGTTCGCTGCACTCAGCAGCAGGCCCAACCCCGGCGTGGTGCGAGAAGGGGCATTGCTGCTCAAGCTCACCGGCTCGATCTCCGAGGAACCCGCCGCGATCGAACCGCTCGACGTGCTCCTGTCTGGCTCCCTTCCCACGCGATCCTATCGCACCCGCGATCTCGTCCGCGCGATCGACGAGGCAGCGCGCGATGAGAGGATCAAAGCGCTCGCTCTCGACCTCACCACCTTCACCGGCGGGGGCGCCGTGACCATGCAGGAAGTTGGCGAGGCGCTGGCCCGCTTCCGCAACACCGACAAGCCGATCTACGCCTATGCGGTCGCCTATTCGGACGATTCGATGATGCTGGCGGCCCATGCCGACGAGATCTGGGTCGATCCCATGGGCGGCGCAGTGATCCGCGGCCCCGGCGGCAGCATCACCTTCTACGCCGCCGCGTTCGAGCGTTTCGACATCACCGCGCATGTCTTCCAGGTCGGTGCCTTCAAGGGTGCCGGCGAGCCCTACGTCAACACGCAGATGTCGCCCGAATTCCGCGAAAATACCGAGGCCTATGTCGATGCGATCTGGGAGGAGTATCGGGCGCATATCGTCCAGGCGCGCTCGCAGGTCGATTTCGATGCGGCGACGACCGGTTTGCTGGACCAGGTCGAGGCAAATGGCGGCGATCTGGCACAGGTCGCGCTCGCCACCGGCCTTGCCGACACGATCGGCACACGCGAGGAATGGGGCACGCGCATCGCCGAAGTGGTCGGCGAAGACGAGTGGGACGATAAACCCGGCTCTTTCGCCTCGACCGATTACGACACCTGGTTCAACTCGCTCGAACCAGAGAGCTCCTCCCTGCGCAGTCTCTCCGGAGGCAAGAAGCAGATCGGCGTCATTACCGTCGCCGGTGAGATCGTCGATGGCAATGCCGGTCCCGGCACGGCCGGCGCATCGCGCATCAGCCGCCTGCTGGACGAGGCTCTCGATGACGACCTCGCCGCGCTGGTGGTCCGGGTCAATTCGCCCGGCGGCACGGTAACGGGTTCGGAAACGATCCGGCGCGCGATCCTGCGCCACAAGGACAAGGGCATCCCCATCGCCATTTCCATGGGCGATTACGCTGCCAGCGGCGGCTACTGGATCTCCACCACGGGCGACCGCATTTTCGCCGAGCCCGAGACGATCACCGGCTCGATCGGCGTCATTCTGGCCGTGCCCAGTTTCGAGAACCTCCTCTCGGAATACGGCATCACGCACGATTCCATCCGCACCACCCCGCTGGCCGGACAGCCGGACATCCTGGCAGGCTTCACACCGGAAACGGACGCTCTGCTGCAGGCAGAGACGCAGGCGATCTACGACCGCTTCGTTAGCCTCGTGGCCGAATCGCGCGGCCTCTCCCTCCAACGCATGGAGGATCTTGCGCAGGGTCGGGCCTGGGCAGGGGGTGCAGCAAGGCAACTGGGCCTTGTGGACCAGTTCGGCGGGCTTGACGCCGCCATGGAATGGGCGGCGCAACAAGCCGGGATCGAAGAAGGCGAATGGGAGCCGCATTTCCTGCGTGGCCAGCCCGATCCACTCGCCGCGTTCCTTACAGGAATAGCCGGTGGCTCTGCCGAGGCTCCGCAAGAGATGGTCGCCGTTTCCAGCCAGTTCGCCATGCAGGAGCAGGACGCCCTCGCCCGCCTTTCCGCCAATTTCGATCGGCTGTTCAGCGCGCAGGGCGCGCAGTCCGTCTGCCTGCAATGCCTCGCCCTCGGCGCGACGCAGGCACAGCCTGCCCGGTTGCAACGAGGCGATGCAGATTGGCTGCAATTGTTGGCTGGCCGCTTCAGGGCATATTGAGCGCTTGTCATCGCGCGCAGCACATGGCAAAGGCGCGCGCCTGCCGGGAATAGCAGCACGCTGTTGCGGTTCGGGCGGGCGCGTAGCTCAGTGGTAGAGCACACCCTTCACACGGGTGGGGTCGCAAGTTCAATCCTTGCCGCGCCCACCATCTCTTCAAGCATTTGGAAAAATGGTCGCCAATTGCGGGCGGCATAGGTCTGCATCAGCCCCTCCACCGCGGCGTGGCAGGATGACAAAAAAAAGGGCCGGGAGTTTCCTCCCGGCCCCTTTTGTCTGACCAAGTGGTCTTTGCTTACATGCCCGAATTACATAC
>CAJXNC010000017.1 GCA_913056125.1 uncultured Altererythrobacter sp.
GAAAACCCGATCATCAACCGCATCCTGTTCGAAGGCAATCGTCGCCTCGACACCGAAGACATCCTTCCCGAGGTCAACCTCGCGCCACGCCAGATTTTCACGCGTTCCAAGGTCCGCGCCGACGTCAATCGCATCATCGAGCTGTACAAGCGCCAAGGCCGGTTTGCCGCCACCGTCGAACCGCAAATGGTCATGCTGGACCAGAATCGCGTAGATGTGATCTTCGAAATCACCGAAGGTCCCAAGTCCAAGGTCCGCCAGATCAACATCATTGGCAATGAGGCCTTTTCCGATGGCCAGCTTCGCGGCGAGATGGTCACGAAGGAGGCTGGCCTTCTCAAGATCTTCAGCTCGAACACCAGCTATGACCCGGACCGCCTGGCTTTCGACCAGCAGCGCTTGCGTCAGTTCTACCTGACCGAAGGCTATGCCGATTTCCGCGTCGTTTCAGCCGTGGCAGAGCTTACGCCGGACAAGCGCGACTTCATCATCACCTATGTGCTCGAAGAGGGTGAGCGTTATCGCTTCGGCGATGTCGAAGTGGTCAGCCAGCTGCGTGATTTCGATGGCGACTTGCTGACGGCCGGCATCGGTATCCAGGAAGGCGACTGGTACAATGCCGAAGCGGTCGACGACATTATCGAACAGCTCAGCGAGACTGCCGGTACCTTCGGCTATGCCTTTGCCGATGTGCAACCGGACATCAATGCCGACCGCGAGACGCTGACCCTCGATGTCACCTTCACCATTCGCGATGCGCCGCGTGTCTATGTCGAATCGATCGACGTTAACGGAAATACGCTGACGCAGGACAAGGTCATCAGGCGCGAATTCCGCCTGGTCGAGGGCGATGCCTTCAGCTCGCTGCACGTGCAACGTTCTACAGCGCGCATCAACTCGCTCGGCTATTTCCAGGAGAACTTCGAGATCGAGCAGGTCGAGGGCAGCGCTCCCGACCGCATCGTGCTGCAGGCCAATCTGCAGGAGGAACCCACCGGCGAGCTGGCTCTTTCGGCCGGTTTCTCGAGCCTCGAAAGCTTCATTTTCCAGGGTTCGGTGCGTCAGAACAACTTCCGCGGCCGCGGCCAGACCATCGGCCTATCGCTGAACTATTCGCGCTACTCCAAGTCGGGCCAGATCAGCTTTTCCGAGCCATATCTGTTCGATCGTAACATATCCGCCGGTGTCGATGTCTATCGGCAGGAGTACAACAACGCCTATTATCGCAACCAGACCGCGACCTACAAGCAGTCGACCACCGGTATCGGCTTCAGGGCAGGTGTGCCGCTGACGGAATACACCTCGCTGATCGGGCGCTACACGCTCAATCGTGAAAACATCTTTGTCGATGAGTCCCTCTACTTCCGTGACTATGACGGCGACGGCGTGTCGACTTGCGAACCGCTGGTTGCCGGTCGCTACCTGTGTGACGCACTTGGGACACGCACCAGTTCGATCCTGGGCCTGACTTTCGCCTTCAACACGCTGAACAGCAGGATCCGTCCGACGAGCGGCGAGATGGCAACGGCCAATCTCGACTTTGCCGGCCTCGGCGGGAACACACGCTATGTCCGTGCTCGCGGCAACATTGCGAAGTACTGGAACCTTGGCAGCCAGTTCATCTTCTCCATGCAGGCTGAAGCCGGGGCGATTGCCGGTCTCAAGGATCGCGGACCCGGCGTGGACGATGTGCTGCTGACCGACCGCTTCTTCCTGGGTGAGCCGACCATTCGTGGCTTCGACATTCGCGGCATCGGTCCACGCGTCCTCCGCCGGGCATACACCACGGATGAGGATGGCAATCAGGTCCTTCTGCCGCGTGACGATCGTTCGACGACGGTCGATGCGCTGGGCGGTCATTATTATTACTTTGGGCGGGCGGAGCTGGAAATTCCTCTCGGTTCCGGCGCGCGCGAGCTTGGCCTGCGGCCCTCGATCTTTGCCGATATCGGTGCAGTCTGGGGCGTTACGGCGCCGCAGCTCACGCAGAGTCCGCCGCCGGGTCTGTTCATTCCGGTCCTCGATTCGGATGGTAACCCGCTCTACAATCAGCCGGTCCTGGACAATCTGGGCAACCCGCTTCGCGATGATTTCAATCAGATCATCTTCGATCAGGTAACCAGTCCGATCGCCCCAGACGGTTCGACCAATTTCGCCATCGGCACGCAGTTGCCCTCCTTTGCCGAGGAATTCCTCGGTGACTCTCCTTCGCCCCGCGTATCGATCGGTATCGGGGTGAACTGGAATTCGCCCTTCGGTCCGTTCCGGATCGACCTCGCACACGCTCTGATGAAGGAGCCGGGTGACGAGACCAAGATTTTGTCGTTCAACGTAGGAACCCAATTCTAATGCTTAAAGCAGTCCTCAAGCCGGCGCTGGCCGTCGGCATCGCCCTTGCTGCACTTGCCGCTCCGGCCGTCAGCACCACGGTGCACGCCCAGGAAGCGACGCGCGTCGCTGTGGTCAATCTGCAGGCCGTGGGTGTCAACTCGCAGGCCTTCACCACCGCGCAGACTCAGCGCCAGACGACCTACGCCACGCAGATCCAGCAGGCTTCCACCCGTCGCGACCAGCTGCAGGCGCAGCTCGATCCGCTGGTGCAGGCCTTCAACACCGCTCGCCAGCAGCCCAATGCCGACCAGGCTGCACTGCAGCAGCAGGCTGCGCAGATCCAGCAGATCCAGCAGCAGGGCCAGGATGAGCTGAACCAGATCCTGGCACCGGTTGCACTCAGCCAGGCCTATGTCGACGAGCAGATCCAGGAGCAGTTCGAGGCCGCCGTGCGCAATGCTGCGACCGCCGCGAATGTCGACATCGTGCTTTCGCCCGAAGTCGTGCTCTATGCCGACAATGCGCTCAACCTCAACCAGGCCGTGCTCGACCAGCTGAATACGCTGTTGCCGACCGCGCAGCTGGTACCGCCGCCGGGCTGGCTGCCGCGCGAACTGCGTGAACAGCAGGAAGCTGCTACCGCGCAGGCTGCCCAGCAACCTGCAGCTGCTGCTCCGCAGGCCGCAGTCGAAGGTCGCTGAGGCAAGAAATAGGGGCAGGGCATGAGCGAGAGCGCCTACGACATCGCACGCATCCTCAAGGCCCTGCCACATCGCTATCCGATGTTGCTGGTCGACCGGGTAGCAGACCTGAAAGTCGGTGAAGAGATCACCGCGATCAAGGCGGTGAGCTTCAACGAGGCTTTCTTCCAGGGCCACTTCCCTGGCCGTCCGATCATGCCGGGTGTGCTTCAAGTTGAAGCATTGGCACAGGCTGCGGGCATCCTGGCGGTCGAAACGCTCGATCTCGCAGGGTCGGGCAAGCTGGTCTATTTCATGGCCATCGAGAACGCCAAGTTCCGTGCGCCGGTGGAGCCGGGCTGCCTGCTTGAGCTCAATGTCGGCTTCGTCCAGCAACGCTCCAAGGTGTGCAAGTTCTGGGGCAAGGCCAGCGTGGAGGGCAAGGTGACCTGCGACGTACAGTTCACCGCCATGATCGCCGACGCGCCTGCATAATGCAGGTACGCGCGGTCATTGTTTCCGCGCTCGCCTTGGCCGCTGCACCGCTTGCGGCTCAGGAACCGCTCGACGGACACCGGGAAATGGCGGAGATCTTCGCTGCCGACCAGGCTGCACGTAGCAATGGTGGCGCGATCGACTGGGAAGTGGTTGGTCGGGAAGATGCCGATCGACGCGCACGCGTGCGTGAACTGCTCGAAAATGGCGGGCTGACGACTGGCCGGGACTATTATGCCGCGGCGTTTGTCTTCCAGCATGGTTCGGAGCCTGCGGATTACCTGCTGGCCCATGCCCTGGCCGTTCGCTCCCTGGCGCTGGGCATCGAGGATGCCGAGTGGATCGCTGCTGCTACGCTTGACCGTTACCTCCAGACAGTTGGCGCAGGGCAGATATACGGCACGCAATTTCGATATACGCCCGAAACGGGCACGACGATGGAGCCCTATGATCGCGATCTCCTGACCGATGGTTTGCGAGAGGCGGCGAACGCCCACACCCTGGCTGAGCAAGAGGCCAGGATGGCCGAGATGGACGCAGAGTTGCGGGCCATGGTCGGGCAGGAAGCGGGGACGAGTAACGACGCCGCATCCGAATAGCTTGCAATAGGGGCGCATCGCCGTTATGCGCGCGCCTTTCCGAGATAACCCAACTGCAAGGCCGGTCGGAACCGGCCAGACGCAAAGGACATACGCCATGAAGGCCGATACGCATCCCGATTACCACATGATCACGGTCAAGATGACCGATGGTACCGAATTCCAGACGCGCTCCACCTGGGGTGCTGAGGGCGATACGATGAACCTCGAAATCGACCCGACCAGCCACCCGGCATGGACCGGTGGCCCGCAGCGCCTTCAGGACGGTGGCCGCGTGGCCAAGTTCAACCAGCGTTTCGGTGGTATCAAGCTGAAGAAGTAACTTTCGGCGCAAGCATGAATTCACAAAGGGCGGTCCTGCGGGGCTGCCCTTTTGTTATTCGGAGAGGTTATTGCGGCCTTGCCAGCTGCCATCCTGGGATGGTTCGAAGCGCAGGATTCCGGCCATGCGCCTGACCCCGCCATGATCCTTGGAATGGTGCACGCCGTCTGCCACCGGAACCTCCAAAAAATCTTCGTATGGCCGCACACCCGCGATACAGACCGCATTGATGGCGTAGAATTCGGGATTCGAGCGGGCCTGGTGGAAGCAGTGAATGCCGCAATTGGAGCAGAAATAGTGCTTCGCCACCTTGGTGTTGAACTGGTAGCAGGTAAGCACGTCATCGCCCTCGGTCACGGTAAGGTCGGCAAGGGGGAGATAAACCATCGCCGCGCCCTTGGCCGCACAGATCGAGCAATTGCATCGCGAGGCCCTGAGCGCCTCGGGCAGCTTGGCCTCGAAGTGCACCTTTCCGCAATGGCAGGAACATTGGCGCGTTTCAGTCTCCATCGAACAACTCCCTCCACCCGGTCAGGTCCCACATATCGTCGCTTGGCGTGACGAGGATCGGCTCGAACCGCTCGCTCGGCGGCCACGGCTTGCCATCGTCGGCCGCTGCAAAGATGGTCTCTCGTGTCTCGCCATCGGGCCACAGAGCCACGGCAACGAACTCACCTTTGCTGGATCGCCCAAGAAGTGAACCGAGCGCGCCGTACCGGCGAAGGCTGGCCGTCACTTCGCGCCACCGTTTGCGAAATTCGGGGACATGCTCTTCGGCAACGTTCCAGCGATAGATGGCGACGAGTCCTTCCTTCATCCCCAGTGATTCTCTCTGTACCATTTGGTGATCACATATTTCACGCCCTTGCGTACCTTCATGCCGTGGTGGAGCGTGTTCGGATTGACCCGGCCATCCGGGCGCCGGTTGTTCCAGCAGACCAGCTTGCCCGTTTGCGGTTGGAACATCTTGTTGATCACCTTGAAGCGCGTAGCGCCGCCCGATTCGACATCGTTGAGGTAGATCATGCAAGTCCAGGTCCGCTGCCCCGGGATCGCGCAGTAGCGCTCATAGTCGGCTCCATCGGGCTGAAAGTAATCCGTGTGCGCCTTGAACTCCTGCCCGACATCGTAGCGCTGCCCCTGAACCGGTTCGCCATGGGCGGGATCGATACCGTTGAACTCTTCCAGCAACGCCTCGAGTTCCTGCACGGCGGGCTCGGCTGCATCGAGGTCGCAAGTCTCGCTGGTGCGGAAATAATCGTCGCCATTGGGGTCGGCGATTGTCGATGGTCGGCGATCCTTGTCGATCAGACCGATCAGCTGCGCGCATAAGTCCGGTTGCAGGAAGCCTGGGCAATCGAACAGCTCAAGGCGCTCGCTCGGCACCTGACGGACGCCGGGGCGGGAGAGCAATTGCCATGCGCTGGTTTCACCGGGATTCGTCATGCCGATGGTGATAGTCGCGCAGGCCTGCCAGACAAGCGCGAAATAATCTTGCGCGATCGCCTATCAGGCGCACTTTTCGCTTTGCAAGCGGGCCGCCTTGTGCAAGAGGCGACCGCCCGCGCGATAAGCCGCTTGACCGGCTGTCGCAGTGGCCTAACAGCGCGCATCTCGGCATGCGTGTCTGGGTGTGTGGCGATCGTAGCTCAGTTGGTTAGAGCGCCGGTTTGTGGTACCGGAGGTCGCGGGTTCGGATCCCGTCGATCGCCCCATTTTCCCAGCATTCCTGCCCCTTTGGAAGCGAAGAAGAGGCAGGTGCAATGGCAGCCTTTTGGACCGAAGCGGATTTCGACGAGCACGAGCAGGTCGAGCTGGTGCATGATCGTGTATCGGGCCTGACAGCCATTATTGCGCTGCATTCCACCCATCTTGGACCCGGCGCGGGTGGCACGCGCTTCTGGCACTATGCCGATCCCTCCGCCGCCATGCATGATGCGCTGCGACTGTCCCGCGGCATGAGCTACAAGAACGCCATGGCCGGCCTGCCCATGGGTGGCGGCAAGGCGGTGGTCCTGCTGGACGAGGATCGAACCAAGACCCCGGCTATGCTGGCGGCTTTCGGCGACGTTATCGAGCGGCTCGGCGGGCGCTACGTCACCGCCGAGGATGTCGGAGCGAGCGAGGCAGACATGGTCGCCATCTCGCAGCGCACGCCGCATGTCTGTGGCCTGCCAGCGGAAGAGGGCGCCGCCGGCGGAGATCCCGGCCCGTTCACCGCTTATGGCATCTATCTCGGCATCAAGGCTGCGGCAGCGACCAGGCTGGGCGCGGACGACATGCAGGGTGTGCGCGTGGCGCTGCAAGGCTGCGGCTCTGTCGGCGGCGGCGTGGCGCGGCTGCTGGCAAAGGACGGCGCGGTCCTGACCGTCGCCGATATCGATTCAGAGAAGGCCAAGGCGCTGGCCGATGAACTAGGTGGAATCTCCATTCCGGCCGATGCGATCATGGAGGTGGAATGCGAAATATTCAGCCCCAATGCGTTGGGCGCAATCCTCAATGAGCAGAGCATTGCCAAGCTCGCCTGCCAGGTGGTGGCGGGCGGGGCGAACAACCAGATCGCCCGGGCAGAAGACGGTGTGCGGCTGTATGAGCGCGGCATTCTCTATGCGCCCGACTATGTCATCAATGCCGGCGGTATCATCAATGTCGCGACCGAATACCTCTGCCGCCAGAAGGGTACGCCCTGTACCGCGGAGGAAGTAAATACCCGCATCGGCAAGATCCCCGAAAGGCTCAAGGCGATCTGGCGTGAAAGCGAGGCGACAGGGCTGGGCGCGGATGTGGTGGCCGACCGCATGGCGCAGTCCCTGATCGGTCGCGGCTGAAACACGGGCATCGGCTCCGGTTTTCCTTGAGCTTGCCTGCGGCTCCTGCCAAAGGTGCGGCCACAAAGTGACTTTGTCCGACGATGCACGGTTTCGCCAATCCCGCCCGATTCCTGAGGCTTGCCAAATGGCTCACGCCAGTCCTGCTGGTGACGGGTCTGGTCATGGCTATTGCCGCGCTGGTCTATTCCTACACCAGCATGCCGCCCGACCGCTTGATGGGGGATTCGGTCAAGATCCTGCCGCTGCATGTGGCGGTATCCTGGCTCGGCATGGGCGGCTGGACCATGATCGCCATCGCCAGCTTGGTCGAGCTGGTCTGGCGTCACCCGCTGGCCGCCATCGCTGCGCGCGCCGCCGCTGTGCCGGGCGCAGTTTTTGCCTTTTGCTGCCTTGCCACCGGATCGATCTGGGGCAGGCCGACATGGGGCACGTGGTGGGTCTGGGATGGAAGGCTGACCAGCATGCTCGTCCTGCTGTTCCTCTATCTCGGCTACATCGCGCTGACCTCCGCGCTGGCGCGTGAGGGCGGATCGAGCCGCATTGCCGCGATTTTCGGCCTTGTCGGCGCAATCAATATCCCGATCATCAACCGTTCGGTGGTGTGGTGGAACTCGCTCCACCAGCCGCCCAGCCTGACCATGGGCAATTCGGCGATCGACCCGGTCTATCTATACCCGCTGGCAGTTTCGACACTGGGCTTTTCGCTCTTGTTCGGTGCAATCGTTCTGATGCGCATGCGCGCGATTCTGGCGGACATGCAGGCCGAGGCGCGGTTGCGGCGAAAGGCGCAGGCGGCCGCCGGTTCGATGGCGGAAGGAACTGCCTGATGCGCGAATTGCCCGACATGATGGATTTCGTGAATGGCGCCTATGCGGTCGCCATTGTCGCCATTGTGGTACTGGTGATCTGGAGCTGGCGCGACATGGTTCGCGCGGAGAGGAAGCGCGAGGAGACGCGCCGAAAATGAACACAACAATCAAACCCAAACACCAGCGACTGGTGCTGCTTGTCGTGGCAGTGATCGCCATGATCGGCGCGACCTTGCTGGCGATCGTCGCGCTGCGCGACCAGGCGAGTTATTTCTACCTGCCCAGCGAGATCGGCGCGGCGGAGACAGGCCGTGACATCAGGCTTGGTGGCATGGTCGAGCACGGTTCGATTGTGACGCAGGAAGACGGCATAACCATCCACTTCATCGTCGGCGATGGCGAAGCGCGCCAGCCCGTCAGCTTCACGGGCATTGCGCCTGCGCTGTTCGTCGAGGGATCGGGCGTCGTGGCCGAGGGATCGATGGCTGCGGATGGTACTTTCATGGCCAGCAATTTGCTCGCCAAGCATGACGAAAACTATATGCCTCGTGAGCTTGCCGAGCTCGATACCGACGAAGTGCGCGCACAGATCGAGGCCACGCTCCAGTGATCGCCGAATTCGGTCTTGTTGCGCTGTGGCTCGCCGCAGCGCTGGCCGGGCTGCAATTGCTTGCGGGCTTCCTTGCCGCGCGCGATGGCGGTTCTGCCACGGCAGAAGGGCTTGCGCTGCTCGTGCGCCCCGCAGCCGTGGTGCAGGCGCTGCTGTGCATCGCTTCCTTCCTGACGCTGATTTACCTGTTTGCGGTGACCGATTTGTCGGTGAAGCTGGTCGCCACCAGCTCGCATTCGGACAAGCCGATGATCTTCAAGATTGCCGGTGCGTGGGGCCAGCATGAAGGCTCAATGCTGCTCTGGGTAACCGTGATGGCGGCATCGGGCGGATTGATCGCTCTGATCGAGCGCCGCCTGCCCGAACGGACCATGCTGGCAACGCTCGCCGCGCAGGCCTTTGTCGGCCTCGGTTTCTACGCCTTCCTGCTTTTCTCCTCCAACCCGTTCGAGCGGCTCAATCCCGCTCCGGCAGAGGGGGCAGGGCTCAACCCCCTGTTGCAGGATATCGGCTTGGCCTTCCATCCGCCGACCCTGTATTTCGGCTATGTCGGACTTTCGGTCGCCTTCAGCTTCGTCGTCGGCGCATTGCTGACGCGGCAGGTGACACCCGAATTCGCCCGCGTCATGCGGCCTTGGGTACTGGGCGCCTGGATATTCCTCACCATCGGTATCACTGCCGGTTCCTACTGGGCCTATTACGAGCTTGGCTGGGGCGGCTGGTGGTTCTGGGACCCGGTCGAGAATGCTTCGCTCATGCCCTGGCTGGCAGCGACCGCTTTGCTCCATTCGGCCAGCGTTCTGGCCGCGCGCGATGCCTTGCGCGCGTGGACGGTGATGCTCGGCGTGGTCGCATTCTCCATGAGTATGGTCGGCACTTTCCTCGTGCGCTCGGGCATCCTTACCAGCGTCCATGCCTTTGCGGTCGATCCCGAGCGCGGCAGCTTCATCCTTGCCTTGTTGACTCTCTATATTGGCGGCGCGCTGGTGCTCTTCGCGCTGCGTGCCAATACAGTGGCAGAGGGCGAGCGCTTCTCCATCATGAGCCGCGAAGGCGCGCTGGTGATCAACAATGTCGCGCTCTCGGCGATCCTCGGCATCGTCCTGCTTGGCACGCTATATCCGCTGCTGACCGAGGCCTTCGACGTGCGCGTTTCGGTGGGACCGCCCTATTTCAACCCGGTCGGTGCAATCTTCTTCCTGCCCATGCTGGCGGTCCTTGCAGTCGGTCCGCTGTTGCGCTGGCGCAAGGACAGTTTCGCGCGGATCAAATTGCCCGTCGCCATAGTCGGCGCTGTCTTTGTTGCGGTGCTGGTCCTGGTGCTCGCGCTTGCCGATATCGGCATTTTGCCATTGCTTGGTCTCGCACTTTCGGTTGCCGTGGCCATTGCCAGTTTCCAGCCGATGATGGGCCGCTCGCTGCGGCGCCTGCCGCTGGCGGTCTGGGGCATGGTCATCGCTCATTTCGGCGTCGCCGTAGCCCTGTTCGGCATGGCTTCGGACACCGCCTTCCAGCAGGAGCGCCTTGTTGCAGCCAATGTCGGCGATGTGGTGGAGGTCGGCTCCTGGGAAGCACGGCTCGATGCCGTCACGCCCGTTTCCGGGCCCAACTGGACGGCAATCGAGGCGCGCATGAAGCTATCCTACGATGGTGGCGCAGAGCGTGAGGCGCGGCCTCAGGCGCGCAGCTTCTGGTCACCGCCGCAGGAGACCAGCGAGGTGGCGCTGCTGACCCGCTGGAACGGCCAGCTCTATGTTGCCATTGGCAATCAGGCGCAGGATGGCCGTTGGCAGCTGCGCCTGTGGTGGAAGCCATTCGTGACCTTCATCTGGTATGGCGGGTTGCTGATCGCTTTGGGCGGTGTGCTAGCGCTCATCGGCCGTGTGGCGACGGATGTGCGCCGCCGCGTTGCTGCCGGCAAGATTGCCCAGCGCAAGGCGGAGGAGGCGTCATGACCCGTTTCCGCTATTTCCTCTGGGGCGTGGTGGGGGTGACAGCCGCCCTGTTTGGCCTGTTCGCCTACCAGCTGTCCCAGCCCAAGGACGAATTCGTCGAAAGCGCCATGATCGGCGAGACGATTCCCGCGTTCGATCTTCCGCCGGCGGTCGAGTTCCGGCCGGGGCTCTCCTCTGCCAACCTCGCTGACGGCAAGCCCAAACTGCTCAACGTCTTTGCCAGCTGGTGCGTGCCCTGCCGCGCCGAGGCACCTTACCTCGACGAGCTGGAGCGGCGCGGTGCGGAGATCGTTGCCGTTGCCATTCGCGACCGGCCGCAAGATGTTTCCGCCTTCCTCGAGATCTACGGCAATCCGTTCAGCCGCATCGGTTCGGACGAGATCAGCGCGGTACAGCTTTCGATCGGATCGTCGGGCGTGCCGGAGACTTTCGTCATCGATGGCAGTGGCGTGATTACCTACCAGCATATCGGTGATATCCGAGCGGCGGACGTACCCATGCTGCTCGCCAAGCTCCAGGAGGCGGGAGCATGAGAAAGCTGCTTGTCCTGATCCTGCTCGCTATTGCCGTTCCGCTTGCCGCGCAGGACAGCCTGCCGCCCGCGCCCTATGCCTACCAGCAGCTCGACGATCCCGCGCTCGAGGCCAAGGCGACCGAGTTGATGCACACATTGCGCTGCCTCACCTGTCAGAGCCAGTCCATCGCCGACAGCGATGCGCCGATGGCGGGCGACATGCGGCACCAGGTCCGCACGCGCATCCTCGCCGGCGAGGAGCCGGAGGAAATCCGCGCTTGGCTGGTCGATCGCTATGGCGACTATATCAGCTATTCACCCGAGGTGAGTTCCACCACCTGGCCGCTCTTTGCCATACCCGTGCTGATCCTGCTCGGCGTGGCCTTCATCCTGCGGGGCAGGTTGCGGGGTGCGAAATGAGCTGGGTAGTCGCAATCTTGCTGGCCGTTGCCGGCTTTGCCATTGCGGTGCTGGCCTTCCGGCTGCCGCGCGTCACTTGGACGAGCCTCGCCGCCGCATTGGTATTTGGCATTGCCGGCTACACGCTGCAGGCCAGCCCGAACCTGCCCGGAGCGCCCAAATCCTTGACCGAGGAACCCTATGCGGATGATTGGCAGATGGTTGAGAGCCGCAATATCCTCATCGATGGCGCACTGGCTTCCAGCAATCCCAACGTCCTTCATGCCGATGCCTTTGCGCGGCAGGGCCAGTTCGAGGATGCAGCCGGTTTCCTCAACAATGCGCTGAGCCAGAATCCCGATGATTTCGAGGCATGGGTGGCGCTTGGCAATGTCCTGACCGAGCAGGCGGACGGCATACTGACGCAGGCTTCGGTCTTTGCCTATTCGCGCGCGAACGAGATTGCACCCGACAATCCGGCACCGGCCTATTTCCTTGGCCTTTCGCTAATCCGACAGGGCCGGATGATGGAAGCGCGCAATGTGTGGAGCGATGCCCTGCAGGACATGGGCGAGGGAGAGAGCGAAGCGCACCTGTTCATGGCCGATCGTGTCGGTCGGCTGGATGACATGCTCCTGCGGGCAGGGGCCATGCCCCAGGGCGAAGCAGAATAGTGATGTTGCAATGCAGCACATTGCAGAAGCGTTTCGGTGCTGCTAAGCGCGCCGCTTTCCCGCGTAACTGGACGCGAAAAGGGGCGTAAATCCCGATGAGCGCAGCCACTAACGGCAACGACTCGCAATCTGCCAAGCTTAAGCTTGCCGCCGGCGCTATTGGCGTCGTCTTTGGCGATATTGGCACCAGCCCGCTTTATGCGTTCCGCGAAACCTTCGTCGGACCGCATCCCCTTGCGCTCGACGATCTTCACATCCTTGGTGTGGTCAGCCTGATCTTCTGGTCGATGACGCTGGTCGTCTCGATCCAGTACGTCTCGATCCTGATGCGGGCAGACAATAACGGGCAGGGCGGCAGCCTTGCCCTTGTCGCGCTCCTTTCGCGCCATGTCGGCAAGACCAATTACGGCTGGCTGATCGTGTTGCTGGGCGTGTTCGCAACGGCGCTGTTCTACGGCGATTCGATGATTACGCCGGCGATTTCGGTTCTATCGGCGGTGGAGGGCCTGACCGTCGTCGATCACCGTCTGGACCGCTACGTCATCCCGATTGCGCTGGTCCTGCTGATCTTCCTGTTCGTCCTGCAGAAGCGGGGAACGGCCAAGGTGGGGGCGCTCTTCGCTCCGGTGATGATGGTCTACTTCGCGGTCATCGCCACGCTGGGCGCGATTCATATCTTCGATTCCCCGCAGATCTTCTACGCGCTCAATCCGTGGTACGCGGTGCAGTTCTTCATCACGGACAAGTTCCTCGCTTTCCTGGCACTCGGCTCGGTCGTGCTGGCCGTGACTGGTTCGGAAGCCCTCTATTCGGACATGGGCCATTTCGGGCGCGGGCCGATGCGCCTGTCCTGGTTCGGCTTCGTCATGCCTTGCCTGCTGCTCAACTATTTCGGCCAGGGCGCGATGATCCTTGGCATGGAGGATGCCGCGGCTGCAGAGGCAATCCGCAGTCCGTTCTTCTTCCTTGCTCCTGAGTACCTCCGCCTGCCGCTGGTTTTCCTTGCCACCGGAGCTACGTTCATCGCCAGCCAGGCGGTGATCTCGGGGGCCTTCTCGATCACCCACCAGGCGATCCAGCTCGGCTTCGTGCCGCGCCTTTCGATCCGTCATACGAGCGACGAGCATTCGGGACAGATATACATCCCGATCATCAACTGGGCCTTGCTCTGCGCGGTGATCGTGCTGGTGCTGACCTTCCGCAATTCGTCCAACCTCGCGAGCGCTTACGGTATTGCCGTGACCGGCGCAGTGACGCTCGACACGCTGATGATGGGCGTGCTCTTCGTTGGCGTGTGGAAGTGGCGCATCTGGCTGGCCGTGCCGGTCGTGCTGCTATTCCTGATCGTGGACGGCGCCTATTTCGCTGCCAACCTGACAAAGATCGGCGACGGCGGCTGGTTCCCGCTCATGGTCGGCGCGATCGCCTTCACCCTGCTGACCACATGGTCGAAGGGTCGCAAACTGATGCGCGATCGCATGACGGAGATCGGACTGCCACTCGACATTTTTGCCAAGTCCGCCAACAATTCGACCAAGCGCGTTTCCGGCACCGCGATCTTCATGAATTCGGGATCGACAGGAACGCCGTCCGCCCTGCTGCACAATATCAAGCACAACAAGGTGCTGCATGATCGCGTGGTGGTGCTGACCGTGCAAATCCAGGACTATCCTTATGTCGATCCGCACGAACGATGTAGCATCGAGGATCTGGGCGAGGGCTTCTACCGCGTGATCCTGCGCTACGGTTTCATGGAGGAGACCGATGTGCCGCTGGCGCTTTCGCGCGTGGATATGTGCGGCGGCCCCTTCGACATGATGCAGACCAGCTTCTTCCTGAGCCGCCAGACGCTGCTGACCGCAGAGAAACCGGGCATGATGATCTGGCGGGAAAAGCTGTTTGCCTGGATGATGCGCAATGCGGCCACGCCGATGGAGTTCTTCCGCCTGCCGACCAATCGCGTGGTCGAACTGGGCAGCCAGGTCGAGATTTAGGCGCGGCAAAGTCGAGCCTGATCTGAATGTCCGCTCACGACCCACATATTGCCGTTGCCTGCTCCCCTGATCCCAAGCATTGTCGACCCTGCTCAACAGTTTTCGCATAAGGGGTAGGGTCGCGGATGAATTTCGACTTCGTACGAGCCGATCTTGGGAGGCATCGTGAAGTGCTCACGCGATTCAATATTGAGTATCTCAATTGGGCCGAGAGTTCAGTGCGAGATGGATTTGGACTCTCGCTGCCAAACCTTCTGGAAATGCCAATCCCTGATTATGTCCATTGCACATTGGACAAGCTGTGTGAGGGAAGTCCTCCAGATAGCATCTTCTATGTGGTCTTCGATGGAGAGACTCCGCTTGGAATGGGTGGGCTTCGTCGTGTCCGAGACAAGGTCGGCGAGATCAAACGCATCTATGTCTCGCAAGCGAGCCGCGGCGGCGGACTAGGCGCAAAGATACTGGATCGGCTTGTGAATGATGCACGCTCTTTCGGTTATCGAGAGCTATTGTTGGAAACTGGCCCCTTCATGACTTCAGCTCACCGACTTTATGAGGCAGCGGGCTTCGAAGATGTCCTGCCCTATCCTGAGGCTGAGGTGCCCAAAGAGCTTCAACATGACTGGCGGTTTATGCGCCGCCGACTGGACTGATTGATCGGTCGTGTTGTGCGAACAACTGTCATTCTCCCGGCCGCTTACTCGTGAGCATTGCCAATCCAGACGTTGGCTCTTGTTGAAGCTACTTACGTGAACGTCTGTTGCCTCGATGGACCGACGAGCTTGCATTCCGCTTTCCACCCAATTGCGGACCTGACCACCTCACTCCATCGGCGGGTTCTGCTCGACCTTCTCCGCTTCATCCAGGCTCATGCCATGCTTCAGCAGCATGGGGATCTGGGTGAAGGTGAACAGGAAGCTTAGTGGCATGAATAGCCACAGCTTGGCCGCCAGCCAGCTCTCGAAGCTGAGCGTGTACATCAGCACGGTGTTGAGCACGGCGAGGAAGAAAAAGAATATGCCCCAATTGAGCGAGAGCTTGAGCCAGCCCTGGTCGTTCAGGCCCTCGAAGGCGGCTTCGAGAAGGTATTTGAGCAGCGGCTTTCCCTTCATCCATCCGCCGATCAGCAGCACGCCGAAACCGACATAGATGATGGTTGGCTTCCACTGGATGAAACGCTCGTCCTGGAAATAGATGGTCAGCGCGCCGAAGCCGACGATCAGCACGGTCGAAAGCCACAGCATGGGCGAGACCTTGCCCAGCTTGAGCTTGGAGAAGGCGAGGGCCGCAAGCGCGGCGACGATGAAGGCGCCGGTGCCACGGATCACTGCGAGGATCTCTCCTGCCGCATCCTCCCCATCGGGCGCGAAATATTTGTAGGTCAGGAAGAAGACCAGCAGCGGGCCGTAATCGACCAATACGTTGAGCCAGCCCGATTTGGGCTTCTTGGCTGGCTGTTCACTCTCGCTCATCAGGCAATTCCTGCAATGACCTTGGCGACTAGGTCGGGGTCGAAGGGGCGCAGATCGTCGATTTTCTCGCCTACGCCAATGGCATGGATCGGCAGGCCATATTGCTCGGCAGCGGCGACCAGCACACCGCCGCGCGCCGTACCGTCGAGCTTGGTCATGATCAGGCCGGTGACGCCCGCCACTTCCTTGAACACGTCGATCTGGCTGAGCGCGTTCTGGCCATTGGTGGCATCGAGCACGAGAACCACGTCATGCGGCGCTTCGGGATTGAGGCGGCCGAGGACTTTGCGAATCTTGGCCAGCTCGTCCATCAGCTCGCGCTTGTTCTGCAGGCGTCCCGCCGTGTCGACCACCAGCGCATCGATGCCGGTATCGGTCGCTTGCTTGACTGCATCGAACACGATCGAGGCTGGATCGCCTCCCTCGGGCCCGCTGACGATATCGACGCCGATCCGGTCGGCCCATACCTTGAGCTGGCCGATGGCCGCGGCGCGGAACGTGTCGCCCGCCGCCAGCAGCACGCCGTAATCGTCCTCCTGGAACCAGTGAGCGAGCTTGGCGATGGTGGTGGTCTTGCCGCTGCCATTGACGCCGATCACCAGGATGACTTGCGGACGCGGGAAGGCGGTTATTTCGAGCGGCTTGGCGACGGGGCGCAGGATCTCGGCGATTTCCTCCGCCACGGCTTCTTTCAGCTCGCGTTCGGTAATGGTCAGGCCGAAGCGCTTTTCCGCCAGCTTGGCCCGAATGCGCGCTGCGGCCTTGGGACCGAGGTCCGAGGTGATCAGCGCATCCTCGACGTGGTCGAGCGTCGCATCGTCGAGCGTTGCCGTGCGCATGGTGCCTGCGACCCTGGAGACGATCGAGGCCGGGGAAGGTTCGGCAGCGGGTGAGGGCGTCGGAGTTGGAGCAGGCGCAGCTTCTGGTGCTGGTGCTGCGGGGGCCGGAGTTGGAGCAGGCGCGGGTTCAGGAGCCGGCTCAGGCGGAGGTTCCTGGGCAGGTTCTGGTTCCTGCTCCTCCTCTATAGCTGGCTCAGGGGCCGATTCGGCCGATTCTTCCACTGCGGCGGCAAGGTTCTCGGACAGGCGGTCCGATGTCTTGCGGAAGCCGCCGAAAAGGCGCTCGGTCCAGCTCTTTACGCTCATTTCAGTAAGCCTTCTTCAAGCCTTCTCGGCGTGATCGTCACGATGCTTCCTTCTGGCGTGCCCTGCGGCACGGCGACGCGTGCGAAATTCGGCGAATAACCCGTGCCGTCCGTCTCGGTAAGCACGCTCAGCGGCGTTCCCACAAGTGATTGCAGCCATTTGCCGCGCTCAATGGCGACAGCCTTGCGCAATTCAGCTGCGCGCGCCTTGATCACGGCCCTGTCTAATTGCGGCATGCGCGCTGCCGGCGTGCCGGGGCGGGGCGAATAGGGGAAGATATGGCCGTGCACCACGCCGAGCTCGGCAATGATCGAGCGATTGGCTGCATGGTGCTCTTCGCACTCGGTCGGAAAGCCGGCGATGAGGTCAGCGCCCACAGCCAGTTCGGGGCGGCGGGCTTTGAGGCGTTGCACGATGTCCACGGCATCGGCGCGGAGGTGGCGGCGCTTCATCCGCTTGAGGATCAAATCGTGCCCATGCTGCAAGGAAAGGTGAAGATGCGGCATGAGGCGTTGTTCGCCGGCAAACAGTTCGAACAATTCTTCGTCGATCTCGATCCCGTCGAGAGAGGACATGCGCAGTCGCTGTAATTCCGGGAAGGTTTCGAGGATCGCGCGAACCAGCGATCCTAGCGGCGGCTTGTCGGGCAGGTCGTGACCCCACGACGTCACGTCTACCCCCGTGAGCACCACTTCGGGGGCGTTGAGTGCCAAATGACGTTCGATCTCCTTCAGCACCTGCGAAATGGTTAGCGAGCGGCTTCGCCCGCGTCCTTGCGGGATGACGCAGAAGGTGCAGCTATGGTCGCAGCCATTCTGTACCGCAATGAAGGCGCGAGTGTGTTTGGTGGGAACCGCTGCTTCGGGCTCAGGCACGTTCCATGCCCGCGCATCGAGCTTGGTCTCGTTGGCGATTAATCCATCCACCTCGGGCATGGCGGCAAGCTGCTCGCGCTCGATATCGGCGGCGCAGCCGGTCACCAGCAGCCTCGCATCGGGCCTTGCCTTGCGCGCCTTGCGGATCGCCTGCCTGGTCTGGCGGACGGCCTCGCTGGTGACTGCGCAGCTATTGACGACAACAACGTTCTCGCCCGCCACCAGTGATCGAATTCGTTCGCTTTCTGCGATATTGAGGCGGCAACCCAAAGATATGACTTCTGCTGCGCTCAAGCGAAATCGCTCCACTCGAAACTGCCGCGATAGCTTTCCGTGGCAGGGCCGGTCATCACGATGCGGTTGTCTGCACCCCATGCAATGGCCAGCGGGCCGCCGGGCAGCGTGACGGTTACCTCCCGCTCGGTGAGGCCGCGGCGCATGGCGGCAATGGCCGTGGCGCAGGCGCCGGTGCCGCAGGCCCGTGTAAGGCCGACGCCGCGTTCCCATACCCGCAGGCGGATGTTCTTGCGGTCGGTCACCGTCGCCGCGTTCACATTCACGCGCTCGGGGAACAGCTCGTCATGCTCGATTTTCGGGCCGAGAGTCTCGAGCGGCACTGTGTCGCAATCATCGACGAAAAAGATCGCATGCGGATTGCCGACATTGACCGCAGCGGGGCGTTCCAGAACGTCCCAGCCGACCGGCATTTCCAGCGTGTCCATGGCATAGGCGAGGGGGATCGCTTCCCAGTTGAAGCGCGGCTCAACCATATCGACCGACACCGCACCATCCATTGGGGTGGTCTCGATAATTCCGCCGCTGGTCACAATGCGCGCGGGTTCGCCCAGCAGCAGGCCGACTGCGCGAGAGGCATTGCCGCAGGCTTCCACCTCCCCGCCATCCTGGTTGTAGATGCGCATGGTGCAGTCGGCATCGGCAGCGGGCTCGAGCACGATAAGCTGGTCACAGCCAATGCCCGTGCGCCGGTCACCCAGCGCGGCGGCGATGGCGCGCGTCATTTCACCGGGCAGGGGGTGTTCTCGCGCATCGAGCACGATGAAATCGTTTCCCAGGCCGTGCATCTTTAAGAATTCGACGCGCATGGGCGCCAGTTAGGGCGCATGGGCCCAGTTCGCAATGTCGGATAGGTGAGTGGTTCAGCCGGCCTTGCGCTGGCTGGTCGGCTTTTTGCTCGAAGTTGCTGGCTTGGCCTCTTCATTCGCGAGCATTTTCAGCTCGGCAAGGCGCATCCGCGTGGCATCGGCATTTTCTGGTTGGCCATAGAGGTAACCCTGGCCTTTGAGCTTGCCCATCCCCTTGAGCGCATTGAGCACTTCGGGGCTTTCGATTCCTTCGGCGGTGACGGGCAAGGCAAGTCCTTTGCCAAGGGAAACCATCGCTTCGACAAGACCGGAATCGCCGCCTTCGCGGGTGATTTCCGCCACGAAGCTGCGGTCGATCTTGAGCCTGTCGAAAGGCAGCGAACGTAGTTGGTACAGGCTGGAATAGCCGGTGCCGAAATCGTCCAGGCTCACGCGGATGCCCTGGTTCTTGAGGCTCGAGACGATCGAACGAACCGCGCCGATATTCTCGTGCAGGCAGCTCTCGGTAATCTCGATTTCGAGGCGATTGGCAGGGAATCCGCTCTCCAGCAGCAGGTGCAGCAACTTCTGTGCGAACCACGGATCACGCAGCTGCAACGGAGAAATGTTGACCGAAAGCGTGAGGCGCGGATCCCATTCCCTGGCATCGCGCAGGGCCTGTCGGATGAGGCATTCGGAAAGCTCGGAGATCAGGTCGATGTCTTCGGCAATGGGAATGAAGACTTCCGGGCTGATCAGTCCGTAGCGGGGAGAATTCCATCGGGCGAGCATCTCGAAGCCGACCAGTTCACCGGTTTCCAGGTCGATCTGCTGTTCGTAGAAAGGAACGAATTCTCCGGCCGGGATGCCGCGGCGAATCCCGCTTTCCAGCTCGTTGCGAAAGCGCAGCTCGTCTTCCATCTGCGTTTCGAACCAGAAGAAGCGGTTCCGGCCGTTCTTCTTGGCGTGGTACATCGCGATATCGGCGCGGTGGATCAGCGTGTCTGCCAGGCTTGCACTTTGGGCGATGTTTGCCTCGGCGGTGGTGGCAATGCCGACAGAGACTGTCGATTCCACGATCATCTTGTTCGCTTCGATGGGGGCGGAAACGGCCTTGATGATCTGTGCGGCAAAGTCCTCGATCCGTTCGCGGCGCGTGCTCTCATAGGGCAGGGCGCATACGAATTCGTCACCGCCGATACGGGCGATCAAGCCTTCGGCAGGAAGCAAGTCCCGGATCCGGCGCGAAATCGCGGCGAGGACGCGGTCACCCATCTGGTGGCCGTTCAAATCGTTGATCTGCTTGAAATTGTCGAGGTCGATCATGAAGACGGCCACTTCGCGATGCGACTTGGTAGCCTTCTCGTGCAGGTGTTCTATGGCCGGAGAGCCGCTGCGTCGGTTGAGACAGCCGGTAAGCGGATCGATTTCCGCCAATTCACGTGCCTTTTCTTCGGCGCGGCGACGTTCGGCAACTTCTCGGTGCAGTTCGTTATAGCGTCGCCAGCCAAAGATGAGCAGGGCGATATTAAGGAGAACGGCATTGGTCAGGGCGAGGTCGGGCGCACCGCCAAGACCCATCCAGGAACGGACGATCTTGGGCATCAGCGAACCACCCGTGCCGACAAACAGGATCACCGACGCAATGGCGATACCCAGCGCGATCATATCGCGCTCGGCAGACCCGAAGCGGCGCTTCGCGGTTTTGTCCCTGACTTTCACGTCTTTTTCCAAGGCGGATTGTCCCCCGATCGAAGCCCGTCTTATGTGGGACTAAGCTCAATTTTCGGTTAATCGCCCGGAGTTGCGCCAAATTAACCATCGAAACGCTGCAAGGAGAGCAAATTGCCACGTTTTTGGCTGATCAAATCTGAGCCCGAGAAGTATAGCTGGGACGATCTTGTTAAGGATGGCGAGACCGTGTGGGACGGGGTGCGAAATCACCGCGCCTCGAACAATATGCGGGCCATGGAGGTAGGCGACCAAGCCTTCTACTACCACTCGGTGAGCGGCAAGGAGATCGTCGGCATCGCAGAAGTGACCAAGAACGGCATAACCGACCCGACAGATCCCGAAGGAAAATGGGCGACAGTTTACGTCAAGCCGGTGCGCAAGATGGAGCGGCCGATCACGCTGGCCGAGATCAAGGCGGACGAGCATCTCGAGGGCATCGAATTGGTGCGCCTGTCACGGCTGTCGGTGGCAGAGATCACTCCGGAAGAGTGGGATTATATCTGCAAGCTGGCGAAGAAGCCTGCCTAGAACTTGATCCACTGACGCGGGGGTGCGGGCTGGTGCCGTGATCGATTCAGCAGAGCTGAATCAGACTCTAACTATTGCGCAATGCGCTGACGGTCCCCCCGCCGGCATTGAGCTGCTCGATATCGGTGATGCAGTGGAGCAGGCGCACGCCCTTGCGCTGCATGGCCTCGGTCAGGGCGGTGGCAAATTCCGCAGTGGTCTCGACCCTTTCACCCCAACCGCCGAAGCTTCGCGCCATGGCGGCAAAATCGGGATTGGCGAGATGGGTAGAGGCAGTTCTGCCGGGATATTCGCGCTCCTGGTGCTGGCGGATCGTGCCGTAGGTCGAATTGTCGAACAGGATCACCAGCAGGTCGCAGCCATATTGTGCGGCCGTTGCCAGTTCTTGTCCGTTCATCAGGAAATCGCCATCACCTGCGGCAGCGACCACGCAGCGATCTGGGAAGCGTAGTGCGGCGGCGACTGCCGCAGGCACGCCATAACCCATAGCGCCGCAGGTTGGGGCGAGTTGTGAAGGGAAGCCTTCATAGCGCCAGTAGCGGTGCCACCAGCCCGCGAAATTGCCCGCGCCATTGCATATGATCGAATCCGCCGGCAGCAGTTTGCGTGCGGCCGCGAGGCATTGCCCCTGATCGAGCGGGAAGTCGGCCGGCCCGGGTGTCGACCAATCGAGCCACTCCCGATGCGCCTCGGCACCCGCATCGAAGGGAATGATATCGTGATCTTCCCACAGGGCCGCGGTTTCGGAAAATTCGTCCGGGTCCGCACAAATGGCAAGATCGGTGCGATAGACGCTGCCCAGCTCCTCGGGATCGGGATGGACATGGATCAGGACCTGGTCGGGGTGGTCGGGCGTGATCAGCGTATAGCCATCGGTTGTCGCTTCGCCCAGTCGCGCACCGACGACGAGGAGCAGGTCTGCTGCCTTGACGCGCTCGACCAGCTTCGGATTGGGGCCATAGCCGAGATTGCCGGCATAGACCGGGGTAGAGGGCGCGATGGCATCCTGTCGGCGAAAGGCGGTTGCCACGGGAATCCCGATCCGCTCGGCAAACTGGCCGAAATAGTCATGCGCCTTGGTGTGCCAGCTGCCGCCACCGATAATCGCCAAAGGGGCAGCCGCGTCGCCGATCATGGCGAGCATGGCCGCCATGGCATCGGGGCAGGGCGCCTGTGCCGGGCTGGTTACGTAGGGGCGGGGCTGTGCTGCGATCCCGCCCTCATGCAGCATGTCTTCGGGCAGGGCGAGCACGACGGGGCCGGGCCGTCCAGAGATCGCCACCGAATAGGCGCGGGCGATATATTCTGGGATACGTTCGGCATTGTCGATCCGCGCCGCCCATTTGCAGATCGGACCGAAAAAGGCAGGAAAGTCCACTTCCTGGAAGCCTTCGCGGTCGCGGGCATCGCGCGCCACATCGCCCACGAAAAGGATCATGGGCTGAGAATCCTGCATCGCCACGTGTACGCCGATACTGGCATTGGTGGCACCCGGGCCGCGGGTAACGAAAGCCACGCCGGGACGCGATGTCATGGTTCCGTCGGCGCAGGCCATGAAGGCAACGCCACCTTCCTGGCGGCAGGTCACGGTCTGGATGTCCTCGCGATCGCGCAAGGCATCGAGCACGGGCAGGAAGCTCTCTCCCGGTACGGTGAAGACACGGTCGCAGCCTTGTTCGGCGAGGCATTGGACGAGCAGGCTGGCAGCTTGGTTACTCATGAAATTAGCCACTAGCCTCGTCCGGTCACTGCGGCAATCTCCGCGTGCGCCATGCATCTGTCCCGAGTGTGGACATTAAGCAAATGTGCTCTCGCCAATAGTTACCAAATCGTTAACAATTGCCTCCATGAGACGCGCACTTGTCCTTTCTACCGAGTCTTCGCGGCACCCTTTCCGGGCCATGCTGCCGATGCAGGTTTTCGCCATGGACGAGGTAGAGAACAAGCGCAGCTGGCGGCTCAATTTCGGCCTCGATGCTGCTGATCTTCGCCAGGTGGCGCAGACCTATTCGGCGGGCTTTATCGCCACCACCGTCTTTTTCATGTGACCTATTCGGCGGGCGCGGCCTCGGCGGCTGCAGCACGTCTCTCAGCCTTGAATAGCAGCCAGCCGAGCCATGCCGAGACCAGGCACATGGCCGCACTGAGCAGCAATTGCTCGGTCAGCGGAATGCCGACAGCGCTGAGGCCCAGCGCGAAGACCGAACCGATCACCATGGCGCCGGCATTGACGATATTGTTCGCCGCGACGGTGCGCGAGGCTTCGGACGGATCGACCTTGGTCGTCAGGAAGGCGTAGAGCGGCACCACGAACATTCCGCCGAAGATCGCGATCAGCAGCAGGGTAATCAACACGACCGGGGCGAGTGGCTGGGCGATGAAAGTGGTGATGTCCATCAGGTCGGGCACATCGACATTGCGCGTCCACATGCGGCAGACAAGATAGAAGGCGGCGACGCAAAGGCCCATCAGGATCACCGAAAGCGGGCTGAACCGGGCCGAGACATTGCCCTTGAGCAGGGCATTGATGGCAACCGATCCGATGGCAACTCCGATCGAGAAGATGACCAGGAATAGGCTCGCCACTTCCTTGCTAGCATAGAGCACGTTCTTGGCCAGCGGCGGGAACTGGATGAACAGCACGGCACCGATGGTCCAGAAGAAGCTGATCGCGAGGATGGCGTAGAACACTTCGTGCTTGTGCACGGTCGCGCTCACCAGCCTGATCGAGGAACGGATGATGTTGCGGTCGATTTCCTGCCCTTTCACGAAGGGCGGAGCATCGGGGACGGACCGGCTTGCGAAGAAACCGATAGTGGCGATCACGATGACGAGCACGGCAGCAATCTCGACGTCGATAAAACCTGCCAGGATCGTCCCCGCCATGATCGCCAAGTATGTCCCGGCCTCGACCAGGCCCGTACCGGCGAGCACTTCCTCGCGCTTCAAATGCTGTGGCAGGATGGCGTATTTGATGGGGCCGAAGAAGGTCGAGTGCACGCCCATGGCGAACAGCGCGATCATCATCAGCGGGATGGCCACCAACTCGGTTAGCATGCCCATCCAGGCGAGGGTGAGGCCGATTGCGCCAACCGTCATGATGGCGATCTCGGCCGCCTTGACGTAACGGATGACCATCGCCTTGTCGCGCATGTCGGCCAGTTGCCCAGCCAGCGCCGAAAGAACGAAAAAGGGCAGGATGAAGACGGCGGAGGCAACGCCGCTGAAGATCGTCTCTGCCTCGGCGGAATTGTAGACGCTGTAGACGACGAACAGCACCATCGCGTTCTTGTAGAGATTGTCGTTGAACGCGTTGAGGAGCTGGGTCACGAACAGGGGCAGGAATCGCCTCTGCTTGAGCAAGTAGGTGGATGTCAGCATGCAATCCCTTGCGTCGTTGCGTCCCGGCTGGACACTGCCTTAGCCGCCTGAGCCATTCACACAAGCGATTGACGCCCCTTTTTTCCGCATCGCGTTAGGGCTAGTGGAGGCGCCATGCTTTCGCTGCCCAATATCCTGACCCTGTCGCGCATCGCGATGATCCCGCTGCTCGCTGCGCTGCTGTGGTGGCCGGGATGGCACGCCGGCTATCTTGCCGCATTCGTGCTCTACTGCCTCATGGGCATTACCGACTATTTTGACGGCTACTTGGCGCGGGCGAGTGGCGCGGTTTCCAAACTGGGCATCTTCCTCGATCCGATTGCCGACAAGATCATGGTGGCAAGTGTGATCCTGGTGCTGACCGCACAGGGCGTGCTGCGCGGCCCCTATGTGGGGGACATGCATGTGATCGCCGGCCTGATCATCCTCATTCGCGAGATCGCGGTGTCGGGTCTCAGGGAATTTCTCGGCGGGCTGCAGGTCTCGGTTCCGGTGAGCAAGCTCGCCAAGTGGAAGACGACGTTCCAGCTGATCTCGTTGGGCGCGCTGATCCTGGGAGAGGGCATTCCCGGCTGGAACATGGTTGCCGGCGGCGTGGTGCACAATGTCCCGCATACGGTGGGGCTGGTCACTTTGTGGGGCGCTGCGATCCTCACGGTAATTACCGGCTGGGACTACCTGCGCGTCGGCCTCAAACACATGGATTGAGAGGGCGGCAGTGGAAGCTTTCAAGATTGTAGGCTTCGCAGTTCTGACCGCAATTGCCTATGGCATAGCGCATGACTTGGTGACTGCGCATCTCTGCGTCGAATACTTCAGTATCGCCCACCCGCAGGTCATCGCGGACGAAACACCGTTGCGGCTAGCGCTTGTGTGGGGAGTGCTGGCGACGTGGTGGATGGGTTTGTTCTTCGGCCTCCTTCTCGCCTTTGTCGCAAGGAGCGGACGAGGCCAAAAGACCGGGCTCAAACAGCTTTTCCGTCCGGTCCTCGCTGTCGCGGCGGTTTCGCTGATGGCAGCCCTTTCTGCCGGGCTCGCCGGATGGCTGCTATACGGGCTTGGCATCGTCGGTGTGCCGGGGGGGTGGGCTTCTGCTCTGGCGCCGGAAATACACAGGAGCTTCACTGCAGTCGCCTATGCGCACTACGCCAGCTATCTTGCCGCAATGATCGGTGCGATCATCGTAATCTGCCAGACATGGCGGCGGAGGAAGGCCAGGCTGGCTGGCGCGTAGGCGCCCTCGCTGGCAGTCCGATCCTTGCTCGCCACGAGAATATTTGCATGAGAACGGTGTGATTATGCTGCGGGGTTCAGGCCGCGTTGCTGTTTCTGCCCAGTTCCGGTGACCAGATCGTCACGCGGTTCCGACCGGCATTCTTGGCATCGAATAGCGCTTGGTCTGCATGATCGATCACCATTTCGACCGCTAGGCTGCTTTCCATTTCGGCGATTCCAACCGAGACCGTGACGCGGAACGCGCCCTTGCTTTCCGAACGGTGCAGCAGGCTGCCCACTTCCGAACGAATTCGATCGCAAATCTCTCGCGCCTGCTCGGCGTCCGTGTCGGGCATGCAGATGAGGAATTCCTCTCCGCCATAGCGGAACACTGCGTCGTATTTTCGCAGGTGAGTCTGAATATAGGCCGATATCGACTTCAGAACCTGATCGCCGACCAAATGTCCGTGTGTGTCATTGACAGTCTTGAACTTGTCGACATCCAGCATGGCGACAGCGCAGGCGTGAACGTCGCGAACAACGAACTCGTGATTATCTCGCAGCGTTTGCAGCATCTGAATGCGACCCGGCACGCCCGTGAGAGCGTCGATATTGTACAGGTCGACTTCGAGCTCACGCTTAAGGGACTGGATTTCCAACCTCATGCGCTTGAGAGCACTGGTAAAGCGCTCATAGTCGGCAAGCGAGATGGCCCGACCTTCCGCCGAGGCTCTGAGCAGACTGGTAGCGAACTGGTGCATGCGCTTGTGCTCGTGCTCCACCTCCTGAAAACCGGGATGGTGCGAGAGCGATTCTTGGCCACGCGTGTAGTACCATTGACCGAAGCGGCAATTGTGCCAGGCATGGTCGTCCAGGTCACGTCGGTCCGGCTGAAGATGGCAGATCAGATCCGCCAAGATTTCTTCGATCCATTGCTCATGCGCGCTGATCGCCTGTTCCAGCTCGGAGATCGCCAAGCGCAACTGCTCTTGGGTGAGATGGATGGGAGGAGACATTTCAATTCCTCGAAACCGGTCTGCGACGGTCTTGCCCGGGGACACTCCGCCTTATGGAGAGACTCCACCTCCGGCTAGCGCGAACGGGTTAATCATCGGTGAAATGCCATTTACCATGAGGAGGGGCGCTCGCCTTTTTTCCGGAGCGGTTCGCCGGGTTGCCTAACCCGCCCTCAATTCCTCCGCCAGAAGCCGGAATTCCTCCTCGCGCGGGGAATTCTGGCGCCAGATCAGCGCGATGGTTCGGCTGGTATGCTTGCCCTTGAGCGGGCGGGCGACGACCTCGGTTTCATGCAATATTCCTGCGTCGATCGCCATTTCGGGCAGCATGGTGAGGCCCAGCCCATTGTCGACCATCTGCACCAGCGTATGCAGCGAGGTGCCGATCATGGTCGCGCTGGCACGCATTTCCGGTCGGTTGCAGGCGGCCAGCGCATGGTCGCGCAGGCAGTGCCCGTCTTCGAGCAGGAGCAGGCGCCCCTCATCGATCATCATGGGCGGGATTTCTTCGGGAGGATCGCGCGGGTCGTCCTTGGGAAAGGCGACGAACAGCTTGTCCTCACCGATTATCTCGCTCTCGACGTCGCCAGTGGCAAAGGGCAGGGCAAGCAGCACGCAGTCCGCCCGGCCGTGATGCAGTGACTCTACCGCGTGTTCGGAGGTTTCCTCACGCAGGAAGAGCTTGAGCTGTGGACGTTCTTTCCTCAGCCGAGGCAGGATTCGCGGCAGCATGAAAGGCGCGATTGTCGGAATCACGCTCATGCGCAATTCGCCTGAAAGTGGCTTGCCTGCCGCCTGGACAAGGTCGGAAAGTTCTTCCGCTTCGCGCAGCAGCCGATGCGCTTTTTCGACCACCGAATTGCCGAGCGGCGTGAAACGCACCACGCGGCGGCTGCGCTCCACCAGAGTCACACCGAGCAGCGACTCGAGCTCGCGAATGCCGGCGGACAAAGTTGATTGCGATACGAAGCAGCTTTCCGCCGCGCGCCCGAAATGCCCGTGCTCATGCAGCGCCACAAGATATTGCAGCTGCTTGATCGTGGGCAGGTAGGTGCTCATTCCGCAGCGTGGGCCTCTTCGGCATGGACCTGTGCGCCGCCTGCTTCGACATCGTCGATATGGGTCATCTTGAGGCGACCCTTCTCGACTGCAAAGGCGAGCTTGCCTTCGACCAGGTCGAGCGCATCCTTGCCGAATACTTCGTAGCGCCAGCCTTCGAGAACGGGCAGCTTGCGCACGCCCGCAGCCAGCGCCTCAAGCTCGTCCGAGCGGGTCAGCAGGCGGGCGGCAACGTCGATTTCGCGAGCACGGATCTTGAGCAGCAGCTTGAGGAGGTCAGCCACCAGCGCGCCTTCCTTGCCTAGTGGCGCGCCGCGTTTTGGCTTGGACGGCATCTCGTCATCGGGCAGCGGCTCCGCATCGCGCAGCACGCGCATCAGGCGCTTGCCGATGTCGTTTTCCTTCCACGCATTGGACAGGCCGCGCACCTTGCCGAGGTCTTCCTGGCGTTTGGGCGGATGGCTGGCGAGGTCGGCCAAAGTCTCGTCACGAATGATGCGGCCGCGCGGAATGTCCTTGTCCTGTGCTTCGGTCTCGCGCCAGGCGGCGAGCGCCTTCAGGCGACCAAGGATCGCTGGATTGCGGCCTGTTGCGCGAATGCGATGCCAGGCAAGATCGATATTCATCGCGTAGTTGGACGGATCGGCGAGCTTCTCCATCTCGGCATTGAGCCAGGAGCCGCGCTCGGTCTTGATCAGCTTCTTGAGGATCCTGGGAAAGATCTTGGCGAGGTAGGTGACGTCGCCAATGGCATATTCGATCTGCCGCTCGGTCAGAGGGCGACGACTCCAGTCGGTGAAGCGCGCACCCTTGTCGATGGTCTTGTTGAGCCAGCTTTCGACGAGGTTGGCATAGCCGATCTGCTCGGACTGGCTGATCGCCATCATGGCGATCTGCGTGTCGAAGATAGGGTGCGGTGTCTTGCCGGTGAGATTATAGACGATTTCCACGTCCTGCCCGCCGGCATGGAAGACCTTCAGGACCTCCTCATTCTCGCACAGCAGGTCGAGCAGGGGCGTAAGGTCGATATTATCGGCCAGCGGGTCCACCGCCGCAGCCTCTTCCTCATTGCCGATCTGGATCAGGCACAGCAGCGGGTAATAGGTGTTTTCGCGCATGAATTCGGTGTCGACGCACACGAAATCGCTCTTGGCCAGACGCTCGCAAAGCTCGGCCAGTTCGTCACTCTTGGTAATCAGCGGGTGTATTTTCATCTTCGCTTTTCTATACGGCCCCCAATCGCGGGGCCCGGGCAGGGTTGGCAGTGCTTGACAAGCGCCGTTCCATCCCCTGTTAGCGCCAGCCTCCTAGCGCCATATACGGACACAAAGAAAGAGTCTTGATGCACGCCTATCGTTCCCACAATTGCGCGGCCCTTCGGGCCGAAAATGTCGGCGAAAGCGTCCGCCTGTCGGGCTGGGTGCATCGCAAGCGCGATCACGGCGGCGTGTTGTTCGTCGATTTGCGCGATCACTACGGTATCACCCAGATGGTGGCGGACGAGGATTCGCCGGCGCTTCCCGTGCTCGAAGGGCTCAAGCTGGAAAGCGTCGTGACCATCGATGGCGATGTGAAGGCGCGCGATGCCGAAGCGGTCAATCCGAACCTGCCGACCGGCGATATCGAGGTTTTTGCCCGTTCGGTGAGCGTGCAGAGCCGTGCCGAGGAACTGCCGCTGCCAGTGGCGGGCGAGCAGGAATACCCTGAAGATATCCGCATCAAGTACCGCTATATCGACCTGCGGCGCGAGACCATGCACCGCAACATCATGCTGCGCAGCCAGGTGATCACCAGCCTTCGTCGCCGCATGACCGAGCAGGGCTTCACCGAATTCCAGACGCCGATCTTGGCGGCTTCCAGCCCCGAAGGCGCGCGCGACTTCCTCGTGCCCAGCCGTATGCATCCCGGCACGTTCTACGCGCTTCCGCAGGCGCCACAGATGTTCAAGCAGCTGCTTATGGTTGCCGGCTTCGACAAGTACTTCCAGATCGCGCCCTGTTTCCGCGACGAGGACCTTCGCGCCGACCGCAGCCTCGAGTTCTACCAGCTCGATTTCGAGATGAGCTTCGTCACGCAGGAAGACGTGTTCAACGCCCTCGAACCGGTGCTCGCCGGCTGCTTCGAGGAGTTCAGCGGGGGCAAGAGTGTGACCCCGGCAGGCGAGTTCCCGCGCATTCCCTACAAGGAAGCGATGCTCAAATACGGCACCGACAAGCCGGACCTTCGCAACCCGATCCTGATTTCCGACGTCAGCCGTCATTTCGAGAAGTCCGGCTTCGGCATTTTCGAGAAGATCGTCGGCTCGGGCGGCGTCGTGCGCGCCATCCCCGCTCCCGGCACGAACGAGAAGAGCCGCAAGTTCTTCGACGAGATGAACAGTTGGGCGCAGGGCGAGGGCTTTTCCGGCCTTGGCTATGTCACCCGCAAGCAGGGCGAGTTCGGCGGCCCGATCGCCAAGAACCACACGCCCGAGCGCATGCAGGAAATCTATGACGAGCTGGGCCTCGGCGAAAACGATGGCCTGTTCTTCGCAGCGGGCAAGGAATCGCTGGCAGCCAAGCTGGCCGGCGCGGCACGTACCCGCGTGGCCGAGCAGCTGGAACTGATCGAGCAGGACTGCTTCAAGTTCTGCTGGATCGTCGACTTCCCGATGTTCGAATATGACGAGGACCTCAAGAAGATCGATTTCAGCCACAACCCCTTCTCCATGCCGCAGGGCGAGATGGAAGCGCTGGAAAGCAAGGACCCGCTGGATATCCTCGCCTGGCAATACGACATCGTCTGCAATGGCTATGAGCTGTCCTCGGGCGCGATCCGGAACCACCGCCCGGACATCATGTACAAGGCCTTCGAAATTGCCGGCTATTCCAAGGAAGATGTCGACACGAATTTCTCCGGCATGATCGAGGCGTTCAAGCTAGGCGCACCGCCGCATGGTGGCTCCGCGCCGGGTATCGACCGTATTGTGATGCTTCTGGCGGATGAGCCGAATATCCGCGAAGTCATCGCCTTCCCGATGAACCAGAAGGGCGAAGACCTGATGATGGGTGCGCCCACTCCGGTCAGCATGAAGCAGCTGCGCGAACTGCATATCCGCACGGTAGAACCGCCGAAGTCCGCCTAGGGCTGTTTGCCCTTGATGCCCGGTTGATATCCGTCAATGCTGCACCTGCTCACAAAGTGGAGACAGGTCGCGTGGACACCGGGCGTGAGAAGCAGGGCAGACCACGGCACGAAGCTTTGCCGGATGTACCGCACGCCATTGCGGCTGCTGACCTGTTGCATCAGCTATCGGTCGATCCCGGAACGGGTCTCGCTAGCCACGAAGTAGCCGACAGGCAGAAGCGATACGGACCCAACCGCCTTCCGCCTGCGCAGCTTACCCCTGCGTGGAAGGTCTTGCTGCACCAGTTTGCGAGCCCGGTGGTGGCGCTGCTGGCCGCTGCAGTTCTGGTGGCGTTGTTGTTCGACGAGTGGGTCGAAGCTGGTGCTATCCTGATCGTCCTTGTCCTCAACACGCTGATCGGCTTCTTCACCGAAATCCGGGCGATTCGGTCGATTGAGGCGCTGCAATCGCTCGGCAGTCACTCGGCCAAATGCCTGCGGGAGGGCAGCATAAGGATAATTGACGCCGCCGAGCTGGTGCCTGGCGATATCGTGCGGCTGGAGGCAGGCGATGCGGCACCTGCCGACCTGCGCCTGCTGGACCTCTCCAACCTGGCGGTAGATGAATCCACCTTCACCGGGGAGTCCCTGCCGGTCGATAAATCGGTCGATCCCGTTCCTGCCGATGCTCGCCTGGCAGAGCGTTCCTCCATGTTGTTCATGGGAACGTCTGCGGTGCGCGGCAGCGCCACGGGCATCGTCGTGGCGATCGGGGCCCATACGGAGCTGGGCCGCATTTCCGCGCTTGCGGACTCGACGGGGAACGAGAAGTCACCTCTCGAACGCGGCCTTGCCCGGCTTGCCGGGCAGATGGTCTGGCTAACCTTGGTGCTTGCGGCGCTTATCGCGGCAAGCGGCCTCCTGCGGGGGCAAAACCCCCTGCTGATCGCCACGACGACAATCGCGCTCGCGGTAGCCGCCATTCCCGAAGGGCTACCGGTCGTTGCCACTCTGACGCTGGCGCGGGGAATCTGGCGCATGGCCGGCAAGAATGCGCTGGTCGAACGCCTATCTGCAGTGGAGACGCTTGGTTCCACCACGCTCATCCTGACCGACAAGACCGGTACGCTGACAGAGAACCGCATGCGAGTGGCGCGCATTGCCCTGCCGTCGGGCTTCGTGGATTTCAACAGTGGCTCTGCTGCCGATCTCGCCCGGGACCCTCAGCTGCTCGACCTCCTGAGGGCGGGGACGCTGTGCAACGATGCGTCCCTTGGGGAGGATAGCGAACATGCGGGTGATCCGATGGAAGTCGCCTTGTTGCAGGCGGGGGCGATGGCAGGATTAGAGCGCCGCCAGGCCCTCTCCGCTTTTCCCCTGGTGAGGAGCATGGCTTTCGATTCGGCACTGCGAATGATGGCCACGATACATAGTGATGAAGGTGGCTTCCTTTACGCTGTGAAGGGGGCGCCCGAAGCGGTCCTTGCGTGCTGCTCGCACGAACGGCGCGAGGAAGGAGCGGCTCCGATCGGAACGACCGCGCTGCATCAATGGCACAATCACATCTCGTTGCTGGCTCATGAGGGACTGCGCGTCCTCGCTCTCGCGACGAAGCGGGCGGATCGCGACGACTGCCATCCCTACGAAGGCCTCGTCCTTCTCGGAATGGTAGGGCTCGAGGATCCGGCCCGCACAGATGTCCCCGAGGCAATCCGTACGTGCCACGAGGCCGGCGTGAAGGTGGCGATGGTGACCGGAGACCATGTCGCGACGGCCAATACGATCGGGCGCAAGGTCGGCATTGATTCAAAGGGCGTGCGTCCGCTCGAAGGGAGCGAGGTTGCCTCCATGCAGGCCGATCGCGATCTCCTGCGCGAGACGCAGATCTTCGCGCGGGTCAATCCGGACGAGAAACTGCTGCTGGTACAGACATTCCAGGACGCAGGCGATGTGGTGGCCATGACCGGAGACGGCGTCAACGATGCTCCGGCCCTGCGCAAGGCCGATATCGGCGTTGCCATGGGCATGCGCGGCACCGATGTCGCGCGCGAGGCTGCGGACATGGTCCTGCTCGACGATTCCTTCGCCACAATTCCCGTGGCGATCCGCGAAGGCAGGATCATCTTCGAGAATATCCGGCGTTTTGCCGCTTATCTCTTGGCCTGCAATCTCAGCGAAGTGCTGGTGGTAGGGACGGCAATCCTTGCCGGGATGCCACTTCCCTTGCTGCCGCTGCAAATCCTCTATCTCAACCTCGTGACCGACGTCTTCCCGGCATTTGCCCTGGCTATGGGAGAAGGTGAGGATGGCGTCATGAAGCGTCCGCCGAGGCCGCCGGGTGAAGCTATCCTCGACCGGCCGCAATGGCGCAGGCTGGTTCTGCATGGCCTCGTACTCAGTATTGCGGCATTCGGCGCGCTGGCGATCGGCATTTCCTGCGGGCTCGAGGGGGATGCCTTGCTGACGGTGACTTTCCTGACCATCGCGTCAGGCCAGATCCTGCATGTGTTCAATATGCGCTCGGCCGGATCGCATCCCTTGTCGAACGAAGTAACCCGCAATCCTTGGGTTTGGGCAGCCATCGGCCTGTGCGTCTTGCTACTGGCCGTTCCGCTCTATGTCGGTCCCATCGCGGTGATCTTCCACCTCGTACCACCGACCCTCGAGATGTGGGCTATCATTGGCGCCATGAGTACTTTCCCGCTGGTTGTGCTGCAGGGCTGGGCCTTGTTGTCCGGCCGTCTCGTCAGGATAAGGGCGCAATGACGGCGCTGCTTTTGCTTTGGCTGCAATTTCTTGTTTGCGCCCTGCTGATCGGTTTTGCCGGCAATGCACTGATCAAATATGGCGAGGAACTGGCCGAGATCACCGGCATATCGCGCGGCTGGATCGGGCTGGTGCTGATAGCGGCAGCGACATCCTTGCCGGAACTGTTGACCGGCCTGAGCGCGATAACGCTGGCGGATACGCCCGACATCGCGGTCGGCAATGCGCTGGGTGCCTGCGTCCTCAATCTTGCGCTCCTGGTCTTGCTCGATGCGCTGACGCGGGATGAGTCGGTCTATTCGCGAATCAACCAGCATCACACGCTAGCCGCGTCCTTCGGTATCCTTCTGCTGGGCGTCGTCGGCATGATGATCATCGTCGCCCAGGCCGGTTTCGTCATCACCCTTGGCCATATAGGTGCCTTCGCCCCGCTGATCGTCGTCCTCTATCTTGTTGCCATGCGCGCGACCTATCTGCAGGAGCGCACGTCTGCTCAGGTGACCCGGCAGGATGCGTTCCCGCCGACCGGATACGGATTGCGGACGGTGGTGACGCGCTACGCCGCTGCAGCGCTGGTCGTAGTGGTAGTTGGTGGATACCTGCCTTTCCTCGGGACGCAGATCGCAAAGGGCTATGGCTGGGCCGATGGCTTTGTCGGGACAGTGTTCATCACCTTGATCACATCATTGCCGGAAGCAGCGGTAACGCTTGCCGCCCTTCGTCGCCATGCGTTCGATCTGGCGATCGCCAACCTTCTGGGCAGCAATCTCTTCGCCATGGTGATCATCGCTGTGGATGATATCGCTTATACAAAGGGGCATTTGCTGGCGGCGATTTCGCCGGTTCATGCGGCTTCCGCCTTCGCCGGCATGATCATGACGGCAATATTCATGATTGCCTTGCTCTACCAGCCGCGCAACCGCTTCTTCGGTATGCTCGGCTGGATCAGCCTGGCCCTTCTGGCGGTCTACCTGTTCAGCGTTTACTTCATTTATTTGCACGGCTGAACACAGGCCAACCGGTTGCATGCCCCGGATTGCGCCGCGAATGTTCCCACCAAGCTACTTGCCAGCCTCATCGCCACTCATTAGGGCGACTGTCATATTCATCAAACCCGAGTTTCGAGAGGGCACAAGAATGAGTGATACTGCCGACCGCGTGAAGAAGATCGTCGTCGAGCATCTGGGCGTCGAGGAAGACAAGGTGACCCCGGATGCCAGCTTCATTGACGATCTGGGTGCAGACAGCCTCGACATCGTTGAGCTGGTGATGGCGTTCGAAGAAGAATTCGGCGTCGAAATCCCCGACGATGCGGCGGAAAAGATCAATACCGTTGGCGATGCCAACAAGTATATCGACGAACATTCGGACTAAGTCCGAGGGCCCTGTTCGCGAAGGGTCCCGCCGGCCGCGGACGGGCCATTGAAAGGCTCAGCCGGAACCGGCTGGGCCTTTCGTGATTTTGGAGAGTGAATGTCTATGCGTCGTGTGGTCGTAACCGGACTGGGACTCGTCACACCCCTGGGTGCTGATGTGGAAACCTGTTGGAGCAACCTGATTGCCGGGAAGAGCGGGATCGGGACCATTACCCGTTTCGATACGGAAGGGCAGAAATGCCTGATCGCGGGCGAAGTGAAGCCTGCCGATCACGAATGGGGTTTCGATCCCGGCAAGCGCGTTGACCCCAAGATACAGCGCCAGGTCGATCCTTTCATCGTCTATGGCATCGATGCTGCCGGCCAGGCGCTGGAAGATGCCGGCCTGACCGAAATGGACGAAGCGCTGAAACTGCGCGCCGGTTGTTCCATCGGTTCGGGCATTGGCGGCCTTCCGGGTATCGAGCTCGAATCGGTGAATCTCTTTCAGCGCGGTCCGGGCCGTGTCAGCCCGCACTTTGTGCATGGTCGCCTGATAAACCTCATCTCCGGCCAGGTCTCGATCAAATATGGCCTGATGGGACCGAACCATGCTGTCGTGACCGCCTGTTCGACAGGCGCGCACTCGATTGGCGATGCTGCGCGCATGATCAAGGACGACGATGCCGACATCATGGTGGCCGGCGGCGCCGAAGCGACCGTTTGCCCGATCGGTATTGCCGGGTTCGCACAGGCGCGAGCGCTCAATTGCAGCATGAATGACCGGCCGACCGAGGCCAGCCGTCCTTATGATAAGGACCGCGACGGGTTCGTCATGGGCGAGGGTGCCGGCATGGTCGTGCTCGAGGAGTATGAGCACGCCAAGGCGCGCGGTGCCAAGATCTATGCCGAAGTGGTCGGCTACGGCCTCTCGGGTGATGCCTATCACGTCACCGCCCCGCACCCTGAAGGCAAGGGTGCGCAGCTCGCCATGGAAATGGCTCTGCGCAAGGCCGGGATGGGCCCGGGCGATATTGACTACGTTAATGCCCACGGCACATCGACCATGGCCGACACGATCGAGTTGGCCGCAGTCAAGCGCGTGCTGGGCAATGACCTTGGCGGCGCATCGATGAGCAGCACCAAATCCGCCATCGGCCACCTCCTGGGTGGCGCCGGTGCGGTCGAGGCGATCTTCTGCATTCTCGCCATGCGCGACCAGGTGGTCCCGCCGACGCTCAACCTGCATAATCCGGATGAGGGCACCGAAGGTGTGGACCTGGTCCCGCTCGAGGCAAAGAAGCGTGAAGTACGCGCTGTGCTGAACAACAGTTTCGGCTTTGGCGGTACCAATGCCTCGCTGGTGATGAAGGCGGTCAGTTAAGCCAGTGAAGGCCGGCTGTACCCTGCTGGCCCTGCTCATTGCCTTGGCGATGGGTGCCGCAGCATGGTTCGCCTTTGGCTGGTATTCCTCCGGACCGGTTGAGGAAGAGACCGCCTTCATCGTGCCTTCGGGTTCCTCGCTTACTTCGGCCGCGCAAAAGCTGGAGGAGGAGGGGAATATCCACTCGGCCGATGCCTTCCTGCTGCGGGCGAAGATCTTCGGCAGCGACGACCCGATCAAGGCAGGCGAGTTCCTCCTCCCGGCGGGCGCTAGTCCCGCGCAGATCCTCGATATCTTCCAGCATGGCGACGTTGTGCTACGCTTCGTTACCATTCCCGAGGGCACGCCATCGATCCGCGTCCACGCCATCCTCATGGAAGAACCGCTGCTGACCGGTGAGGTCGAGGTGCCGGAAGAAGGCTCGATCCTCCCCGACACCTATGATTTCGAACGTGGGGAGAGCCGTGCCGCGGTGCTTGAACGCATGCAGCAGGCAATGAGCGAGGCACTGGCCGAACTTTGGCCAACGAAGGGACCCAACAGCGTGGTCGAGACGCCAGAGGAGCTGGTCACGCTCGCTTCCATCGTCGAGAAGGAAACGGGGGTTCCCGAAGAGCGCGAAATGGTCGCCGGCCTCTATTCCAATCGTTTGCGACAGGGCATTCGCTTGCAGGCCGATCCGACGATCATCTACCCGATCACCAAGGGGCTACCGCTCGGGCGCCGTATCCGCCGCTCGGAAATCGACGCGGTAAACGATTACAATACCTACGCGATGGACGGCCTGCCAAAGGGGCCGATCACCAATCCGGGGCGCGCCTCGCTGGAAGCCGTGCTCAACCCGGCTGAGACCGATGCCTTGTTCATGGTCGCCGACGGGACCGGAGGGCATGCCTTCGGTCGCACGGTCGAAGAGCACAATGAGAATGTCGAGATATGGTATGAAATCCGCCGCGAACGTGGGGAGATGTAGCGGGCAATGACCCTTGCCCCCCTGATTATCACGGCAGAATTGCCGCTCGACCTGTTCAGCTGGGCCAACCAGCTCAGGACCGACCACTTCCCGCCAGAACGCAATTACCTGAAGGCCCATGTCACGCTGTTCCACTCCCTGCCACCGAGCAGCGAGGGCGAGGTGCACGGCGTCCTCTCCATGCTTGCGCAGAGCCATGCACCGGTCCCCGCGAGGCTCGAAGGGCTGATGAGGTTGGGCAAGGGCACGGCGCTCGATATCTCCAGTCCCGTCCTGTTGGAACTGTGGGACGAGATGGCCGATCGCTTCCACGGATTGCTGACGCCGCAGGACGAACATCGTCCGCGCCTGCATATCACCGTGCAGAACAAGGTTAGCCTGGAAGAGGCGAGGGCGCTGCAGGCCGAACTCGACCCGCGCATCCTCCCGCAAGATTTTTCCTTTCGCGGACTGGAACTCCACGCCTACAAGGGTGGACCTTGGGACTTCATCAAGAGATGGCGGTTCCGCGGCTGACGTTTTCCTTTGGGGAGGAGGACATGCAAGACCTTTGGCTCGTACACCTGTCCTATGTGCTGCTGGTTGCGGCCATGCTGATGCGCAGCATGAAGAGCCTGCGCATATTGGCGCTGCTCAGCGGCTTTGCTGCCCTTGTATATTTGTTCTTCAACCCGGGCGATACGATGGGCCTCGTCTGGACGGTCCTGTTCGTCGCGGTCAATGGCGTGATGCTGGCCCTGCTGCTGTTCGGCAACCGGCGCGGTGCAATGACCGGCGAAGAGCGCGAACTGCTCGAAAACGTGCTGCGCGTCGAGGAGCCTGCGCAGCAGCGCCGTTTGCTCGATGTGATGACCTGGCGCGATGCGGATGAGGGCGAGGTGCTGATGACGCAGGGTCAGAAGGCGCCCCCACTGATCTATATTGCCTCTGGAGCTGCGGGGATCGAAAGCGACGGCAAGCTGGTCGGCGTGTGCGGGCCGGGTGACTTTCTTGGCGAAATGAGCCTGATCACGGGTGAAAATGCTTCGGCAACGGTCAGGGTGACCAATCCGGTACGAATTGCCAGCTTCGATCTCGATGCGCTGGACCGGCTGAAATCGGCCATGCCCGAGCTTGCGCGGGCCTTCGACCATGCCCTTAATAGCGGGCTGGCAGCAAAGATTCTGCGCATGAACAAGGCCGCTGCGCCAAACTGATCTTTTCGCGGTTGACCCCTGCGGGACCGCGCCCTAAATGGCGCGCCTTGCCGGTGCCCCAGCGCACATGGCCATGCCGGATGGCGGAGTAGCTCAGGTGGTTAGAGCAGCGGAATCATAATCCGCGTGTCGGGGGTTCGAGTCCCTCCTCCGCTACCA
>CAJXNC010000018.1 GCA_913056125.1 uncultured Altererythrobacter sp.
TGGTCGGGAAGACAGGATTCGAACCTGCGACCCCCACACCCCCAGTGTGATGCGCTACCAGGCTGCGCTACTTCCCGTTCCAGTGGAGAGCGCGCCTATAGGCAGGTGCCCGGAGGATGGCAAGCGGGTGATTGTCCCATTGATTGCCCTGTCCTGACATTGCTGCTAGGCGCAGCGCCCACATGCCGGGAGAGGGGTTGAACATCAGCCATTCGCGGCCATTTACAACGCTTCGTGGTTCCACGTTCCTGATGGGCAAAAACTATGCTTGATATTCTCGCCGCGAGTGGCGCTTCCGCCGGAAGCGGTCTCATTGGTTTCGTTCCGATCATCGGTATGATCGCAATCTTCTGGTTCCTGATCATCCGTCCGCAAATGAAAAGGCAGAAGGAACACAGCGCCAAGATCGGCGGTGTCAAACGCAACGACCAGATCGTTACCTCCAGCGGTATCGTCGGCAAGGTGATGAAAGTCGACGAAGAATATGTCGAAGCCGAGATTGCCCAGGGCGTGCGCGTCAAGATCGTCAAGTCGATGATCGGCGACATCGTGCCCAAGGGCGGCACACCCGCCGCAAACGATTAAAGCGGGGCCGGAGGGGTCATGCTTGATTTTCCGCTCTGGAAGCGCCTTTCGCTGTGGGGGATCAGCCTTGCCCTGATGCTCACCGCACTGCCTTCGCTGGTCTCGACCACCGGCGTGCAGTGGCCGGCTGCGCTGCCGAACCCGATGGTCAATCTCGGGCTCGACCTTGCTGGCGGTAGCCATATCCTGCTCGAAGCGGAGCGGGAGCAGGTCGCCGACCAGCGGCTTGAAACGATGGAAGAATCGGTTCGCAGTGCGTTGAGCGATGCCGAACCGCGCATCATGATCGGCGATATCTCTACCGCCGATAATCGCCTTTCCTTCATGCTTGAAGATCCGGCGCAGGTGGATGCTGCGCGCGATGCGATCGAGCCGCTGACCCAGGGGGCAGGCCTGACCGGTCAGCGCGACTGGAATATCCAGGTGGTCGATGGCAGCCGTTTCGTGCTGACGCAGACCGATGCCGGACTTGACCTTGCCGTTACGCAGGCGATGGATAGCGCTACCGAAGTGGTCCGTCGCCGAATCGACGCGCTCGGCACGCGTGAGCCGACCATCATCCGCCAGGGCGACACCCGCATCGCGGTGCAGGTTCCCGGCCTGCAGGATCCCGAACAGCTCAAGGAACTGCTCGGCCAGACGGCGGAACTCGAATTCAAGCTGGTCGACGTCAACGCGCTGCAATCGGATATCGAGCAGGGCATTGCCAATCCCGGCAGCGAGATCCTTCCTTATGCGGAAGACAGCGATTATCCCGGCGCCCTGATCGCCGTGCGCCGTCTTGGCGGCATTCGCGGCGATTCGCTGACCAATGCACAGCAGAGCTTCGACCAGCAGACCAATGAGCCGATCGTCAACATCCAGTTCGATCCGCAAGGCGGGGCGCGTTTCGCCCGCCTGACGAGCGAGAACGTCAACCGGCCCTTCGCGATCATTCTTGATGGCGAAGTGCTTTCTGCGCCCAATATCAACGAACCGATCCTTGGCGGTAGCGCCCGGCTGACAGGTGGCTTCACCGTCGAAAAGGCGAACAACCTTGCCATCTCGCTTCGCTCCGGCGCGCTTCCTGTGGACCTGACAGTGATCCAGGAAAGCACGGTAGGTGCGGACCTGGGCGCGGATTCGATCCGCGCCGGCCTTATCGCCATGGCAATCGGCTCGCTGCTGGTCGTGGTGCTGATGATTGCCAGCTATGGCCGCTTCGGCGTCTATGCGACGGCCGCGCTTGTCATCAACGTGCTGATGATCCTCGGCATCATGGCTCTTCTCGAGACCACGCTGACGCTGCCCGGCATTGCCGGTTTCGTGCTGACCATCGGTGCGGCGGTGGACGCCAACGTGCTGATCAACGAGCGTATCCGCGAGGAGCGCAAGAAGGGCCGACGCGTCATCGCGGCGGTCGAGAACGGCTATCGCGAAGCCAGCCGCGCAATTTACGACGCCAACATCACCAATTTCATTGCCGGCGTGCTGCTATTCCTGTTCGGCTCCGGACCGGTACGCGGCTTTGCCGTTGTCCTCATCATTGGCCTGTTCACCAGCGTCTTCACCGCCGTCACGCTTACCCGCATGTGGGTGGCCGCCTGGCTGCGCAAGGCGCGGCCGACAGACCTGAACGTTTAAAGGGGAGGGAAGACCTATGCGACTGCTCAAGCTCGTCCCCGAAGACACGAACATCAAGTTCCTCAAATGGCGCGTGCCTTTCTACGTGGTCAGTTGCCTGCTGATCGTTGCCAGCTGGGCGATGGTCTATGTCAACGGCCTCAATTACGGCGTCGACTTTGCCGGCGGCCAGGAAGTGCGTGTGACATTCACCGATCGTGCCGAGGCTCCCATCTCCGAGTTGCGCGACAATCTCGGCGACCTTGGATTTGGTGAACCCACTATCCAGCGTTTCGGCGATCCGAACTCGGTTTCGATCCGCATTCGCCTGCCCGAAGGGGCGGAAGACGAACCGGGTGCCGCAACCGAAATCGGCAACCAGGTGGTGGCCGCCATCCAGGACGATTTCGAGAACGTCCGGCAGGACGCCAATGACACGGTTTCGGGCAAGGTCGCCGGAGAATTCCGCGAGACCGCGCTCTACGCACTGCTTTTTGCCATGATGGCGATCTCGATTTACATCTGGGTCCGCTTCGAATGGCAGTTCGGCGTGGGTGCGCTATTCGCGCTGTTCCATGACGTTTCGCTGACGCTGGGCATGTTCGCGCTGTTCCAGCTCGAATTCAGCCTTCAGATCATCGCCGCGATTCTGGCCATTATCGGCTATTCGCTCAACGATACGATCGTCGTCTATGACCGTATCCGCGAGAACCTGAAGAAATACCGCAAGATGGACATGCCCGAACTGCTCGACCTCTCGGTCAACGAGACGCTGGCACGTACGGTGATGACCTCGCTGACGCTGCTCGTGGCGCTGGTGCCGCTGCTCCTGTTCGGCCCTGCCAGCCTGTTTGGCCTGGTAGCGGCGATTACGCTGGGTATCTTCGTGGGTACCTACAGCTCGGTCTACATGGCAGCGCCCATCCTGATCTGGCTGGGTGTCAGTTCGAACAGTTTCGTTCCGGCGGAAAGCGTCGTTGACCGGCAGGAAAAGAAGGCCCGCGGCGAAATCTAGCCGGGGTCTTCAGCTGGCGCAGATGCGATCGTAATAGCTCGCCAGGGCTGCCGCATTGGCGTCCCAGCTGAAACCCGCCGACAGGGCGGATACTTCTTCCGGGCCGTAGCCTGCTGCCAGCACTTCGCGCACGCCGTTGGCGATTGCATCGGCATTGCGCTCCACGATTCGCCCCGCCAGCGGCTGCGCCACGACTTCGCGCGCGCCGCCGGCATCGGTGATGACCAAGGGCGTGCCACAAGCAAGCGCCTCTACCCATGCATTGGCCAGCCCCTCGGTGGCGGAGGGCAGGACCATGGCGCTCGAAGCGCTGACAACCACAGGTATGGCGGCATGGTCGAGCGAACCGAGGAAATGCACCCGGTCCGTAACATCCAGCTCGCGCGCCAGTTCCTCGAGCATGGATTGGTCCGGCCCGGTGCCAACCAGCGCCAGCCTCGTATTGGGCAGTTTCGCCAGCGCACGCAGCACGAAATGCTGGCCCTTTCGCGGGATCAGCGCGCCGACCGAGGCGATGAGATTACCATGCGCGGGAATGCCGAAATCCTGTTCCAGCCGCTGGCGGCTACGATTGCGGCCGAGCGGACGGAACTGCGAATGGTCGAGCCCGGTATAGTGAATGGTGATCTTGTCGCCGGGCAGACCGATGGCTTCCATGTCGCGTGCCAGTGCCTTGCTTACCGAGAGCAATCCGGCCGCCTGGTTCGCGGCGGCGCGCATCTTCTTTGCCGAATATGCCTTGTGTCCCCAGAGAGAGATATCGGCGCCGCGTGCCTTGATCGAAAGGGGCAGGCCGAATTCGCTGGCTATCCGCGCTGCGGCCGGGCCGTCGGGATAGAAGAATTGGGCATCGACGAGGTCGAATGGGGCAAGTTCGTGCAGTCTTTTTGCCAGCGGCAGCACGGATTTCACGATCATGGCGGGGTTGAACGGGCCACCAACAGCCGGGATCAGCGTGAAGCGCGGGCGATGCACGGTCACGCCTTGCTCGCCCCCTGTCACCGCAGCCTTGGCCAGCGGGGCGTAGCGGCCCACCGCAAGCGGCGGGACGCCGATCGGATTGATGACGGTTACGTCCCAGTCACCCCGCGCGGCGAGCGCCTCCATCTGGCGCGCAACGAAGGTTCCGAAGCGCGGCATATGCGCATTGGGATAGAGCGTGGCGATGGAAAGGACGCGCTTCATCGGCCTGCACTTACAGCTTGCGAACCAGCATTTCCGCTACGGCCAGCCAGGCTGGCCCGTCGATAACGATTTGCCGCTGCCCCATGCCGGGCGGGAGCAGGCCGACCAGCGAACCTTGCCGGTCGATCAGCCGCCCGAAAGCGAAACGCCCGCCGCTGCGCGGAGCAAGCACATCGCGATTTATGATCGATCCGGCTTCGTCCGGGCTGACCTGCCGCATCCATAGCTGGTCGCCGCTGCGATACTCGCCTTGCGGTGCCTCGATGGTCAGGCAGACCAGCGCTTCGCCATCGTTGAGCTCGGTCGGCAATATGGCATCGCGCGGCTTGCTCAGCGGCTCGGCGCCATGCTCGGTCAGGCGGGCGATGATTTGCGGGATTGCCGCGTCTTCGCCTTTCACCAGCATTTCCGGATCGACACCCAATGCTGCACCGATGCGGTTCATCCAGCTGAGCGAGAGATTGCGCATGCCGGTTTCGAGGCGGCCAATGGTCTGCGCCGTCGTGGGCGGATTGCAGGCCGCGGCCACCTCGGCCAGTGTCATGCCCTTCTGCTTGCGGATGTCGCGAATGCGGTTGATCACCGTCCATTCCCCCAAATAACCAAATTGGTTTGTCGAACCTCTTTCCTACAACCGATTCGCTTTGGCAAGGGCATGCTTCGCAAAGAGGGGATAAGTGCATGCCAAGAAAGCTCGTCGAGCGTGAATTGACCGTGGAAGGCCCGCGTCGGGGAGGCGGGGTAAGTCGGCGCAGGCGCAGCGTGACCGTCAATCTGGGCGAGAGCCCGCTGACATGGCTTCATGCACACGGCCATCTGGAAGACCGTCTGTTCGATGCGGGTGAGCGGCTGCGCGCCGATTTTGAGCGGGCCCAGCTTGGACCGAGTGTGACGATGCGCTGGGACCCGGTGCGCATTAAGGGCAGTGGCGAGCAGGGTTTGACCCAGACCGAACGGCAGCTTGCCGCGCGCCAGCGTTTCGATGGTGCGCTCGCCAATGCGGGGAAGGGCTTGCAGGACATCCTCTGGCGCGTGGTCTGCGGGGGTGAGAGCCTGGCTGTAGCGGAGAAGGCACTCGAATGGCCCGCGCGCAGCGGCAAGCTGGTGCTCAGGCTGGCGCTCGACCGGGTGGCGGATTTCTACCGGATTGGCTGAAGCTAGGAAGCCTCAGGCGAAGAGGTCGGGATCCTCGTCATCCTCGAACGGTTCGGGGATTTCCATCTGGAAGCGGTTTTGCGCCTCATGGTGATGCGGCGGCATGAAAGGCATGGCATACCAGGCCAGCGCCTCCGTCGTGGCGGCGGATACCGCCTCGCTCCACATGGCAAACCACATTTCGCAAAAGGCGAGGTGGGGCGGCAGAGTGATGGGGGTGATCTTCGCTTCCATGAGTCACACGATACACCCGAAGGGCCTCAGGGTAAATTGACGGCCAACAAGTTCAGCCCTCGACCAGCTCCGCCAGCTCAAGCCAGCGCATTTCAGCCTCGTCCTTTTCCTCGCGTGCCAGGTCGATCGACTTGCTGATGCGCGCGAACTTGTCCGGGTCCGAGCGATAGAGATCGGGATCGGCAAGTGCCGCCTCGCCATTTGCAATCAGGCGTTCGAGCTCTTCGATCCTAGCCGGCAGCAATTCATAGTCGCGCTGGTCCTTGTAGGAGAGCTTGGTCGATTTCGGCGGCGGGGGAGGAGGCGGTGAAGCCCTTTCGGTGCTGCTCTGAGCCTTCTGTGTGCTTTTCTTGGTGCGTTGCGCGCGTTGCTTTACCCAGTCCTCATAGCCGCCTGCGACAATGTCGACATGGCCCGAGCCGTCGAGGCCGAGCGTCACCGTCACCGTGCGGTCGAGGAAGTCGCGATCGTGGCTGACGATCAGCACCGTGCCTTCGTAATCGGCAATGACTTCCTGAAGCAAATCGAGCGTTTCAAGGTCGAGATCGTTGGTCGGCTCGTCAAGCACGAGGAGGTTGGAGGTGCGGGCAAACTCGCGTGCCAGTAGGAGGCGGGATTGCTCACCGCCGGAGAATGTGCCGACCTTCGCATCGACCAGAGAGGGATCGAACAGGAAGTCCTTGAGATAGGCCTGCACATGCTTGCGGTTGCCGCGCACATCGATCCAGTCGCCGCCTTCCGCCAGCACCTCGCGCACGGTCTTTTCCGGGCTCAGCAGGCTGCGTTGCTGGTCGATCATGACGCCCGACAGCGTCCGTGCATGGGTGACCGTTCCGCTATCGGGTTCGATCTCTTTGGTGAGCAATTTCAGCAAGGTAGTCTTGCCGGCACCATTGCCGCCGACCAGGCCGATGCGGTCGCCACGCTGAATGCGCAAGGAAAACGGCTTGATGATCGTGCGCTGGTTTTCTCCGGCACCATAGCTCTTGGTAATCTCCTCGGCGACGATGACCGACTTGCTCTTGAAATCCTCATCGCTGGCGAGCTTCAGCTTTGCCGTCCCGCCGGGCGTGATCATGGCGGCGCGTTGTGCGCGCATCTGCCACAGCTTCTCCAGCCGGCCCTGGTTGCGCTTGCGCCGCGCTGTCACGCCGCGCTCGAGCCAGTGCGCCTCGATCTTGAGCTTCGCGTCCATCTTCTCCGCTGCACGCGCTTCCTCGGCATAGACCTGCTCTTCCCAGGCCTCGTAGCCGCCGAAGCCGACTTCCTTGCGCCGGAGGCTTCCGCGATCGAGCCAAAGGGTGGCGCGCGTCAGTCGCTTGAGAAATGTCCGGTCGTGGCTGATGACGATGAAGGCGCCTTTATAGCGGTTCAGCCACGCTTCGAGCCATTCGATGGCCGAGAGGTCGAGATGGTTTGTCGGCTCGTCGAGCAACAAGAGATCAGGCTCCTGCGCCAGTGCACGGGCGAGGGCGGCGCGGCGCCTTTCGCCGCCGGAGGCCCCGGCAGCGGAAGTCGTCATGTCTATGCCCAGTTGCCCTGCAATGCTCTCCACTGCGTATTGCGCAGGGGCGTCCTTCCCCGCGAGCGCGAAATCCATCAGTGTTTCGTGACCGGAAAAGTCGGGATCCTGCTCGAGCCAGACGATATTGGTGTTCGGCTTCACCTTGCGGAGGCCGCGATCCGCCTCGATCTGGCCGGTGATGAGCCTGAGCAATGTTGTCTTGCCTGCTCCGTTGCGGCCGATCAGCGCCAGCCTGTCGCGCGGGCCGATATGCAGGTCAAGTCCGCCGGAGCCGCCTGCACTTTCGGGTGCGCCGAACAGCCAGCCGCCGCCTTGTTGCAGCCCGAGGCCTTCCCAGGAGAGGATCGGTGGTTCCGCCATGATGCGCGGCAGTTAGGGACGCGAAAGCTTGCTGGCAAGGAACAGAGAGGTTCACTCCGTCGTAATCCAGACAACAGCAAATTCGACTGAATGCAGTTTTGGAGAAATTCCCATGTTCAAACGTGTTTTCATGCTCGCCATTGCGACCTCGCTGGCGACTCCTGTCGCCGCTTCGGCCGCCGAGATCCAGATCCAGTCCGCCGGTCCTGTCGTCGAACTGACAGTGACAGAAAGCGTGGCCAGTGATCCCGATGTCGCCACGGTCAGCGCCGGTGTGACTACGCAGGCCCCGACCGCGGTCGAGGCCCTGCGTCAGAACAATGTGCAGATGGAAGCGGTGATCGCGCGGATCGAGGCGCTGGGCATCGATGAAAAGGACATCCAGACCAGCGGGGTCAATCTCAATCCGCAATATGATTACGACCAGCGCGAACAGCGCCAGGTCTTTCGCGGCTATCGCGTTTCCAACCGGGTCATGATCAAGTTGCGCGATATTACAAGGACCGGCCGTGCGCTCGATGGCCTGATCGAGGCAGGAGCAACGGATATTGGCGGTATTTCGTGGTCTGTCGACGATCCCGCTCCGGCAAGGCAACAGGCCCGTGAAGCGGCCTTTGCCGCAGCACGCGAACAGGCCCTCGGCTATGCCGAGCTGGCGGGTTACGGCGATGTCCGCATCCTTGAAGTGAGCGAGGCAATCTCGACGGGGCGGCCCATCGCATACGATGTTCCCGAAGGTGCGCTGGCTGCGCGCAATGAAAGCATGCCGATTCGGCCCGGCCAGGTGCAATCGGGAGTAACTGTGACGGTGAAGTTCGAAATGACGTCCTGATCCATCCGGAAAGCTTGCTGGAACCAACCTGTCACATTCACGGCTTGTTCAACGCTCTCCAGATAGGCATTACCGCATCATGAGCCGGATTTTTGCCGCCTTTGCCGCCCTGAGCCTGATTGCGGGATCGCTTTCCGCCGCGCCTGCGCTCGCCCAGAGCCGTGGTGGTCTGCCCAGTGCTTCGGGGCCCAACATCCCGACACGCGGCCCCATGGCGCGCGGTGATCAGGCCATGGCTCGCGAGCAGATGCAGGCCGGGCGCAACATGCCCATCCGCGACATCGAGCGGCGCCTTGTGCCGCAATACCAGCGGCGCGGATATGAATACCTCACCTTTGAATATGATGGCGAAAGCGAGATCTACCGCTTCAAGTTCATCCGCGATGGTCGCGTGATTTTTGTCGATGCAGATCCGCGCACCGGCCGCGTGGTCAACGAACAAGAGTAATCCGGTGGGGAAACCCTCCGCTTGGTTGACGCGTTGTTACCAAGAGACCACTTTGCATACCGGCATTTAGCAGGGGAATTAGGATGCGCATCCTGATCGTTGAGGATGAACCGACTCTCGGCCAGCAGCTCAAGAACACGCTTGAGCAGAACGGCTATGCGGTGGACCTGTCCACCGATGGTGAGGACGGTCACTTCCTCGGCAGTACCGAAGATTACGACGCGGCTATCCTCGATCTCGGCCTGCCCGAAATCGACGGCCTCACCGTGCTCGGCATGTGGCGCAAGGAAAAGCGCAATTTCCCTGTCTTGGTGCTGACCGCGCGCGACAGCTGGTCGGACAAGGTGGCGGGTCTCGATGCCGGCGCGGACGATTACCTGGCCAAGCCGTTCCAGACCGAAGAGCTGATCGCACGTCTGCGCGCGCTGATTCGCCGAGCATCGGGCAATGCCTCTTCGGAACTGACGGCCGGCGATGTGCGGCTTGATACACGTTCGGGCCGCGTTACCCGCGCAGGTGAGCCGGTCAAGCTGACCGCACAGGAATACAAGCTGCTGTCCTACCTCATGCATCACAAGGGCAAGGTGGTCAGCCGCACCGAACTGATCGAACATATTTATGATCAGGATTTCGACCGCGATTCGAATACGATCGAGGTCTTCGTCACCCGCATTCGCAAGAAGTTGGGTGCAAATGTGATAACAACGATACGTGGCCTCGGTTACAGCCTCGACGACCCCGACGACAGCCCGCGCGAATAGTGCGGACGGTTCGGTAGCGGGCGAAATCCCCGCCGCGCCTTCCGCTGCCGGGCGGGGCTCGGCCATGGACGAAGCGCAGATCGCCAGCGGTGCGGCGCCGCCGCATACGGGTAGCCTGCAAAGGCGCATGCTGATCATCGCCGCCGGCTGGATATTCATCCTGCTTGCGCTTGGCGGCTTTGCTCTCAACCGCGCGATGACCAATTTGATCGAGAATCAGTTCGACGATCAGCTGGCCATCTCCCTCAATGCGATGGTCGCTTCGGCCGAGATCGATCCCTTCGGAGAGGTTTATTTCAACCGCATCCTTGGCGACCAGCGCTTCCTCGAACCCAATTCGGGCTATTACTGGCAAATTTCGGGCGGGGATTTCGCACCCTATCTTTCCCGCTCGCTGTGGGACCAGCCGATCGAGATTCAGACCCAGGACAGGGTCGTACAGCCGATTTTCTATGACGGTCGGACGATGACGGGCGAAGTGGTGCGGATCGCCCAGCGCACGGCGAGTATTCCCGGGAGCGACGTCGACTGGCAATTCGTCGTTGCCGGATCGATTGCCGATCGCGATGCGCAAATTGCCAATATTCGCGGCATCCTCGTCATATCATTTGCTGCACTCGGCATCGGCCTGTTCCTCATGGCCATGGCCCAGACCTGGTACGGTCTCGGCCCCCTCAGGCGCATCCGTCAGGCAATCGCCCGCATCCGCACCACCGGCACCAACCGCGTGACCGATCCGCTGCCACTTGAGGTGCAGCCGATGGTGGAGGAGCTGAACGCGCTGCTTGCCCATTCGGACAAGCAGGCGGAAGAGGCACGCACCCATGCCGGCAATCTCGCCCATGCGCTGAAGACGCCGCTGACCGTACTGACCAATGCCGCCACTGCCCGCTCTCCCGATCTAAACGAGACTGTGATGCGCGAGGCTGCACTGATGCGTCGCCAGGTCGATCACCATCTGGCCCGGGCACGTGCGGTGGGCCGCCGCGCCATCGGACTTGCCCGGACCAATGTCATGAGCTGCGCCGAGGCGGTCGAGCGTGCGGTCTCGCGCCTTCATCCCGATGTGCGGTTCGATATTGCGGGATCAAGAGAAGTCGAAGTTGCGATCGAGCGCCAGGACCTCGAGGAAGTGCTCGGGAACCTGATCGAAAATGCTGCAAAATATGGCGGCGGCAGCGTGTTCGTCACCGTCGATGCGGTACCCGATGACGAGATGTGTACGATTTGGGTCGAGGATGACGGGCTGGGCATTGCCGAGGAAGATCGTGACGACTTGTTTGCCCGAGGTGCGCGGCTGGATACCGAAAAGCCGGGGACCGGGCTGGGCCTGGCCATCGTTCGCGATGTTGCGGAAATCTATGGTGGAAATGTCGAGCTCAATGAAAGCGAAGACTTGGGTGGGCTGTTGGTCGAATTGAGATTGCCGCGCGCCGCATAGCCGGAACACCCCTTCCTCGGCCGCAAGGTCGAGGAAGCAGGGGAACCCAACGTGAATTCCGAAACGAATGAAGACCACGCCGGCGCAGCGCTGCGTGCCGTGATATACCTCACGACAGTCATTGCCGTGACCGCCATGTGGATTGCGGTAGTCAGCCCGCTCGACGTCGATCGCATCTGGATGCGGCTCAGCTGGACCTTGCCTTCGCTGGTCGCGATTGTCTTCCTGATCGGCGACACCAGTGCTGCGCGACAGCGCTTCCTGGCCACTTTGGCGATCAGGCCGCGCACGCTTGTGTGGCTGGCGTTTGCCGCAGTCACCTATTCGGTGCTGGTCACGCTGGCCTCATGGTTCAGCGGGCTGTTGTTCCATCCCGAATTTGAACTCGCGCTCAATCCAATCGAACCGGGGGCGGTCCTGCTAATCGTGCTGTGGTCATTGGGAGAGGAACTTGGCTGGCGCGGCTATGCCTTGCCCACGCTCGCGCGCAAGATTGGCTGGAATTGGGCGAGCCTGGTAGTCGGTGTGGCCTGGTGGGCCTGGCATACGCCTGGCTGGCTGGTCGGTTTCGGCGCGCCGGGAGACGTGTCCTATCTTGTCTTCGGAGCTTGGGTCGTTTCGGCGAGCTTTGTCTTTACAGCGTTCTTCCGGCTGTCTGGCGGGAGCGCGCTGGTCGCGGTTCTGCTCCATGCCGGGGCCAATACCGCGTTCCAGATAGTCCCGATCATGCCCGGCTCGACCGGCGGACCGGAAGCCTTCAACCTGCTGACCGGGCTCAATGTGGTCGTCGCATTAGCCGGAATGGCCGTTACCCACTTCGCGCCTTCTTGTGATGGCGAATCACCTCGTCGATCACGAAACGGATGAACTTCTCGCTGAATTCGGGATCGAGATCGGCCTCCTCGGCCAGCTTTCGCAAGCGCTGGACCTGCCTCTTCTCGCGCCCCGGATCGGCCGGCGGCATGGCGGTTTTCGCCTTGTATTGCCCCACGGCCTGCGTGATCCGGAACCGTTCTGCCAGCATGTGAATCAACGCCGCATCGATATTGTCGATGCTCTTGCGATAGGCGTTGAGGACAGGGTCGTTCATCGGGTCCGGCATTGTGTTTTCTGCTGGCTGGTCGGGTTGCGGTAGGGGGAAGCGCGTTGCCATGCGTCCTGCCTAGCAGCAATTGCGCGCTTGCCAACACCCGCATGCTCCCCCATTGGGGCGGGGTCATGACTTCGAATGTCGTTCCCCTGAAGCGAGACGGACAATCCGGGCCTCCCAGCCTGGCCCCGATCCTGTCGCTGACGGCCACCGCGATGAACTCGGTCAACCAGGTCATCCTCGACCGGATGCAGAGTGAAATCCCGCTTATTCCGGCACTTGCGGGACACCTGATTTCAGGCGGCGGCAAGCGCATGCGGCCCATGCTGACGCTCGCCGGGGCCGAAGTGGTCGGTTACCAGGGCACGCGGCACCACAAGCTCGCCGCAGCCGTCGAATTCATCCATACCGCCACACTGCTGCATGATGATGTGGTCGACGGGTCGGAAACGCGGCGCGGCAAGGAAGCTGCCAATATCGTTTACGGCAACCCGGCCACCGTGCTGGTGGGCGATTTCCTGTTCAGCCGCGCGTTCGAGCTGATGGTGGAAGATGGCAGCCTGAAGGTGCTCAAGATCCTGTCCAGCGCCAGTGCCATTATCGCGCAGGGCGAGGTCGACCAGCTGGTCAGCCAGCGCAAGATCGAGACCTCCGAAGAGCGTTATCTCCACATTATAGGCGCCAAGACCGCTGCGCTGTTTGCTGCTGCCAGCCGCATCGCTGCAGTGGTCGCCGAACGCGACGAGGCGGAGGAACGTGCGCTCGACGATTACGGGCGCAATCTCGGCATTGCCTTCCAGCTGGTCGACGATGCCATCGACTATGATTCCGACGCTGCCGAAATGGGCAAGGATCGCGGCGACGATTTCCGCGAAGGCAAGATGACGCTGCCGGTGATCCTCGCCTTTGCCCGCGGGAACGAGGAAGAGCGGCAGTTCTGGAAGGATGCCATTGCCGGCTTCGCCAATGAGGACGAGGATCTCGCGCATGCGGTTGACCTGATCCGCAAGCATAATGCGGTGGCCGATACGCGCGAACGCGCCCGCCATTTTGCCCAGCGCGCCTGCGATGCGTTGTCCATCTTCCCCGACAGCAAGGCCCGCTCCGCCATGTGCGAAGCAGCGCAATTCGCCGTTAGCCGGGGTTACTGATCCGGTCCGATTGCATTAGGCCGTTCCTGTGCCTGTCGATCTTCCCATTCATGCTGTCCTTCCCGAGCTGCTCGGGGCCTTGCACCAGCGGAATTCCGCCGTGCTGGTCGCGCCGCCCGGTGCGGGCAAGACCACGGCGGTTGCTCCTGCTCTACTGGCTGAGGAATGGTGCACCGGGCAGGTAATCCTGCTGTCTCCGCGCCGTGTGGCCGCGCGCGCCGCTGCCGAGCGCATCGCCGAACTGATGGGAGAGAAAGTTGGCGAGCGGGTCGGTTATCTCACCCGCATGGACAGCAAGAGCAGCAAGGCGACGCGGATTCTCGTGGTCACAGAGGCGATTTTCGTCAGCCGCATTCTTGGTGACCAGGAATTGGAGGGCATTTCCGCTGTACTGTTCGACGAAGCGCATGAGCGGCACCTCGACTCTGATCTCGGGCTGGCCTTGGCGCTCGAAAGTCAGGCGGTACTGCGAGAAGATCTGCGGATTTGCGTGATGTCGGCGACCATCGACGGCGCGCGGTTTGCGAGCCTGCTGGGCAAGGGCGCGCCGGTGATCGAGAGCGAGGGCAAGGCCTATCCGCTACGGATCGAATGGCTCGGCTCCTCACCCGAAAAGCGGATCGAAGACGCCATGACGTCAGCTGTGCTGCAGGCCTGGCGCGAAGAGGAGGGCGATGTGCTCGCCTTCCTGCCGGGTGTTGGCGAGATCGAACGGACAAGGGAGCGGCTGGAGGATCGGCTCAAGCACGTTCCGGTGCTCCCGCTGCACGGCCAGGTCCAGCCGCACGCTCAGCGCGCCGCCATACGTCGCGATCCCGAAGGCCGTCGGCGCATCGTGCTGGCCACCAGCATTGCCGAGACCTCGATCACGCTCGAAGGCGTTTCCGTGGTGGTCGATAGCGGATTGTCGCGCAGGGCCGAGTTCGATGTCGCGGCGGGCGTGACGCATCTCGTCACCGTGCGCGCCAGCCAGGCATCGGCGGCGCAAAGGGCAGGGCGTGCCGCGCGTACCGGACCCGGCGTTGCCTATCGCCTGTGGGAAGAGGGCGGCCATGCGGGCCGAGAGAAATTCGATCCGCCCGAAATGCTGACCACCGACCTAGCTCCGCTGACGCTCGCACTGGCGCAATGGGGTGTCGAAGATCCGGCGAGCCTGCCCTGGCTCGACGCGCCTTCGGCACCTTCGCTGTCCGCCGCGCGAGAGAGGTTACAGGCGCTGGGTGCCCTCGACGAAGAGGGGCGGATCACCGAGTCAGGACGCAAGATTGCATCCTTGCCCATGTCGCCATGGCAGGCGGCGATGGTGCTGTTCGGTGCTCAGCATGGAGCCGCGAAACAGGCTGCGCGGCTGGCGCTCTTACTGCAGGAACGCGGTCTTGGCGGGCGCGGGGAGGACATGCTCCAGCGGCTGCAACGCTGGAATGCCGATCGGTCCGGCAGGGCCGATGCGGCGCGCAAGCTGGCCGATGGCTGGGCGAAGCGGGCGGAGAAGCTGGCCAATGCGGTGACCGCGAGCGATCCTCCGCCCGGTATCCTCCTCGCCCATGCGCACCCCGATAATCTTGCACGCCGCCGCGATGCCTCGGGCGAAAGCTGGCTGTCTGCTGGCGGGCGCGGCTATGCACTCGATCCCTCCTCGCCGCTGGCCAGCGCCGAGTGGCTCGCCATCGGCGATGCGCAGGGCAGGGCCAGCGGAGCGCGCATCACCGCGGCAATCCCCCTCGATACTGCCGAGGTCGAGCAATGGTTGGGCGAGCGTATCGAGCGCCGTCACACCGCCCGCTGGAACGAGGCCGAGGGCCGGGTGGAGGCGCGGCTGGAGCGCAGGCTCGGCGCGATCACGCTCAAGAGCGGTCCCGATCCCGACCCCGACCCACAGGCACTTGCCGAAATCCTCACACAGAAGGCTTCGGAGCAATTGGAAGAATTACTCCCGGCAGACCTGCTGGCTCGCGCCCGATTTGCCGGATTGGAGGCACTTGGGCACGAGCGGCTGGTGGAGGAAGCCGAGCAGTGGCTGGCACCGCTGCTGGTTGGCCGCCGCGATCTCGAACTGGCACGCGGCCCGCTGGTCGAAGCACTCCTCAACCGTCTGTCATGGGAGGAGCGCCAGCAGCTCGACCGGTTGGCTCCGCGCGAGTTTGCCAGTCCGGCAGATACCAGCCATGCGATCGATTATGCGGGCGATGATGCGCCCAGCGTCGAAGTCCGCGTGCAGGCCGTTTTTGGCCTGGAGAGCCATCCGATGATCGGCAATACGCCGCTCTTGCTCAAGCTGACCGACCCGGGCGGCAAGCCGATGCAGGCGACACGCGACCTGCCCGGATTCTGGCGGGGTAGTTGGGATGATGTGAAAAAGGCAGGCAAGGGCCGCTATCCCAAGCATCGCTGGCCCGACGAGCCATGGGCGGAAAAGCCCAGCCTCAAGACGAAAAACGCGTTCAACCGCTCTTGATTTTGGCAGCGTTTGGAGGGAAAGGCTCACCTATGCAGGCACGCATCTACAAACGTCCGAAGAATGCCATGCAGTCCGGCAAGGCGCTGGTCGAGCAGTGGATCCTCGATTTCGCTCCGGCCGAGGCGAAAAAGCCCGACCCGCTGATGGGCTGGGCCGGCAGCGGCGATACGCAGCAGCAGGTGCAGCTCAAGTTCGAGAGTTGCGAGGCCGCGCAGGCCTATGCCGAGAAATACGGCATCGAGGCGCGGGTCCACAGCGTCCCGCCCAAGACACTCAAGCTGCAGGCTTACGCCGACAATTTCAGGTAATCGGTGACGCGCCTTACTGGCGCAACTGCAATTGTCCTGCCTCGAAGGCGGTCCGGCAATCGGTTGCATCGTGGCGGATATCCGCGTCCAGCAAGGGCGTGGCGGTCATACCCGGACCTTCAAAGCGCGGATCGTCGCACTCGTCATCGTTTGACCAGTCGCCATTGTCATCGCCCCAATCGACCATGTTTGCGAGCTGCGGATTGCCCGGATTGGTCAGTTCTTCCGCTGTCATCGGTGCCTCGCCGCAGCCGACCAGACCAAGACTCGCCATTACTGGCAGAGCGTAGAAAATTCTCTTTCGCATTTCTTGCCTCCCAACCACTTGCACAACCTGCATTGCCAGAGCCGGGTTGCAAAGCAGTGAAGATCGCACCATATGGCCCGCGGGAGTCGGGTGGACGTTCGCGTTTGCTCACCGGGTCAGGTCCGGAAGGAAGCAGCCCAGGTAAATGGCAGCGGGTCGCTCGGCTCCTTTTTGAGTTTCGGCTCCAGCCCGTCTCCCCCACCCAACCACCCGATCATGTATCGCAACCCTATCGGGTGGTTGGGTGGGGGAGTGGGCCGGCACCGCCCAGACAATCGGGCTCGGCTCCTTTTTCACCCCGAAATCCTTTACTCACTGGCATGACAAGCGCGCACCAAGCGCCTACCTAATCATGCATGGGTGATTCACCGGAGAATACGGATTCGCCGCCTTGGGAGGGTGACGAAGAGGAAGCCAAGCCGAGCGCCGCCGAACTTGAGGCAGCGGGGCAGTCGGCCATGTTCGACGATCCCGAGCCGGCGAAACCCGAACCTACCGCCGAAACGCCCGCTCCCGAACATGCACCTGTCGCCGTTCCGCCCGCCGAGGCCAAGCAGCCGTACCGCGTGCTGGCGCGTAAATACCGTCCGCAGACCTTTTCCGAGCTGATCGGTCAGGAGCCGATGGTTAAGACGCTCGGCAATGCGATCGAGCGCGACCGGCTGGCCCATGCCTTCCTGATGACCGGCGTGCGCGGTGTCGGCAAGACATCGACCGCGCGCCTCATCGCCAAGGCGCTCAACTGCATCGGTCCCGATGGGCAGGGCGGACCCACCATCGATCCATGCGGCCAGTGCGAGCCGTGCAAGGCGATTGCCGAAGGCCGCCATATCGACGTGATCGAGATGGACGCCGCATCGCATACCGGCGTCGACGATGTGCGCGAGATTATCGAGGCGGTGCGCTATGCTGCGGTCAGCGCGCGCTACAAGATCTACATCATCGACGAAGTGCACATGCTCTCGCGCAACGCTTTCAACGCGCTGCTCAAGACGCTGGAAGAGCCGCCCGCGCATGTAAAGTTCCTCTTCGCCACTACCGAAGTCGAGAAGCTGCCCGTTACCGTACTGTCGCGCTGCCAGCGTTTCGACTTGCGGCGCATCCCGGCAGACCTGCTACAGCAGCATTTCGCCAGCGTTTGCCGGCAGGAAGGTGTCGCTGCGGAAGAACAGGCGCTCGCCATGATCGCTTCGGCTGCCGAAGGTTCGGTGCGCGACGGCCTCTCCATCCTCGACCAGGCGATTGCCCATGCGGACATGGATTCCGGAGACAGTGAGACCATGGTTCGCGCGGACAAGGTACGTGACATGCTCGGCCTGTCGGACAAGGGCGCGCGCAGACAATTGTTCGCCGCCATCCTCGAAGGCGATCCCAAGGCCATGCTCTCGGCGATGGAGCAGCAATATGCGCTCGGCGTCGAACCGCTCGCCCTGCTGCGCGGCATGATGGAGCTGTCGCACCGCATCGCCGTGACGCAGGTGGGCGAAGGCGAAGGCTTTGCCGATACCGAGGAAGAAAAACGCGCGATTGCCGAATGGGCGGAACGCCTTACGCCGGGACAGGTGCATCGCCTGTGGCAATTGCTGCTCAAGGGCCATGACGAGGTGCGCAATGCGCCCGATCCGTTGGTGGCAGCGCAGATGGCGCTGCTTCGCGTGCTCCATGCGGCCGACATGCCCGATCCGGGCAAGCTGGCAAAAATGCTCAAGGAAGGCGGCTTTGCGGCGGCTCCCGGCGCGTCCGCTGCTGGCGGAGCAACGCCTGCCGGTGGCAGTATGCCGTCCGCCGATCTCGAATGGTCGATCCTGTGCGACAGGGTAGAACAGACCCGCTTCGATGGCTGCCTGCGCGTGGCGCAGATCATGCGGGATTGGGTGCGTGTGATCGCGCTTAAGGAGGGCGAGCTTGTCTACACCACGCCGCCCGAATTCACCGAGGATATCGGGCCCGAACTGCGCGATGCCCTCTTTCGGGCGACCGAGCAGCGGTGGGAGGTTGTGCGGGGCGAAGGCGAAGGGGCTCCTTCGCTGCGCGAGCGGGAGGAAGATGCCAAGGAGGCGGAGAAGGCGCGCATTCGTGCCCATCCGCTGGTACAGGCAACGATCAATGCCTTTCCGGATGCCGAATTCGTCGAGGGCGACGAGGGGCCGGTGGGTGACAGGAACTGGAGCAGAAGGGCCTGATCCCTTCGGAAGCGAGACGATTATGGAAAACATGGAAGAGATGATGAAGGCGGCGCAAGAAGCCGCCCAGAAGATCCAACAGCAGATGCAGGATGCGCAGGTAAAGCTCGACTCCATCGAGGTCGAGGGTTCGTCCGGTGGCGGGCTGGTGAAGATCCGGGCCTCGGCCAAGGGTCGTATACTTGGCGTGTCGATCGATGACAGCCTGATGGTGAAGGAAGACAAGCAGATCCTGGAGGACCTAGTAACTGCCGCCTTCAACGATTGCCGTGACAAGGCCGACCGTGCTTCTGCGGAAGAAATGCAGAAAATGCAGTCTGGACTTGGCTTGCCGCCGGGCCTCAATATTCCCGGCCTGGGTTGATCGATTAGCCGATCGATTTATCCTCCCTGAATTGGGGAGGGGTTATGAAGTATCTGGTCGGCGTCTTGCTTGCGGTTTCGCTGGTCGCTTCTCCTGCCATGGCGCAGGATGCACCCGTGGTTTTCGAGCCTGCGACAAACTGGCAAATCGATTACGCGCAGGACGGCTGCTATCTAGACCGCGCTTTTGGCGAAGAAGATTCACGAATCTTCTTCAGGATTGGTCAGCGTCGAATTGAACCTCGGGTTGACCTTACTCTGGGAAGCGAAACCATGCGAGTTGATATCGACGACATCGCAGTGCGGTTCCTTCCGAACGACCAGCCCGCCGAATTCGGGAGTGTTGGACGTATCGAGGCGAGCGGCTTCGAAGGCGTCATTTTTTCAGGTCTGTCGATCGGGCCTGAGGCTGTCGGAAATGGTGCCAGTGCCCTTCAGATAGATGGCGTGTTCGATAATGCTGTTCGGCTCGAAACTGGCGACTTGGCTCCCGCGATGGAAGCGATGGATTCCTGCATGAGCGATTTCTATCGCGAAATGGGTGTAGATCCTGATGTCCAGTTCTCCCTTTCCAGGCCTGCTATGAGAAAGAACTTTCAGTACACGGCCCGATTGGTGATGAACGCCTATCCGAGCGAAATGGTCAGGCGAAGGATCGAAGCTGATGTAAGTCTAACGGTGGTTGTTGATCCCGACGGTAGAGTGACGCAGTGTAGCGGCACTGGCCCGAGCGAGTATCCACAATTTCTCGAGGCGGCCTGCGAGGTCATGACGGAACACGCTCGGTACGAACCGGCACTGGATGCGGATGGCAATCCGGTTGCGACCCTGGATGGACTGACAACGAGCTATCGCCTGGATTAGGCGCTCCCTATCCACCGCTAACCGCGCGCCTCCCGTTGCAGGGCAGGGGGTGCGCCCCCATATTCGCTACCAAGCACGAATACGGACTGGTTAGTTATGACAGCATTCCCCCTCCTTCCCCTGCGCGACATCGTCGTATTTCCCGGCATGGTCGTTCCGCTCTTTGTCGGGCGCGACAAGTCGGTGGCGGCGCTCGAAGCGGCGATGGAAGGCGACAAGGACATCTTCCTTCTTGCCCAGCGCGATCCCGGGACGGACGATCCCGTGGCCGAGGACCTCTACACGGTCGGTTCGGTCGCGCAGGTGCTGCAGATGCTCAAGCTGCCCGACGGCACGGTGCGCGTGCTGGTCGAAGGCACGCAGCGTGCCAAGCTCGAGGACATGCGCGAAACCGAAGGCTATGTGCTCGCGCAGACCAGCCTGATGGAAGAAGAGTCGGCCGAAGGGTCCGAAGTGGTCGCCATGATGCGCTCGGCGCTCGACCAGTTCAACGATTACGCCAAGCATAACAAGAAGCTGCCGGAGGAGATCGAGGACGAGCTGGCCCAGATAGAGGATCCGGGCAAGCTGGCAGATGCCATTGCCGGCAATCTCTCGGCCAAGGTTTCGAGCAAGCAGCAATTGCTGGCAGAGACCAGCGCGCTGAAGCGGCTCGAAATGGTCTTCCAGCTGATGGAGGGCGAGCTTTCCGTCCTCCAGGTGGAGCGTAAGATCCGTGGCCGCGTGAAGCGCCAGATGGAGAAGACGCAGCGCGAATATTACCTCAACGAGCAGCTCAAGGCGATCCAGAGCGAGCTGGGCGGCGGCGATGACGGCGAGGGCGACGAGATCGCCGAACTGCAGAAGAAGATCGCCGAACTCAAGCTTTCCAAGGAAGCTCGCAGCAAGGCCGAAGCCGAGCTGAAGAAGCTCAAGAGCATGCAGCCGATGAGCGCCGAGGCGACCGTGGTGCGCAACTATCTCGACGTGCTGCTGGGCCTGCCCTGGGGCAAGAAGAGCCGCCTCAAGAAGAACATTGCCAAGGCGCAGGAGATCCTCGATGCGGATCACCATGCGCTCGACAAGGTCAAGGACCGGATCATCGAGTACCTTGCCGTGCAGGCGCGCACCAACAAGCTCAAGGGGCCGATCCTGTGCCTTGTCGGGCCGCCCGGCGTCGGCAAGACTTCACTCGGCAAATCGATTGCCCGTGCCACGGGGCGCGAGTTCATCCGCCAGTCGCTCGGCGGCGTGCGCGACGAGGCAGAGATCCGCGGCCATCGCCGTACCTATATCGGCTCGATGCCTGGCAAGATCGTCAGCAATCTCAAGAAGGCCGGAACGAGCAATCCGCTCTTCCTGCTCGACGAGATCGACAAGCTCGGACAGGATTTCCGCGGCGATCCAGCCTCGGCCCTGCTCGAAGTGCTCGACCCCGAACAGAACAGCAAGTTCCAGGACCATTACCTGGAGCTCGATATCGACCTGTCGGACATCATGTTCGTCTGCACGGCGAACAGTCTCAACCTGCCGCAGGCCCTGCTTGATCGCATGGAGATCATCCGGCTCGAAGGCTATACGGAAGACGAGAAGGTTGAAATCGCTCAGCGCCACCTGATCGAAAAGCAGGTCAAGGCGCATGGACTGAAGCGCGACGAGTTCTTCCTCACCGAGGAAGGGCTACGCGACCTGATCCGCTATTACACCCGCGAGGCCGGTGTGCGTACGCTCGAGCGCGAGATTGCCAATCTGGCGCGCAAGAGCCTGCGCAAGATCCTTGAGAAGGAGGTCGAAAGCGTTCGCGTGACGCCCGAGAACCTCGCAGACTTTGCCGGCGTGCGGAAATTCAAGCACGGTGTTTCGGAAGAAGAGGCGCAGGTCGGTGCTGTTACCGGTCTTGCCTGGACATCCGTGGGCGGCGAGCTTCTGACAATCGAAAGCGTCACCACGCCGGGCAAGGGCGAGATCAAGACGACCGGCAAGCTGGGTGAGGTGATGAACGAATCCGTTGCCGCAGCCTTCAGCTTCGTGAAGGCGCGGGCGCCGGCCTATGGCATCAAGCCGAGCCTGATCCAGCGCAAGAACATCCATATCCACCTGCCCGAAGGCGCTGTGCCCAAGGATGGCCCTTCGGCCGGTATCGGCATGGTCACCTCGATCGTCTCGACGCTGACGGGTGTCTCCGTGCGGCCCGATGTTGCGATGACCGGCGAAGTTACGCTGCGTGGCCGCGTGCTGGCAATCGGCGGGCTCAAGGAAAAGCTGCTTGCAGCCTTGCGCGGCGGGATCAAGACCGTGCTCATTCCTGAAGAGAACGAGAAGGACCTGGCCGAGATACCCGACAATGTGAAGGAAGGGCTGGAGATCATCCCGGTCTCGCATGTCGACCAGGTACTCGAACGCGCATTGACTTCGATGCCAGCGCCGATCGAATGGACCGAGGCAGATGATCTCGCCAGCCAGCCCCATCCGGCCGCGTCCGGATCGGTGCCGGGCACGACCGCACATTGATGCCCGGGGCGGGTTGCTGCGACGCAGCGACTCGCGCCCGGTCCCGGTTTTGACAGGTCGCTTGGGGCAGGCAGGACGCGTGCATCACGTGTCAAACTTGGCAATCGGGCCCAAAATCGGAATGGAAGCGCGCTTTTATCGGGCTTTGCCCTAGACAGCGCGGCGAAAACTCGCTCTTTTCCCTGAATCGCGTGGCGATAGTCGGAACGATTTTCGATAACACGAGTGAGGGGGTTTTCCAGACAATGAACAAGAACGAACTGATCGGTGCCGTCGCGGAATCCAGCGGCCTCTCGCGCAATGACGCGACCAAGGCCGTCGAAGGTGTATTCGATACGATCACCAGCACCCTGTCGAAGGGCGATGAGGTCCGCCTGGTTGGTTTTGGCACATTCTCGGTGGCAAAGCGCAAGGCGTCGACCGGTCGCAACCCGCGCACGGGGGAGCCGATGACGATCAAGGCGAGCACGCAACCGAAGTTCAAGGCCGGCAAGGGCCTCAAGGATGCGGTAAACTGATCCGCTGACAGGTACTTTCGCGTCTGGGGAGGGCGCGAAACGGGGTCGCCCCGCATTGCGGTGCGACCCCTTTCTTTTGTGCCTGGGTTAGCGGTCCAACTGCAGGAGTGCTGCCGGTGCGGCGGCCGTGGTGGGGCTGATTTCCCAGGCCAGTTCCTGCCCGCCAGGATGGTTGGCAGGACCCTCATCGGTATTGTTGGTCAGGATTGCCGCGTCGGTGACAATCCTGAATGTTCCCTCGACTTGCGGCATGTTCGGCATTTCGGAGTCCGGCCCGGCCGCTGCGGCTTCCTCCGGGCTAAAGGCGAATGCTCCGGCCATCCCGCCCATCATCGATGCAAGTGGGTTGCCGCCTTGCGCCGAGAAGCCGGGTGCTTCCACCCGGACACGGTCGCCATCGCGCAAATTGACCAGCACGAAGCTGTTCTGCAGCGGGAAGCCCTCGAAGGTCGGAAAATCGAAATCGTGGTTGAGCGTGCTGGCAATGGCGAATTCGACATCGAACAGGCCGTCACCGAGATATTCGACGCGGTTCCAGCCAGCCTGCCGCTCCAGCGTGGCGGCAAATTCGGCAGCGGTCTCCGGGTCGGACATGTCCTGGCCGCCCAGCATGGCCTGCATCATTGCCGTTTCCTGCTCGGATTCGATGCGTTTGGCGTCCATCTCCTCCTTGCTGCAAGGGCGCTCCTCGGACGTGTCCTTGTCGATACAGCTTTCGTCCGCGCCTTCGGCTGCATTGGCCATTTCCGCGAGGTCGCCCAGCGCCATCATGAATATTTCGCCGTCATAGGTGAAGGAAAAGCGACCATCCTTGCGGATATCGAGCGATGCCTCGAACGTGCCGGGCGACATGAAGCACCCCGCCAATAGTACGGATCCCGCTGCGACGATGGCGATCCGGCCCAGAAATCCCAATGTGCGCGAAATCATCTTGTTCTCCTGTCAGTCCAGCGGAGGCCTTGTCGCGACGGCATAGAGGGCGATCGCAGCCGCATTGGACACGTTGAGGCTTTCCATTGCGTTACTGATCGGCAGGCGGGCGAGGTTGTCGCAATGGGCTTCGATATTATGGCGCATGCCTTCACCTTCCGCGCCCAGTACGATGGCAACGGGGCCAGCTGGTAGCGCTTCGTCGAATGTCGCCTCGGCTTCGCCGGCAAGGCCGATGCGCCAATAGCCTGCCTCGGCCATGTCTTCGAGCGCGCGGGCGAGGTTGACCACGCGCACCCAGGGCACGATTTCGAGCGCGCCGGAGGCGGACTTGGCCAGCGCACCACCTTCGGGCGGAGCGTGGCGGTCCTGCGTCACGATTGCTGCAGCATCGAAAGCCGCGGCGGAACGCAATATGGCGCCGACATTGTGCGGGTCCGTCACCTGGTCGAGCACGACGAGCGGACGATTGTTCGCGCCATCGAGCACTTCGGAGAGGTGAAGATCTTCGAGTGCCTCGCATTCAAGCACCAGACCCTGATGCGGGGCATCGCGGCTCACCAGCCGGGCGAGGTCTTCCGGTCCTGCATATTCGAGCGGAAAATCGGGTGGCAGTTCGCCGTCGAGCGACTCCACGCCTTCGCGCGTCGCCCATAGCTTGCGATGCACGCGCAGCGGGTTCTTCAAAGCGGCCTCGACCGCGTGGCGACCCCAAAGGCGCACATGTCCTTGGGTTGCACGGCCTGAGCCGCGGCCTCCCTGCATTCGTCCCGCGCGTCCGCGCAATTTTCGTCTTTCGCCGCTTTTGGCCATGATAATTCCTCTTCGTGTGCGGCTCCTGCCAGTCGCACCATTGACAGGCAAGCGCCGCTTCGCCAAAGGGGCGCCTCTCGGCTGGAGGGGCCCTGTTCCAAGGGCCCGTCAAACAGCGGCAATCGCCGCAGATCCGGCATCCGGTGGACAGGTGGCCGAGTGGTTAAAGGCAGCAGACTGTAAATCTGCCCGCGCAAGCGTACGCTGGTTCGAATCCAGCCCTGTCCACCACCGCCGACCTTTCAAACGAACCAGCGTGATCGATCGCGTAGCGAGCGATAGCTGGTGCGGATTCGGAGCGAAGCGGAGAAGACGCCGCAGGCGACAATCCAGCCCTGTCCACCACCGCCGCCTCCCAATGGAACAGTGATCGTCCAGTCCTGCCTGGCGCAGACAATTCCGTGAACAAAGATCGGGATCGTGTGTCGGCTACGCTTGTGGGCGAAGGCGCAAGGACCTAAATGCAACCGATGGCCGGTGAACTGAAAGATAATAGGGGTCGCGGCGAGGCCGAATGGAATTGGCCTGCGATCCACCCCGAAGGGCGCAAATTCGGACTGGGCGGGATTGCCGTGGCCCTGGTCTTCCTGCTGGGTCTCGATTGGGAGATCATCGGTTGGCCGATGCTCGCCCTTTCTGCGGGCGCATTCGCCTTCTTCCGCGACCCGGAACGCGTTGTCCCGCAAGGCGAGAATCTTATCGTCTCGCCGGCAGACGGGCTGGTTTCATTGATCCAGCAAGTCCCGCCGCCGCCTGAATTGCAGCATGACGAGAATGGCTCGCGCGGACTTGGCGCAGGACCTGTCACACGCATATCGATCTTCATGTCGGTATTCGACGTGCATATCAATCGTGCGCCTGTGGCAGGTACGGTTCGTCGCATCATCTATGTACCTGGCACTTTCATGAATGCCGATCTCGACAAGGCGAGCGAGGAAAACGAGCGCCAGCATATTCTGATCGAGCGGCCCGACAGCATGCCGATTGGCTTTACCCAGATTGCCGGTCTGGTCGCGCGTCGGATCGTGCCCTTCATCAAGCCGGGCGACCTTGTTGCCGCAGGTCAGCGCGTCGGCCTGATCCGCTTCGGCAGCCGTGTCGATGTCTACCTGCCTGCCGGAACCGATTCAAAAGTGCTGCTCGGCCAGCGCGTGATCGCAGGAGAGACGATCCTTGCCGAAACAGGCAAGCAGGCGCTGATCGAAGGCGTGAGCCTTTGAGCGCTCCTTCCGACGACAGGGATGAAGACGAATTGGTCGAACCGGGGCCGGCCTGGCTCGGTCCCAAGGCCAGCGAAGGCGAAAGGCCTATGGGCCGCAAGGGACGACGCGGGCTCACCATGCGCGGCATAGTGCCCAATGCCATTACTGCCGCGGCGCTCTGTTCCGGCCTGACCGGTATTCGTTTTGCCATTGTCGGCGATTGGGAGAAGGCGCTCTTCGCCATCATCCTTGCCGGCATGCTCGACGGGATCGATGGTCGCATTGCCCGGCTGCTCAAGGCACAGTCGCGCTTCGGGGCCGAGCTCGACAGCCTGGCGGATTCGCTGAGCTTCGGCATGGCGCCGGCGCTGGTTTTGTTCCTCTGGTCGCTGCAGGACCTCCCGCGCTTCGGCTGGTTCGCAGCCTTGGGCTTTGCCTTGTGCTGTGCATTGCGGCTCGCGCGTTTCAATGCGCAGATCGATGTCGACCACCAGCCGCACAAGTCCGCCGGTTTCCTGACCGGCGTTCCGGCTCCGGTTGGAGCGGGGCTGGCGTTCCTGCCCATGTATCTATGGCTGGCGAGCGGTGAAGAAATCTTTCGTGAGCCGATCCTGATCGCCGTGTGGATCGTGGGCATCGCGATCCTGATGATTTCCAACCTGGCGACGCTCAGTTGGACGTCCTTGCGCCCGCACGCAGATGTGCGCCTTGCCGTGATCGTTCTGGTGGGGATGCTCTTCGCTGCGCTGCTGACCGAACCGTGGTGGACACTGGCGCTAATCTGCGTCGGCTATCTCGCGTTGATGCCGCTCGGCATCGTGCGTTATGCCAAGGTCAAACGAGAACGGGCTGCAACCGCGATGCCGGACGGCGGATCGCACGCGGAGCCCGGTGCGGACGACTGATACCGGCAGCATCGAGCTCTGCCAGTTCGCACAGGATTGCCCGACCATGCTTCACGCCGCGAAGCAACGAAACGCCTGCCGAGAGCAGGGCGGCAAAGGCGACAAATCCGAACAGGATCGAAATGGCAACTGCGATCATGGCTCTACTCTTTCACCTTTTGTTCTCGACCTCTTGCCGGTGAGATGCTATTTCAGAACGCGCAGCCAGACCCGGATGTTCCGTTTCCAGCTGCTGATGAGGTCGTTGTTCTCTATTTGTTCCAAGCTGTCAAGCAGGAAATGCCCGTTCGGCGTGCGCGCAGGGCGCCAATGACACGAATAGGGGTGGATTTTCTCGCCAGTCACGGCTAACGGGCCTCCCGTCGATTGACCGTAGCGAATTCCTCGTTGCGGTGATGATCGGCAAATCCACATGGATGGCGCTGACATACCGGTGCCGCTTTGCGCGGTTCCCAGCCATCCAGAGGCATAACCGGAAGGAATTTTACTATGGCGGCTCCTACCGTCACCATGCACCAATTGATCGAGGCCGGCGCGCATTTCGGCCACCAGACCCACCGCTGGAACCCGCGGATGAAGCCGTACATCTTCGGCGCCCGCAACGGTGTGCACATTATCGACCTGTCGCAGAGCGTGCCGCTCTTCGCGCGCGCGCTCGAGTTTGTCTCGGCCACCACTCGCGCAGGCGGCAAGGTGCTGTTCGTCGGTACCAAGCGCCAGGCGCAGGAACCGATTGCACAGGCAGCTCGCGCTTGTGGCCAGCACTTCGTCAACCACCGCTGGCTGGGCGGCATGCTCACCAACTGGAAGACGATTTCGCAGTCGATCAAGCGCCTCAAGGCCCTCGAAGAGCAGCTTTCGGGTGACACGCACGGCCTGACCAAGAAGGAAGTCCTCCAGCTGACGCGTGAGCGCGACAAGCTGGAACTGTCGCTCGGCGGTATCCGCGACATGGGCGGCACGCCGGACGTGATGTTCGTGATCGACGCCAACAAGGAGGAACTGGCGATCAAGGAAGCCAATGTACTGGGCATTCCTGTTATCGCCATTCTTGATACCAACGTCGATCCGTCGGGCATCGCTTTCCCCGTACCGGGCAATGACGATGCCGCGCGCGCCGTGCGCCTCTATTGCGATGCAGTCCGTCAGGCGGCCTCGCAAGGCAATGAAGCAGGCGTGGTGGATTCGGGCGCCGATATCGGCGCCATGGATGCCCCGCCGGCAGAGGCTGCCGTAGCCGAGGAAGCTCCCGCCGAGGAAGCACCGGCTGCCGAGCCCGCCGCACAGGCGTAAGCCGCGCGTCATAAACGCATATTAGCGCGCCGGGCCACACCAGGTCCGGCGCCACGGACCATTTCAAGAAGGAAACCGACAGATGTCTGCATTTACTGTCGCTGATGTGAAGAAGCTGCGCGAAATGTCCGGCGCGGGCATGATGGACGCCAAGAAGGCTCTCGAAGAGGCCGGTGGCGACATCGAGGCCGCCGTCGACGCGCTGCGCGCCAAGGGCCTTGCTGCCGTCCAGAAGAAGTCCAGCCGTACCGCGGCAGAGGGCCTGGTCGGCGTGGCCGTTACCGGCACCAAGGGTGTCGCGGTCGAGGTCAACTCGGAAACCGACTTCGTCGCCAAGAACGAGCAGTTCCAGGACTTCGTGCGCAAGACGACCGAAGTTGCCTTGGGCGTGGACGGTGACGATGTCGAAGCGCTCAAGGCCGCTGCCTATCCCGATGGCGGTAGCGTGGCCGACAAGCTGACCAACAATGTCGCCACGATCGGTGAGAACCAGCAGGTTCGCCGCATGAAGACGGTCGCCGTCTCCAGCGGCCTGGTCGTGCCCTACATGCACAATGCCGCCGCGCCGAACCTCGGCAAGATCGGCGTGCTGGTCGCGCTCGAGAGCGAGGCCGGTGCCGACGTGCTCGAACCGCTCGGCAAGCAGCTGGCCATGCACATCGCCGCCGCTTTCCCGCAGGCGCTCGATGCTGACGGCCTCGACGCCGACGTGATCGAGCGTGAGCGCAAGATCGCGCAGGAAAAGGCTGCCGAAAGCGGCAAGCCCGAAAACGTGCAGGAAAAGATGGTCGAAGGCGCCATCAAGAAGTTCGCCAAGGAGAATGCTCTCCTCAGCCAGATCTTCGTGATGGACAATAAGACCCCAATCGCCGACGTCGTTGCCGCTGCCGGCAAGGAAGCCGGTACGCCGATCGTGTTGAAGGACTATGTCCGCTTCCAGCTCGGCGAAGGCATCGAGAAGGAAGAAAGCGACTTTGCTGCCGAAGTGGCTGCTGCCGTCGCTGGCTAAACCTTCCTGTCCATAACAGGCAATTGGCGGCCGCCGGGCGCAAGTTCGGCGGCCGTTTTGCGTGCGGGGTGGGGTGCACTCGCCAATTTACGGTGGATTGCCTCTCCCCATTCCCCTTGGCACCACGCTGGCGTGCCCTATAAGAGCGCGCAATCCGCAGCACTGCTCGTTCGAGAGAGGAACCCGCTACATGACAATGCCGCCCGTCAAACGCGTCCTGCTCAAGTTGTCGGGCGAAGTGCTGATGGGCGAACAGCAATTCGGCATCGATCCCGCGATCGTGGCCGAGCTCGCGCGCGAAGTGAAAGCGGCCAAGGATACGGGACTGGAAATCTGCCTGGTCATCGGCGGCGGCAATATCTTCCGCGGCATGGCGGGGGCAGCCAAGGGTATGGACCGCGCGCAGGCCGATTACATGGGCATGCTCGCCACGGTAATGAACGCGCTGGCGATGCAGAACGCGCTGGAGGATCTGGGTGTGCAGACCCGCGTGCAGTCCGCCATCCAGATGGACGCGGTGTGCGAACCTGTAATCCGCCGGCGGGCCGAGCGACACCTCGAAAAGGGCCGCATTGTGATCTTTGCCGCGGGCGTTGGCGCACCCTATTTTACCACCGATAGCGGCGCAGCCCTGCGCGCTGCGGAAATGCAGTGCGGGGCGCTGCTCAAGGGTACCAGCGTGGACGGTGTCTATGACAGCGATCCCAAAAAGAACGCAGGGGCAAAGCGTTTTGATACAGTGACCTATGACAAGGTCCTGGCAGATAATCTCAAGGTAATGGACGCCTCCGCCGTGGCGCTTTGCCGCGACAATAATATTCCCATCGTGGTCTTCTCGATCCGCGAAAAGGGCAATCTTGCGCGCGTGCTGGCGGGTGAGGGCGTACAGACGATAGTACAAGAGGGAAGTTGAAATGGCGAAGTATGACAAGGCCGATATCGAGCGCCGCATGGCGGGCGCCGTCGACAGCCTGAAGGGAGATCTCGGAGGGCTGCGCACCGGCCGCGCCAACGTGGCCCTGCTCGATCCGGTGATGTGCGAAGTCTATGGCGCGATGATGCCGATCAACCAGGTGGCGACCGTCTCCGCTCCCGAACCGCGCATGCTCAGCGTACAGGTGTGGGACAAGGGCAATGTCATCGCGGTGGAGAAGGGCATCGCCCATGCCAATCTCGGCCTCAATCCGATGACCGACGGACAGACCATTCGCTTGCCGCTTCCCGACCTGACCGAAGAGCGCCGCAAGGAGCTGGCAAAGCTCGCCGGCACCTATGCCGAGAAGGCCAAGGTCGCGATCCGCAATGTCCGCCGCGACGCGAACGAGGCGCTCAAGGAAGACGAGAAGAAGAAGGAAATCTCCGAGGACGACCGCAAGCGTCTTGAGGAGGAGGTCCAGAAGTTGACTGATTCCTACGTCGCGGACGTCGATACGGCGACTGCACAGAAGGAAAAGGAAATAATGACGCAGTAGGGGAGATTGGCAGCTTCTCGCGTATAGCGGTTTCCCTGGATGGTCGATTCACCTCAAAATCATGCCCGGCACGTCGCCATCATCATGGATGGCAATGGCCGCTGGGCCAAGAAGCGCCACGTGCCGCGCGCCATGGGGCATCGCGAGGGAGGGGAGGCCGTTCGCCGCACCGTGAAGGCATGCCGCAAGCTCGGCGTGGAATGCCTGACTCTCTACGCCTTCTCTTCGGAGAACTGGAAGCGCGACGAGAGTGAAATCGGCGACCTGATGAATTTGATGAAGAGGTTCATCAAATCCGACCTCGACGATTTCATCGCCAATGGGATCAAGCTGAAGCTGATCGGTGACTGGCACGCCTTCGAACCCGAAATCGTTGCCATGCTGGAAGATGCGCTCGAGCGCACGCAGCACGGCGACCAGGTGCTCGCAGTGGCACTCAATTACGGCTCGCAGCAGGAAATCGCCCGTGCAGCGGCCAAGGCGGCGGAGCAGGGCGATGTGACGCAGGACAGCATCGCCGCCAATCTCGATACAGCAGACCTGCCGCCGCTCGACCTTCTGATCCGCACCAGCGGCGAAGTGCGCCTGTCCAATTTCCTTTTGTGGCAGGCCGCCTATGCCGAGATGATCTTCATGGACGTGCTGTGGCCCGATTTCGAGGAAGAGCATTTGCAGGCTGCCCTCGAGGAATTTGCCCGGAGGGAACGACGCTATGGCGGACGCTGAGGCTTCTGCACCCGCGAAGAAGTCCGATTTGGGCGTACGGACACTTTCCGCCGTGGTCATGCTGGCGATTGCGATCGGTGCGGTCTGGCTCGGCGGTGTCTGGCTGGATGGCTTCATCGCCGTCATCGCGCTGATTGCCTTGGGCGAATTTGTCGTGATCGTGAGCAAGGCCGGCTTCTCGCCGATCATGCGGACCCTCGCGATCCTGTTGGGCGCGGCCTACATCATGCTCGCGGCGGTGATGCTGATCGAGATGGAGGTGCCCTTCCTGATCTTCACCGTGGTCTTGGTAATCGGCATCGATGTTGGCGCTTATCTCGTCGGGCGCAAATTCGGTCGGCACAAGATCGCCCCCGCGATCAGCCCGGGCAAGAGCTGGGAGGGCCTGTTCGGCGCCATGGCGGTGTCGGGCTTGCTTGGCTTCCTCGCCATTTTCTGGGTCGTCAGCATGGCGGCGGCCTTTTCCAATTCGCAGGGCGGGCCGGACTGGATGACGGTCATTATCGGGACGATCATCTGTGCCCTGCTGGCGGTCGTGGCGCAGGCGGGCGACTTCCTCGAAAGCTGGCTCAAGCGCAGGGCAGGGCTGAAGGACAGTTCGAAGCTCATTCCCGGACATGGCGGCGTGTTCGACAGGATAGACGGGTTGATCCCTGTTGCCATTGTCGCCGGATTTGCCGAGCATTGGCTGTAATGACCCGCTCGATTTCCATTCTCGGAGCAACAGGCTCTATCGGCGCATCGACGCTCGACCTTATCCGTGGCGAACGCGAGAAATGGGATGTGAAGGCGCTGACCGCCAATTGCTCGGCCAAGGAGCTGGCCGCGCTGGCTCTGGAATTCGGTGCCGAAATTGCTGTGGTCGGCAATGAAGACTGCCTGCCCGAATTGCGTGAGGCGCTCTCAGGCACTCCGGTGAAGGCCGCCGGAGGTACGCAGGCGCTGTGCGAGGCGGCCGGCATGGGCGCGGATGTCACCGTGGCGGCAATCGTTGGCTGTGCGGGCCTTGCCCCGGTCATGGCGGCTGTGGAGCAGGGCAAGACGATTGCGCTGGCCAACAAGGAAGCGCTGGTTTCGGCTGGCGATATCCTCATGTCTGCCGTGGCAAAGCACGGCGCGACACTGCTGCCCACAGACAGCGAGCACAATGCGATCTTCCAGTGCCTTGAGGGCAATAACTTGGCCGATGTGCGCTGGATCACGCTGACAGCCAGCGGAGGGCCCTTCCGCACCTGGAGTGCCGAGCAACTTGCCAATGCCAAGCGCGAGCAGGCGCTCAAGCATCCGAACTGGGACATGGGCGCCAAGATCACCGTCGATAGCGCCACCATGTTCAATAAGGGGCTCGAGTTCATCGAGGCCTGGCACCTCTTCCCCGTTGGCCTCGACCGTTTGCGGATCGTGGTTCATCCGCAAAGCGTGATTCACTCCATGGTCGAATATCGCGACGGCTCCACGCTGGCACAGCTCGGCCCTTCGGATATGCGCGTGCCGATTGCTTCCTGCCTGGCCTACCCGCAGCGCATGGACACGGCCTGCAAGCCGCTCGACCTGCCGGCGATCGGTGAACTAAGCTTCTTCGCGCCCGACGAAATCCGTTTTCCGGCAACGAAGCTGGCTCGCGAGGCGGCGCAAGCGGGCGGGGCGGCCCCGGCCGTCCTCAATGCTGCGAACGAAGTTGCCGTGGCGGCATTTCTGGCGGGCAAGGTCACATTCACGCAAATTTCGGCAATTGTTGCCAAAGTACTGGATACGCCTATGCCGTCCGCACCGTCGAGCCTGCAGGAAGTGCTTGCAGTCGATGCGGAGGCGCGCAAGCGTGCGGAGATGATGCTGGAGCCTGCCTGACGTGGATTTCGAATCCCCCAATTTCTGGATGTATATTGTCGGCTTCTTGCTGATGCTTGGTCCGCTCGTGACCTTGCACGAGCTGGGCCACTATCTTGTCGGGCGCTGGTTCGGGGTGAAGGCGGAGGTCTTCTCGGTCGGCTTCGGCAAGGAATTGTGGGGGCGGACGGACAGCCGGGGTACGCGCTGGCGCCTCTCGACCCTGCCGCTGGGCGGTTATGTCCAGTTTGCCGGCGACATGAACCCGGCCAGCCAGCCGGACGACGAATATCTCGCCCTCCCACAGGAAGAACGAGAGAAATGCTTCCAGTCGAAGAAGCTATGGCAAAAGGCGCTGATCGTGGCGGCCGGGCCGGTAACGAACCTGCTGATCGCGGTGGCGATCTTCGCTGGTTTCGCCATGTCCTACGGCATCCCGACCACGCCGCCGGTGGTGCAGGCCGTGGTCGAGGGTTCTCCCGCCGAAGAAGCCGGGCTGCAAATCGATGACCGTTTCATCGCGATCGACGACAACCCCGTCGAGACTTTCCAGGAGATTCCCGAATACATCCTGCCTTATCCCGACAAGGCGGTAGAAATTACGTTGGAGCGCGATGGCGAGGTGCTTGTCGTGCCGATGGTGATCGGCGGCAACGACATGGTGGACCGTTTCGGCAACAAGTCGCGCATTGGCCAGATCGGCGTCCGTTCCTACGACATGGTACTGGTCCCGGCGGGTGTCGGTTCGGCGGTTGCCTATGGTTTCGATCGCAGCATCGGCATGGTGCGCATGATGATCACGGGAATCGGCCAGATCATTAGCGGTCAGCGCTCGGTCAAGGAACTTGGCGGACCGATTACGATGGGCAAGATGTCGGGCGAAATGCTGTCGCTCGGGGCGCTTCCCTTCATCGAATTCGTCGCCTTCATCTCGCTTAACTTGGCGTTCATCAACCTCCTGCCAATCCCTGTCCTCGACGGCGGGCACCTGGCATTTTATGCGGCAGAGGCAATCCGCCGGAAGCCAGCCAGTCAACGCAGTCAGGAATGGGCGTTCCGCACCGGCCTTGCCCTTGTGCTCGGTTTGATGCTGTTCGTCACGATTATCGATATTGCCAAGCTGACCATTCTGGACAGCTAGGCGGGGAAAAGGGATCGTAACGACAGCGCAAAGCCTGCCTCTTCGCTTGATCGTGAGACACGCATCGGGCAAGGGGCGCTTTCACCATGTTTTTCGCGGGGGGTGCCTTGGGGGTTCGGGGCCGCTTCGCGCACATTGCGGCGCAAAGTCGTTGGGAAATGGACGGATGATGAGCTTGAGGGCCACTAACAAAGCAGCCTCTCCCTATATTGCGACCCTTCTGGGGTGCACTATTCTTGCCGGTCTTCCGGTTGCCGCTTCCGCCCAGGATGAAGGTGAAGGCCAGCCTGTAGAAGTTCCTGCAGTCGAAACGCCTGCGCCGGCTCCGGCGCCTGCTCCCGTGGCAACGGAAGAGCAGGGAGATATCATCCGCACGATCGCTGTCGCGGGCTCCCAGCGCCTCGAGCCCGAAACGATCATCAGCTATATCCAGATGCGTCCGGGCCAGGTCTATACTGCTGCCCGTGCCGACCAGGCACTGATCGACCTCGCCGCGACCGAGCTCTTTGCCGATTTCAGCATCGCCAACAACAATGGCAATGTGGTGATCACGGTTGAAGAAAACCCGATCATCAACCGCATCCTGTTCGAAGGCAATCGTCGCCTCGACACCGAAGACATCCTTCCCGAGGTCAA
>CAJXNC010000019.1 GCA_913056125.1 uncultured Altererythrobacter sp.
ATGGTCGGGGAGACAGGATTCGAACCTGCGACCCTCTGTTCCCAAAACAGATGCGCTACCAGGCTGCGCCACTCCCCGACCGGGATTTCACGGCACGCAAATGCCGCACGATGCGAATATGGTGGGCCCGGCAGGACTCGAACCCGCGACCTAGCCGTTATGAGCGGCCAGCTCTAACCAACTGAGCTACAGGCCCGTCACGTGTGTGGGTATTCCCATATTCGCGGCGCGGCAACTAGCCGCCTGTCGCCGCATTGGCAATGGGCCATTGGCATTGGTCCTGGCGCGCTAACGGATCACACCTTCCATGACCGACTTCACGCAGGCCGGTTTCACGCCACGCAAGTCGAGATAGGAAAATACCCGGCGCCACCAGTCGTATAAGAGGTCGAGGTCTTCCTCGCTGCGAACATAGGGCGTGTGGCCCGGACGCAGCGAGGGCGAATGGAAGGAGAAGACGAGCAGCGGCAATCCGTCGTCCAGCGCCATGTCGATCCCGCGAATGGCTTCTTCCACGCCTACGCCTTCGGGGGTGAGGGGAATGCGTTCCAGCAGGCCCAGCTTGGCGAGGATGCCGCGTGCCCGGGGTGCGCGCCACAGCCGCGGATAGATCAGATTGCCCTGCCGGCGCAGCATGCCCCAGAAGGTTGTGGTGAGCGGCAATTCGAGCAGCGAATGATCCTCATCCAGCCAATAGGGGAGGAGTGGGAAGGGCCGGTAATCGGGCCCGCCATGCGCAGAATAGTCGAAGAGGGATCGAACCGAGCTGTCGATGGCTAGCCCCTGTTCCTTGAGCAATTCGGCAGTGTGAGGCCCGAGGCCGTAGCGGCCCGCACGGTAGATCAACGGTGCCATGGAAAAGCTTCGCTCGATCGCATCGCGCAGCCGGGCGAACTTCTCTTGCTCGAGATCGCGCGGAAGGTTTCCGGCGAAGGAGTTTTGCTGGTTCACCTCTTCGATGAAGGGTGGGTTGACCCAGGGATGCAATTGTACACCCACTTCCGCCTTGCCGCTGGCAATGGCGGGGCCGAGCACTTCGACAGCCCGCTTCGACTGGGCGATGGGCCAATCGACGAGGTAGATCGGAACAACGCCGCAATTTTCGCAGAATTGCTGGAATTTCTCGAGCCGGGGGACATGGTCGAGCCCATGTTCGGAACGCGTGAGCGGCCTGTCCCAGTCGAACTCTTCCTCTGTATCGACGGTTACGATGAAGCGTGTTCCGAAATCTTCCCGGAACCGGGCAATGGCATGGGGTGGCGGCGGCTCGATCAGGCTGCGCACGGATTTCCCCCTTAGACTGCCGGACTGGTTACGCGCCGGCTGCGTCTCGTCCCCCACTGCCAGTGCTATGTTCGCCCGGCAGGGCGGTCAATAGCGGCAAGTCGATAACAATGTGTTGTTCGTCGACCGTGAACGTACCGCCGGATGCGGCAATTTCTGCCTTGGCCAGCCGCAGGGCAAAGCCGGTGCCGAACATGCCCGCGCTGATGGCTGGACGGGTGCTGTCCACCACGATGGCGAGCGGATCCTGCTTTTCCGCAATGGCCTGTGGCAGCCCGGCAGACAGGCGTATTGCCTCGCCATCGCCTTCAAGCTGTACGTCGATCCGTTCGTCCGGGGCGAGTGCTCCGGCAAGGCTGGCGAAGAGGCGCCAGCCGGTGAGCATCAATTCCTCGCGCGCAATCCCGGTGTTGAAGGGCGATCCGGTAACGGTCAGGTCGAAGCCTGAATTGCGACTCCGCAGCGCGCCGTCGAGGCGCCGGATTGTTTCCACGACCACTTCGCGCAGATCGCCATCGCCCTGCTCGATCTCGATGGCTTGCGTCTCCAGCTTGCTTAGCCGGTCGAGCTCGTCGAATGCGGCGAGCAGCTTTGCCGCATCCACCGATACTGCCGCGGCGAGCGCGCGATATTCGTTCGGGGCATGGCCGAACAGTTGCTGCTGGATGATTTCCGCAAAACCCTGGATCGCGTTAACCGGCGTGCGCAATTCGTGCAGCAATTGACGCATCCGGTCCGCTGCGCTGTCCTGCGACGCTGCTTCCTCTGGCGGCCTCGTATAAACCGGTCGGCGAAAGCGCCCGCGATAGCCCGAAAACTGCCTGCGGCTGCCGGTGAAGGCAGGCGCGGCATCGATCCGCCACTCCCCGTCGATTTCTGATCCGGCGGAGATCCGCAGCCTCGCCGCTCGCAGAGGCTGCAATTGCCGCATGGCGGTGGCTGCCGGAGGGTCGAGCACAGCAACTGCGCCGGCCGATGGTCCGGCGAGCCGCATGCCGACTACGCGCGGAGCAATGTCGCTGCTTGCCCAGGTGACGCGCCCGTCAACGTCGCAGGAGAATTCGAAACTCGCGACGGGGAGGGACTGCCCCTCGTCCGGCGTATCGCCCAATGGCAGTCGCGGAGCGGGCGGGGTATCCTTGCGCCCCTCCCGAAAGGCCTCGATCCGCTGCAGGATCGAGCGGATGCCTCCGTTGGCGGTCTCGGTGGCAGCAGCCGGTTCTTGTCCGGGCGAGGGCGCAGAAGCCTTGCCTGGTTGCGGTTCGGGCAGGACAAGGTCGCGTACACCGAGCCGGTCGAGCAGGCGCTTGGCGCCGGGCGGCAGGTCTCGGCGATGGCGCAGGAAGCCGCGCGCCACGATCGGCATTTCGGGAATGATCGCCTGCCAGTCCTCATCGGACAGGCGAGCGGTGGCCAGTGCAGCGGCGGCGGGCTTGTTGTCGCCCTCTGCCAGGAATTGCACCAGCCGGGCATTGCGCAGGCGCAGGCCCGGTTCGCGCAGAATACGGGACTGTTCCTCGGCCGGAATATTCTCGGCAAGGACCGCGAGCCTGGCATAGGCGGAACTGGTCAATTCGCCCGGATCGTCCTTCGACGCGCTGCCCAGCAAGTCCAGTAATTGCCGGAATTGCGTACGCGCAGCCCTCTCGCCGCTCGCGGGCGCGCGAAGGACTGTGGCAAGGCGATCGTCGATTTGCATGTCTTGGCGGCGAATCCGGTCTCTTTTCAGGCGCAGAAATTTGCACTCTGGCAATAGACCTTTGTCGCGCTGCGGGCATTGGCCGTTCAAGGCGCGTTGCAAAGCGGGACAATTGCGGTAATATAGAATAATATTTCTTACGACGATTGCATTGCGTCTGTTTCGTTTCACGCAACAGTCAGATCATACCGGAAATCGTGCGAGGAGAGGAAATGGCGACGCTCGACAATATCGATCGCAGGCTTCTGGCAGAACTGCAGGCCGAGGGGCGAGTGACCAATGTCGACCTCGCACGCCGCGTGGGCCTCACCGCGCCGCCCTGCCTGCGCCGCGTGCGTGCGCTGGAGGAAGACGGGGTAATCCGCGGCTATCACGCCGATCTCGATCCGTCCAAGCTGGGCTTTGCCATCACCGTTTTTGCCATGGTTTCGCTGCGTAGCCAGGCGGAGGAGGATTTGCGCGCCTTCGAGAATCATATCAAGGAACTGCCCGAAGTGCGGGAGTGCCACATGCTCAATGGGGAGATCGACTTCATCCTCAAGATCGTCAGCAGGGACCTCCAGAGCTTCCAGGAATTCCTCACCAGCAAGCTGACGCCCGCACCCAACGTGGCCAGCGTCAAGACGTCGCTGACCATCCGCACCGCCAAGCACGAGCCCGGCGTGCCGTTGGAATAGGATCAGACTTCCGCATCATGCATTACAAGCTGGTCGCTTCTGTTGCTTTGGTCGGGGCCTTGGCTCCCGCCGCTTCCGCCCACCATTCCTTCGCCGTCTTTTTCGACGAGACGCGCACGGTCGAAATCGAGGGCGTGGTAACCGCCTATCGTTTCACCAATCCGCACGGGACGATTGCTGTCGATGTGACCAATGCGGCGGGCGAGATCGAGCATTGGCGGGTCGAGACCACCGCGCCCGTTGTACTGCGCCGCCGGGGTTGGGACAGGAACAGCCTGCGTGCCGGGCAACAGGTGCGGATTACCGGCTGGCCCGCCCGCGATGGCAAGCCCTATTTGCGTCTGCAGGGCGCCTTTGACGAAAATGGCCGCCCGGTGGGCCAGGCCTTCGCTGAGGGCGAGGATTGATGCGCCGCCCCTTGCTTGTCCTTGCGCTTCTGGCGAGCCCGGCGGTTGCACAGGATCATCCCGATCTTTCCGGCTTCTGGTCCCCCGATTTCGGACCCGTTGAGCGCCCAGAGGACCTGATGGATGCGCTGCCCGATGGCGTAGGCATGGTCGAGGATACGGGCGTGGCCGAGTTCCCTCGCGGCGAATTCGGCGAGCTGGTGCTGACACCCGAAGCCCTGGAACATGCCGAGCAATGGACCGCCGATGACGAGATGACCTTGCAGCGCGTCTGCCTGCCGCCCAGCATCGTCTATGCGATCCAGGGACCGTTCCCGTGGGAAGTCTACCAGACGCCCGAACTGATTGTTTTCAAATACGAATATTTCGACCAGACGCGGCTTGTCTTCATGGATGGGCGCGATCATCCGGGCGAGGATTACCCGCACTCCAAGATGGGCTTTTCGACCGGACACTGGGAAGGCGAGGATTTGGTGGTCGAGACCACGCATATCGCCGCTTCGACCATCACCAATAACGGCCTCGACCATACCGACCAGATTGTCATGCGGGAACGCTACCGGCTGGTCGATGACGGTGCGCGGCTGGTGGCCACGCAATGGTTTAGCGATCCGGCGGTGATCGAGAATGACGGTGCGCGCTTCATCTCATGGAGCAAGCGCGAAGGCGAGCACGTCTACCCCTATGAATGCGATCCCAGCTTCGCGCTCGAATATCAGAGCATCGGGGAAGAGTAGGTCATAGATGACCAGGCTCAGGCACGAAGTCCGCAACCGGTCGGAAGAGGACCTTTTTGTCTTCTTCGAGCTTTCTACGATGCGATACCGATTGAAGCCGGGCGAGAGTTTCTACTTCTTTTACCCCAGCGAGCATCCGAACCGCCCGCAGAACGAGACGGGAAGATCGGTTCCGCTAATCACCGAGTTCGTGGGGCAAAGCGAGTTGATCATCTGGATCAACTATGGATGCGAGGATGGTCCCTACCTACCCGGTGGGACTGAAGCTGAACCGGATTACGGCTTCAATTGACAGCAACAGTCCGACCGTTCGCTGCCCTTGGCCTAATCCGCCTCGCTGTCCTCCTGGACAATCCCATATCCAGCATCGCTCAATCCGGTGAGGAAGCCTGTCCAATAGTCCTCCCACGGCTCCAGCGCGTCGTCGAAACATGTGCGGCGCGCTTCGAACAGGGCTTCATTTGTCCCTGGTTCCCACTCGGCTTCGATGCTCACGCTTACCTCGGGGCTTTGCAGTCCGATGTCCTTTGCCAGCAATTGGCCAGGTTCCGCAGTGGTGACGACCCAGCTTGTCATGCCCAATTGCGGTGCGAGCAGCAGGAGTACCTCTTCTAGAGACTGGATGTCGTCCGTTGGGAGTTGCACGATGGCAGTGGCAAGTATGCGCTCGCGCTCGGGGTTGCTGCAAACACTCGATGTTGCCCCGGCGGGCAAAGCCGCCGACAGGAAGAGGAATGCGGAAAGAGCCAGGATCAAGCGAGATTTCAGGACGCTCTGGATCATGGCGAATGTCAAAGGCTTTAATCCGCCTCGCGCTCCGCCAAATATTCTTCCAGCCATTTGATGGAGTAATCGCCCGAAAGCACGTCGGGTTGCTGCAACAGCTCCTCGTGCAGCGGGATCGAGGTCTTCACGCCCTCGATGACCATTTCGGCCAGTGCGCGCCTGAGGCGCATGATGCAGCCCTCGCGCGTGCGTCCGTAGACGATCAGCTTGCCGATCATTGAATCGTAATAGGGCGGGATCGAATAGCCGGCATAAAGCCCGCTATCGACGCGCACATGCATGCCGCCAGCCGCGTGATAGGCGGTTACCTTGCCGGGGCTGGGCGCGAAGGTCCAAGGGTCCTCGGCATTGATGCGGCATTCGATCGCATGGCCGGAAAAGACCAGCTCGTCCTGCTTGACCGAGAGCGCCTTGCCGTCGGCAATGCGGATCTGTTCGCGCACCAGATCGACGCCGGTGATCATCTCGGTAACCGGGTGCTCAACCTGCAGGCGGGTGTTCATTTCGATGAAATAGAACTCGCCATCTTCCCACAGGAACTCGATCGTGCCCGCGCCGCGATAGCCCATATCGGCCATGGCATCGGCGCAGATCTTGCCCATGCGATCGCGCTCTTCGGGCGTGATGACGGGGGAGGGTGCCTCTTCGAGCACTTTCTGGTGGCGGCGCTGCAGCGAGCAGTCGCGCTCACCCAGATGGATGGCATTGCCCTTGCCGTCTCCGAAGACCTGGAATTCGATATGGCGCGGATTGCCGAGATATTTTTCCAGGTACATCCGGTCATCGCCAAAGGCAGCCTTGGCTTCCGACTTGGCCTGGTTGACGTATTCCTCGAGCTTGTCCTCGCTCGGCACCACCTTCATGCCGCGACCGCCACCACCCGCTGCGGCCTTGGCCAGTACGGGATAGCCGATTTCCGCGGCGATCTTCTTCATCTCGGTGAAGTCTTCGACGGCGCCGTCCGATCCGGGGACGAGCGGCAGCCCTAGCGCGCCGGCGGTCTTCTTGGCTTCGACCTTGTCGCCCATGGTGCGGATATGTTCGGGCTTAGGGCCGATCCAGGCGATGTCGTGCGCTTCCACGATGTCTGCGAATTGCGCGTTCTCGGACAGGAATCCGTAGCCCGGATGGATCGCGTCCGCGCCGGAGATTTCGGCAGCGGAAATGATCGAGGCGGTATCGAGATAGCTTTCCGATGCAGCCGGCGGGCCGATGCACACGGCATGGTCGGCCAGCCGCACATGCATGGCATCGGCATCAGCGGTGGAGTGTACCGCGACCGTCTCGATGCCCATTTCGTGCGCCGCACGGTGGATGCGCAGCGCGATTTCGCCGCGATTGGCAATCAGGATGCGGGAAATTGCCATGCTGACCTCAACCGATGACGACCAGCGGCTGGTCGTATTCGACCGGCTGGCCATTATCGATGAGGATCTGCTTGACCGTGCCGTCCTTGGTCGAGGCGATCGGGTTCATCACCTTCATCGCCTCGACGATCAGGATCGTGTCGCCGGCCTTCACGCTGTCGCCGACCTTTATGAAGGGATCGGCGCCCGGCTCGGACGCGAGGTAGGCGGTGCCGACCATGGGAGACTTCACCGCATTGGCGAGGTCGGGAGAGGCTTCTTCTGCTGCCGGAGTTTCCGCAGCAGCGGGCGCGGCAGGAGCGGCGGGGGCAGCGACGGGCGCTGCTAGGGGTGCCGGTGCAGCGGCGACTGCGCCACCACGGCTTACGCGAATCTTGCGATCACCGTCTTCGACTTCGATCTCGGTAAGACCGGTCTCGGCCAGCATGTCCGCCAGCTCGCGAACAAGCTTGCTGTCGATTTTCATGGCGGTGGTGCGCCCCGAACCCTTGTTTTCGGCCATGCAATCCTCTTGTGGGTCTGTTCAAGCCACGGTCGCTAGAAGCTGCAGCTGCGCAAGGCAAGACCTGCGAGCGTTTCGCGTTAACAGCTCACAACTTCGCGGCATATTCCAGAGCCTCTACATAACCCTTCACGCCGTGGCCCTGGATCGTATGCGCGGCCGCCAGTCCGACATAGGAATGATGGCGGAATTCCTCGCGCGTGGTCGGGTCGGAAATATGCACTTCGATGACGGGCACCGTGATCGCCTTGATCGCATCGTAAAGCGCTATGCTGGTATGGGTCAGCGCGCCCGCATTGAGGATGATCGCCTTGGCACCTTCGGTAAAGGCTTCGTGCATCCAGTCGAGCAAATGCCCTTCATGGTTGGATTGGCGCACGTCGACGCTCACCCCAAGCTCAAGGGCGCGATCCTCCAGCATGCTCGCCACATCGTCGAGCGTGTTCGACCCGTAGATTTCCGGCTCGCGCAGGCCCAGCAGGTTCAGGTTCGGGCCGTTCAGGACGTATACTGTGTCGGACATGGGGTGCTGGTTAGACGCACGGTGCATTCTTGCCAATCCCGCAGGCGCGCGTCCTGTCATCAAAGCATCGCGGAAGCTGCCTAGTCATGACCGGCGAGTCGCATTGGGGGCATATCGATGACACTTCCGAAAAAGACCGCCGCACTGTTCGCCATTGTCGCCGGGCTGCTGAGCAATTCGCCCGCTCATGCAGCGGCTGCATCGCCACTGATGCAGCTGATCGATGCAGGCGGTCCGATCATCATTATCCTTGCTGTCCTTGCCTTGCTGGCGCTGGGCGTCGCGATCGTGAAGTTCGTGCAGTTCTTCCGCCTCGGTGTAGGACGAAACGGTTTCGTCCATGAATGCCTGGACCTGATCCGCGACGGAAAGTCCGCCGAAGCGCTTGCCAATCTCGAGCCGCGCAGCAACCCGGTCGCCAAGGTGATGGCGGCGACAATCCGCGGTCAGGCCAATCCGCGTATGGCAGACAGCACCGTGCGCGAGGAAGTTTCGCGCGTGGCCATGGCGCAACTCGATGCACTCGAACGCGGGCTGGCCCTGCTCGGCCTGGTGGCGATGATCTCCCCGCTGCTAGGCCTGCTCGGCACTGTGCTCGGCATGATCACCGCATTCCAGATGATGGAGACGGTGGGTGACAGGATCGAACCGGCTTTGCTCGCCGGCGGCATCTGGGAAGCGCTGCTGACCACGGCGGCTGGCCTCAGCGTCGCCATTCCGGCGGCCATCCTCAGCACCTGGCTGCAGCGTTCGGTAGATGTCGAGGCCCAGCGCATGGAGGATGCGGCAACGCAGGTCTTCACCGTCTCCCTGTATGAGGCGGTGCCGCAAGCGGAAGCTGCCTGATGCATTTCCGCAAGAACCGGCGGAATGCAACATTGCTCAATGTCACGCCGCTGATCGACGTGGTCTTCATCCTGCTGGTCTTCTTCATGCTGACGACCAATTTCGCTCGCTTTCGCCTGATCGGGGTCGAAACGCCGCAGGACCGCGAAGTGCTGCGCGATGCAACGGCTGCCATCGTCATCCGGATCGAAGAAGGTGGCGATCTCACCTATGATGGCGATCCTTCCGACCGGGAGGACATTGCCGCACAGATTGCCAATCTTGTTGAGGTCGATCCCGGCCGTTCCTTCATTGTCCGGCCCGAAAAAGGGGTGAGCGTGCAGGATGCGATCGATATCTTCCAGCTGACGCGCCATTCGGGCGCGACTTTGGTCTCCTTCGCCAATGAACGGGAGGGGGCGCAGTGAAGCTGCAACGCGAGCGGCCCGAGCCCGAACTGATCAATATCACGCCGCTGATCGACGTGGTTTTCATCCTGCTCGTTTTCTTCATGCTCGCCGGCTCGATCGAACCCAAGGATGCCTTCCCGGTCGATCCGACCGTCTCGGACAGCGACATGCGCGGCGATATTCGCGATTTCGTGGTGTTGGTGGATGAGGATGGCCAGGTGGCGATTGACGAGCAGCGTATCGCCCGCGAGGACCTGACCGATCGCATCCGCAGCGAACTCACCAGCAAGCCCGATGCGCTGATCCAGCTCAAGCCGGATTCGCATGCCGACGCTGTGGAGGTGATCGCCATCATGGAGGACATCCGTGAGGCGGGGGCCGAATATATCGTTCTCCTCACGGTTGGCGGAGGGGCTGTCTGATGGCACATGCGCGCACCGGCGCATGGAGCAGTGCGATCGCTCCCGATCCGCCACCGCTGGCACAGATACAGCACTGGATCATGGGTACGGCCTTGGCCGCTGCCATCCTGCTTGGCGTGGGCCTGCGTTTTGCCGGTGGCGCGATCCCCGAAGCGGGTGAACAGGTCGAGGCCGTCGTGGTTTCACTCGGCGGCGCCGCGCAGCGTCTCGAAGCACCGCCCGAGGGTGTCCAGACAGCAGAGGAACCCGCTGTCGTGGCAGAGCGTGCTGACGATGCCCCGCCGGTTACTGCGCCGCCCGAACCGCGCCAGGTCGCCGCATTCACACAAGGCGAGGGAAGGATAAGTTCGGGCACGGGTGCCGGGACCACGCCGGCGCCACCGCCACCGCCGGCACCTCCACCTCCCGCGCCGCAGCCTCCGGCTCCACCGCCGCAGCTGAGCTCCAATTTCCGTATTCGTGCAGAGCGCTATTACATGGAGCAGGTTGTCTACCCTTCGGCATCGCTCCGGCGTGAGGAATCGGGCATCGGCACTATCAGGGTGGAAGTCGACCGTTCGGGCCGCGTCCTGAGCGCCGTGCTGGTGCAATCGACCGGACATACGCGGCTCGACGCCGAGATAGAACGCGTGGCGGGTATCGTGCGGCAGATCGATCCGCTGCCAGCGAATTATCCTACCGACACGGCGACCACCGATCTCAATATCGGCTTCGTGCTCGAATATGTGGGATAGGGCCTGAATTAGGTTTTCACAGACACGGCTCGGATCGCTGAGGATGCCGACTGCTTGGCCATCATATTGAATTTATTATCGATTGCTCTAATATGTAGGCGCAATGGCGGCGCTCGAACCATATCGTCTTGGACCGTTGCCCGTCGCAGGCCTAAATGCTGCGTTGGAGCTTGAGCTGGACGAGGGCGACGTAGTCATGTCGATCAACGCCCACAATCATGCTCGACGAAGGCATCCAGTCGAATTCGCTACCTACTTCCCCCAATTGGCGAGTGTGATTGCGAACCCGCTTTATGCGCGGGATGATTTTCGCAATGATGGCAAGATTGAGCTTGTTGGAAAGCCTGTGCCAAACTTGGAATTCCTCCTTGTGGCGGTGACTGTCGAAAAGGATGCGTTTGGAAGATACAATGTAGTTTCCTTCTATCCGATATCCGAAAAGAAGGTGGCAAACCGGCGTGAAAGTGGCCATTTGAAGCGGGTTGTGCCAAAAAATTAGCCCCCCTGTCCTGCGACAGAGGGGCTTGCGTTCCAGCTTTAGCCGGGGTGCCCACACCCGGATCTCTTGGCCTTGCGGCTACTGTACCAGTCAGTTCACTGGTGTGTGAGGAGGCTGTTCTCACCTCTAAAGCGAACGCTTACTTTATAAGTTGTTGGTTCCTAACAGTCAATGAATTCTCATTGTTGCTATGCCGCCTATTTCTCAACGCCCTTGATCTTCCCCCACTGCCGCGCAGCGGTGTAGCCGAGATAGCCGGTGCCGAAGAGTGCGTAGAGCGGCTCCGGCAATCCGTTGAGATAGTCGTTCATGCCCCTTGCGATATCCTGCGCGGTGCCCGGCTGGAAGGCCGCGAGAATGCCCATGGGCAGGGCGAAAAGCAGCAGCGTGTACATGACATAGAGGAAGCTCGGCCGGGCGCGGCTGGTCCAGGGGTCCCTGGAATTGGCCTCCGCGATAATCGCCGCGATCTGCGTTTCGATCAGCTGCAATTCCTGCGTTCCCTCGAGCTTGAGCAGTTCCAGCTTGGCCTTGTCGCGCGCATCCTTGTCCGGGATCACCTTGTCGATGATCGAGGTAATCGGGCCAATCAGGGTCTCGATAAGGGCCATTTGCTGCGCTCCGCTTGCATTCCGAGTCGGAATTGGCTGTGAACGCGGGCTGGGACTGTAGGAAAGCCAAAAGGGTCGGCGATGATTTCGAGCAGCGACAATTTGCAGCAATACAGCAAGGGCGCGATCTGGCTGCACTGGCTGATCGCCTTCGTGCTGGCGGCGGAAATCGCCATCGGCTTCACCATGCCCGAAGGCGTGGAAGGCTTCCAGCTGTTCCAGCTGCACAAGAGTCTGGGTATCACCGTCCTGGTGCTGACGGTGTTGCGGCTGGTCTGGCGCTTCACGCACAAGCGCCCTGCACCGATTGAAGGTGGGGCGACTGGCTTCCTCGCCAAGGCAGTACATGTACTGTTCTACGCCTTCCTGATCCTCGCCCCGCTTTCGGGCTGGGCGGTAGTCTCGAGCGCACCGATCGACGTGCCAACCATGCTGTTCGGTGTGGTGCCCTGGCCGCACCTGCCGGTGGCGGAATCGCTCAATGGCACAGTTGCCGAAGCGCATGAGATTCTCGCCTTTATCGGCCTTGCGCTATTCGTCCTGCATGTCGTGGGCGCGCTGCGGCACCATTACCTGCTCGGCGACAAGCTGCTGGCGCGCATGGCTCCAGGCGGTGCGCCATTCTGGACGCTGGCGCTGGGCACCGGGGTCATTGCGCTGGGCGCGGCGGTGTTCTTTGCCATCGGACCGCGTCAGGAAGAGCATGATCACACGACCGATCATGAAGAGGCCGGTGAGGCGCACGAGCATCGCGATGATGAGAATGCGATCCCTGCCGAAGAGGTGGCGCAAGAAGAAGCGCACGACCATGGCGAACATGAACATGCCGATGAGGAGGAGGCCGAGGAGGAAATTGCTGAGGTCGAAGCGGTGCAGGAAGCCTCCGAGGCCCAGGCGGCCGCGCCCGAACCTGCAGGACCACCGCCGCAATGGGCCATCCAGCCGGGCGGATCCTTGCGCTTCACCGTCGACAATGGAGGCGAAGCTCTCAATGGCAGTTTCGGCAATTGGAGCGGCCAGATCGCCATGGACCCGGCCAATCCGCAGACGGCGGCTATCACCATCAATGTCCAGCTTGGCAGTGCCAGCCTGGGCGATGCGACACAGGACGGCATGCTCGGCGGCGAGGATTTCTTTTCCGCCGAGACTTTTCCGACCGCAATCTGGACTTCGAGCTCGGTAACCAGCCAGGGTGATGGCAATTACCTCGCCAATGGCACGCTGACGCTGAAAGGCGTCACGGCACCGCAGCAGATCACGTTCCGTCTCTCAGGCAGCGGCAACAGTCGCGCGGTCACCGGGCGCGCGGTAGTGAACCGCAATGCTTTTGGCGTCGGCATCGGCGATGCGGCAGCCAGCCTCGGCGGCAATGTGACGGTCAGTTTCAGCTTCGACGCGGTGCGCCAGTAGATTTTCGATTCAGCTTCGCTGAATTGATTACGGCACCAGCCCGCTCCCACGTCAGTGGACCAGCATCAATCGAACTGGGTATAGCCCTCTTCGTCGACCGGGTTGCGGTCGTTCTGCGAGCACTGGAATTCGATCAGCGTGCCGTGCCGGTCCCGGGTGTAGCGCGTCGTCACCAGCCACGGTTCGGCAAAAGCCTCCGGGTCGGTCATGCGCATCTCGTTGACGAGGACGTTCGGATCGTCGGGTGAGAGGTGGATGCGTTCCTCCAGCACGAACTGGTCCGAATGCGTCGCCCCGTCATCGATCTCCAACTCGGCCGAGATGCCTACCGTTTCGACTACCAGCGTATCGCCTTCCCAATGACCGATCGAATGGCCGTGATAGGACGGGTCGACATATTCGGGATGGCCGCGCCCGTCGGTCCAGATTGTGCGCGTCTGCATCCAGGCTTCCTGGTTGATGGTGACGCGGCCCGGCGTGAACAGGAATTCGTACGGATATTGCGGCAGCATCATGATGCGCGGCAGGCCTGGCGGTGAGCAATTGCCGCGCGGGCGGCGCTCGACACCATTATTGGCGCGCACTTCCGCCTGCCATTCGAGCAGGCGCATGAGGTAATCGCCCTTGAGCTGCAATTCGGCCTGCGGCTCGGCATCGGGGCCGCGGTTGAAGGAAACGAACCAGATCCCGCCCCAATCGGGCAAGGCGTCGAGCTCGTGATAGCGGCCCTTGGCAAAGCCGGCGCTGTCCTCGGCATTGGCGAGGCCTTCGGGTACGGGTGAGGATATCTGCGCACTGGCCGGACCTGCGGCAAGGACCAGTCCTGCGAGCAGCGTGACTGAGAGCCTCACTCGACCGTCCCCAGCGTCGAACCGTCGGGTAGGACGATGCCCGAATAGGCGCCGCCCTGCGCGCCGCTACGCAGCGGATGGACATAAAGCTGCACCCGGTCGCCCTGCTTGATCGAGCGGCGCGTCCAGCCTTCCTGCACGAGATTGTTCGGGCTGGTCATTTCAATCGACCATTCCTCGGTCCGGCCGTCGACATCGGCACTCACCCGGATGAAGGCATGGGGGTTGGACCAGCGGAACTGCGTTACGGTCGCATCGAGAACGATCGTGCGCTGCATGTCGAACATGGAATAGGAATGATGGGCCGCCACAGGCGTTGCCAGTGCGGCAAAGGACAGTGCGGCAAACATATGTTTCATTGTGCTTTTCATCTCTCCGCTCCCTTCCTTACAAGCTCGGTACGTTGACCGGCTCACCATTCTTGGGGAGACCGGAATCGAGGGTGCTGCCATCTTCCTTGACGAGGTCGAGGAACAGGCCGCCATGCTGCCCGTCGCGCAGCGGGTTCATCCGCAAGGAAATCTTTTCGCCCGGGCGTAGCGCCATGCGGTTCCAGCCCTGCCGGCGCAGATTGTTGGGGCTGTTAAGCTCTATGCTCCAGTGCACCACCTGCCCTTGCTGGGGCACGTCGATCTCGATGAAGGCGTGCGGGTTGGTCCACTGGAATTCGGTGACCGTGCCTTCCAGCGTCATGATTTCGCGCTGGTTGAACATGGCGAAGCTGTGATGTGCGGCGGCGGGCAGGGCGGTGGCTACTGCCACCATGGCCACGGGAGCAAGTATTCTCATTCGCTGTCCTCCGCGATCTGCGTCATGCCGCGATCCTCTGCGGTCTCGGAGCCGAGATCGGTGCCCGGCAGGTTGGCATTATAGGCGAGTATGCAGTTCGCCTCATTGATGTCGGTGTAGTCGGCGCGGTTGAAGCGTTTGGTCGATTTCCATTCGCCTTCCCACATGTTCGGATCGATCAGTTCGTATTCGATTTCCATTACGGTTCCGTCCTCGACCAGGCGGATGCGTTCGATCATTTCGAAATCGTAGGAAATCGGAATACCGAGATCGATCCAGTGATTGTCGGTTTCGAAATACTTGGTGTGGACCACCAGCGTGTCGCCCTCGAAATGGCCGATACTCTCGCCATTATAGCTGGGCACGACGAGATCCTCGTTGGAGAACTCTCTTCCGTCGAGGAAGATTGTACGCACCGAATTGTTGAAGCCCGAAATCATGTAGATCGCGGTCGGGATCTGGATGAAGGCATGCGGCCAGACACGCGTCATGATCATCGGCATGCCGGGCGGGTAACACTGGCCGATCGAATCGCGATAGGTTTCCCCGCGTTCGGCGGCGAGCGGCTGTTCGATCAGCGCCTCGATCCCTTCGGGACCGAATTGCGGGTAGGGCGGGCCGAACATGTAGTCGGCAAAGCCCTTCGACAGGTCGATGAACCAGGTTCCGGTAATGTCGATCGGAGCCGGCGGTCTGTCGGCATTGAGATTGGCCGGAGCCAGTGCGCCGAGATAGCCGGGATGCTTGGGAACCATTTCTTCCAGCCGCTCTGCCGGAATTGGCACGAGTGGGCGGACCACTTCCGGTTGTTCGGGCGTGTCCTGTGCGCCGGCAGGTGCAGATGCCAGCATGCACGAGCCCAACGCCAAAGCCGCGAGATAACGCATTCCCTCTCCCTTTCCGGCCTTATCCTAACGGCCGTTACCGTGAGCAATCTAACCGGATGCTGCAGCAAGGCAAGCGGTGAGACTGCGACAAAATGGCACGGTTATGTGGCTTGAAATCACGCGTGCGGCCCGTCATCGTCCGAACGGGTTTGGGAGGATCTATGTTCAAACGTTTAGCTATCTGCGGCCTGCTTGCGCTTGCCGGTTGCCAGGACGCCCCTGCGGTCGAGCACGGTTCGCGGCCGAATATCCTGCTCATCATCGCGGACGACCTCGGTTATACCGACCTCGGCTATTTCGGTGCCGAGATCAGGACGCCGAATATCGATCGTCTGGCTGAGACAGGCCTGGTGCTGACCGACTTCTACGCCAGTCCGGTTTGCGGGACGACCCGCGCCATGCTGCTTTCGGGCATGAGCAACCAGCAAGCCGGTTTCGGTTCCATGGCGCCGATGTCGATGTATCCGGAAAACTCGCCGCATTACCAGGGCGTGATGACCGACCGCGTGCTCTCGGTGGCCAAGCGCATGCAGGATCTCGATTACCAGACCTACATGACCGGCAAGTGGCACCTCGGCTATTCGGACGAGCTGAGCCCGCGCGGTCGCGGCTTCACGCGTTCCTTCGCGCTGCTGCAGCCGGGCGGCAGCCATTGGGGCGACATGGGCGGCCTCAGCTTCGAGGGGCGTTCGACCTATCGCATGGATGGCGAGATCATCGACAGCCTGCCGGAGGATTTCTACTCCACCATTGCCTACACCGATCATATGATCGACTTCATCGACGAAGGTGAGGACGACAAGCCCTTTTTCGGCTATCTCGCTTACACTGCGCCGCACTGGCCGCTGCAGGCGCTCGATGAGGATATTGCCGCGCAGGCTGGCCGTTTCGATGAAGGCTACGATGTCATTCGCCAACGCCGGTTCGAGGCGTGGAAGGAGCTGGGCTTCGGCCCGGCCGATCTCGAACTTCCGCCTGACCCTCCAGGCTATCCGTCTTGGGACAGTTTGAACGACGAGGAAAAGGCAATCAGCATCCGCTCCGCCGAGGTCTACGCCGCCATGGTCGAACGCATGGATAGCGAGATCGGCCGCCTGCTCGACCATCTCGAAGAGACGGGCAAGCTAGACAACACCATCGTCATCTTCATTTCCGACAATGGCGCAGAGCAGATGCAGTTGCGCCCGGCGGGCTTCGACTATTCGCTTGAGAATATCGGGCGTCCCAACTCCTTCGCCTCGATCGGGCCCGGCTGGGCGGAGGCAGGGTCCGCCCCGCTTTACCTGCGCAAGAACACCACGGCAGAGGGCGGTATCAAGGTGCCCGCCATCATCAGCGGTCCGGCGCTCGGGATCCCGCATGGCCATGTCGATGCGCTGTCGACGGTGATGGATTTCGGCCCGACTTTCGTCGACCTTGCAGGCGGCGAGAATTCGCCGGGCGGCACTGCCTCCTTGGCGATGACCGGCCATTCGCTGGTCGGCCTGCTCAATGGTTCTGCACAGAGCGTCCGCAGTGAGGACGAATATGTCGCGATGGAAATCGGCGGCAATCGCATGATCCGCCGCGGTCCTTGGAAGGCCGAATGGATGTTTGCCCCGTTGGGCGACAGCACGTGGCAGCTCTACAACCTCGATGAGGATCCGAGCCAGCGCGAAAACGTGGCCGAAGCCAATCCAGAGCTGGTGGCAGAGCTTGCCGCGCAATGGGACGAGTTCGCCGAGGAGAATGGCGTCATCGTGATGGATGTCCGCCGCAATATGGATGGGACGCCGGTCACCGCCCAGTAATCGCGCTGTTCGGGGTGTTGGGGGATTTTCCACTGGTCGGGAAGACAGGATTCGAACCTGCGACCCCCACACCCCCAGTGTGATGCGCTACCAGGCTGCGCTACTTCCCG